>NZ_JBMPPM010000004.1:0-702985 GCF_049339885.1 Undibacterium sp. TJN25 | reverse complement strand
AAACGACCTGCACAGGCGTTGAAATGTTCCGCAAACTGCTCGACCAAGGTCAAGCAGGCGACAACGTCGGCGTACTGCTGCGCGGCACCAAGCGCGAAGACATCCAGCGTGGTCAAGTGTTGGCAAAGCCAGGTTCCATCAAGCCGCACAGCCACTTCACTGGCGAGATCTACGTTCTGTCCAAAGACGAAGGCGGCCGCCATACACCGTTCTTCAACAACTACCGTCCACAGTTCTACTTCCGTACAACGGACGTGACTGGCTCGATCGAGTTGCCAAAGGACAAAGAAATGGTTATGCCAGGCGATAACGTGTCGATCACAGTCAAGCTGATCAACCCGATCGCGATGGAAGAAGGCCTGCGTTTCGCGATTCGCGAAGGTGGCCGTACTGTTGGCGCCGGTGTTGTTGCAAAAATCATCGAGTAATTATTTTTAAATAAGTACTCTCGCTCTTTGTTAAATACTGCGGGTGTCCGGTTCATCCAGTCACCCGCAGATCGCTCTTTATAAGGAAGTAATATGTCTGCTACCAATCAAAAAATCCGCATCCGTCTGAAAGCTTTCGATTACAAGTTGATCGACCAGTCGGCACTCGAAATCGTCGAAACAGCCAAGCGCACTGGCGCTGTTGTTAAAGGCCCGGTTCCTTTGCCAACACGCATCCAGCGTTTCGACGTTCTGCGTTCCCCGCACGTGAACAAAACTTCTCGTGACCAGTTCGAAATCCGCACTCACCAACGTCTGATGGATATCGTTGATCCTACAGACAAAACAGTAGATGCGTTGATGAAACTGGACTTGCCAGCTGGCGTGGACGTAGAAATCAAATTGCAATAATTGAAATTTGAGCCCCGGCGGGTCCGCCTCCCCGGATGCAGTTCCCCCAAGGGTTCAACATGGAAAATTATTGGAAAATGCGACATACCACAATTTTTAGCATTTTCAAACAAATAGTCTTGTAAAACTTTTTTCTGCAAGCTATAATCGAAGGCTTAGGTGTAGACCCGCATTTTGCGGGCCTATGCGTTTAAGTTTTTTAAACAGTCAGCCCCACCCAATCGTAGGTGGGAATGGAGAAAACAATGAGCTTGGGCCTTGTTGGTCGCAAGGTTGGTATGATGCGTATCTTTACTGATGACGGGGATTCAATTCCAGTTACAGTATTGGATGTATCCAACAACCGCGTGACACAAATCAAAACTCCTGAAACAGATGGATATTCCGCTGTTCAGGTAACTTTCGGTCAGCGCCGTGCGTCGCGTGTTACTAAAGCCGCCGCCGGTCACCTTGCAAAAGCAGGTGTTGAAGCTGGTACTGTCCTTAAAGAATTCCGCGTTGAATCTGCAAAAGCCTCAGAAATGAAGGCAGGCGATGTTGTGCCTGTTGGAATGTTTGAAGCTGGTCAGAAAGTGGATGTGCAGGGTGTGACAATTGGTAAAGGCTATGCCGGTACCATCAAGCGCCATCACTTCTCTTCTGGTCGTGCAACTCACGGTAACTCCCGTTCGCATAATGTTCCAGGTTCTATCGGTATGGCGCAGGATCCAGGTCGTGTATTTCCTGGTAAGCGCATGACCGGTCACCTGGGCGATGCAACTCGCACTGTGCAAAATCTGGAAATCGCTCGCGTTGATGCTGAGCGCCAGTTGTTGCTGGTGAAGGGTGCCGTTCCGGGCGCGAAAAATGGTCAGGTGATTGTTTCGCCTGCTATTAAAGTTAAAACCAAGAAGGGAGCTTAATTTATGGAACTGAAGCTCCTAAATGCGCAAGGTCAAGCGGCGTCCAACGTTGCTGCCCCTGACACAATCTTCGGTCGCGATTACAACGAAGCCTTGATTCATCAAGTGGTCGTTGCATTCCAGGCTAACGCGCGCAGCGGTAACCGCAAGCAAAAAGATCGTGAAGAAGTCCATCACACAACCAAGAAGCCTTGGCGTCAAAAGGGTACTGGCCGTGCACGTGCCGGTATGTCCTCTTCTCCACTGTGGCGCGGGGGTGGTCGTATATTCCCGAACTCGCCAGACGAAAACTTCTCGCACAAAGTCAACAAGAAGATGTATCGCGCAGGTATCTGCTCGATTCTGTCCCAGTTGGCACGCGAAGGCCGTCTGAATGTGGTTGATAGCCTGGAAGTTGAAGCGCCTAAGACAAAATTGTTGTCTGAAAAGCTGAAGGCAATGGGTTGTCTGGATTCCGTTCTGGTAATCACTGAAGAATTCAATGAAAACCTGATGTTGGCAGCTCGCAATCTGGCGAACGTGCTGATTGTTGAGCCGCGTTATGCTGATCCAGTTTCTTTGGTTTTCTACAAGAAAGTGTTGATCACTAAACCAGCATTGGCAAAGATTGAGGAGATGCTGGCATGAACGCAATAGTTAAGCATAGCGAAGAGCGCCTGATGAAGGTTCTGCTGGCTCCGGTTATCTCGGAAAAAGCAACTATGGTTGCCGAGAAAAACGAGCAAGTGGTTTTTCTGGTCATGCCAGACGCGACCAAGCCGGAAATCAAGGCGGCAGTTGAACTGCTGTTCAAGGTCCAGGTTGAATCCGTCCAAGTGGCTAACCGTCTGGGCAAACAAAAACGTACCGGTAGATTTAATGGCCGCCGCAACCATACAAAACGCGCTTTTGTATGTCTGAAGCCAGGTCAGGAAATTAACTTTACCGAGGGGGCATAAGCATGGCACTCGTTAAAATGAAGCCAACCTCGCCAGGCCGTCGTGGCATGGTAAAAGTGGTCACCGAAGGCCTGTTCAAGGGTCGTCCGTTTGCCGCTTTGTTGGAAAAGAAATCGAAAACTGCCGGCCGTAACAACAACGGCCATATCACTACCCGTCATATCGGTGGTGGTCACAAGCAGCATTACCGTGTTATCGACTTCCGTCGTATCAAAGACGGCATCACGGCAAAAGTAGAGCGTATTGAATACGATCCTAACCGTACAGCGCACATTGCTTTGCTGTGCTATGCGGATGGCGAGCGTCAATACATCATCGCTCCAAAAGGTCTGTCCGTTGGCGACCAGGTAATGAACGGCTCGCAAGCGCCGATCAAAACCGGTAACTGCCTGCCAATTCGCAACATCCCAGTCGGCACAACTATGCATTGCGTAGAAATGTTGCCAGGCAAGGGTGCGCAAATTGCCCGTACAGCCGGCGCCGGCGTTGTTCTGATGGCGCGTGACGGTACTTACGCCCAGGTGCGCTTGCGCTCTGGCGAAGTTCGTCGCATTCACATCGAATGCCGCGCGACAATTGGCGAAGTGGGTAATGGCGAGCATAACCTGCGCAAAATTGGTAAAGCTGGTGCGATGCGTTGGCGTGGTGTTCGTCCTACCGTTCGCGGTGTGGTCATGAACCCGGTCGATCACCCGCACGGTGGTGGTGAAGGTAAAACTGCAGCCGGCCGTCATCCAGTATCGCCATGGGGTCAACAGACCAAGGGTAAGAAGACACGTCGCAACAAGCGCACGACTTCGATGATCGTCTCACGCCGTGGTAAGAAATAAGGGATAAATCATGACACGTTCATTGAAAAAAGGGCCGTTCTGCGACGCCCACCTGGTGAAAAAGGTCGAGGCTGCGCAAGCAATCAAAGACAAGAAGCCAATCAAGACATGGTCACGCCGTTCGACAATTATGCCGGACTTCATAGGCTTGACAATCGCTGTACATAACGGCAAGCAACACGTGCCTGTTTATGTATCCGAAAACATGGTTGGTCACAAACTTGGCGAATTCGCGCTGACTCGTACGTTCAAGGGTCACGCCGCCGATAAAAAGGCTAAGAAATAGGTGCGATGATGGAAACTAAAGCAATTCTGCGCGGTGTGCGTCTGTCTGAGCAAAAAGGTCGTCTGGTGGCTGACCTGATTCGCGGTAAAAAAGTAGATCAAGCATTGAACATCCTGGCCTTCAGCCCGAAGAAAGGTGCAACGATCATCAAGAAAGTTCTGGAGTCTGCAATTGCAAACGCCGAGCATAATGATGGCGCTGACATCGACGAGTTGAAAGTGAAGACTATCTATGTTGAAAAAGGTGCGATCTTGAAGCGCTTCACAGCGCGTGCTAAAGGTCGTGGTGATCGTATCTCTAAACAATCCTGTCACATCTACGTGACTGTAGGCAACTAAGGAGTCACGATGGGACAGAAGATACATCCAACCGGTTTCCGCCTTGCGGTAACGCGTAACTGGTCTTCCCGCTGGTATGCAGGCAATGGTAACTTTGCCTCCATGCTCGGTGAAGATCTGAAGGTACGTGAATACCTGAAGAAGAAACTGAAAAACGCATCCGTAGGTCGTATCACTATTGAGCGTCCAGCAAAAAATGCCCGTATTACCATCTACAGCTCCCGTCCAGGCGTTGTGATCGGTAAAAAAGGCGAAGACATCGAAATCCTGAAGGCAGATCTGGCGAAATTGATGGGCGTTCCTGTCCATGTCAATATCGAAGAAATCCGCAAACCGGAAATCGACGCGCAACTGATCGCTGATTCTATCGCTCAGCAGCTCGAAAAACGTATCATGTTCCGCCGCGCGATGAAACGTGCGATGCAGAATGCGATGCGTCTGGGCGCCAAGGGTATCAAGATCATGTCGGGCGGCCGTTTGAACGGTATCGAGATCGCACGTAAAGAATGGTATCGCGAAGGCCGTGTGCCTCTGCATACTCTGCGTGCAGACATCGACTACGGCTTCGGCGAAGCATCGACAACCTACGGCATTATTGGCGTTAAGGTGTGGGTTTACAAGGGTGACCGCCTGGCAAATGGCGATGCTCCAGTAATCGAATCCACTCCAGAAGACGACAAAAAACGTCGTGGTCCGCGTCGTGATGATGGCAAGCCAAATAGCCGTCCTCGCACCAAGCGCCCAGAAGGACAAACTACACCCGGTACTACAGCAGCAGCTCCGGCAGCTAAGCGTGTTCGCACCAAAGCTGATGGCGCAGTAGCAGCAGCACCGGCTGAGAAAGCAGGAGAATAATCATGCTGCAACCAGCACGCAGAAAGTATCGTAAAGAACAAAAAGGCCGCAACAAAGGTATCTCGCATACCCGCGGTACTGCTGTTTCTTTTGGTGAGTTTGGTCTGAAGGCGGTTGGCCGCGGTCGTATTACTGCGCGTCAAATCGAAGCTGCACGTCGTGCGATGACACGTCATATCAAACGTGGCGGCCGTATCTGGATTCGTATTTTCCCAGATAAGCCAATCTCGCAAAAACCTGCCGAAGTCCGTATGGGTAACGGTAAGGGTAATCCTGAGTACTATGTTGCCGAGATTCAACCAGGCAAAATGCTGTACGAAATGGATGGAGTCGATGAGACGCTGGCACGCGAAGCGTTCCGCTTGGCTGCAGCTAAATTGCCGTTATTGACAACGTTCGTCGTCCGTCAAGTCGGCCAATAATAGGAGTTGAAAATGAAAGTATCTGAACTCCAGGGCAAGGACCAGGCGGCTTTGACCAAAGAGCTGAATGAACTGCTGAAAGCCCAGTTTAGCCTGCGTATGCAAATCGCTACGCAACAACTGAGCAACACTTCACAGCTCAAGAAAGTTCGTCGTGATATCGCACGCGTAAAAACTGTCATGAATCAGAAGGATGCCAAATAATGAACGATCAAGCGAATGTTCAAACAAAAGTGGCATTGAAGCGCACATTGATTGGCAAGGTTGTTTCCGACAAGATGAACAAGACCGTAACAGTGGTCGTTGAGCGTCACGTCAAGCATCCTTTGTATGGCAAGATCATCGTTCGTACTAACAAGTACCACGCACACGATGAAGCAAACCAGGCAAAGGCCGGCGACACCGTTGAAATTCAAGAAGGTCGTCCGATCTCCAAGACTAAAGCTTGGACAGTGACACGTGTGGTTCAAGTTGCACAAGTTCTATAAATTTATTGCATAAATCGTTTTTTGATGTAATAATAGTTGGCTGTCATTTGCAAAGTATGCGGATGACAGCTTAAATGCCTTTCGTAGCACGTTCTGTCGCTGCGAAAGTGGTTAAAAAATTCGTCCACCTAATCAGTTGGCTCGTGCATTGTTAGTTGTTTAATTCTGACAAATAGTGGGTTAGCTGGCGGGACCAAGACTGACTACAAATTTGCATTGTGCGGATTATGTGGATTAAGTTGGGAAAGAGAACATTATGATTCAAACAGAAAGCCGGCTGGAAGTGGCTGACAATACTGGTGCGCGCGAAGTTTTGTGCATCAAGGTGTTGGGCGGCTCCAAGCGTCGTTATGCAGGTATCGGTGACGTAATCAAAGTTACTGTGAAATCTGCTGCTCCTCGCGGTCGTGTAAAAAAAGGTGAGATTTACAACGCAGTTGTAGTTCGTACTGCCAAAGGTGTTCGTCGTCAAGATGGCTCCCTGGTGAAGTTCGACAGCAACGCTGCGGTTTTGTTAAATGCAAAGCTTGAGCCAATCGGAACTCGTATTTTCGGGCCAGTCACACGCGAACTGCGTACTGAGCGCTTCATGAAAATCGTTTCGTTAGCTCCAGAAGTGCTGTAAGGGGTCGTGATGAGCAAAATTCTGAAAAACGACGAAGTCATCGTCTTGACGGGTAAAGACAAAGGTAAGCGCGGTCAGGTGCTGCAAAGCATTGATAGCGAATACGTTGTTGTTGCAGGTATTAATGTCGCTAAAAAAGCGACTAAGCCTAACCCAATGACTGGCGCAGTTGGTGGCATCGTGGATAAAGTGATGCCGATTCATGTGTCGAATGTTGCGTTGTTTAACGCAGCTTCCGGCAAAGCAGACCGTGTAGGCTACAAGGTAGTGGATGGCAAGAAAGTCCGTATCTATAAGTCGTCCGGCGAAGTTGTGAAGGCATAATCATGGCCCGTCTACAAGCATTCTATAAAGAAAAAGTTGTTGGCGATTTGACAGAGAAGTTCTCTTACAAATCACTGATGGAAGTGCCTCGCATTACCAAGATCACCCTGAACATGGGTTTGTCGGAAGCCATTGCCGACAAAAAGATCATTGAGCACGCTGTTGGTGACTTGACCAAGATTGCCGGTCAAAAGCCTGTTGTAACCAAAGCGCGTAAAGCGATTGCTGGTTTCAAAATTCGTGAAGGTTATCCAATCGGTTGTATGGTGACTTTGCGTGGCGCTCAGATGTATGAATTCCTGGATCGTTTCATTACTGTGGCTCTGCCGCGTGTACGTGACTTCCGTGGTGTGTCTGGTCGTGCGTTTGATGGTCGTGGTAACTACAACATCGGCGTCAAGGAACAGATCATTTTCCCTGAAATCGAGTACGACAAGATCGACGTGCTGCGTGGTATGAATATCAGTATCACGACGACAGCAAAGACCGACGAAGAAGCGAAAGCGCTCCTCGCCGCATTTAAATTCCCGTTCAGAAACTGAGGTCGCCATGGCAAAATTGGCACTGATTAATCGTGAGCAGAAGCGTGCAGACCTGGTGAAGAAATTCTCCGGCAAACGCGCCGAATTGAAGGCCATCATTGATGACCAGTCGAAAACCGAAGAAGAGCGTTATACAGCTCGTCTGAAGTTGCAGGCATTGCCACGTAATTCCAATCCGACACGTCAGCGCAATCGCTGCGCATTGACAGGTCGCCCACGTGGAACATTCCGTAAATTCGGTTTGGGCCGTATTAAACTCCGTGAAGTCGCCATGCGTGGTGAAGTCCCGGGTATGACTAAAGCCAGCTGGTAATAGGAGAATATGCAATGAGTATGAGCGATCCTATCGCCGATATGCTGACCCGCATTCGCAACGCACAAGTTGTTCAAAAAACTGTCGTGGCTATGCCATCCTCTAAAGTCAAGATTGCTATCGCTAGCGTCCTGAAGGATGAAGGTTACATTGAAGATTTCGCAGTTACTGAAGCTGCAGGCAAATCCGAATTGAAAATCGGATTGAAATATTACGCAGGACGTCCTGTTATTGAGCGTTTGGAACGCGTTTCGCGTCCAGGTCTCCGTATTTACAAAGGTAAAGACGAGATTCCAAATGTGATGAACGGTTTGGGAGTGGCGATTGTCTCCACACCAAAAGGCGTTATGACTGACCGCAAAGCGCGCGCAACCGGTGTCGGTGGCGAAGTGATTTGCTACGTCGCCTAAGGAGTGCAAGATGTCTCGAGTAGGTAAAATGCCAATCGCTTTGCCAGCAGGTGCTGAAGTTAAGATCTCGGTAGAGCAGATTGAAGTAAAAGGTCCTTTGGGCTCGCTGATTCAAGGTCTGAATGGCCTGGTAGCAGTAGCTAACGACAACGGTACACTCAGTTTTTCTCCGGCTAATGACGGACGTGAAGCCAATGCAATGACCGGCACCCTGCGTGCACTGGTCAACAACATGGTCAACGGCGTTACTAAAGGCTTCGAGAAAAAATTGACCCTGGTTGGCGTTGGTTACAAAGCGCAGGCACAAGGCGATAAATTGAATCTGTCCCTGGGTTTTTCACACCCAGTTGTTCACCAAATGCCGCAAGGCGTGACGTGTGCTACAGCGACGCCGACTGAAATCCTGATCAAAGGGATTGACAGGCAGCGCGTAGGTCAGGTGGCAGCTGAAGTTCGTGCATACCGCAGCCCAGAGCCTTATAAAGGCAAGGGTGTCCGCTACGCGGACGAAGTGGTTGTGATTAAAGAAACCAAGAAGAAGTAATAGGGGTTGACGATGGACAAGAAACAATCACGTCTGCGCCGCGCACGTCAAACCCGTGCCAAGATCGCAGAACTCAAAGTGACCCGCCTGGCCGTGCATCGTACCAATCAGCACATCTATGCGAACATCATTGGCGCAGATGCCAAAGTGTTGGCGTCGGCTTCTACCGTAGAGGCAGAAGTTCGTGCAGAGTTGGCAGCAGCATCCGGCAATGGCGGCAACGCAGCAGCAGCAACTCTGGTTGGCAAGCGCGTTGCAGAGAAAGCATTGAAAGCAGGGGTTACCGAAGTTGCGTTTGACCGCTCCGGTTTCCGTTACCATGGCCGCATCAAGGCGTTGGCAGAAGCCGCGCGTGAAGCCGGCTTGAAGTTCTAAGGAAAATTCGTCATGGCAAAAATGCAAGCGAAAACGGCGGCTGACAAGCCGGATGATGGCATGCGCGAAAAAATGATCGCGATCAACCGTGTAACCAAAGTGGTTAAGGGTGGTCGTATCATGGGCTTCGCAGCACTGACAGTAGTAGGCGACGGCGACGGCCGTATCGGCATGGGCAAGGGAAAATCGAAAGAAGTTCCAGTTGCTGTGCAAAAAGCGATGGAAGAAGCGCGTCGCAAGATGATCAAAGTGACTTTGAAGAACGGTACTCTGCAGCACACCGTTACTGGCAAGCACGGCGCATCATCTGTGATGATTTCTCCTGCGAAAGAAGGTACTGGCGTTATCGCCGGCGGCCCAATGCGCGCGATTTTTGAAGTAATGGGTATTGTGAACGTTGTGGCTAAGTCCAACGGCTCCACTAACCCTTACAACATGGTTCGTGCTACTTTGAACGGTTTGTCCAAGATGAGTACTCCTTCGGAAATCGCTGCCAAGCGCGGCAAGACCGTTGAAGAAATTCTGGGCTAAGGTGAGCGAAATGACAAAGACAGTAAAAGTAACTTTGGTCAAGGGCTTGATCGGGACTCGTGAGTCCCATCGCGCGACTGTTCGCGGCTTGGGTCTGCGTCGTGTTAATTCGGTTTCCGAATTGCAGGACACTCCATCCGTACGCGGCATGATCAACAAAGTCTCGTATCTTGTGAAGGTTGTATCGTAAGCCGTCAGGTTTGCGATCGGAGCAAATTATGGAATTGAATACAATCCAGCCAGCAGATGGCGCAAAACACTACAAACGTCGTGTTGGTCGCGGCATTGGTTCTGGCTTAGGTAAAACAGCGGGTCGCGGCCATAAAGGTCAAAAATCCCGTTCAGGCGGCTTTCATAAAGTCGGCTTCGAAGGCGGTCAGATGCCTTTGCAACGCCGTTTGCCTAAACGTGGTTTTAAATCCCTGGCAACGCCTTACAAAGCGGAAGTTCGTTTGACCGACCTGGAAAATCTGCCAGTGACTGAAATCGACGTCCTGGCTTTGAAACAGGCGGGTGTTATCGGCGAACTCGCACGTGTAGTACGTGTGATCTTGTCCGGCGCGATCACTAAAAAGGTAACTTTGAACGGCTTGATCGTCACTAAGGGCGCAAAAGCTGCAATCGAAGCTGTTGGCGGCACAGTCGCTTAATAGAGTGCTGACACCGGAGCAATAATTGGCAACATCTCCACAACAAGCTAAAAGTGCTGCAAGCGGATTCCCATGGGGAAGACTGTGGTTTTTGCTGGCGGCGCTGGTTGTCTACAGGATTGGTGCGCATATACCTGTTCCAGGTATAGACCCGAACGAGCTGGCGAATCTGTTCAAGCAAAACCAGGGCGGTATCCTGGGTATGTTCAACATGTTTTCTGGTGGGGCGTTGTCGCGTTTTACGATATTTGCACTGGGCATCATGCCGTATATTTCGGCATCGATCATCATGCAGCTGTTGTCGATCGTTTCCCCGCAGCTGGAGGCCTTGAAAAAAGAAGGTGAATCCGGCCGCAGGAAAATTACGCAATATACGCGGTACGGCACGCTGGTGTTGGCTCTTGTTCAGGCTTACTTCATTGCTTTCGGTCTGGAAGGACAGCCTGGCCTGGTGATTACACCGGGTATGGCGTTCCGCCTGACAACTGCGGTAACGCTGGTTACCGGCACGATGTTTTTGATGTGGCTGGGTGAGCAAATCACCGAGCGCGGTCTGGGTAATGGTATTTCCATCATTATCTTCGCCGGCATCGCAGCAGGGTTGCCGGGTGCGCTGGGTGGTTTGTTTGAGCTGGTGAATACCGGTGCAATGAGTGCGATATCTGCGATTCTGATTTGCTTGATCGTTGCAGCAGTAACTTTCCTGGTGGTGTTTATCGAGCGCGGTCAGCGCAAGATATTGGTGAATTATGCCAAACGCCAGGTCGGCAACAAGGTGTATGGCGGCCAAAGCAGCCATTTGCCTTTGAAGCTGAATATGGCGGGTGTGATTCCTCCTATCTTTGCTTCATCGATTATTTTGTTTCCTGCGACTATCGTCAGCTGGTTTACAAAAGGTGCTGAATCTTCCAATAGCGGTTTTGTCCGCTTCCTGAAGGATCTGGCCGCGTCGATGGGCCCTGGTGAACCGATTCACGCTCTGTTGTATGCGGTCGCAATTGTGTTTTTCTGCTTCTTCTATACTGCGTTGGTATTCAACAGCAAGGAAACAGCAGAGAACCTGAAGAAAAGCGGTGCGTTTGTTCCTGGAATTCGTCCTGGTGACCAGACGGCTCGTTATATCGACAAGATCCTGATGCGCCTGACTCTGGCTGGTGCGGTGTACATCACACTGGTTTGCCTGTTGCCGGAATTCATGCAAGCGCGCTGGAAGGTACCGTTCTATTTTGGTGGTACATCCTTGTTGATTATCGTAGTTGTTACCATGGATTTCATGGCACAAGTACAAAACTATGTGATGTCACAGCAATACGAATCGCTTCTTCGTAAAGCAAATTTCAAGGGCGGAATTCCTTCTAGGTAACGCCCAGAGGAACAGCAGATCGAATGGCAAAAGACGACGTTATACAGATGCAGGGCGAGATTCTTGAGAATCTTCCGAATGCAACATTTCGAGTTAAGTTGGAAAACGGGCATGTTGTACTTGGCCATATTTCCGGGAAGATGCGAATGAACTATATTCGCATTCTTCCAGGTGATAAGGTGACAGTGGAATTGACGCCTTATGATTTGAGCCGGGCGCGAATAGTGTTCCGTACCAAGTAAATTAAAAGTGAATCAGAAGCAAAGGAAAGAGGGCAAAAATGAAAGTTCTCGCATCAGTTAAGCGGATTTGCCGCAATTGCAAGATCATCAAGCGCAAGGGTGTTGTTCGTGTTATTTGCACAGAACCACGCCATAAGCAGCGCCAAGGTTAATTTAACGTTATTGATCGAGGAATAACGAATGGCACGTATAGCAGGGGTTAATATCCCAAATCATCAGCATACCGTAATCGGCTTGACAGCCATCTATGGTATTGGCCGCCCACGCGCAGAACACATCTGCGAGGCAACCGGTGTATTGACCAATAAAAAGGTCAAGGATCTGGATGACAACGAACTGGAAAAACTTCGCGATGAGATAGCAAAATTCATCGTTGAAGGCGATCTGCGTCGTGAAATCTCGATGAACATCAAACGTTTGATGGACTTAGGTTGCTACCGCGGCCTGCGTCATCGCAAGGGCTTGCCATGCCGCGGACAACGTACACGTACGAATGCTCGTACACGTAAGGGTCCACGTAAAGCAGCGCAGTCTCTGAAGAAATAATCCTGGTAAGCAGTTTAACTAGCCTACGGATTCAAGGAAACAATCATGGCAAAAGCACAAAATAACGCGGCCGCAGCACGCGCTCGTAAAAAAGTTAAAAAGAACGTCGCTGAAGGTATTGCACACGTTCACGCTTCTTTTAACAACACCATCATCACGATCACTGATCGTCAGGGCAATGCGTTGTCTTGGGCAACTGCCGGCGGTGCTGGTTTTAAAGGTTCGCGTAAATCGACACCGTTTGCAGCGCAGGTTGCAGCGGAAGCAGCTGGTAAAGTTGCTGTCGAATGCGGCGTTAAAAATCTGGAAGTTCGCATCAAAGGACCAGGCCCAGGCCGTGAATCCTCCGTGCGCGCACTGAACAACCTGGGCATCAAGATTTCTTTGATCCAGGACGTTACTCCAGTTCCACACAACGGCTGCCGCCCTCCAAAGCGTCGTCGTATCTAATAGTAGAGAACCTACTATCTTTCTGACGGTTTTACCGTTAGAATGCAACCCGCCAATAAATTTGGTGGGTTTTGTTCTTAAGACCACCGTCTGATAGCACGCAGATCAGACTAGCGCAGCGGGGTGATGTCCCTGCTCTGCGTCATTTAATAAAAGGAAATTATCGTGGCACGTTATATCGGACCAAAAGCAAAGTTATCCCGTCGCGAAGGCACGGACCTGTTTCTGAAAAGCGCACGCCGCTCTTTGGATTCAAAATGTAAGTTGGACGCAAAACCAGGCCAGCACGGTCGCACTTCCGGTGCCCGTACTTCTGACTTCGGTAACCAATTGCGTGAAAAACAAAAAGTTAAACGTATGTACGGCATTCTGGAACGTCAGTTCCGTCGCTACTTCGCAGAAGCCGACCGCCAAAAAGGCAACACCGGTGAAACTCTGCTGAAATTGCTGGAATCCCGCCTGGACAACGTTGCTTACCGCATGGGCTTCGGCTCCACACGCGCTGAAGCACGCCAGCTGGTCAGCCACAAAGCATTCACAGTGAATGGCATCGTAGTGAACATCGCTTCCTACAACGTGAAACCAGGTGACGTTATCGCCGTTCGCGAAAAAGCCAAGAAACAAGTTCGTATTGCTGAATCCCTGGCTCTGGCCGCTCAAGGTAGCGACATTTCCTGGGTAGCAGTGGATTCGAAAAAAATGGAAGGCACTTTCAAAGCCATGCCAGACCGTAGCGACATCGCTCACGACGTCAACGAATCCCTGATCGTCGAATTGTATTCACGTTAATATTCAAGTTTCACCGCCTGCCTATTGCTATAGGCAGGCTTTTTTCATTGTGCCATCAGGTGATTTATCCATCTTCGCGATGAATAATGAGCCGTTCAGCCTTATCGGTGTAACGAGCCGAGGGTATTGAAAAGGAAATTATGCAAAACAATCTGTTGAAGCCACGTATCATTGATGTGGAAATGCTGGGCGCCGGTCATGCAAAAGTCGTGATGGAGCCGTTTGAACGTGGCTATGGCCACACCCTGGGCAATGCCCTGCGCCGTGTTTTGTTGTCCTCCATGGTAGGCTACGCGCCGACCGAAGTGACAATCGCCGGTGTCGTACATGAATATTCTTCGCTGGACGGCGTCCAGGAAGACGTAGTGGACATCCTGTTGAACTTGAAAGGCATCGTCTTCAAGCTGCACAACCGTGATGAAGTCACACTGACATTGAAAAAAGATGGCGAAGGCGCAGTATTGGCTTCCGACATCGACCTGCCGCATGACGTAGAACTGATCAATCCAGATCACGTCATCGCCAATCTGACAGCCGGCGGCAAGCTGGATATGCAGATCAAGGTAGAAAAAGGCCGTGGCTATGTGCCGGGCAACGTCCGTCGCCTGAGCGAAGACGCTAACAAGACGATAGGCCGGATCATTCTGGATGCCTCGTTCTCGCCAGTTCGCCGCGTATCTTACGCAGTAGAGTCCGCTCGTGTAGAACAGCGTACCGATCTGGATAAACTGGTCATCAACATTGAAACCAATGGCGTGATCACTCCGGAAGAAGCAATTCGCCAGTCCGCTCGCGTGCTGGTAGACCAGTTGAACGTATTCGCTGCCCTGGAAGGCACCGAAGCCGCTGCGGAAGCACCATCCCGCGCGCCTATGGTCGATCCAGTGCTGCTGCGTCCGGTGGACGACCTGGAACTGACAGTACGTTCCGCAAACTGCCTGAAAGCCGAAAACATCTACTACATCGGCGATCTGATCCAGCGCAGCGAAAACGAGCTGTTGAAGACACCAAACCTGGGTCGCAAGTCCTTGAACGAAATCAAGGAAGTTCTGGCGTCCCGTGGCCTGTCTCTGGGCATGAAGCTGGAAAACTGGCCGCCTGCAGGCCTGGAAAAATAATTTGTCACGTGGGCAGCCTGCGGGCTGCCCATTAATCCGTAGTACCTAGTATTACCGGCCCGCACTGTTCCGCTGTTGATCGGCATTGCAGTGATAGAAGAGCTGGAATTTTTTGAAAATCTGAAAGGAAATACCATGCGTCACCGTCACGGCTTACGTAAGCTGAATCGTACTTCTTCCCATCGCCTGGCGATGCTGCGCAACATGACAGTATCCCTGCTGCGCCACGAAGCAATCAAAACAACACTGCCAAAAGCAAAAGAACTGCGCCGCGTGATCGAGCCGATTCTGACTTTGGGCAAAACAGACACACTGGCAAACAAGCGTTTGGCATTCAACCGTCTGCGCGACCGTGAAATGGTGGTCAAACTGTTCGCGGAACTGGGCCCACGCTACGCTAACCGCAACGGCGGCTACCTGCGTATCCTGAAAATGGGTTTCCGCGTTGGCGACAATGCGCCTATGGCCTACGTCGAACTGCTGGATCGTCCAGAAGTCACCGACGCTGCCGACGCGCCGACAGCAGAGTAATTCTGCCGTAATTTGTACTGTAAGACATATTCGAAAGCCAGGCTATGCCTGGCTTTTTTTATCATTTTTAGCCTCAGGCAAGAACCCGCCTGTATTGCTACAATAGCTGACTGGCGTTCTTTTCGCGCGAAAGCTTTAGGCAAGGATGAGGAAATGGAACAGATGCTGCTGGTCATGTGCAATGTGCCGGACGCAGAGGTCGCACAGCATATCGCGGAGCAGGCGCTGGACAAAAAACTGGCGGCTTGTGTGAACGTAATGCCGGAAATGCGGTCTTTCTATCACTGGGAAGGCAAGCTGCAGATTGCCACGGAAATAGCCCTGATGATCAAAACGACCTGGGCCAGATATCTGGAATTGCAGGCGCTGATACAAACCCTGCATCCCTACGACGTACCTGAAATAATAGCAATCCCCGTCACAGAAGGCTTACCCGCCTACCTGCAATGGGTCATCAAAGAAACAGGAAGTGAATGAATACCTTTGCAAATGCAAACGGCGCCGGCCTTGGCGGGCGTTTTTTTAAATTGGTCGGCCAACTGCTGTCGCTGAGCCTGCTCGCGATGCTGTTCAGTGTAGGCGCGCATGCGGAAGATGAATTTCTGGAGCCCGAGGCCGCATTCAAGTTCTCCGCAAAAATGGTCGAACCCGGCGTTGCCGAAGTTACCTATCAAATCGCCGACGGTTATTACATGTACCGCGAGCGCCTGCAGTTCAAGGCCGACAACGCCACTCTGGGAACGCCAGAACTGCCCAAAGGCAAAGTCAAGTTCGACGAGACCTTCCAGAAAGAGCTGGAGACCTATCGTCACAGCCTGGTATTCAGGGTGCCGGTACAGGCTGCGGGAGATTTCAATCTGCGCATCACCAGCCAGGGCTGTGCCGACAAAGGCTTGTGCTACTCGCCGATGGAGTCGGTTGCCAAATTGACTGTTACCGGCGGTTCCAGCAGTGGCGGCAAGGACTCCATCCTGAATCTTGCTTCGAATCCGGCGCCGGCGGCCGCGATGACGGAAGTTCCCGCGGAAACACCTGCCGTAGCTGCAGACGGAGAAACCAGCCGTATCAGTGCTGCGCTGAAAAGCGGCAAGCTGATCGCCATCCTGCCGCTGTTCCTGCTGCTGGGCCTGGGCTTGTCGTTCACCCCTTGCGTCCTGCCGATGGTGCCCATCCTGTCCTTCATTATTGTCGGCGAAGGCGCATCGATACGCCGCAGCCGCGGCTTTATCCTGTCGGTCAGTTATGCGCTGGGCATGGCGCTGGTATATACCGCGCTGGGCGTCGCTGCCGGATTGATCGGAGAAGGCCTGTCTGCAACCTTGCAAAATCCCTGGGTACTCGGCGCATTTGCCGTATTGATGGTCGTGTTGTCGCTGTCAATGTTCGATGTCTACCAATTGCAGGTGCCGGCCGCTCTGCAAACCAAGCTGACGGCGGCCTCTGAAGGCCAGCGCAAGGGCAAGCTGTTCGGCGTATTCATCATGGGCTCTATCTCCGCATTGATCGTCGGCCCCTGCGTGGCCGCGCCGCTGGCCGGCGCGCTGGTGTACATCAGCCAGACGCGCGATGTGCTGGTGGGAGGTTCCGCGCTGTTTTCGATGGCGATAGGCATGAGCGTACCTTTGCTGCTTGTGGGCTTGTCTGCCGGTAGCTTGCTTCCGCGTGCCGGCATGTGGATGGAAAGCATCAAGCAGTTCTTCGGCGTGCTGATGCTGGCAATGGCCTTGTGGATGGTGTCGCCGGTATTGCCGGTGTGGCTGCAGATGGCGGGCTGGGCAGCGATATTGCTCGGGTATGCCGCTTACCTGCTGTTCCTGCGTAAAAATCCGGGCTTGCCCTCCAGGGCCTTTGCGCTGGTGCTGGCGGTACTGGGGCTGCTGCAGGTGGTTGGCGTCAGCACCGGTGGCCGCGATGTATTTTCCCCGGTTGCGCATTTGTTTGGGCCGCAGGAGCATGGCGTCAAATTTACCCGTATCCGCTCTGTCGCCGACCTGGACCAGGCGCTGGCGCAATCCAAAGGCAAGACAGCAGTGCTGGATTTTTATGCAGACTGGTGCGTCTCCTGCAAGGAAATGGAAAAACTGACCTTTACCGACAGCAAAATCAAATCCAGGCTGGACGACATGCTGTTGCTGCAAGTGGATGTTACCGCCAACAATGCCGACGACAAGGCCCTGCTGAAACGCTTCAACCTGTTTGGCCCGCCCGGAATCATCTTCTTCAACAAGAAGGGTCAGGAAATCCAGGGTGGCCGCGTAATCGGCTATCAGAATCCGGATAAATTTTCCGGCTCGCTGGGCAGGGTGGAAGGGATTTAAAAGGTATATATGCGCGCGGATATAAGCATTCAACGACTCTGTTGTTGAAATTACATCCGCGAGGCGCTATATTGATTGTCTTAGTCTTTATTGGAGAACAACATGACATTGCGTTTAGGCGATACCGCTCCTGATTTTGAACAGGAATCTTCGATTGGCAAACTGAAATTCCATGAATGGGCGGGCGACTCCTGGGTCGTACTGTTCTCGCATCCTGCCGATTTTACGCCCGTCTGCACAACTGAGCTGGGTCTGACGGCCAAGCTGAAGCCGGAGTTCGACAAGCGTAATGTCAAGGCGATTGCCTTGTCTGTGGATGCTGCGGAAACGCATCTGCAATGGATCAAGGATATCGAAGACACGCAAAAAACGGTGGTCGGTTTCCCTATCGTTGCCGATGCCGACAAATCGGTGGCAGGCCTCTACGACATGATTCATCCGAACCAGTCTGAAACTGCCACAGTGCGCTCATTGTTCGTCATCGACCCAAAGAAAAAAGTGCGCCTGATCATTACTTACCCGATGAGCACCGGCCGCAATTTTGACGAAGTCCTGCGCGTTATCGATGCATTGCAACTGACTGATGGTTATACGGTGGCGACGCCGGGCAATTGGCGCGATGGTGACGATGTGATCATCCCGCTGTCCATCAAGGACGAAGACGTGATCAAGCAAAAATATCCTAAAGGCTATACGTCGCCAAGGCCTTACCTGCGCATTACGCCGCAGCCGAACAAGTAGAGAGATATCTGAAAATCTAACAGAAAAAACGCCCATCATGTGATGGGCGTTTTTGCATGCGGGTCTTTATTCCACGGGCTCCGGCATGATCATTTCCGCATAGTCGTACAAGGCGCCGAGGATGGCTTCCTCCCTTTCACCGGCGGTTTCCGCCAGTGCATCAATCTGCGCAAAATAGTCGTCTATCTTCAAGGCATTGGCATAACCGTCATACAGCCTGGCTGCGCGGTGCTCTTCCCACTGTTGCTGTTCCCCCGGCGACAGGCTGTCGGGGAAGTTGCGCGCGCGATAGCGGAACAGCAGTTCCGTCAGCCTGGCATCCTGGAATCCGGTCCGGGCTTTGGCGAGCTGGTCAGGACCGAGCAGGCGCAGCTCATTCAGTTGCCGGCGGTCGGCATTGCCGACAAAGCCGCCATACAAGTCTTCATCCACGTCGGCGGTTTCCGCCTGGGGCCGGTCAAATACCTGCTGCCAGATGGCACTCATGTCGGGTCCGCCCAGCGCCAGTTGCGCATGGTGCTGTATCAATGCGGTATCGATGCCCCATTGCTGCGCCCTGGCGGCACTCAGCGTGTTCAGGTTGCCTATCACTATCGGCGATTTATTCAGATGGATGGTCTTCACGGGCAGCCGACTCACGCCTTCCGGCAACGCATCTGCTTTGGTGAACATCCGTGCCTGTATGCTGGCCGCGTCGAGTGTAAATAGTTCACTGGGATCCAGCGTCAAATCCCAGGCGATGACTTCGTTCTTGTTTTGCGGATGCATTGCCAGCGGCCACATCGCGGTAATGCAGCCGCGTTCCACCGGTATCATGCCCGACACGTGCAGGAAGGGCTTGCGTGCCGGCAGTCCTATTTCAGCCGATACGCGGTCTTTCTTATGCAGCGCCAGGCAAAAATCGAACAGCTTGGGCTGCTGCTGCCGTATCAGCCTGGCCAGCGCAATGGTGGCTCTCACATCGGACAGCGCATCATGCGCAGCCTCATGGACCAGGCCGTTGGCAGCGCTCAGATGTTCCAGCTTGAAGCTGGGCCGGCCATCCTCATGTTTCGGCCAGTTGATGCCTTCCGGGCGCAGGGCAAAGGTCGTGCGTACCATGTCCAGGATATCCCAGCGGCCGCACTGATTCTGCCATTCGCGCGCGTACGGATCAATCAGGTTGCGCCAGAACATGAAGCGCGTGATTTCGTCATCGAAGCGTATCGTGTTATAGCCCACGCCTATGGTGCCGGTCTGCGAGAATGCCTGTTCTATCTGGGCCGCAAACTGGTACTCAGGGATGCCGCGTTCCAGGCAAGTCTGGGGCGTGATGCCGGTGATCAGGCAGGCTTCGGGATTGGGCAGGAAATCCGGCGCCGGCCGGCAATACAACATGATCGGCTCGCCGATTTCATTCAGGTCGGCATCGGTGCGTATCGCTGCAAACTGCGAAGGCCGGTCGCGCCGCGCCTGCGCGCCGAAGGTTTCGTAGTCGTGCCAAAGGAAGGTATGTTGGGACATGGCTGTCGCTTATCGGTGGAGATCAATGTGCGGGAGTGTAACCGGTGCAACGCGGCTTGCCTATACCCGGCCTTCCAGGTAGCGCTTGCTGCGGAAATATCCCAGCAGCACGATGACGATGAATAGCATGATGCCCATCGTGATCCAGAAGCCGGATGCGTGCTTGAGCAAGGGCATCACCTCGAAATTCATGCCGAAAATGCCGGTGATCAGCGTCAGCGGCATGAACAGCGCGGTGATGACGGTCAGCGTGCGCATGATCTCGCTGGTACGGTGCGCCATCGCCGCAAAATGGATCTGTACCGCCGATTCCAGTGATGCTTCGAGCCGGCGCGCATGGTTCAGCACGCGGCTGATATGTTCTATCACGTCATTGGTGCGCACCAGCAGCAGGTCCTTGGCGTGGCTGTTGCCGTCATGGGTATCGACGATGTGGTCGCGCAGCTCCTGCATCGCATCGTGCTGTTCTTCGCACAGGCTGTCCAGCTTGCGCAGTTCTATGCGCGAGTCCAGCAGCGCCAGCCAGTTATTGAAGGGCCGGCGCGGATCCAGCAGCGCGTGCTGCCAGCGGTCCAGTTGCTGCGTCAGCGGCTGGCGCAATTCCAGGTATTGGTCCACCATTGCATTCAGCAGGCGCAGCATCAGCTCTTCCGGCGATGTGGGCAGGCGGTTGGAATGCGTGCTGCCGTCGGTCTTGGTTTTGTATTCCAGCAGGCGCGCGCGTATGTTTTCTATCGTCCGGCTTTTGCTGGAGCGCACCGTCACCAGTGCCTTGTCCACCAGCAGGAAAGAGACGGGCTGCGTCGCCAGCTTGCTCAGCGCGGCGGGCATCCTGCGTTTCAGGATTTCTTCGGCGTCGTCAACGGGTTTCGGTACGGCCTCGCCGTTCAGCGCCAGCTTGCGGAAAACCACCATCTCATAATCCTGCGTGGAATCGAAATACGATGGATGCGCCAGGTTGGTGACGTCCTTCAGGTGCAGGTCGTAGATATGCGTGCCGGTAATCTGTGCGATTTTCGCACGCCATGCTTCTGGATCCGCGCTGACTTCTTCGTGGCTGGCATCGACCCACAGGAAGCCGCCGGTCACCGTAGCGCAAGTAGGCGGCGTAGCCGGATTCAGGCTGACCTGGTTTTCGTTAATGTACAGGATGTCCATAACTGTCGCGATGTTTGAAAATGGGCCATAGTGCGCATAGCGATGCCACACAGAAAACGGCAATGGCGATTTGCACAGCGGCCGACAGCGGCACGGTGCCGAACCAACTGCCGCTCAGCAGTACAATCAGCAGGCTGGCCAGCAATCGCAGGGCTTCCAGCGGCAGGTAGACCTGCTTCTGTTCCATCAATCCGCCGACTATCCACAGGCCGGCGACCAGCCACACGGCATACGCCATGCCGCCGGCGAAGCTGACCGTATTGTAGGCGACCAGGAAATGCGTGGTGACCTGCAGTATCAGCACAAATTGCACCAGGCAATACCACATGCGTGCTCCGCTCAGCGGCGGATTGTACAGTGTACGGTTGATGTCAAAAGCCGTGGAAGGATATGCCGCGGTAACGTCCGCCGGGCGCCAGCCGGGCGGGCGCACCCAGATCTGCAGTTTGTCCGTCCAGCGCCGCGTGCGCCAGGCATCGAGTGCTACTGCCTTGTACACCTCAATATTGGCCCATAGCGGGTTCCAGCTGCGCAGCGGGCTGCGCGTGCCAAACACGACGGGATGTTCGTCCAGCTCATCGATATAAGTGCCGAATAGCCGGTCCCACAGGATCAGGATGCCGCCGTAGTTCCTGTCGAGGTAGATGTCGTTGACAGCGTGATGCACGCGGTGATTTGACGGCGAGATGAACACGCGGTCAAACCAGCCGAGCTTGCCGATCTGCTGAGTATGTACCCAGAACTGGTACAGCAGGTCAACCAGCGCAATGATGATGAATACTTCCACCGGATAGCCAATCAGCGCCATAGGAATGTAGAAAATCCAGCCCAGCAGGGGACCGGTGCTGGTCTGCCTCAGCGCCGTGGTGAGATTGTATTCTTCACTTTGATGGTGGACCACGTGTGCGGCCCACAGCACCGCGGTTTCGTGCCCCATGCGGTGCAGCCAGTAGTACAGGAAATCATACAGCAGCAGCCCCGACACCCAGACCCAGATGCTGTTGGCCGGCAATTTGAACAGCGAGAAGTGCGCAAAGACCCAGGCATAGATGCCTATCGCCAGCACTTTCAGGAATACTCCCACGATCTGGCTCATGATACCCAGGCTCAGGCTGTTCAGCATGTCGTTGACGCGGTAGGTATTGCGTCCGCGTCTGAGGCCGACGATGAGTTCTATCGCAATGAACAGAAAAAACACCGGGCTCGCATAAGTGATGATTTTCTCTTGCATGGTCGTTTGCCTGACGGAAGTGAAGGGTATGCATTAAGGTGTTACGGGTGTTACGGGTGCCGCCGGCACGCCGGACGGCGAGGCTCTTACCGAGCTGGCGATGCACCATAATGCGGGGTAGTAAGTGCCTAGTATAAGCAGCGCTGACCAGGGGAGCGCCGCATGAAAACGGTTATAAGCAAGCAGCGTATCGGACAGCATGAACATCAGGCCCCCGATCGCCGCCATTCTGCTGCCAGAGTTCCGCAGATGAAGGTGGCGCGTAATCGATTGCGCGCTCATCGCCAGCAGGCAGATGACATAACCCAGCACCGGCAGGCGCAAGCCGGCGCTCAGGCCCGGCCACAGCACCAGCAAATTAGCTGCGCCAATGGCGCCGAGCAGGAGAGGCACGGCTGGCTTGGCGAATAGCGGGCTGTCGCCGGCGAATGCCCGCAGGAAGCAAAGATGCGCACAGAGGAAGCTGCCCAGGCCCAGCAGAAAGCCGGCGGACAGCATGCTGCGTGGCAACATGAGGAAAATATCGCCCGCCAGCGACAGTGCGATGCCGGCAAGGATGGCCGAACGGTAGGGCAAACTGACAGCGGGGGAGCTGTTCCATGCGAGGCCGAATATCAGTAGCGTCGTCAACGGCTTGAAGAGGTAGTGCAGCCAGATCGCGCCATCCTGGGCGCCCGATCCGGCAATGGCCAGGCAGGCGAACACCGCAGTCAATACAGTCAGCAGGGGCTGCGCCCGCAAACCCTGCAACGCGAGCGCCGGCGAGTTTGGCACTGCGCGGGTCATGAACTATGTTTGAGCAGGCGGGCAACGTCCCGCGCAAAATAAGTCAGGATGCCGTCGGCGCCGGCGCGCTTGAAGGCCAGCATTGATTCCATCATTGTCTTGTTATGGTCCAGCCAGCCGTTCTGGGCCGCCGCCTTGATCATCGCGTATTCGCCGCTGACCTGGTAGGCGAAGGTTGGCACCCGGAACTCATCCTTGACCCGGCGTACGATGTCCAGGTAGGGCATGCCGGGTTTGACCATGACCATGTCCGCGCCTTCGGCCAGGTCCAGCGCAACTTCACGCATCGCTTCATCGCTGTTGGCAGGGTCCATCTGGTAGCTGGCCTTGTCGCTCTTGCCCAGATTGGTGGCCGAGCCCACCGCATCGCGAAAGGGGCCATAGAACGCCGATGCATACTTGGCTGAATATGCCATGATGCGCGTGTGGATGAAGTTATTGCTTTCCAGCGCATGGCGGATTGCGCCGATGCGGCCGTCCATCATGTCGCTAGGGGCAACGATGTCGACACCGGCTTCGGCCTGTACCAGCGCCTGCCGGACCAGCATTTCCGTGGTTTCGTCATTGAGTACGTAGCCGTCTGCGTTCAGCAGTCCATCCTGGCCGTGGCTGGTGTAGGGGTCCAGTGCCACGTCGGTCAGGATGCCGAGTTCCGGAAAGCGGTTTTTCAGTTCCCTGACAGCGCGCGGGATCAGGCCCTTGGGGTTGGTCGCTTCCACGCCGTCCGGTGTTTTCAGCGAAGGATTGATGGCCGGGAACAGCGCCAGCACCGGAATGCCCAGCGCAACGCAGTCTTCCGCCACTTGCAGCAGCAGGTCTACCGATACCCGCTCCACGCCGGGCATGGATGCCACTTTCTCGCGCTGGTTGACGCCTTCGATGACAAAGACCGGATAAATCAGGTCGGCAGGCGTGACGATGTTTTCGCGCATCAGCGCGCGTGAAAATACATCCTTGCGCATGCGGCGCATGCGTATCGCAGGAAACTGGGCAGACTTGGTATGGGACATGGCTTAACTCTTAATTTTGGCAATGTCTTGAACATGCCATAAGCAGGCGATGAACAGGCAAAGCAGGCAAGAATGGATAAACGGCAAAAAAATTAAAATTCAGGGTAATGAAACTTTTTTACAGATGCAAGCTCTTAGAGGAAGGTTTACTAAACCAGACCTACCGCTTTCCCCTCCCTAAGCGGGCGCCGGTTGACCCTATTCAACCTGCGTTATTACCCTGGCCCATATTTGCGCCAGGGTTTTTTTATGGGGGGATGGCTTGTGGATTCATACGCATTCTATCAATGTTGATAGAGGCGGGTTGTTGCAGGTGCAAAAAGTGGAAGAGAAGGTTTGCACCTGTGTCTGATTCAGGCTTGCGGTGAGGCCTCACCGTCGGCGTCTGCTTGCGGTGCGGCGACAGCGATCGGTTCGATATCAAGGCCCAGCAGTTGCTGGATTTTGGCGTCAGCCTCTTCTATGCCCTCGCGCTTCAGCGCAGAGAACAACTGCACGGTGAACGGAAAGGGCTGGCCCTGTGCATCCACGTAACTGCCCAGCACGGTGCGTGCCTGGCGCAATGCATTCGCGGACTCGTTCTTGTTCAGCTTGTCGGATTTGGTCAAAATGCAATGGATAGGGCGTCCGGTGGGCGCAAACCATTCCAGCATCTGGATGTCCAGCGCGGTGAACGGGCGGCGGGAATCCATGATGAGGATCAGCGCAGCCAGCTGGTCGCGCCTTTGCACGTAGGCGCCCAGCAGTTTGTTCCAGTGGTCCTTGGCTGCGCCGGGGACTTCCGCGTAGCCGTAGCCCGGCAAATCCACCAGCAGTGCGCGGATCTCGTCGACCCGGGTTTCATCCTTGCGATGCTGGCCCACGTGGGCGCCGCCAATGGAGAAATAGTTGATGTGCTGCGTTCGGCCGGGGGTTTTGGACGCGAAGCACAGTTTTTTCTGGTTGCACAGTGTGTTGATGGCCGTGGATTTGCCGGCATTGGAGCGGCCGGCAAAGGCGACTTCGGGCACGGTATTATTGGGCAAATCGCGTAAGTGGTTGACGGTCGTGAAAAAGCGAGCTTGCCAGAGAATGGACATAGGAGATTAGAAATACGTTAAAACGGGAGGTCCGGCTCTGTGTTGCAACACAGATATCTCTTAAAGCAAGAGCGGGGGACAAAATTCATCTGGCAGGTATTAAATAGCTGTCAAGAACTTCCCTAATGGAAAAATGCAACAGAAGTAAGTAAAAACGCGATAAAGCTATTGTACAATAAGGGGTTACGTATTGGGCAGTTGAGTAAGCTTGTATAAATTGAGCGCCTGATCGGTGTTTTTGCCTTTTTTGCATTAAAAAATGGCAGAAATATGCTCCAAATAGCTGTGTTGTTAGTATTTGCGTCGCCAACAGGGCAGATTTCCATTATTTAGTCTCAGGGTGTTTGAATGAACCGTGCTTTTTTACCGTTATTGAAGTCTATCGGCATCGCGATCCTGGCGGTGTCTTCCTTTGCACATGCGGCTGAAGAGCCAAAGGCCCCTGCCAAGGCAGATCCGGCAAAAGGCGAAGCGCTGTATACCAACGGCGACGCTACGCGCAATATTACTGCCTGCGTATCCTGCCACGGCGCTGCGGGCAACTCGACTATCTCGACCAATCCTAAACTGGCCGGGCAGCACGAAGCTTACATCGCCAAGCAGCTGGACAACTTCAAGGGTCCGGATCGCAACAATCCGATCATGACGGCTTTTGCCAAGGCGATGACGGCGGATGACGTGAAAAACGTCGCCGCCTTCCTGAGCACGCAGAAACCGAAAGCTGGCGCAGCCAAGAACAAGGACACGGTTGAACTGGGCAAGCAGATCTATCGCGGCGGCATCGCCGAGAAGAATGTTCCGGCCTGTGCCGGTTGCCATAGCCCGAACGGCGCCGGCATTCCTGCGCAGTTTCCGCGCATTGCAGGCCAGCACCAGGATTACACGCATGCGCAGCTGGTCAGCTTTAGCGCAGGTACCCGTAAAAACAGCGTACAGATGACGACCATTGCGAAACGCATGTCGGATGATGAAATGAAGGCAGTTTCCGACTACGTCGCAGGTTTGAAATAAGCGGCGATTGTTGTTGAGAGAAATAGGGAGGGGTGGCGCAAGCCACCCCTTTTTTATTTTCCTGTAAGCATCTGTTGCAGGCAAGTTCGATTTGGGCGCTTTCCTTTACAATAGCGGCTGCACAAAAGCGGGATGCCGGTGTGTAACGAATATGCCTGACCGCGTTGCATCTAGCGGCGGCATTTATTTCTGTGCCGATTATTGGACAGG
This sequence comes from Undibacterium sp. TJN25, assembly GCF_049339885.1. Taxonomy (NCBI): domain Bacteria; kingdom Pseudomonadati; phylum Pseudomonadota; class Betaproteobacteria; order Burkholderiales; family Oxalobacteraceae; genus Undibacterium; species Undibacterium sp. TJN25. The sequence continues at coordinate 676,687 of NZ_JBMPPM010000004.1, read as the reverse complement.
TTTTCTGAATTTCTAGGTTTCCATGGATATAAGTACTGAAGGATGGCAATTGAATACCCGGCGGCGCTGGCTGGCGACTGCCGTGGAATTGTTTTCGTCCATGCGCTTTGCGATCAGCCTGCTGACGCTGATCGCGATAGCCGCGACCATAGGCACGGTGCTCAAGCAGGGCGAGCCTATGTCGAATTACATCAACCAGTTTGGGCCTTTCTGGTTTGATGTGTTCGGCAAGTTGCACTTGTACGCGGTGTATTCGGCGTGGTGGTTCCTGCTGATCATGGCTTTCCTGGTGCTGTCCACCAGCCTTTGCATTATCCGCAATGCGCCGAAAATGCTGAAAGACATGCGCAGCTGGCGGGAAAACGTGCGCGAGCAGTCGCTACGCAATTTTCACCATAAGGCTGAATGGAACAGCGGTGTATCGCGCGCCGATTTGCTGGCGCAGCTGACGGCACATATTGGCCGCATAGGCTACAAGTACAAGGTAATCGAAAAAGACAATGCGACGCTGGTCGCGGCCAAGCGCGGCGCGGCGAACAAATGGGGCTATATTTTTGCGCACAGCGCGATTGTGATCATCTGCATAGGCGGCCTGCTTGACTCCGATATGCCTATCCGCTTTCAGGAATGGTTCATGGGCAAGGTGCCCTTTGACGGCAGCGGCGTGATTGCGGAGATCCCTGAAAAACACCGGCTGTCCTTGGCCAACCCCACCTTTCGCGGCAATACGCTGATCCCTGAGGGCACCGCCAGCGAGACGGCAATCATTCCGCAACAGACCGGCGTGCTGATCCAGGACCTGCCGTTCACGATACAGCTGAACAAATTCATCATCGAATATTATTCCACCGGCATGCCCAAGCTGTTTGCCAGTGAGGTGGTGGTGAAGGACCATGAAACGGGCAAGACTTTCCCTGCAACGATCAAGGTCAATGAGCCGCTGATCTACAAGGGCATTGCTGTCTACCAGTCCAGCTTTGAAGACGGCGGCAGCCACTTGAAGCTGACCGGCTACCCGATGACAGGCCAGAAAGCGGTTTCCTTTGCGATGGCGGGCGATGTCGGCGGCGTGACGCCGCTGAAAAACAGTAATGGCGTCGACTACACAGTGGAGTGGTCCGGCTTCCGTGCCGCGAATGTGGAAAACATGACCAAGAACGGCCAGGACGTGCGTGCGGTGAACGCCAAGCAGACCTTCAATGAGCAATTCAGCGCCGACCTGAACAAACATCTAGGTTCTGCTGCCAAGAATGCGAATAACAAGGATTTGAAGAACGTCGGCCCCAGCGTCCAGTACAAGCTGCGCGACAAGAACGGCCAGGCGAAGGAGTTCAATAACTACATGCAGCCGGTGCTGATGGATGGCGCCTACGTATTCCTGGCGGGCACCAGGGATACGCCGTCTGAAGCCTTCCGCTACCTGCGTATTCCGGCCGACGACGACGATACCGTCGTTGAATGGATGCGCTTGCGGGCAGCTGTCGCCAACCCCGAGTTGCGCGCCGTGGCGGCACAGCGTTACGCGGACCGCGCAATGCCGGATGCCAAGGACAATCTGGAAAAACTGCGCGCGCAGCTGTCCGAATCGTCCAAGAAGGGCCTGTCGATTTTTGCCGGCGACGGCCAGGTTTCCGGTTATTTCGCCGTGTCCAAGTTTCTGGAGCAGATTCCGGCTGCGGACCAGGAAAAAGCCGCTGACGTATTCATGAAGATCCTGAATGGCAGCCTGTGGGACCTGTGGCAGGTTGCGCGGGAAAAAGACGGCTTGCCTGCAATGCCGCTGGATGAAAAACATGCGCGCTTCCTGCAACTGGCAACCAATGCGATTTCCGATTCCTTCTTTTACGGCGCACCGGTTTATCTGCAATTGAGCGGCTTTGACGAAATCAAGGCATCGGTGCTGCAGGTAACCCGTTCGCCGGGCAAGAAGGTGGTGTACCTGGGTTGCCTGCTTTTGGTGCTGGGCGTGTTCTCGATGTTCTACATCCGCGAACGCCGGCTGTGGATCTGGCTCAAGGACGGCAATGCCGAGGCCGGCACGGGCGCCAGCGCGCTGATGGCGCTTAGTTCACAGCGTAAAACGCTTGATTTTGAACATGAATTTGAGGGTTTGAAGCTACAATTGATGCAAGGCAAGAACCCGATTGGACCGGAAACGCATTAACCGGTGTAATCGACTAGAATCGGCTAATTGAATCAGCTGTTGAATCAAACTGTTGAAATAGTAGTCCCAACACCGCGCCCGGCAGCGTGGACTTGTGAAAATGACACTGAAGGAGCGCCTTCAGCGTGGCGCCAACAGGAAATATGATGGAAATTACACAAAACTACACTCCCTACCAGGGCTACTTCAAGCGCCTGTCCGTGCTGGACTGGCTGTATGCCGCTGTCTTGTTCAGTTCTGTGCTGTTTGCATTGAACCGCTATGGCGCGCACATGGATGTATATGAAAAAGGCATACTGTTCATGGCGGCGCCAACTTTTGCATGGCTGGGCTGGAACTGGAAGCCTGTGAGGATATTGCTGGTTGGCCTTGCCGTGCTGGCGCTGTTTGCCATCAACTTGTACGCCGGTTCGCTGGAGATGGCGAACAAGAGCTTTTTCCTCAAATACCTGCTGTCAAGCCAGTCGGCGATCATGTGGATGAGCCTGCTGTTTGTACTGTCCACGTTGTTTTACTGGGGCGGCCTGATTGCCCGCTCCGACTTCGGTTCTTCGGTCGGCTCTTCACTGTGCTGGGCGGCAGTGGTCATGGGATTTACGGGCATGCTGGTGCGCTGGTATGAATCCTATTTGATCGGTAGCGACGTAGGCCATATCCCGGTATCGAATTTATATGAAGTATTCATCCTGTTTTCGATGATTACTGCGTTGTTCTACCTGTACTACGAACAGCAATACAAGACCCGCCAGCTGGGCCCTTTTGTTTTACTGGTCATTTCTGCGGCGGTTGGTTTCCTTCTGTGGTACACAATACAGCGTGATGCGGCGGAAATTCAGCCTCTCGTGCCTGCGCTGCAAAGCTGGTGGATGAAGATTCACGTGCCAGCCAATTTCATCGGCTACGGCACCTTCTCGCTGGCGGCGATGGTATCGGTGGCGTATCTGCTGAAATCCCATGGCTATCTACAGGACAGGTTGCCTTCGCTGATCGTGCTGGATGATGTAATGTACAAGGCAATCGCGGTTGGCTTTGCATTTTTTACCATCGCGACGATACTGGGGGCGCTGTGGGCTGCGGAGGCATGGGGCGGCTACTGGTCATGGGATCCGAAGGAAACCTGGGCACTGATCGTGTGGCTGAATTACGCAGCCTGGCTGCACATGCGCCTGATGAAGGGTTTGCGCGGGCAGGTAGCGGCCTGGTGGGCACTGGTAGGCCTGCTGGTGACCACCTTTGCTTTCCTTGGCGTCAATATGTTCCTGTCCGGCCTGCATTCGTACGGCACACTGTAAATCGCGAACGGCCGGCGTGCACGGATGCTGCAATGCCGGTCGCCGTTCCGCTGATGGGTCGGCCGATGTGACAAATTGTATCGCGCATGTAAGTTCCGGCAGATAACGGCGACTGATAGGAAACTATTCGCGGTACCAGGCATCGAATAGTTCGATAGCTTGCGGATTTATTCCGTTCTACATATTCATTTATTATCCCGTTGCGCTGGCAGCGGATAATCGCACATCGGAGTCACCATGCTGATTAAACGCGGCCCTAACGGGGTTGACCTGCCATTTTCTTCCGAAATCACGCCGCGTGCGGTGTATGAGTCGCGCCGCGATTTCATCCGTCAACTGGCGGTCGGGTCTATCGCCAGCGGCGCCTTGCTGGAAGCGGTCACGCGCGAAGCCTTTGCGCAGACGCCTGGAGCGCCCAGGCTGGCGGGTACGCCCAATCCGGCGTATATGCTGATGGATAAAAAGACTGCGTACAAAGACGCCACTACCTATAATAATTTTTATGAGTTCGGCACCGACAAGGCCGAACCCGCGCAGTATGCCGGCGGCCTGAAAACCCGTCCGTGGTCGATCAGCATAGAAGGCGAGGTCAAGAAGCCGATGACGCTGGATCTCGACAGCCTGATGAAACTGGCGCCGATGGAAGAGCGGGTTTATCGGCTGCGGTGTGTCGAAGGCTGGTCCATGGTGATCCCGTGGACAGGGTATTCGCTGTCCAATCTGATCAAAAAAGCCGAGCCTACCGGCAATGCCAAATTCATCGAGTTTGTGACGCTCGAAGACAAGAAGCAGATGCCCGGCCAGCGCCGTGCCGTGCTGGAATGGCCGTATGTGGAAGGCCTGCGCATGGATGAAGCCAATCATCCTTTGGCGCTGCTGGCCTTCGGCATGTATGGCGAAGTGCTGCCTAACCAGAATGGCGCGCCGGTGCGTTTAGTCGTGCCCTGGAAATACGGTTTCAAGTCGGCCAAATCCATTGTCAAGATCCGCTTTACCAAAGAGCAGCCAAAAACGGCATGGAATCTTGCCGCTACCAATGAATACGGTTTTTATTCCAATGTGAATCCGGATGTGGACCATCCGCGCTGGTCGCAGGCGACCGAACGACGCATCGGCGAAGACGGCGTTTTCACGCGCAAGCGCAAGACGCTGATGTTCAACGGCTACAGTGAAGTGGCGCCGCTTTATGCAGGCATGGACCTGAAGAAGTTTTATTAAGCTGCACCCGCCTTCTTCCGGAAACATCATGATCAATCCCACGTCGCGGCAAATCACCGCCCTCAAAGTCCTTATTTTTGTGCTGGCGTTGCTGCCTTTTGCCAGGCTGGTAGCGTTTGCCTTCCTGGATAGGCTGGGCGCCAACCCGGTAGAGTTCATTACCCGCAATACCGGTGACTGGACCTTGTATTTCCTGTGTATGACGCTGGCGGTGACGCCCTTGCGCAAATTCAGCAAATGGAACTGGCTGATCAAATTCCGCCGCATGATAGGCTTGTTTGCCTTCTTTTATGCGACTTTGCACTTTACGACGTTTTTATGGTTCGACCATTTTTTCGATGTGCAGGAAATGTGGAAAGACGTGCTTAAAAGGCCGTTTATCACCGTTGGGTTCATCGCCTTCATGTTGCTGATTCCCCTGGCCGTAACCAGTACCAACGGCATGGTCAGGCGGCTGGGTGGCAAGCGCTGGCTGTGGATACACAGGCTGGTCTACCTGATCGCCCCGCTCGGAATACTGCATTATTTCTGGATGAAAGCAGGCAAGCATGATTTTGCTCAGCCCTTCCTCTATGGCGCTATCGTCGCCTTATTGCTGGCACTGAGGCTGGTATGGCGCTGGCAGGGCAAACGCGTCCGCCCTCAGGCTGCCTGACCGTCCTGATTCCCTGATCTGCTCCAGCGGTGCGGTGCATGTTTTCTCGTTCAGTATCGTTGGGTCAGCCCTATGCCGAATCTGGTTTCGGTCGCACCGCCGATGTGCTGGCGCCTGAGCCCGGCATCCAGGTCCAGCGTATTGCTGGGCGAGTAAATCACCCCGCCCAGCAGATACACCGGTTTGCTATTGTCAGATCTGCTGTCGGCTTGCGTAAATCCTGTGTCTGCCGTCAGCGCCCAGTGTGCATTGGCCTGATAGACCACCGCGGAAGAGGCGCGCCATACCAGCTTGCGGTTCATCTGCCGGTCCACATCATGTTCATAATCGTTGATGGTGAGCACGACGTTGCCGTGCCAGGTCCATGCTGAACGGGTATAGCTATCGACCAGCCCGAGGTCTATGCTGCGCCTCCCTTGACCCAATCCTTTTTGCTGGTCGCCGGTAGGCAGAAACAGCTCCGTCTTGAATACCAGCAGGTGTCCCTGATAATCCTTGAACTGCCATTTGCTGCCGATGGAAACGTCGCCTATGCCATGAGGAGACGACACGTTCAACGGCAAGTTGGCGAATAGGTCCAGATCGTCACTGTAGCCGTAAGTGGATGTCAGTGCCGCGACCTGCTCCTGCTGGTCGCGAAAACTTACCCTGTCAGTGTTGACTTCTATTTGCTGATTGCTTTTGCCCAGCACAGTGGCATCTTCGGTGCTTAACGGGTGTGCGGCAAACGCGGATTTGATCAGCAAACCTGAAAAAAGTAAGATAGCGGATTTGCTTTGCATAATTATTTTCTCCCAAGGCCTCCCGCCAGCATAATTAACATTTATGACAGCATTTCTACTTCGTGAACAAGAATTGCCCACACGCCTGCAGCGCTGGTCGCTGCGTATCCTGAAATTATTGGGGTGGCAAGTACGGTATAGGCCCGTGCCGGGGCCGCGTGGCATCGTGATCGTTTATCCGCACACATCCAACTGGGACGTTCCGGTGGGGGTACTGGCCAAATGGGCAATAGGCTTCCGCTTCCGTTTTATTGCCAAGGCTTCATTGTTTCAGGGGATGACGGGGGCGACGGTAGGCCGCCTTTTGCGTGGTCTGGGCGGCGAACCGGTGGAGCGCGGCGTATCGACCGGCTCTATAGCCAGGCTGGCTGAAAAAATCAATGCTGCCGACTCATTCTGGCTGGCGATCACGCCGGAAGGGACGCGCGGCTATCAGCCTTATTGGCGCAGTGGTTTTTATCACATCGCGCTGGCGGCCGGCATACCAGTGGGCTGCGCGCGGTTTGACTATGGGAAGAAAGAGATCGCGCTGGTTGACTACCTGACACTCAGCGGCAACCAGGCGGAAGACATGGAAAAAATCCGCATGCTGTACGCCGGTACGCTGGGCTTGCGGCCGGCCTATGCTTCTGAGATTGTATTGCGGCCCGATGAGAACGTCCGCAGGCAAGACTAGTTGCAAGTCTTAATTTTCTTTTCCGGCATCTTTGGCTGCGTCCGGCGGCGGGACTGACTTGACCGGCACCGACACGTCGGCAGGTACATTGGACGACGTGGTGGCCGGCTGTACGGGCTTGTTTGCTGTTATGCCTGCCGGCTTCTTCGGCATGTACAGCGGACCTTTTTGTCCGCATGCAGAAAGGCTGCCTAGTGCGAGGATCAGGGCTGCAGCAGTGGGTATAAGTGTGTGAGTCTTCAAAATGGCGAACACCGTATAGAATGGCGGTTTAATCAATGCGGTGGAGTGTAGCATGACTGAATCAGAATTTTTGGACCTGGCCGATGCAACTTTGCGCAAGGTGGAGGATGCGTTTGACCGGGCGTTTGAAAAGGATACGCTGGATGTCGAATGCCGCCGCAGCGGCAATGTGCTGGAAATTGAATTTATCGGCAATGCTTCCAAGCTGATCGTGAACAGCCAGGCGCCGATGCAGGAAATGTGGGTAGCTGCGCGTTCAGGCGGCTTTCACTACAAGTATGACGGGCAACAGTGGCTGAATACGCGTGATGGTTCGGAGCTGTTTGCCACCTTGTCGACGGTCGCCAAAGAGCAGGGCGGTGGTTCGCTGTAGCAGTTGTTAGCCGCTGCGCTAGCGGCTCGGATGAGTCGTACCTTAGTCCATACCTTAATTCAGGTCTTACCCACACCTGCGTGCCGCACCGGTGGCACGCAGGTGTTTTTGTATCAGTTGGTATTGTTATCTTCCGTAATGGGAACGGCTGCCGGCGGCGGCTCGGTGTCGCCCAGGCTATGTATGCTGGCGGCCGGCGGATTCTCCGCATAGAAAAAATCGCCCTCTGCCTGGATGATGCCTGGCGGCACCGGCCTTTCTTCCATCGGTATATCCTTCAATGCGCGCTGCATATAACCGATCCAGATCGGCAATGCGAGGCCGCCACCGGTTTCGCGGTTGCCCAGGTTGCGCGGCTGGTCGAAACCTATCCAGGCAATGCCGACCAGCTTGGCCTGGTAACCGGCAAACCAGGCGTCGAAGGAATCATTGGTCGTGCCGGTCTTGCCCGCCAGATCGGTGCGTTTCAACGACATGGCCTTGTTGGCGGTGCCGTACCTGACGACATCCTTCAGCATGCTGTCCATCAGGAAGGCATTGCGCTCGTCGATGACGCGGTTGCGTTCGTCCCCGGCCCTTTCAGGCGCCGCGGCCGTGAGCACCTTGCCGCTGCTGTCGGTGATTTTGGAAATCAGGTAGGGGTTAATCTTGTAGCCGCCGTTGGCGAAGACTGCGTATGCACCGGCCATTTGCAAAGGCGTCACCGCGCCCGCGCCCAGTGCCAGCGTCAGGTAGGGGGGATTTTTCTCGGGCAGGAAACCGAAGCGCGTCGTATATTCCTGGCCGTATTTGGCGCCAACCTTGTGCAGGATACGGATGGAGATCATGTTCTTGGACTTGGTCAGGCCCTTGCGCATGGTCATCGGGCCTTCGTACTTGCCGTCATAGTTTTTCGGCTCCCAGGCTTGCCCGCCTGTCTGGCCGGAATCGAAGCTGATCGGGGAATCGTTGATGATGGTGGCGGGGGACAAGCCTTTTTCCAATGACGACGAGTAGATGAAAGGCTTGAAACTGGAACCGGGTTGCCGCCACGCCTGTGTGACGTGGTTGAACTTGTTCATGTTGTAATCAAAACCGCCAACCAGTGCGCGGATGGCGCCATCGGTCGTGCTGGCGGCGACGAAGGCCGACTGGACCTCAGGTATCTGCGTGATATTCCAGTTTTTTCCTTCCTGCATCACGCGAATGACCGCGCCGCGCTGTATGCGCTTGTTGGCCGGCGCCGCAGCTGCCAGGCCGCTGGCGCCGAAACTGAGGCCGGGTCCGGTGATCTGGATTTCCTCGCCGGACGACAATACTGCCCTGACCAGTTTGGGCGAGGCTTCCAGCACCATGGCGGCAATGATGTCATCGCTGTCGCTATGTTCTGCCAACTCTTTTTCTATTGCCTCGTCGGCTGCTTCCTTGCCTTGTGGTATCTCGATGATCGCCTCGGGACCGCGGTAGGGGTGGCGTTTCTCGTATTCCATCACGCCTTTGCGCAGCGATAGGTAGGCTGCATCTTGGTCGGCCTTGGTAATGGTCGTGTACACGTTCAGGCCGCGGGTATAGGTTTCTTCCTTGAATTGTTCATAGGCGAGTTGCCTCGCCATTTCGGCGACATATTCGGCATGGATGCCGAACTCTGCGCTATCGGTTTTGATATGCAGTTCTTCCGTCCGGGCGCTTTCGTATTGGGCTTCCGTGATATAGCGTAGTTGCAGCATGCGTTGCAGGATGTATTGCTGGCGTACGGTAGCGCGTTTGGGATTGGCAACCGGATTGTAGGCGGAGGGCGCCTTCGGCAGGCCGGCCAGCATGGCGGCTTCGGCGATGCTGATGTCCTGCAATTTCTTGCCGAAATAAATCTGCGCGGCGGAGGAGAAGCCGTAAGCATGCTGGCCCAGGTAGATCTGGTTCATGTAGATTTCCAGGATCTGGTCCTTGCTCAGGTTCTGTTCTATTTTCCAGGCCAGCAGAATCTCATATATCTTGCGCTTGAAGGTCTGCTCGCTGGAAAGGAAAAAATTCCTGGCAACCTGTTGCGTGATCGTGGATGCGCCTTGCTTGGCACCGCCGGTCAGATTATGCAGCGCAGCGCGTGTAATGCCGACATAGTCGACGCCGCCATGCTCGTAGAAGCGGTCATCCTCAATTGCCAACACGGCTTTTTTCATCACATCCGGGATTTCGTTGAAGCGCACGACGTTGCGCCGTTCTTCACCGAATTCTGCGATCAGCATATTGTCCGCAGTAAATATTCGCAATGGCATTTTCGGCCGGTAACTGGTAATGGAATCCAGTTCCGGCAGGTTTGGGTAAGCCATCGTCAATGCAAAACCGATGACCAGTGCCCCCGCCACAGCCAGGCCCAGCAGCATTCCGCCTGTGCCCAGCAGGATGCGTAAGGCCAGGTTGCCGGATTTTGCCGGCGGCGTAGCTGCTGGTTTTTCCTTCTTGCGGGGAGGGGGGGAATCTTTGACTGGCATAAAAAGCAATTTCTGGAAGGTTGATCGCAGCGCACATTATATCTTTAGCAGCGCGAGGCTATGGAAGCTACCGGGATAGTACTGAGGTTTGCAGCAAAACGTGGCAATTTGCGCTTCTTTTGCGTCTCAGTGGGGAAATGGCAACGCATTATGGTAATGCTGGACGGAAAGTGCTTTACACAATCTGAAACTTATTGCTAGGATTTAATGTAAGCTTGGATAATTGTCTGCTAAATAGCGGTTTTTAAAAGAAATTTTGTTATCTGAGACATTGTGTAGCGCCATTTTTCATGCCTTGCTGCAATAAGTAAATGGCATAAAAGCCATGTAATTTATATACGCCCAAAATCACTGCGTAATCAATTGGTAGCAAAAAACTGACATAGTCGCGATTTCTTACAGATTTATACGGCCAAGTCGGGTAGGCTCCTGTTCGTGCAGTAGAATATTGATCTGAAGAAATAAAAAATGGCGTTTTTATGAGGGGATATCCTTGGCTCTAGATCTGGCATCATTGCTTGGTAGAAAAAATCCACCTCTGGTGGGTTTGGATATCAGCACTTCTGGCGTTAAGCTCGTTGAGCTGTCCCAGGGCGTTAACAAAACCTATAAGCTGGAACGCTACGGCTCCGAGCCCTTGCAGCGTGGCGCCGTCGTGGACGGCAATATAGAAAATATCGAGCAGGTGTCGGAGGCGATACGCCGCGTGATCAAAAAGAGCGGTACCAGCGTCAAGAATGCTGCGCTGGCCATGCCCGCGTCTGCCGTCATCACCAAAAAAATCATCCTCCCTGCGCATCTGAATGAGCAGGCGCTGGAAGTGCAGGTCGAATCCGAAGCCAACCAATACATTCCTTTTGCCATGGATGAGGTCAGCCTGGATTTTTGTGTGCTGGGTCCGGTGGCTAATTCTGAAGAAGACATGGAAGTATTGCTTGCGGCGTCCCGCAAGGAAAAGATAGAAGACAGGGTGGCTGTCATCGAGGCTGCCGGCATGCAGGCCAAGGTCATGGATATTGAATCCTACGCTGCCCGCGCTGCCATAGACAGGCTGATAGAGCAGCAGCCGAATGCAGGGCAGGATCAGATCTACGCACTGTTCCAGATTGGCGCAAAAACCACCTATATCTCCATCTTACTGAATGGCCAGGTCATCTACGAGCGCGACCAGCAGTTTGGCGGCAACCAGCTGACGCAGGACATTGTGCGCAATTACGGTTTGTCCTTCGAGGAAGCGGAAACGAAGAAAAAACTCGGCGACTTGCCTGACAGCTATGAAATGGAATTGCTGGAGCCTTTCCTGGAGAGCGCTGCGCTGGAAGTGACACGCGCGATACAGTTTTTCTTTACTTCCACCCCTTATACCAGGGTTGACCAGATATTCCTGGCGGGCGGCTGTGCGGTCATTCCAGGACTGGTGGAAATCGTCGCGGAACGGACCAAGATATCCGCGTCCGTTGTCAGCCCCTTTAAAGGGATGGACCTTTCTTCCAACGTCAATGAAAAATGGCTGCGTAATGATGCGCCTTCCTACCTGGTTGCCTGCGGGCTGGCAATGCGGAGATTCGGCTAATGATAAAAATTAACCTGCTCCCGCATCGCGAAGCGAAACGCAAGCAACTGAAACAGGATTTTTACTCGCTGCTGGCACTGTCGGCAATCATCGGCGCGTTGATCGTCATTGCCGTGGGCGCTTATTACGCAGCGCAGATATCCGCCCAAAACGACAGAAATAATTTCATCAAGGCGGAAAACGCCAAGCTGGATGAAAAAATCAAGGAAGTCGCCAGCCTGAAACAGGAAATCGATGGACTCAAGGCCAGGCAGCAGGCGGTGGAAGACTTGCAGGGTGATCGCAACCAGCCGGTCTATTTGCTGGACGAGCTCGTCAAGCTGACGCCGGAAGGCGTTTATGTGCGTAACCTGAAACAAGAAGGACAGCGCGTCATCCTGACCGGTTATGCGCAATCGAACGAACGTGTTTCTGAATTTTTGCGCAACCTGGGCAATAAATCTCCCTGGATGAACAAGCCTGACCTGGTGGAGATCAAATCTGCCGGCATAGGCCAGGGCCGTGATGCGAAGAAGGTATTTGACTTCACGGTCAATGTCGGCATCAAGCGTCCGCGTGAACTGGAGGCGGCATCTGCAAGCGGTGCTGCTGCGGCTCCCGCTGTCAAGAACCCATGACATGAAAAAGTGACGAGAGATCAACATGGATGTTAAAGATTTGGGCGAGTCGATCGCCTCGCAATTTCGTGACCTGAACGGGCTGCATCCTGGCCTGTGGCCGCTGGTGCCGCGTCTGGCTGCCGCCGCGGCGCTGCTGCTGAGTGTGACCGTGGTTGGCTGGTATTTTTACTGGAGCGGCCAGACTGAAGACCTGGATCGTGGACAGCAGGAAGAGCAGACTTTAAAAGATGCCTACAAGCAAAAAATGCAGCAGGCCATCAGCCTCGACGCGCTGAAAGAGCAGCGCAAACTGGTGCTGCAATATGTGGCCACCATGGAGAAGCAACTGCCGAGCAAGGCGGAGATGGACGCATTGCTGTCCGATATCAACCAAGCCGGCCTAGGGCGCGGCTTGCAGTTTGACCTGTTCAGACCTGGGCAGGCAGTGGTAAAAGATTATTACGCTGAACTGCCCATCGATATCCGGCTGCTTGGTAATTATCATGACATGGGCGAATTCGTCAGCGATATTGCGAAATTGCCGCGTATTGTCACCCTGAACAATCTTGCCGTCTCCAGCGGCAAGGACGGCACGCTGGTATTGGACGTTGTGGCAAAAACCTTCCGTTATCTGGACAGGGATGAGCTGTCAACCCAGGCTGCCCTGAAAAAAGGGGCGAAAAAATGATGCGAAATCTTGGCAAGTCGGTATTGCTGTTGTCACCTATGCTGGTTTTGGCAGGCTGCGGCGACAATGGAACGGGTGAAGTGCGTGAATGGATGGACGGCGTTAAAAAAGAAACACGGGTCAATGTCCCCAAAATCAGCGAGCCCAAAGTTTATGTGCCGGTGGCCTACTCCGGCAAGGATCAGATAGACCCGTTTAATCCGAACAAGTTGTTGATCGCTCTGGCCAAGATCAGGGCTGAATCCAATAGCGGGCTAAAGCCTGACATGAACCGGCGGCGAGAGGTCCTGGAAGCGTTTCCGCTGGATACCCTGAAAATGGTCGGAATTATTGAAAGACCCAACATGAAAAACGCGTTGATCCAGGTGGATAAATCCATTTACCAGGCCAAGATCGGCAATTATGTGGGGCAGAATTTCGGCATGATTACAAAAATTACCGATGCTGATATCGACATCAAGGAAATCGTACAGGACGCCTCCGGGGACTGGACTGAAAGAATGACCAAGTTAGAGTTGCAGGAGGCGAAAAAATGATTGCGTTGACAAATACAAGTAAAAGGGGCGCCATGCGTTTTTCTTTCTTTGCAAGCCTGTTAGTGGCTGCTTTCTTGACACTGGCTGCTCCCGCATTTGCGCAGTCCAATGCGGTCCAATCCATCACCGCCAATCAGCAAGGCGTGAATGTCATCGTTAAGATCACGTTGAAAAATCCTGTCGGCAAGGCGCCATTGGGATTTGCCATTACCAATCCCGCCCGCATAGCGCTGGATTTTGCCGACACCTCTAATGGTACAGGCAAGAGCACTACCGATATTGCAATGGGCGATGTACGCAGTATCAATGTTGTAGAAGCGAGCGGCCGTTCGCGGCTGGTGTTTAACCTGAACAAGCCTCTCAATTACGCCACGGCGATAGAGGGTAATACTGTCATCGTTACGATCGATGGTTCCGGTGGCATCGCCACTGCGGTGAACGCGATCGGTTTGCCCGTGGTGGCTGCACCGGCACTGGCGCCTGGAAAGCAGAGCCTGCGTGATATCGACTTCCGTCGCGGCTCTGCCGGCGAAGGACGGGTAGTAGTTGATTTGCCGAGTAACCAGGTTGTGGTAGATGTGCGCCAGCAGGGCGAAAAAATCGTCGTCGACTTCATGAAAGTAGCATTGCCGGAAGTTTTGCGCCGCCGTCTCGATGTGACTGATTTCGGTTCACCCATACAAACGGTGACCACGGTTCCACAGGGTGAAAATGTCCGCATGACGATAGAGCCGAAGGGCCTGTGGGAGCATAGCGTCTACCAGAGCGATACCCAGCTGGTTATCGAAGTCAAGCCGATCAAGGAAGATCCGAACAAGTTGACGCAGGGGACGCAAGGCTACCGTGGCGAGCGCCTGTCTTTGAATTTTCAGAATATCGAAGTGCGCGCGCTGCTGCAGGTTATCGCCGATTTCAATGGACTCAATATCATTACCAGCGATACCGTCAACGGCAGCCTGACACTGCGCCTCAAGGATGTGCCTTGGGACCAGGCTTTGGACATCATTATGCAATCCAAGGGCCTGGATATGCGTAAAAACGGCTCCGTTTTGTGGATTGCGCCAAAAGATGAATTGCTGACCAAGGAAAAGCTTGAGCTGGAACAAAAGGCACAGATTGCCGAATTGGAGCCTCTACGGACAGAATCCTTCCAGTTGAATTACCAGAAGGCGGAAGCATTCAAGCTGGTTTTCGGCGTTGACGGTGCCAGCACCAATCGCATGTTGTCCAAGCGCGGCAGCGCTGTTATCGAACCGCGCACCAACCAGCTGTTCGTGACCGACATTCCTTCCAAACTGGAGGAAGTGCGCAAACTGATCCAGAAAACCGATATCGCATCAAGGCAGGTATTGATTGAGGCGCGTATTGTTGAAGCGGACGACACCTTCAGCCGCAACCTCGGTGCCAAACTGGGTTTTGCCGATTTGCGCGGCTTGCAGGGCGGCACGGCGGGTTATCAGGTATCTGGCAACCAGCGCGTCGCGATTACTGGTAACTATCTGGGTGTAGGCGAGCAAACCGGTCAGGCTAAAGTAACGGATCAAAGCTTTGTTCCCAATACGCAATTCGTCAGCCTTCCGGCAGCAGGTATCAATGGCCTGAACCCGGGCAGCCTGGCGGTCAGCCTGTTCTCGTCCGCCGCCAACCGCTTCCTGAATCTGGAACTGTCGGCGCTGGAAGCAGACGGCAAGGGCAAAATCATTTCCAGTCCGAGGATCGTCACTGCCGACCAGTTGAAAGCGTCGATAGAACAAGGCACCGAATTGCCTTACCAGACAGCTACCAGCAGTGGCGCGACATCAATTGCCTTCCGCAAGGCGACGTTGAAACTGGAAGTGACGCCGCAAATCACGCCTGACGGCAACGTCATTCTGGAAGTGGAAGTACATAAAGACAGCGTCGGTGATCAGACGACCGCCGGGTTTGCGATCAACACTAAGGAGGTCAAGACCATGGTGTTGGTTGAAAACGGTGGAACGGTTGTACTGGGCGGTATCTATCAGCAGACCGAAGCGGATAACGTGACCAAGATTCCTTTCTTTGGTGATATCCCATTGCTCGGCAATCTGTTCAAGACGACTGGCCGTACCAATGACAAGACCGAACTGCTGGTGTTTATCACGCCGAAAATCATCGCAGACCGCATGTCCGTGAAGTAAGCAAACTATAAACCGACAAAAATTGACCCTGTTCAGTATGGAGCTACGCGTGGTAAAACTATTTAAAGCCTTGACGGCATCTTTGTTAATCGCCATTCTTGCCGCATGCGGCGGCGGTGGCGGCTCGGCGGGAACGCCGGTTCAGGGTGGCGGTACGGGCACGGGAGGAACAGGTACAGGCGGAACGGGCACAACTGCTAACGGCCAAATTGTATTGAGCTTATCGGATTCCAGTGGCGCGGCAAGTAATGTTCTTACGGCTGCCGGGCTGACAGCAAAAGCAACGGCTACGGACTCAACGGGTGCCCCGGCAAAGAATATTGTTGTCACCTTTACGCTGGATAGCGTAATCGCCGTTCTCTCGCCTATTAGTGGTACTGCGTTGACTGATGCAAATGGCGTGGCGCAAATTAGCTTGAAACCGGGTGCCGGTGCGAGTACCGGCGCAGGCACTTTGACCGCGTCAGCAACGGTAACTGGCACCACGGCGGTCACTACGACGGCAACTTACACAGTTACCTCTGCAACTATTACCCCCAGCGCCATAAATTTCACCTCGGCTGTTCCTGCCGATAAATCCATTGTGTTGAAGGGTTCGGGTGGGAATGGCCGTACCGAAGCAGCGTTGCTTACATTTACCGTGGTAGACAGCACCAACGCAGGTATTGCCAATGTAAAAGTTAATTTCAGTCTTCCAACAACCAATGCGGTTACCTTGGGTGCGGCCTCAGGCATTTCGGATTCAACCGGCAAAATTACCGTAACGGTTAATTCCGGCGCAACTCCGACCACTGTAAGGGTGATCGCAACAATAGATGGCACCGCTATCTCTGCATTGTCGGATACGGTAACAGTAACGACCGGGCAACCGACACAAACAGCAATGTCTGTATCCAGGGTAAAAAGCGATATAGAAGGTATAGATTTTGATGGAGAAACCAATTCTGTAACTGTTTCTATGGCGGATCAATTCGGTGGCGTAGTGGCAAATGGCACGCAGGCAGTGTTTACGACGAATGCGGGCGCCATTATCGGTGATGCCGGCACGTCGGATACTTCACGTTGCCTGACAGTGAATGGAACGTGTTCTGTTACATGGCGTAGCCAAAATCCAAGAGCGTCTGTTGTTACTGTATTGGTGACCTCGGCAAATGCAACCCAGACTCTGACGAGCGGAACGTTTTTTATTAATAGCGGCTCTCATGCACAATTTTCTACAATTCCTGTTTTTGATTTCAGCACTTCGTGTGCACCGCAGACGATAAACTTTACAGTGACGGATGAAAACGGCTATATACTGCCGACGGGTAGCGCGGTGACAATCGAGAACCTTACCAATTCTACGGTTACGGCTTACCCTACTAGTATCCCTGAACCATCTACTGCTGGACCGGAAGCAACTTCAGTCCAGTTGACAGTTGCACCTCCCGGCACTTGTTCCCCTGCGGCGGCGACAGTCGTTTCAGTCAAGCCGGTTGTAGTGATAACAACGCCGAAAGGCACTCGCTCCACGAAGCAATTAACCCTTAATTACCACGGAAGCTAGTTTTTTTTCTGCATCAAAAGGTGCAAGTATCGGCATTGAATGTCTGGAAACATTTTTTTAGTAGGCTTGATGGGCTCCGGCAAAACCACGGTTGGCCGGGCCCTCGCAAAAAAACTCAACAAGCGCTTCATTGATTCCGATCATGAGATAGAGGCCCGTACCGGGGTCTCTATTCCTGTCATCTTTGAGATAGAGGGCGAGGCCAGCTTTCGGCAGCGCGAAGCGGATGTCATCCGCGACCTGACGGCGCAGCAAGGCATTGTGCTGGCAACCGGTGGCGGTGCCGTGTTGAACGAGCAAAGCAGGCAGTATCTGCAGAGCCGTGGTACAGTCATTTACCTGCGGGCAGGCATCAACAGCATTTTGCAGCGTACCCGGAACGACAAGAATCGTCCTTTGCTGAGAACGGCGGATCCGCGCAAGAAACTGGAAGACCTGTCGGCACAGCGCGAACCTCTTTACCTGGAGGTGGCGCACCTGATCATAGAAACCGGCCGTCCCAATGTGCAGCACCTGGTGCAATCCATATTGGGGCATCTGGACTTATTGTCCGGTACCGGCAATACAAAAATTTCCGAACATCTCATCATGCAGCAAACAGCGCAACATTCCCTGCAAGTCGACCTTGGCGAACGCAGCTATCCCATCCACATAGGGCTTTCCCTGCTGGCCGATCCGCAGCTGCTGATCCGGCATGTGAAGGGCGAGAGGGTAGCCGTCGTCACCAATACCGTGGTGGCGCCGCTTTATCTGGAGTCGCTGCTGGACATATTACGCGCCGCGGGTAAACAGGTAACGACAGTGATCCTGCCAGACGGTGAAGAGCAGAAAAACTGGGCCAGCCTGATGCAGGTGTTCGATGCATTGCTGGAAGCCAAATGCGACCGCAAAACGACCATGGTCGCACTGGGCGGCGGCGTCATCGGCGACCTGACAGGTTATGCCGCGGCTTCTTATATGCGCGGCGTGCCTTTTGTGCAGATTCCCACTACGCTGCTGTCGCAGGTCGATTCCTCGGTAGGCGGCAAGACCGGCATCAACCATCCCCTCGGCAAGAACATGATAGGCGCGTTTTACCAGCCGCAGGCGGTCATTGCCGACACCTCCACCCTCGACACCTTGCCGGACCGTGAACTGTCGGCCGGCCTGGCCGAAGTAATCAAACATGGTGCCATCATCGACGCGGCCTTCTTTGCGTGGATTGAGGCCAATATGGACAAGCTGCGCGCGCGGGATCCAGAGGCGCTGGCGTATGCGGTGCTGCGCTCCTGCCAGATCAAGGCTGATGTCGTGCGTCAGGATGAACGGGAAGGCGGCCTGCGCGCCATCCTGAACTTCGGCCATACCTTCGGCCATGCGATAGAGTCAGGCATGGGGTACGGCGTGTGGCTGCATGGCGAGGCTGTTGGTTGCGGCATGGTGATGGCGGCCGACCTGTCTTACCGCCTGGGTTATATCGACTATGTCAGTAAAGTCAGGCTGCAGAGCCTGGTAGAAGCGGCCGGCTTGCCGGTCAAGGCGCCGGACCTGGGCGAAGCCCGCTGGCTGGAACTGATGGAAGTCGACAAAAAGAACGAGGGGGGGCAGATCAAATTCATTTTGCTCAAACCCCTCGGCGCACCGCTTATCACCTCCGTGCCGCAGGACAGTCTGCTGGCTACCCTGCGCGCCTGCATCTGAACCCGGACATCGCCATGCCCAATGATGCCTCCAATTCCCCTCTGGCGCCGTATGCCGCACAGCCGGCCAGTTCGCGCGGACGGCGCTTCGCGCAGGAGGCATCTTATTCCCGCACTGAATATCAGCGCGACCGCGACCGTATTATTCACTCCACCGCGTTTCGGCGCCTTGAATACAAGACCCAGGTATTCGTCAACCACGAAGGCGACCTGTTTCGCACGCGCCTGACGCACAGCCTGGAAGTGGCGCAGATTGCCCGTTCGATTGCGCGTCAGCTGAGGCTGAACGAAGACCTGGTTGAAGCCATCTCACTGGCGCATGATCTTGGTCATACTCCTTTTGGTCACGCCGGCCAGGATGCGCTGAACGACTGCATGAAAAATTTCGGCGGCTTTGAGCACAATCTGCAAAGCCTGCGCGTCGTCGATGAGCTGGAGGAGCGCTACGGAGCATTCGATGGCCTGAACCTGACCTTTGAAACGCGTGAAGGCATACTGAAACACTGCTCCTTGAGCAATGCCAAAACACTGGGCGATATCGGCCAGCGTTTCATCGACAAAAAGCAGCCCACGCTGGAAGCGCAACTAGCCAACCTGGCGGACGAAATTGCCTACAACAACCATGACATCGATGACGGTCTGCGCTCCGGTCTGATACTGGAAACGCAGTTGATGGAGCTGGATTTTTTTGCCCGCTACCGGCGCGAGGTCGAGGCGGCTTATCCCGGCCTGGCAGGACGCAGGGCGATATCGGAAACGATACGCCGCATGGTCAATGCGCTGATTATGGACCTGATCCAGAGTTCGCAAAAACGCATTGCCGAATTTGCGCCGCAGACGCTGGAGGATGTGCGCAATGGACCTGGCATGATTAGCTTCTCGGAAGAAATGCGCGTGCAGGCCGGCTTGCTGAAACGTTTCCTGCATGAGAATTTATACCGCCACTATCTTGTCAATCGCATGACAGCCAAGGCCAGGAAGACCGTGCGCGAATTGTTCAATGCGATGCATGCGGAGCCTATCCTGCTGCCGCCGGACTACCAGGTAAAAGACGGCAACCCGCAAGGCCCGGTGCAGGCTCGAAAGATCGCCGACTACATCGCCGGCATGACTGACCGTTATGCAATGCGTGAATACCGCCGTCTGTTCTCTGTGGACGAGGTATAGTCCGCTTTACGCCATTTCCGGTCGCAAGTCCGGGACACAATTCATTGCAGTTCTGTCCACTCGGACATGCTAAAGTATCCTGAGTTATTTTAAATTTCACGGAGATCAGCATGCGTCTGCACTACTTGTTCAAACCCGTCCTTATTTCTTCGCTGCTGGCAGCTTCCACTGCCGCGCTGGCACTTTCCCTTGGCGACCTGAGCAACCAGGATGCGAGTGCCGGCCTCAAGGCCGCTCTCGACAAGGGCTCGTCCCAGGCGGTTGCCAAACTGGGCGCCGAAAACGGTTTCCTCAATAATGAGAAGGTCAAGATACAGTTGCCGTCGATCCTGGAAAAAGCCCGTCCCTTGCTGAAGATGACTGGCCAGGGCCAGCAGCTTGATGAACTGGTGGTGTCCATGAACCACGCAGCGGAAGCCGCTGTCCCGATGGCAAAGCCCCTGCTGGTCAACGCGGTGAAGTCCATGTCGGTCACCGACGCCAAGAACATCCTGACAGGAGGAGAAACCTCGGTGACGGATTTCTTCAGGGAAAAAACTTCGGCGCAGTTATCCGACCAGTTTCAGCCTATCGTGAAGAAAGTCACCGACAAAGCGGGGTTGTCCGCCAAATACAATAGCGTGATGGGGCAGGCCTCCCGGCTGGGGGCGGTGTCCGGCAAGGAAGCCACAGTGGAAGGTTATGTCACGCAGCGTGCGGTGGATGGCCTGTATCTGATGATTGCGGAAGAAGAGAAGGCAATACGCCAGGATCCGATAGGGTCGGGCAGCAAGATCATCGGAAAAGTATTCGGCTTGCTCAAGTAAACCTGAATGCTCGCCGGAGCGTTTAACAACAGTGCGCAAGGGGATCGCGGGTGCGATTCCCGCTGCGCCGCTTTTTCAGATGAAAAAGATTTCACCATGGGATGAAAAGCTTTTCAGATAAAAAAAGATGTGTTTCCTTAATATGGATTAAGCTCTACGAGCTTGGCTTTTTGGCCGCGCGAGAACGGAGCAGTTTGGCGGGAGTTGCAGGCAAGATTTGCTGTGTTCTCGGTAGTACCACTTAAGTAGCTTATGTTGCGCCGCCGCATGGATTTATGATTGCTGCAAGGATTTAACGCACATACAATTTGTGGTTATAACAAAAACGATCTGAAGCTTTTTGAGTATTCACGATAATTCATAAACAGGAGATAGACATGTCGCACAAAATGAAAACCTTGGTTGCAGGCGCGTTGTTAAGCTGGGCAGCCGCAGGTATTGCCGCAGAACCGATCAAGATTGGCGTTTCCGGTCCATTCACAGGCGGTTCCGCGCCGATGGGCGTATCAATGCGCGATGGCGTCAAGCTTGCCGTAGCAGAAATCAATGCCAAAGGCGGCGTCCTGGGTCGCCAGCTGCAAGTGGTCGAACGCGATGACGAAGCCAAGAACGAACGCGGTGTGCAGGTTGCGCAGGAAATGATCAATAAGGAAAAAGTAGTTGCGACCCTGGGCTATGCCAACACCGGCGTTGCGCTCGCATCGCAGCGTTTTTACCAGGAAGCCAAGATCCCCGTCATCAACAACGTTGCAACCGGCACTATCGTTGCCAAGCAGTTCGCCGCACCGGAGTTCAAGGACAACTACGTTTTCCGCAATGCCGCCAATGATACGATCCAGTCTGCAATGATCGTGGAAGAAGCCGTTACCAAGCAAAAATTCACCAAAGTGGCGATCCTCGCAGACTCCACCAACTACGGCCAGCTGGGCCGCGAAGATCTGGAAAAAGCGCTGGGTGCAAAAGGCATCAAGCCAGTGTCTGTTGAGAAATATAACCTCAAGGACGTGGACATGACAGCGCAGTTGCTGAAGGCCAAGCAGGCAGGCGCACAAGTCGTGCTGACTTATGGCATCGGCCCTGAGCTCGCGCAGATTGCCAACGGCATGGAAAAACTGAACTGGAAAGTACCGATGATAGGCAGCTGGACGCTGTCCATGGGTAACTTCATTGACAACGCCGGCAAGAACGGCGATGGCACGTTGATGCCGCAAACCTTCATCCAGGATGGCAATACGCCGAAGCGCAAATCCTTCATCGACGGCTACCAGAAGGCCTATAAAGTAGACCGCATGCCTTCACCGGTATCTGCGGCGCAGGGTTACGATTCTGTGTACCTGCTGGCAGCTGCGATCAAACAGGCCGGCTCGACCGATGGCGCAAAAGTACGTGAGGCGCTGGAAAACCTGAATGAAAAAGTGGAAGGTGTTGTCGCTACCTACAACAAGCCATTCACGCATGATGATCATGAGGCCATCAAGCCAGGTATGGTTGCTTTCGGTGAAGTGAAAAACGGCCGCGTCATTCTCGCCAAATAAGCCAAAACGCTAACGCTAGCTACTAGATCCGAGGCAACACTCAGATCTGTAATGGGCCAGTTCTTGTGACTGGCCCTTTTCTTAAGCATATTAAGTAAATCTTAAGCAATACGGCAGCTGCTGCCGTGCCAGGTGAATAAAATGGAAATCCTCTTACAACTTGTGATCAGCGGTATCGCACTCGGCATGATCTATGCGGTCGTCGCCTTCGGCTATCAGCTCACATTCGCCACCTCCGGTACCCTGAATTTCGGCCAGGGCGAAGCCTTGATGCTGGGTGCCATGGTCGGCCTCAGCCTGGTCGGCAATGTACATGGCGGCCCTTATATGAACTACTGGCTGATGATCCCCGTGGTGCTGGTATTCGGCGCCCTGCAGGGCATGCTGGTGGAGTGGATAGGCGTGCGCCCGGCGATCAAGATCAAGTCCGAGTTCGGCTGGATCATGTCGACTATCGCACTGGCTATCATCTTCAAGAACGTTGCTGAAAATATTTGGGGCAAGGACGATCTGCCTTTCCCTTCGCCTTTGTCTGCCGCACCTTTCCAGGTGTTCGGCGCCAACGTCCAGCCCATGCAGGTCGTAGTCGTCATCGGTGCGCTGGCGATCATGGCCGCCGTCGAAATTTTTAACCGCAAATCCATTTATGGCAAAGCGGTAGTGGCTACGTCGAATGATCGCGATGCCGCCGGCCTGATGGGCATCAATACCCGGATGGTGATTACCTTTTCCTATGGACTGTCTTCCGCCGCCGCCGCATTTGCCGGCGTCATGATTGCTCCGCTGGTGCCTACCGGTGTCACCATTGGTTCTGCGCTGGGCCTGAAGGCGTTTGCGGTCGCGATTATCGGCGGCCTGACTTCCGGCGTCGGCGCCATCGTCGGCGGCCTGATCCTCGGCATTGCCGAAAAACTGACCGGCTTCTATATCTCTACCGGCTACCAGGAAGTGCCGGGATTATTACTGTTGTTGCTGGTGCTGGCGTTCAAGCCTGCCGGGCTGTTTGGCAAAGCCGCCATCAAGAAAGTGTAGAACATGAACAAGAAAATCATTGCGCTCTCAGTACTGGGCATTGCCGCGTTGGCGATATTCCCGATACTGATTCCGAATCCTTATTATATCCATCTGGCGGAGACCATCCTCATCTACGCCATCCTGCTGTTTGGCCTGGACATCGTCGTCGGCTATACCGGCCAGGTGTCGCTGGGCCATGCCGGGCTGTTCGGCATCGGAGCCTATACCACAGGTGTACTGTATCTGAAACTGGGCTTGCCTTTCCTGGTGGCGATGCCGGCCAGTATCGTGCTGACGGCCATCTTCGGCGCCATCCTGGCGCTGCCGGCGTTGCGAGTTACCGGTCCTTACCTGGCGATGGTGACGCTGGCGTTCGGCACCATCATCCAGATACTGATCAACGAAATGAGCTTCCTGACAGAAGGGCCGATGGGTATCAAAATTTCCAAGCCCATTTTCTTCGGACAAAAATTGACGGAAGTCGGCTATTTTTACCTGGTCGCCGTATTGATGGTGCTGTCGCTGATCGTCGTGCACCGCATCCTGAAATCGCACCTGGGCCGCGCGTTTGAAGCTTTGCGCGATAGTCCCATTGCTTCAGACTGCATGGGTGTATCGGTATACCGCTACAAGGTCTATGCCTTCGTGATCAGCGCCGCGCTGGCCGGCCTGTCGGGCAGCCTGTATGCCTATTCAGAAGAATACATTTCTCCAAATACCTATAATTTTGAACTAACCATCCTGTTCCTGCTGGCGGTAATCATGGGCGGTCGCAAGACTCGCAGCGGCGCCCTGCTCGGTGCACTGATCGTCGTCATGCTGCCGAGCCTGCTCGCCGACATCGACCTGTTCCGGCAGATCGCCATCGTGGCGGTCGTGGCTGCCGTGCTGAGTTCTGCCTACCTGCTCGCAAGCAAGAAAAAAACCTGGCGCAATGTGATTGTGCCGGTAGTCGCGACGATAGGCATGGCGCTATTTTCCTATAAGCTGGAAAACATCACCGACTGGCGCCTGACGATCTTCGGTTTCATGACGCTGTTCGTCGTCTATTACCTGCAGGACGGCATCGTCGGCTTCGTCAATGGCTTCTTCAACAAGGGCAGGCGCAAGCACGTCGAATCCGTCTCTGCACAAAACAGCGTCGTCCATGCAGTGGCCACTGCCGCCGATGCCGGCAAGTCCGGTTATCTGCTGGAGGGCAAGTCGTTACTGATGCAGTTCGGCGGGCTAAAGGCGCTGAATTCGGTGGATTTGCGTATTGCCAAAGGCACGGTGCACGGACTGATCGGGCCCAACGGTTCCGGCAAAAGCACGATGATGAACGTGCTCACCGGTATCTATAAGCCCACAGCCGGTGCGGTCGAATTCAACGGTGTGCAGATTTCCGGCAATACGCCTTCCGCAATCGCACTGGGCGGCGTCGCGCGTACTTTCCAGAACGTGCAGCTGTTCGGCGAGATGACGGCGACCGAAAACGTGCTGGTCGGTTTGCACCATACCTTCCGCAGTAATGTCTTCGATGTGATGATAGGCACACCGCGCTACCGCCGTGAGGAGAAGGCCGCGCGCGAGCGTGCTGCCAGCATCCTGCAGTTTGCCGGGCTGGCGGACCTGGCGGATGAGGAGGCGCGCAATCTGCCTTACGGCAAGCAGCGCGTACTGGAGATTGGCCGCGCACTCGGGCTGAACCCGCAACTGCTGCTGCTGGATGAGCCGGCCGCGGGCCTGACCGCACCTGACATCAAGGAACTGGTGGCGATCATTCGCAAGATCCGCGAGCATGGCATCACCATCATCCTGATCGAACACCACATGGACGTTGTCATGTCTATTTCGGATACCGTCACCGTGCTGGATTTTGGCCAGAAAATCTCCGAAGGCAAGCCGGCTGAAGTACAGGCTGATCCCAAGGTCATTGAAGCGTATCTCGGCGGCAGCGCCGCCGATGAGTCCGCGCATGCACCTGTTCCAGCTTAAGCGAGGATGATATGTTAAGCATTTCAAATTTACACGCGGCGTACGGCAAGGTCGAAGTGCTGCACGGTATTTCACTGGAAGTCCCGAAGGGCAAGGTCGTTACACTGATCGGTTCCAACGGCGCCGGCAAGACTACGACAATGCGCGCCATCTCCGGCATGCTCAAGCCCAAGGAGGGCAAGGTCACGCTGGATGGCAAGGATGTTACCGGCCTGGATTCGCACAAGATTGCGCGCGCAGGTCTCGCGCATTCTCCTGAAGGACGGCGCGTGTTCGCCACGATGAGTGTGACGGACAACTTGCTGCTGGGCGCATTTCCCCGCTTCACCGGTTCCCGCCCGCGCGGCGATATCAAGGTCGACCTGGAAAAGGCACTGGAACTGTTTCCACGCCTGAAAGAACGCCAGCACCAGCTGGCCGGCACCTTGTCCGGTGGCGAGCAGCAGATGCTTGCCATGGCCAGGGCGGTAATGCTGAACCCCGAGGTGGTGCTGCTGGACGAGCCCTCCATGGGCCTTGCGCCTATCCTGGTGGATGAAGTATTCCGCATCATCTCGCGCCTGAAACAGGAAGGCACGACGATGCTGCTGGTGGAGCAATTTGCTGCCGCTGCATTGAACGTGGCGGACTACGGCTATGTGCTGGAAAACGGCAGGATATCGGTGCATGGCCCCGCCGAAAAGCTGAAGAACGATCCTGCGGTCAAGGCTGCCTATCTGGGCGGCGGCCAGCAGCATTAAAGCAATATCACTCGCAGCGGATGTGACTAAAAAAGATGGGGCCTGCGGGCCCCATCTTTTTTTTATTACTGCACTCTGCGTCTTGGCTGCGTCAGTCCAAATGACGCAATGGATGCGCATGGTCGGGCCATGCCGATACGAAGAAGGGCAGTATCATTTCCGGCGTTACTTCGCCCAGGCTAGGCGGCGACCACTTCGGTGTGTTGTCCTTGTCTACCACCAGTGCACGCACGCCTTCCAGTACTTCGCCGTGCTTGAAGCAATGGCGCACCATATCGCGTTCCATGCGCAGGCAGGCAGCAACGGTCATGCCGGCGCCGCGCCGTATCTGCTCCAGCGTCACGCATACCAGTAGCGGAGAGCGCTTCTGCATGACGGCGAGGGTCTGCCGCGCGAATTCGCTGCCGTCTTCCGACAGCGTTGCAATGATCGTTGCCACATCGCCGGCGGAAAAATACTGGTCTATCAGGCTGCGGTGCGTTGCCAGCGAGCTTTCTTCCAGCTTGATTTCCTCTGCAAACGGCGCAGCAAATTCGCGGATCGCCGCGCGGATATCGGCCTGCTGCGTCGAAGTCAGCAGATGCATCAGCGCAGGTATCGCACTGGTAGGCACATAGACATCCGCCAGTTCGGCGTAAATCGCATCGGCCGCCTTGAAGATTTCTCCGGTCAGGCCCAGGTAGGTCCCCAATTGCCCCGGAGCACGCGACAGGAAATAACCGCCGCCCACGTCCGGGAACAGGCCGATATTGACCTCCGGCATGGCCATCTTGGTACGCTCGGTGACTATGCGCATACGGCATGAAGGGCCCGCCTGCGCAATGCCCATGCCGCCGCCCATGACCACGCCGTTCAGCAGCGCAATATACGGCTTGGGATAAAAATGGATCAGATGGTTCAGCGCATATTCTTCGGTGAAGAAGTCTTCCAGTAAGGCGCTGTCGCCCCTCGGCGTGGACGTGCCCGCATCGTAAAAGAAGCGGATGTCGCCGCCGGCGCAAAAAGCCTTTTCACTGGAACTAGAAATAAAGACGGCGCCGACATTATCCGCTTCGCGCCATTGCAGCAATATCTGTGTCAGCTCCCGGACCATGTCCAGGGAAAGGGAATTCAATGCCTTGGGTCTGTCCAGCGTGATAAAGCCTATCTGGTTCTGGACGAAGGTCTGGACGTATTCGCTCATGGAAAAGATCGTAGTGAGATGAAAAGCCTATTTTAGCGCGTATGCGCGATTTATCCGGGCAGCCCGCGATTCTTTGGTAAAAGAAATATTTTTCGGGGTTTCCGGTTCGCTTGCGGCCGGGTCACAAGTGCGGCGAACCCAATAAAAAAGGATGCCGGTTGGCATCCTTCGTTATTCCAGTACCAGGCGCCGGTCAGGCGGAAGCGGAGGCAGGATCAGGGATATGCTTGATCGCGTCGTTTTTGTGGCCTTGGATTTTGTCTTTGTGTTTGATGACTTGCCTGTCGAGTTTGTCGATCAGCGTGTCTATCGCTGCATACAGGTCTTGTGCGAGGCTTTCGACGTGGATGTCTTTGCCGCTGATGTGAAGATTGATATCGGCTTTATGGCGTTTTTCTTTTTCCCGGAGCTTGTCAACGGTCAGGATGACTGCAATATCAATGACTTGATCGAAGTGCCGCCTTATCCTCTCTAGCTTGTTTTGCACATGTTCACGGATTGCTGGAGTAACTTCGAGGTGATGTCCACTGATTGTGAGATTCATACGGCGCTCCTATGGTAGATGTTACTTGCTATATAGCATGGTGCTAGCCCTGAAGATCGAGCTAAATTATATATAGCAATGCAAGACGCAATTACAAGGACTTGTTACAGAAATCTGAAAAATCAGCATGCATTACTGCAATAAATGCCGCTGGGAATTCCAGGATTTTTATAAGGATTTGCGCAGGCTTACTGGAGGGATTTTCAAGGCTTCCCGGTATTTTGCGACGGTGCGTCGCGCGATGACCATGCCTTGTTCACCCAGCATGTCTGCGATCTTGCTGTCAGAGAGTGGGTTCTTCTGGTCTTCTGCTCCTATCAATTGCTTGATGAGTGCCCGTATTGCGGTGGATGACGCTTCACCCCCGGTTTCCGTCGCAACGTGGCTACCGAAAAAGTACTTCAACTCAAACATTCCATGCGGGGTCAGCATGTATTTTTGGGTTGTGACACGGGAAATAGTACTCTCGTGTAAACCCAGTGTATCAGCAATTTCGCGCAAAACAAGTGGTCTCATCGCAACAGCACCATGCGTGAAAAAATTGCGTTGCCTTTCAACTATCGCCTGCGCAACGCGCAGTATCGTATCGAAGCGCTGCCGCATATTCTTGATCAGCCAGCGGGCTTCCTGCAGCTGGGAGCTCAGTGTGCCATCGCCGCGGTTCTGTTTCATGATGTTCGCGTACATGCTGTTGACGCGCAGGCGCGGCATCACATCCTGGTTCAGCAACACCTGCCAGCCGTTTTTTGATTTCCTGACAATAACATCCGGCACCACGTAGTCCGATGCATCGGCAGTAAATTCGGCGCCGGGATGTGGCTTGCATTGCTTGATGACAACCTGAGATTCACGCAAGTCCTCATCGTCGCAAGTAAGCACTTTTTTCAGCTTGTTGAAATCGCGCTGTGCAAAAAGGGTTAAATGTTTTTCAACAATTTCCAGTGCCAGCCGGCGTGTGACGAAAGGGATTTTCGGCAGCCGCCTGATTTGCAGCGCCAGGCATTCGGAAAGGCTGCGCGCGCCTACGCCGGCCGGCTCGAAACTCTGCAGCATGTTCAGCGCAAAATTCAGCTCCTCCGGCTCCACGCACAGTTCCAGGGGCAACGCGCCATGGATATCGTCCAGCGATTCCGTCAGGTAGCCGTTGCCGTCCAGCGCATCGATGATCAGCTCTATCAGTGCACGGTCGCGTATTTCCTTGACGGTGACGCGCATCTGTTCCAGCAGGTGCTCCCTGAGCGAGGTCTGCGCACATTCCAGCTGTGGGCGCCCTTCATCCTCTTCCGGACCTTTGGAGCCTTGCGGCATGTCGTCAAAACTCCAGTCCTCTTCATTGGCGCTGGTCGTATCCGTCGCATTTGGGCTTTCACCGCTTTCGCCACTGTCGACTGGCGCAACCGGCTCGTCGCCGCCATTGTTGACAGGGCTGCTGTCGTTGTCCGAACCGCTGCTGGTGGCGCTGATGGCGCCGTCCGCCAATAACCTGACGGCATTGTCCAAAGGATCGTCCACCCGCTCCAGCAAAGGATTATCGGTCAGCAGGTTTTCCAGCTCCTGATGCAATTCCAGCGTTGATAGCTGCAGCAAACGTATCGATTGCTGCAGTTGCGGCGTTAATGCCAGATGCTGCGAGGTGCGGAGTTGTAGGCTTTGTTTCATAGGGGGCGGTATCCGTTACATCCGGAAGTGCTCTCCCAGGTAAACCTTGCGTACGGATTCATTGGCGACGATCTCATCCGGCCTGCCGCTGGCCAGCACCGCGCCCTGGTTGATAATGTAGGCGTGGTCGCAGATACCCAGGGTTTCGCGCACATTGTGGTCGGTGATCAGCACGCCGATGCCGCGTTCCTTGAGGAAGCGGACAATGCGCTGGATCTCGATCACGGCAATCGGATCCACGCCGGCGAATGGTTCGTCCAGCAGCACGAAGCGCGGGCTGGTTGCCAGCGCCCTGGCGATTTCCACACGGCGGCGCTCGCCGCCGGACAGGGACAGCGCCTGGTTTTCGCGGATTTTTTCTATCTGCAGTTCGGCCAGCAAGGTATCCAGCCTTTCCTCGATTTTGGCCTTTTCCAACAGCTTGCCGTTCTCATCTCTTTGCAATTCCAGCACGGCGCGGATATTGTCTTCCACCGACAGCTTGCGAAATACCGACGCCTCCTGCGGCAGGTAGGACAGGCCCAGCGATGCGCGCTTGTGGATGGGCAGGTGAGAAATGTCGGTGCCGTTGACGTCTATCTTGCCCGCGTCGGACGGCACCAGGCCTACGATCATGTAAAAGGACGTGGTCTTGCCGGCGCCGTTCGGGCCCAGCAAGCCGACCACTTCACCGCTCTTGACCTCCAGCGAAACGTCGCGCACGACTTGCCGCGCGCCGTATTTCTTTTGCAGGCCGCTGATAATAAGGGTGCTCGTCATATTATTTTTTCTGTGTGTTCTGCGTGGTCGGTGAATCCGGCTTGGGTTCTTCCAGCTTGGGCTGTATGGTGATCTTGATCCTGCCACCGCCAGACACGCTGGTGCCCGACGCATTGTTGGCGCCGACAAAGTTCTCGGTCTTGCTGTCATACGACATGAACTCGCCTTCCTGCTCCTGCGTGACTTTTTTGCCTTCCAGGTATTTCACGTGCGCCTTATTGAAGAATTTGACGACCTCGGTTTTTTCGTCGTATTCCATGCGGTCGGCAACGCCCTCCACCCACAGGTTGGGGCCGCCATCCCGCTTCTGTCTGAAAAACGCCTGGCCGCCGGGACCCCTGGTCATGACGATGAACTGGAATCCCTCAGCACCTTCGGTCGCGACGGCCTTGTCGGTCTTGATCAGCAGCGTGCCGCGCGTGATCTCCACGTTGCCGGTCATGGTCTTGATCTTGGTCTTGTCGTCGAGGACAGAGGATTCGGCTTCTAGGTCGATCTTTTTGTAGCGGTCTGCCTGTTCGGCCAGCACGGCGGCGGGGAGCAGAATACAGGCCGCCAGAAAGAGTGACTTCGGCAGCCGCGCAGAACTAAAATGGGTATTATTTTTCATATATAAAACCTGGCTATCGGGTAGGTTGTTGACGCGGCGCCGAGCCCGAGCGCGCATCGAATGTGGCTTTCACCTTGCTCAGCAGGCGCACTTCCTGCGTAGTGCTGTTGGCTTCCATGCCAACGGCATGCATGACGGCGCGGGCGCTGGTGATAGTCACGGGGTTATCGGTTTTCATGATGTTGAGGTCGGTCAGCAGCAACAGATACTCGGACTCCAGCGTCATCCATTTGGATGCAGGGCCGTCCGGACGGCTGACATTGACGTTGCCGTACAAATGGACTTCGTCGCTATCCTTCGCCGGGTGCACAGGCGTATTTTTCTGCTCAATCAGCGCGCGGTCGGCAACCACGGTCACCGGTGTCTTGTTGTCGTCAAAACTGTTGATGCGCGGCTGCTCCACTTCATAGTCGTCATCGCGCGGATTGTGCGTCATGCGCTTGCCGGTGATGTGGTAATTGGTCTTGCCGTCATTGGACAGCTTCACGTAATTGAAATTTTCCACGTAGTAGTCAGGTGCCGTGCGGGGAGCGGAACGGGAGTTGCCTTCGTCATTATTCCGGCGCATGACTTCCAGCACCCAGAAGCTGCCTAGTGCAACAACGGCCAGCAGCGCTACCATCAGCCACAGGCGGAAGCGGTCGGCGGTAAGTATGTATCTCATATCATTTCACCCATTTACTGCAGGAAAGGCGCAAGCGCCTGTTCGTATTTGCCCTGCGCTTTCAGGATGAAGTCACATACCTCGCGTGCTGCACCGCGGCCGCCTGCTGCCTGCGTTACATAATGGACGCGCGCCCTGACTTCCGGATGCGCATTCGGCACGCTGGCGGCAAAGCCGACGCGCGTCAGCACCGGCAGGTCGATGACGTCGTCGCCGATGAAGCCGCAGGCATCGGCGTTGATATTGAGTTCTGCCAGCAGTTCCAGGAACGCGGATTTTTTGTCGTGTATGCCCTGCCGCAGATGGGCGATGCCCAGGTCCGCTGCGCGTCTGGCGACAATGGCCGAGCTGCGGGCGCTGATGATTGCCGTCGCGATGCCGGCCTGCTGCAGCAGCTTGATGCCCTGGCCGTCCAGCACATTGAAGGTCTTCATCATTTCTCCCTCGGGCCCAAAGTGCAGGCTGCCGTCGGTCAGGATGCCATCCACGTCAAAAATCATCAGTTTCAATTGTGCAGCCTTGCCGGAATCCATGCTGCTCATCAGATCACCTTGGCGCGGGTCAGGTCGTGGATATGCAGCGCGCCGACCAGCTTGCCGCTTTCGTCTGCGACCAGCAACTGGTTGATGCGATAGGTTTCCATCATTTCGACAGCTTCCACCGCCAGCTGTTCGGCGCGTATCGTGCGCGGCGCCTTGTGCATGACGTCGGCAATGACGACTTGCGAGAAATCCTGAACTTTTTCCATCAGGCGGCGCAGGTCGCCATCGGTAAACACGCCGATCACGCGCTGTTCTGCGTCCACGATGGCTGTCATCGCCAGGCCTTTTTTGGTGATTTCCAGCAAGGCCGTGGTCAGCCTGGTGTCAGCAGTCACCTGCGGCACCGCGTCGCCGGTGCGCATGATGTCGCGTACGTGTGTCAGCAGCCTGCGGCCCAGCGCACCGCCAGGGTGGGAGCGCGCGAAATCTTCCTCGCGGAAGCCGTGCGCATCCAGGAGCACGGTCGCCAGCGCATCTCCCAACGCCAGCGTCGCTGTCGTGCTGGCGGTCGGCGCCAGATTCAGCGGGCAGGCTTCTTTCTCTACCCTGACATCAAGATGGACATCAGCCCACTCCGCCAGGCTGGAGGACGGGTTGCCGGTCATCGCAATCAGCCTGGTGCCCAGCCGTTTGATGATGGGCACAATGGCGGCCAGCTCTGACGATTCGCCGGAATAGGAAATCGCAATGAAGACGTCCTGCGGCGTCACCATGCCCAGGTCGCCGTGCGCCGCTTCACCAGGGTGGACAAACAGGGCAGGGGTGCCGGTCGATGCAAAGGTGGCGGCCATCTTGCGTGCGATATGGCCGGATTTGCCCATGCCCGATACGACCACGCGGCCGCGGCAGTTCATCAGCAGCGAAATCGCTTCAGTGAAATCGGTGTGGCCCTCGCTGGCCAGCCGCTGTTTCAGGAGCTGGATGGCGTCCGCTTCAATCTGCAAAGTCTCGCAGGCGAGCGCCAGGGCGCGTTCGGCATCAAATGTGACCAGGCTGGATGGGGTCGGTAGTGCATTAAATGGGGAGTGAAGTGAGCTCATGCCGAAAGTATAAACGAAATTCATTAAGCAAAAACTTTGCCAGATACATTAGATTGAATATTGCCTAGGCGGAAACTGAAGATGTCATACAGTTACTTTTGCTCTCATCTAAACAATAGTTGCCGCATTATTGAATACGCATCGCCCATTTAAGTAATAATAAGCAACATGACCGCCTTGGATACTACACTTTTGCTTTTAGGGGCCGCCGTGCTGGGCGTGGTGGCTTTTCGCATGATGCAGCTGCCGCCTATGCTGGGCTACCTCGTGGTCGGCATCCTGATCGGTCCCTATGGGCTGGGGCTGGCGCAGAATGATGCCACTACCCATGAGCTGGCTGAATTCGGTGTTGTTTTTTTGATGTTCTCCATAGGCCTGGAATTTTCGCTGCCCAAGCTGATGTCGATGCGCAAGGCCGTGTTCGGGCTGGGCATGGCGCAGGTGCTGGTTACCATTGTCGCCACGATGCTGTTCGGCTGGCTGATGGCCCTGTTCCTGCCATCCAGATTCAATATCAGCTGGGAAGCGTCGTTTGCATTGGGCGGCGCGTTGGCGATGTCGTCCACTGCCATCGTGTCCAAGATGCTGACTGAAAGGCTGGAGCTGGAAAGTCCGCATGGTCGCCAGATCATCAGCGTGCTGCTGTTCCAGGATCTCGCAGTCGTGCCGCTGCTGATCCTGGTGCCGGCGCTGGCCTCCCATTCCGGCGACCTGGTCGAGACGCTGGCACGCGCCAGCGCCAAGGCGGCTTTCGTGCTGTTCGTACTGCTGTTCGTAGGGCAAAAACTGATGCGGGGCTGGTTCAGCATCGTGGTCAAGCGCCGTTCGCAGGAGCTGTTCATGCTGAACCTGCTGCTGGTCACGCTCGGCGCAGCATGGATTACCGATTACGCCGGTCTGTCGATGGCGCTGGGCGCCTTCGTTGCCGGCATGCTGATTTCCGAAACTGAGTACCGGCACCAGGTGGAAGAGGACATCAAGCCCTTCCGCGATGTATTGCTGGGCCTGTTCTTCGTGACCATAGGCATGCTGCTCAATGTGCGGCTGGTGGCGGCCAACGGCTGGCTGATCCTGTTGCTGCTGATGGGGCCGGTATTGTTGAAATTCGGCCTGATCACCGCGCTGGCCAAGCTGTTCGGCACATCCACCAGCGTGGCGCTGCGTACCGGGCTGGGACTGGCGCAGGCCGGTGAATTCGGCTTTGTGCTGCTGAACCAGGCCGGCGGCCTGCAACTGGTGGACCCGCTGCTGATACAGCTGATCCTGGCATCGATGGTGTTGTCGATGCTGGCCTCGCCGTTCATCCTGGCCAAGTCCGATGCCATCGTCATGAAGCTGTCTGCCAATGAGTGGATGATGCAGTCGCTGGCGCTGACGCAGATAGCGACGCGTACGATGTCGGCCAAAAAACACGTCATCATTGCCGGCTTCGGGCGCAGCGGACAGAGTCTGGCCAAGTTGCTGACCGAAGAAAAAATAGACTATCACGCGCTGGACCTAGACCCGGACCGCATACGCGAAGCGCAGACTGCCGGCGCCAATGTGTCGTACGGCGATGCGGCCCGCCGTGAAAGCCTGGTTGCCGCCGGCATCAACCGCGCCGCCGCGCTGGTGGTTACTTATACCAATACAGCGTCCGCGCTGAAGGTGCTGCACTTCGTCAGCGAACTGAACCCCACGCTGCCCGTCATCGTACGCAGCACCGACGACGCCGACCTCGACAAGCTGCGCGAAGCCGGCGCCACCGAGGTGGTGCCGGAACTGCTGGAAGGCAGCCTGATGCTGGCCTCGCATGCGCTGGTGCTGCTGGGCGTGCCGCTACGCCGCGTCGTGCACAGGGTGCAGGCCGCGCGCGACGAACGCTATGAATCCCTGCGCGGGTATTTTCATGGCGCCAGCGACGCCGCCGACAGCCCGGAGAGCATGCAGGTGCGCCTGCATACCATCGTGCTGCACGATCGCGCCAAGTCCATAGGGAAAACGCTGCTGGGCCTGAACCTGGCCGAATTGGAAGTGGACGTCACGGCAGTCCGGCGCGGCAAGCTGCGGCTGGAGCTTGCGCAGGAGATTGTGCTGCAGGAGGGCGATGTGGTTGTGGTACGGGGCATTGCAGAAGCTGTCGTGCGGGCAGAGCATCGCCTGTTAAAATAGCGCCTGCCGCAAAAAAGCTTGCTGTATTTTTTGATAATACAGCGGGCTTTTGCATGTAAAAATCTGAAGAGCACCTTAGGAAGGACATCATACGATGTTAAACGCATCCCAATATATCAAGGACCATATCCGCACTGTGGAAAACTGGCCGCAGCAAGGCGTCATGTTCCGCGATATTACGCCGCTGCTGCAGGATCCAAAAACCTTCCGCCTGCTGATCGACCTGTTCGTGCATCGTTATATGGATGCCAAGCTGGACATGGTGGCAGGGCTGGATGCGCGCGGCTTCATCATCGGTTCGGTGCTGGCCTATGAGCTGAACCTCGGCTTCGTGCCCATTCGCAAAAAGGGCAAGCTGCCCTTCAATACCTTGTCGGAACAATATGAGCTGGAATACGGCAGCGCCACGGTGGAGCTGCATGCCGATGCCTGCAAACCGGGCGACCGTGTGGTGCTGATCGACGACCTGATCGCCACCGGCGGCACCATGATGGCAGGTAAGAAACTTCTGGAACGCCTTGGCGCTGAAGTCATCGAGGGCGCTTGCATCGTTGATCTGCCGGAACTGGGTGGTTCCAGGCTGCTGAAGGCTTCGGGGTTGCAACTGTATACAGTCTGCGATTTCGACGGACACTAATTTGCTCAGAATTGAGCGACACAAAGCCGGATGCGGATCGCGTCCGGCTTTTTTCATGGATGCAGCCATTTCTGATTGGCAAGGGTGACGGCACTTTGTCGCTGACGGTTGCGCCCATTTGTCTACAGCCAGATGATTTGCGTTATACTGCGTCAATTCCAAGGAGCGTTGCGACGAAATACAGGGTGCTCACCCGTTTCGCCAGGCTTGGAACATGCAACCGCGCTCACGTTACTTTTTTCACAAGAAAGGAGGGCGTGATGAACGCCTCTATATCATCCCTGCAAAAATCCGATCAAGACTTCCTGGTAGCTGACATCAGCCTGGCTGGCTGGGGTCAAAAAGAAATCAAGATTGCCGAAACAGAAATGCCCGGCCTAATGGCGATTCGTGACGAATACGCCGCCAGCCAGCCGCTGAAAGGCGCGCGCATTACCGGTTCGCTGCACATGACGATCCAGACCGCCGTCCTGATCGAAACCCTGAACGCACTGGGTGCGCAGGTACGCTGGGCGTCCTGCAACATTTATTCTACGCAAGACCATGCTGCTGCGGCAATTGCTGCTGGTGGTACGCCGGTGTTCGCTTTCAAAGGCGAAAACCTGGATGAATACTGGGAATTCACGCATCGTATTTTCGAATGGAAAGACGGCGGCTTCTCCAACATGATCCTGGATGACGGCGGCGATGCAACGCTGCTGCTGCACCTGGGCACGCGCGCGGAAAAAGATATTTCGGTATTGGCCAACCCCGGTTCCGAAGAAGAAATCTGCCTGTTCAACGCAATCAAGAAACATCTGGCGACTGAGCCGGACTGGTATTCCAAGCGCCTGGCCGCGATCAAGGGCGTAACAGAAGAAACAACAACCGGCGTGCACCGCCTGTACCAGATGCACAAGGAAGGCAAGCTGGCGTTCCCGGCGATCAACGTCAACGATTCCGTGACCAAGTCCAAGTTCGACAATCTGTACGGCTGCCGCGAGTCGCTGGTGGATGGCATCAAGCGCGCTACCGACGTGATGATTGCAGGCAAGGTTGCCGTCATCGCTGGCTATGGCGACGTGGGCAAAGGCTCTGCGCAGGCGATGCGTGCGCTGTCGGCGCAAGTATGGGTCACCGAAATCGATCCTATCTGCGCATTGCAGGCTGCGATGGAAGGCTATCGCGTTGTGACGATGGACTACGCAGCTGAACATGGCGACATTTTCGTCACCACGACAGGCAACTACCACGTCATCAGCCACGAGCACATGCTGAAGATGAAAGACCAGGCCATCGTCTGCAATATCGGCCATTTCGACAATGAAATCGACGTTGCTTCGCTGAAAAAATACACCTGGGATAACATCAAGCCACAAGTGGACCATGTGATATTCCCAGACGGCAAGCGCATCATCCTGCTGGCAGAAGGCCGCCTGGTCAACCTGGGTTGTGGCACCGGCCATCCGTCATATGTGATGAGCTCATCGTTTGCGAACCAGACAATCGCGCAGATCGAGCTGTTCCTGAACATCGATCAATATCCGGTTGGTGTTTATACATTGCCAAAACACCTGGATGAGAAAGTAGCACGCTTGCAACTGAAGAAACTCAATGCGCAACTGAGCGAATTGACGGATGAACAAGCCGCTTATATCGGCGTCAGCAAAAACGGTCCGTACAAAGCGGATCACTACCGTTATTAAGCAGTAGTAGGAAGCAGTAAGTAAAAACGGGCGGCCCTTGCGGCCGCCGAAGACTGTGGGTGAGGTATTATTTTATGGCCTCACCCATTTATTTATGGAGACTTCATGCGTTTGCTTGCAACCTGGCTCATCAATGCGCTGGCCTTACTGGCGCTGCCTTACCTGATGCATTCCGTATCGATAGACAGTTTCACCACCGCGCTGCTGGTTGCCGTGGTGCTGGGCTTCGTCAACACGGTGATTCGGCCGATTCTGCTGATCCTGACCTTGCCGGCAACGCTGCTGACGATGGGGCTATTTATCTTTGTTATCAACGGCCTCATGTTCTGGGCGGTGGCCAATGTCATCGACGGTTTCCACGTGGCCGGATTCTGGTCCGCAGTCGGCGGCGCGCTGCTGTACAGCGTGATTTCATGGGCTCTGTCCACCTTACTTCTCAAAAACGATGTCCGCACATAATTTCAGCATAGAATTTTTCCCGCCGAAGACGGCGGAAGGCACCGAGAAGCTGCGCGTGACGCGCGCCAAACTGGCCGAACTGAAACCCAAATATTTCTCGGTCACCTTCGGGGCCGGCGGCACCACGCAGCAGGGCACGCTGGATACCGTTGTCGATATCCGCAGGGAAGGCTACGATGCCGCGCCGCATCTGTCCTGCGTGGGCGGCACCCGGGATTCTATCCGCGATATCCTGCAGCAGTACAAGGCGCACGATATTCGACGCTTGGTGGCATTGCGCGGCGACCTGCCCAGCGGCTACGGCGCTGCCGGAGAGTTCCGCTATGCCAGCGAACTGGTCGAATTTATCCGCGCCGAGACTGGCGACTGGTTCCACATCGAAGTGGCGGCGTATCCTGAGGTGCATCCGCAAGCGCGGTCGCCGCAGGACGATCTGCAAAACTTCATCCGCAAGATGAAGGCAGGCGCCAATGCGGCGATCACGCAATATTTTTATAATGCCGACGCCTATTTCCAGTTTGTGGAGCTGGCGCAGAAAGCCGGCATCGCCAGCCCTATCGTGGCCGGCGTCATGCCGATCACCAACCATACGCAACTGGTCCGTTTTTCCGAAATGTGCGGCGCCGAAGTGCCGCGCTGGATACGGCTGAAGCTGGCCAGCTACGGTGACGATACCGCGTCGATCAAGGCTTTCGGCCTCGACGTCGTCACGCAGCTGTGCGAACGCCTGCTGGCAGGCGGCGCCCCTGGATTGCACTTCTATTCACTGAACCAGGCGGTCGCAACAACCGCCATCTGGCAAAGACTGGTGTAGACCTTTTTGCAGGAGCAGTGACGGGCGGCAGGCGTGCCGCCTTTTTTATTCCAGGCAGCCGGCCTCGGTGATCAGGACATCCAGCGCTATGTCATGCGGCTCGGCGTCAAACTCAGCCTGCCCGCATTGGTAGGCAATCCCCAACGTTTTTATCGCGCCTGCCTCGGATGAGTCCGGTGCTGCCGCCAGCGTCCTGTCGTAATAGCCGCCGCCATATCCCAGCCTGAATTTTTGCCGAGTGTAGCCGACGCAGGGAATCAGCAATACTTCCGGCCGGATGACGGCATCTTCACCCCGCGACGCGGGAACGGGGATGCCGTGCACGTCTTTTTCCATCGCATCGCCCGGTGTCCATTTTGCAAATGCCAGCGGTGCATCGCGCGTATGCGCAACGGCCAGTGCCAGTTGTATGCCGGAGGCGGCCAGCGCGGGGTACAGCGCCAGCAGATCGGGCTCCGCCTGTATCGGCCAGTACACGCCTAAGCTGCGCGGCTTGTGCTGCGCGCACCAGTGCTGCAGATGCGCACCAATTTCCCCATCCCAGGCAACCCTTGCAGTCGGCTCCAGGTCACGCCTCCGTTGCAGCAATTGCTTGCGCAATGCCGCCTTGTCAACTACCTGTTCACGCTTATGCAAACCCGCTTCTTCCGGTTTTTTGGCGGATGCAGGCCGTGTTATGCTGTTTGCGTGTGTCATACTGTAGTTCATTCATATTGAGAGCTGTAGAACATGTTTTTGCTGAAAAAAATTGCAGGCGCTGTCATCGTGATGGTAGCAGGTTTGTGCCACCTGGCGGCAGCGGGAGATGCACTGGCGGCCAAGGCAGGACCGGCCGCGGCCCCGCGGAGTTTTGTCAACGACGACGACCGTTTCATGGCCCTGCGCGATGCCTCTTTTCATGATGATGCCGCCAAGGCGGAAGAGCACGCGTCCTATCTGGTCAATTATGATATTCCTTCGTATGTGGATTATTACGTGCTGCGGACGCATATCCGCTCGGCCTCGGCGACCGAGGTCAAGGCTTTTATCAGCAAGTATGAAGGCAGCGCCGTGGCCGACAGGCTGCGCAATGACTGGCTGCTGGTGCTGGGTTACCGCGGCGATTGGGCCAACTTCGATATCCAGTATCCGCAGTTCGTCGTGGCCGACGATACGCAGCTGAAGTGCTATGCCTTGCTGTCCAGGGCGGTGAAGAACCAGAAAGTTGCGGCCGATGCGCGCACGCTGCTGACTTCTGCCCGCGATTACGGCGACGGCTGCTATTCGCTGGTGACCTACCTGTCGGAAAACGGCCAGTTCAGCCCGGAAGACATCTGGAACCAGATCCGGCTGGCATCTGAAAACGGCGCCTTGCCGCTGGCGCAAAGGCTGGCAAAGAACCTGCAGGTCAAGGATACCCGGGTGGCGCAGGCTTTTGAGAAACCGGGTCTGATACTGAGCAAGCCGCCCGAAAACGGCAAGAGCGCGCATGAGCTCTATATCATTGCGCTGGGCCGTAACGCCAAAAATGATCCACAGCAGGCGGCAGCCACCTTGGCCAGACATGCGGGCAAGTTTTCAGAAGCAGAGCGCGCACTGGCCTGGGGCCAGATAGGCTTGCAATCGTCGTTGAAACTGCAGCCGGAAGCATTGCAATACTGGCGCCAGGCAGACGGTGCGCCACTGTCGCTGGATGCGTACCAGTGGCGCGCGAGGATGGCATTACGCGCCGGCGACTGGAAGATGCTGAAAGCGGCGATCGCGGCCATGCCCGCATCCTTGCGCAATGAGCCTACCTGGATCTACTGGCAGGGCAGGGTGCTGAAAAGCGAGGGCAAGAATGAGGAAGCGCAGGTGCTGTTCCAGAGTATTGCGGACCAGGTGCATTTCTATGGACAGCTGGCGCTGGAAGAAATGGGCCAGAAGGTCGGGGTGCCGGTGACCGTGAAGCCGCTCGCGCCTGCCGAAATGGATGCCGTTGCGCAAAATCCCGGCTTGCAGCGGGCATTGAAGTTTTACCAGATGAACCTGCGTCTGGAAGGCACGCGCGAGTGGAACTGGGAACTGCGCAAGATGAGCGAACGGCAGCATCTGGCGGCAGCCGAGCTGGCGCGGCAAAACAATTTGCTGGACCGCATGGTCAATACCTCGGACCGCACCAAGACCGAAATGGATTTTACGCAGCGCTACCCGACGCCGTTCAATGACGTCATGTACAAGTCAACCAAGCTGCTGGGCCTGGACATGGCCTGGGTGTATGGCCTGATACGGCAGGAATCGCGTTTCGTGATGACGGCGCGTTCGCATGTAGGCGCGTCCGGGCTGATGCAGATCATGCCGTCCACGGCGCGCTATGTTGCGAAAAAAATGGGGCTGGGCGATTTTGTCCCCAACCAGGTCAACGACATTGAAACCAATATAGCGCTGGGCACCAACTACCTGAACATGGTGCTGACCGATCTGGGCGGCTCGCAGGCAATGGCTTCTGCTGCCTACAACGCCGGCCCCGGCCGGCCGCGTGCGTGGCGTGCCAGCCTGACGCGCCCGGTCGAAGGCGCGATATTTGCGGAAACCATCCCGTTCAACGAGACCCGTTCGTATGTCAAGAATGTGCTGTCCAATGCGACCTATTACGCAGCCTTGTTTGAAAAGAAACCACAGTCGCTGAAAGCACGTCTTGGCACCGTCGTGCCCAAGGGCATGGGCGGCGATGATAGCGACCTGCCGCGGGATTTGCCCGACACCACAAAAAGTGAATAGCACCGATGGTTAATACAACAGAACTGGATCCTGCATTGTCTGCAATGCTGGAGTCGAATAAAAGGCCGGGCATGTTGCTGGTCATCGGCAACAAAAATTATTCGTCCTGGTCCATGCGCGCGTGGGTGGCGATGAAAGCCTTCGGTATTCCGTTCGAGGAAGTCCGCATCCTGCTGGATCATCCCGATACCGCGAGGCTGATCTCGGAATACTCGCTGGCAGGCAGGGTGCCGGTGCTGCTGGCGGATGGTAATGTCATCTGGGATTCGCTGGCGATCTGCGAATACCTGGCGGAACAGTTCCCCGCGCATAATCTGTGGCCGCAGGATACCGCTGCACGGGCGACTGCCCGCTGCATCTGCGCCGAGATGCATTCCGGCTTTCAGGGTTTGCGTGCCGATATGTCGATGGATATCAGGGCCAGCTTGCCTGGCAAGGGCCGCACCGCCGGTTCACAGGCTGACATCGGCCGTATTTCGGAAATATGGGAAGAGTGCCTGTCGCGCTACGGCGCCCATGAATATTTATTCGGCGACTTCTCGATTGCCGATGCCTACTTTGCGCCGGTCGTCATGCGCTTCAATACGTATGGCGTGTCGCTGGCGCCTGCGTTGCAGGCGTATGTGGAGCGCATCACTGCGCATCCCGCAGTGGCGCAGTGGATACGTGAAGCGCTGGCCGAGACCGAGGTGGCGCCTGGCCACCACACGCCAGACTAGGCTGGGCATGATGAAAACCTATATCGTCGGCGGCGCGGTGCGCGATGGCATGCTGGGTTTGCCGGTGCAGGACCGCGACCACGTTGTCGTCGGCGCCAGTCCGGAGCAGATGCTGGCGCTAGGCTATACGCCGGTAGGCAAGGATTTCCCGGTATTCCTGCACCCGAAGACACATGAAGAGTATGCGTTGGCGCGCACAGAGAGGAAAACGGCGCCTGGCTACAAGGGTTTCGTATTCCATACCGATCCCGGCGTCACGCTGGAAGAAGACCTGGTCCGGCGCGACCTGACCATCAATGCAATGGCCCAGGATGAGCAGGGCGTCATCCACGATCCCTTCAACGGCCGGCAGGATATCAGCGCCCGCATTTTCCGCCACGTGTCGGAAGCATTTGCCGAAGACCCGGTACGTATCCTGCGGCTGGCGCGCTTTGCCGCCCGTTTTTCGCAGGCGCCTCATGATTTTACCGTGGCGGCGGAAACCAATGCGCTGATGAAGCAGATGGTCGAAGCCGGCGAAGTCGATGCGCTGGTGCCCGAAAGAGTGTGGCAGGAACTGTCGCGCGGCCTGATGGAAGCCAGGCCCTCGCGCATGTTCGAGGTGTTGCGGGATTGCGGCGCGCTGGCCCGCATCATGCCGGAACTGGATGTGCTGTGGGGCGTGCCGCAGCCACCGAAACATCATCCGGAAATCGATACCGGCGTGCATGTGATGCTGGTGGTGGACTATGCTGCCAGTCGCTCGTATTCGCTGGCGGTGCGCTTTGCCGCATTGATGCACGATCTGGGTAAAGGCGCGACGCCGGCCAGCGAATGGCCACGCCACCATGGGCATGAACAGAAAGGCGTAGAGCTGGTCGAAGCTGTCTGCCAGCGTTTGAAAGTGCCCACGGAATGCCGCGACCTGGCTGTCATGGCCGCCCGGGACCACGGCAACATCAGCCGCGCGCTGGAACTGCGGCCGAATACCATCATTGCGCTGATGGAGCGCAGCGATGCCTTCCGCAAGCCGCAGCGCTTCCTGGAGTTGCTGCGCGCTTCGGAGTGCGACTGTTTTGGCCGCTCCGGCTTGCCGGATGCCCGCTTCCCGCAATACGATTATCTGGCAGGGGCTCTGGCGGCGGTGCAGCAGATACGGGCGGGAGATATTGCACAGGCTTACGCAGGCCAGCCGCAGCAGATAGCGCTGGCTGTCCGCAATGCCAGGATTGATGCAGTGCGCCTCTATGTCGAAGGCTTGAAAAGCTGAGCGGATTGCAACCGCTGCCCAGGGCTTGCCTGAATGCAAAAATTTGTGCCTTGGCTGGAAAAAAAGCGCGACATCGCCTACAATGTTATTGTGCACCGCACAAAATGTGATGTACCGGAGGTAAATGATGAACGCTGCTGACCTTTATCCGCACAAACCGGGCGACACCCCGCCTGCCGCCACACCCGCACCCAAGAAAAAATCCAATGTCTTCGTCAAGGAGTTATCCGAACGTGACAGGCACAGGATACTGAGGCATTTTCTGGAATTAAAAGAAAGTGACCGCTTACTGCGCTTTGGCACCTATCTGCAGGATGAACTCGTCACCC
This sequence comes from Undibacterium sp. TJN25, assembly GCF_049339885.1. Lineage (NCBI taxonomy): Bacteria > Pseudomonadati > Pseudomonadota > Betaproteobacteria > Burkholderiales > Oxalobacteraceae > Undibacterium > Undibacterium sp. TJN25. Next base: position 633,014 of record NZ_JBMPPM010000004.1, on the reverse strand, counting down.
GTTATGTCGAAGGCATTGATTTCTCACGCGATAAGGTCTTCGGCGTCGTCAACAGCCGTTTCAAAGTTGTCGGCGTCGGCCATCTTGCATTCGCGCCACGTGAAAAAGTCGAGCATGGCGCGGAAGCGACGGAAAAAGACCGGGTTGCCGAATTTGGCGTTTCGGTATCCGATTCCGCTCGCGGCAAGGGTGTAGGCTCGCGCCTGTTCAAACGCGGCGCCATCCATTGCCGCAATGCCGATGTCGATACGCTGTACATGCATTGCCTGTCCAGTAACCAGACCATGATCCACATTGCCAAAAAAGCCGGTATGGAAATCCACAGGGAATATGGCGAGGCAGATGCCTACCTGAAGCTATTGCCGGCAGATGCAACCAGCATGCTGACGGAAGCGGTGCAGGAACAGGTAGCCACGCTGGATTACAACATCAAGGCCAACCGGCGCGCCGCCGTCAAATGGCTGCGTAACCTGCCGGGGATGAGCGGCGGCAATTGACTAGCGGCTAAGCCTGCGTGCTAAGTACCGGCAGTGCCGTTGTATCCTTGATTTGCTGGAGCGCAAAACTGGATTTGACATCGAGCACCGCAGGGTGCCGCAGCAGCGTTTCCATCATGAAGCGCGAAAAGTGGTCCATGTCCTCCACATGCACTCTCAGCAGGTAATCCATTTCCCCCGTCATTGCATAACAGGCGACGATCTCCGGCCACTGTTCTATGGATGCCGCAAAATCATTGCGCGGTGAACGCGAGGCACCCTTGCCGGGGGTGTCGTTGTGCTTTTCCAGCCGCACGTTGACGTAAGCCAGCAGGCCCAGCCCTATCTTGGCCGGTTCCAGCAGCGCTACGTACTTGCGGATAACGCCGGTTTCTTCCAGACGCTTGATGCGCCGCAGACAGGGCGACGGCGACAGGTTGACACGTTCGGCTACCTCCTGGTTCGTCAGGCGCCCATCCGACTGCAAAATTGCCAGGATCTTGCGGTCTATCTTATCTAATTCCACTGAGGCCATATTTCACCATAAATCCGATATTTTAAGCAATATTATTGCTCAAAAAACGGATTTATTGGGTTATTTTGCAATTATATGGCGTCACCTGAAGCCTATACTAGAAAACTAGCCAGCAGCAAAACGCACAGCAAGCCGGAGTGGTGGCCTTCGTCAGACGAGGGCAGGTGAAGCCGGTGTTCTTTGTTGCCCACCGATCATGATCACACCGAGGAGACACGCATGGATTTTCAACCCTGGGAAAACCCTATGGGCACAGACGGCTTCGAATTTGTCGAATACGCCGCACCCGATCCAAAAGCAATGGGCGATTTGTTCATCCGCATGGGCTTCACCGCGATAGCCAGGCACCGCACCAAGAACGTCACTTTATACCGCCAGGGCGAAGTCAACTACATCATCAACGCCGAGCCTGACTCGTTTGCGCAGCGCTTCGCGCGCAAGCATGGCCCCTCGGTATGTGCGATCGCCTTCCGCGTAAAAGATGCTGCCTATGCGTATAACCGCGCGCTGGAACTGGGTGCCTGGGGCTTCGACAACAAGACCGGCCCGATGGAATTGAATATCCCCGCGATCAAGGGCATAGGCGATTCGCTGATCTATTTTGTCGACCGCTGGCACGGCAAGGATGGCGGCACTCCCGGCGCGATCGGCAACATCAGCATCTACGACGCCGATTTCGTCGCGATCCCCGGCGCCGAGGCAAACCCTAAAGGCCACGGCCTGACCTACATCGACCATCTGACGCACAACGTGCATCGCGGCCGCATGAAGGAATGGGCGGATTTCTACGAATCCCTGTTCAATTTCCGCGAAGTGCGCTACTTCGATATCGAAGGCAAGCTGACAGGCCTGAAATCCAAGGCGATGACTTCCCCTTGCGGCAAGATCCGTATTCCCATCAACGAATCTTCCGACGACAAATCGCAGATCTCCGAATACCTGGACCTGTACCATGGCGAAGGCATCCAGCACATCGCAATGGGCACGGACAACGTCTATGAAACAGTGGCCGGCATGAAGACCGACGGCGTTGAATTCCAGGACACGATAGAAACCTATTATGACCTGGTAGACCGCCGCTTGCCTAACCACGGCGAAAACCTGGAAGAGCTGCGCCGCCTGCGCATCCTGGTGGACGGCAACAGCAATGCGACCAAGCGCGAATTGCTGCTGCAGATTTTCACGTCCACCGTCATCGGTCCCATCTTTTTCGAGATCATCCAGCGCAAGGGCGACCAGGGGTTCGGCGAAGGTAATTTCCGCGCCTTGTTCGAGTCCATCGAGCTGGACCAGATACGCCGTGGCGTGCTGAAAGACGATACGGCCACTGCGTAGTATACTGCGTGGCTAGGGGCTGACTGGAGTGACGAGCGTTCACCCTGTCAGCCTTTTTTGTTTCGATTAAAGAGAGAAAGCTATGGATACCGCAGTAGTTTCCAACGAAGAGTTTTTGGCCACCGTTGCCGAAAAATCGGACGGCGCCGCCTTGCGCGGCGACTATTCCGCGGCCGACGCGCAATACGTGGTCAAGCAGAACTGGGCAGCCTACACGGAAGAAGAGCACGCCTTGTGGCGCCGCCTGTACAAGCGCCAGGAAGCGCTGGTGCCGGGCCGCGCCTGCGATGAATTCATTACTGCGCTGGCGGCCCTGAAGGCATCCGACGGGATTCCCGATTTTGAAAAAACCTCGGAAGCGCTGGAAAAGGCAACCGGATGGCGCATTGTCGCCGTTCCCGGCCTGATTCCCGAACAAGCCTTTTTCAATCATCTTGCCAATCGCCGTTTCCCAGTTACCGTATGGCTGCGCACGCCGGCGGAGTTCGACTACATCGTCGAGCCGGATGTGTTCCATGACTATTTCGGCCACGTACCGCTGCTGTTCGATCCGGTATTTGCCGACCATATGCAGGAATACGGCAAAGGCGGCCTGAAGGCGATGAAACTGGGCGGCCTCGATTACCTGGCGCGGCTGTACTGGTATACGGTGGAGTTCGGCTTGATCGAGAGCCCGCAGGGTTTGCGTGTATACGGTGCAGGCATACTGTCTTCCGGCGGCGAGCTGGAATACTGCCTGAAGAACACGCCTTCACGCCATATTCCGCTGAACGTGGAGCGCTGCATGCGCACGCTGTACAAGATAGACTCCTATCAGGAAACCTATTTCGTCATCCGCGATTTCAAGCAGCTGTTCGAGGATACGGCGCCGGATTTCACGCCCATGTACGAGCGGTTGAAACAGGTAGAGGCCTTGCCGGCCAATACGCTGTTGCCGGGTGAAAGAGACCTGCTGGCAGGCAGCTGATCGCTTCCAGGTATCAGGTTTTACGGCTTCACGGGCTTTTACCGTTTCAATAAACGCCGGGCTCGCCCGGCGGTCTTGTTTTAAAGCGCTTGTGGGTCCAGAAGTATTCGGCCGGCGCCTTCAGCACTTCTCGTTCGATGAATTCGTTCATGAAACGCGTCGCGGCAACGATGTCATCCCCCGGGTAGTCCTTCCAGGCAGGGTGAAACGTCACTTTCCATCCCTTGAAGTCCGGCAGCATCGTTGCAATCACCGGTATGACCTGTGCATTGGTCATGGCCGCGATTCGCGCAGTGGCCGTCAGCGTGGCTGCCGGTATGCCGAAGAAGGGCACAAACTCCGCGTCCTTGGCGCCGAAATCCATGTCCGGTAGCATGAAGAAGCCGCCGCCGCTGCGCAGTTCGCGGATGATGGGCTTGACGCCTTCCGCGCGGGATATCAGCTTTTGAGGGCGGAACCGCAGGCGGCCGTCACGCAAGGCCTTGTCGAATACGTCATTGCGCTGCTGCGTATAAATGGAACTCATCGAGATTTCCATGGCCACCGCCGCGCCCGCCACGTCCAGGCTGACGAAGTGCGGGCACAGCAGGATGGTCGGGCCGGAGCGTATCTGTTCAACAGGCAGCGCAGGGTCGAGCACGATCAGTTTCTTTAGCCGCTTCAGCGGCGCCCACCACAGGATGCTGCGTTCCAGCACGCTCCTGGCATACGCCTGGAAATGGCGTATCGCCAGCTGCTTGCGTTCCTGTTCCGACAGTTGCGGCAGGCACAGGCGCAGGTTGGTCAGCGTGATATGGCGGCGCGGCTGCATGATGCGGAACAGCAGCGAACCCAGGCCGTTGCCCAGCCGGCCCAGCACCGGCAGGGGCAGCCAGTGCAGCAGCCACATGAAAGCGAGCAGCAGTCTCATGCGTTCGCCTTCATGCTTGTTCCGCTGTCGCCGCCCTGGTCCGGCGCGGCCACGCCTGCCGGCTTCTTGTAGCGGTTGTAGCTCCAGAAGTACTGCGCAGGGCAGCGGGCAATCAGTTTTTCCATCGCCGCGTTGATGGCAGCGGCCTGCTGTTCGGCGCTGCCGCTCAAATCGCCTTCAAACGGAACGAAACGCATTACATAGCCGCGGCCGCGCGGCAGGCGTTCTGCGTAGGTGAGGATGATGGGCGCGCCGGTCATCGCATGCAGCTTGGCGGACAGTGTCATCGTATAAGCGGGTTTGCCGAAAAAATCGGCCCATACGCCTTCGCCCTGCTGCGGCACCTGGTCGGGCAGCAAGCCGACGGCTTCATTTTTTTTCAATGCCCTGGCCATGCTCCTGACGCCGGACAGGTTGGCTGGCGCCAGCATCAGTTCGCCCCGCGTGCGGCCTCCTTCCATCAAGGGACGCAGGATTTCCTTGCGTGGCGGGCGGTATAGCACGGTCAGGCGGGTACGAGTGGCGACCATCTGTGCAGTAACTTCGAAGCAGCCTACGTGCGGAGTCAGGAAGACGATGCCTTTTTGCGCATCCAGCGCCGCCTGCACCAGTTCCCAGTTTTCTATCCTGACGCTTGCCAGCACGCGGTCCAGCGGCGCGCACCAGATGAAAGGCAGCTCCAGGACGTTCTTGCCGGCCTCTTTGATGGCGGTATTCAGGTCGGCGCCGAAGCCGGCCCGGTTCAGGTTGTCTTTCAGCCTTGTCCTGTAAGCCGGCGATGCCATATAGACCACGTGGCCCAGCAGCGCGCCGCCGGCATGCAGCAGCGGCAAGGGGAAAAAGGACAGGAAGCGAAACAGCGCAACAAGCATGATACCGGTCAAATAATAGTATATTTAATAATAGGAATTCTAATCGGATTCGTACGGGTATTAGACAGCGAATGAATAAGAGGCGTAAAATATCACAGATGGAAGTTATTGCGAAATCAGGCAAAAGCAGATAAAGGCAGGCTGAGCTCGCTGCTACTGCTGTAGTAAGCCGCTGATTACGCGATACCTTGCCGATTATTCACCGCCGAGTTAACAGACAACTTGCGAGGCGGTATACAAATTTCGCTAAAGCGTCGCAGGTTCTCGTATTACTGCGACATGGTCAACCATAAGCTAGGAGCCTGCGATGGCAAATGATTTTCTTTTTACTTCCGAATCAGTATCCGAGGGACACCCGGACAAAGTAGCTGATCAAATTTCAGACGCCATTCTTGATGCTGTTTTCGAACAGGATCCGCGTTCGCGCGTTGCCGCCGAAACGCTGTGCAATACCGGCCTGGTCGTCCTTGCCGGCGAGATCACCACCAACGCCAATGTCGACTATATCCAGGTCGCACGCGACACCATCAAGCGCATCGGCTACGACAACACCGAATACGGCATCGACTACAAGGGCTGCGCCGTGCTGGTCGCCTACGACAAGCAGAGCAATGATATTGCCCAGGGCGTGGACCAGGCCAGCGACGACCACCTTAACATCGGCGCAGGCGACCAGGGCCTGATGTTCGGCTACGCCTGCGATGAAACGCCGGAACTGATGCCCGCGCCCATCTACTATGCGCACCGCCTGGTGGAGCGCCAGGCGCAGCTGCGCAAGGATGGCCGCCTGCCTTTCCTGCGTCCCGACGCCAAGAGCCAGGTCACGATGCGTTATGTCGACGGCAAGCCGCACAGCATCGATACCGTGGTGCTGTCCACGCAGCATAGCCCGGAACAAAGCGACGGCAGCAAGATGAAAGCGTCTTTCATTGAAGCGGTCATCGAAGAAATCATCAAGCCTGTATTGCCGGCCGCGTGGCTGAAAGAAACCAAATACCTGGTCAATCCGACCGGCCGCTTCGTTATCGGCGGTCCGCAAGGCGATTGCGGCCTCACCGGCCGCAAGATCATCGTGGATACCTACGGCGGCGCCTGTCCGCATGGCGGCGGCGCTTTCTCCGGCAAGGACCCTACAAAGGTGGACCGTTCGGCAGCCTATGCAGCGCGTTATGTCGCCAAGAATATCGTCGCGGCCGGCCTGGCCAGGCAGTGCCAGATCCAGGTGGCGTACGCGATCGGCGTTGCACGTCCGATGAACGTTACCGTGTACACCGAAGGCACGGGCGTGATCCCTGACGATAAAATCGCCGCGCTGGTCAATGAACTGTTCGACCTGCGTCCGAAAGGCATCATCCAGATGCTGGATCTGCTGCGTCCGATTTACTCGAAGACCGCTGCTTACGGCCACTTTGGCCGCGAAGAACCGGAATTCACATGGGAGCGTACCGACAAGGTCGCCGCATTGCGCGCTGCTGCTGGACTGTAAGGACAGTATGCGGATCCAGGCGCAAGCACAATGAGGAACAGGTAGCGTGGGCATGTCTTGCCCACGCTGATTCGAATGGCTGCGTGGACATTATCTGATCACCCTGCGAGCCGTTTGCTCGCTGCTGCAACGGCGGGAGTGGTACTGCAGGCCGTGTTGTTCAGCATGCCCGCCCATGCCGCCGACGACTGGTGCGTGCAGCTGGCCGCACGCCTCCCGAATATTTCCACGACGGATTGCAAGGACAGCAAGCTGCTGCCCAGCGGTTCGCTGTCGCAAAACGGTTTTCCGATACTGGCGCGCGAAATCGCCGCCGGGCCCGGCCACCCTCAGGCGTTGAAGGTGCTGCTGATAGGCGGCATTCATGGCGATGAACTGACTTCCAGTGCCATCGTGTTCAAGTGGCTGGACATGATGCAGAAAGCGGATGCACAGCAATTTCAGTGGAAGGTCGCGCCGGTCGTCAATCCTGACGGCTTGTTGGCGCTCAAGCCGCGCCGCATGAATGCCCGTGGCGTGGACCTGAACCGCAATTTCCCGACTCCCGGCTGGCAGCAGGATGCTCCGCGCTATTGGGCCAGGGTCACCGGCAGCGATCCGCGCCGCTATCCCGGCTCGGCGCCCTTGTCGGAGCCGGAAAGCCGCTGGGTCTACGATACGATAGAAAAATTTAAACCCGACGTCATCATCTCGGTGCACGCACCTTTCGGCGTGCTGGATTTTGACGGCCCGGTCAAACCGCCCAGCCGTTTCGGCCGCCTGATGTTTAACCGTGTAGGTGTCTATCCAGGTTCACTGGGCAACTACAGCGGCCTGCACAAGGATATTCCGGTGGTGACGATAGAGCTGCCCAACGCGTCGGCGATGCCGCCGGATGCCGAGGTGCAGCGCATCTGGCAGGATATGCTGGGCTGGATCAAGCGCAACGTGCCCAGCGCAGCACGGATCGCCAGGCGCTAGCTCTTAGCCCCAAGCGTCAGACTTTGCTCGCCCTGCGACGCGCCACGTACATCATCCAGCCGGTCACGGCAAACAGCGGCAGCAGAAATCCTGCCAGCATCATGGCCAGCATGCCTGTATTACCCCAGTAGCTGCCCGAATGCAGCGCATAGATGCTGGCAATGAATTTTCCGCCTGCGGGTTTTTCTGAATACGGTTCGCGTTTGACGATGTCGCCTGTCTGGGAGTCGATCAGTAATGTGCTGTTCGCATAACGGTGTGGCGAGGCTTCGTCCAGATACAGCGCACGCACCGGCTGGCCGGGTTTGGACGGTAGCAGCATGATCAGCTTGCCGTAGGCCGGCACTTCCGCCTTGAAGCCTCGCCACACCGCATGCAGATCCACTTCCTTGCCGGAGCTTTCCTTGCTGGCCGCAGGACGACCTTTTTCGGCTGCCTGCGGTGCTTGGGCGGCCTTCTGGGCGGGAGCTGCGACACGGTTAACCCAGCCGTGGTACCAGTCATACGACCAATACAGCCCGGTCAGCGCAGCCAGCAGGTACAGGGCCAGCAGCCAGGTGGCGCTGACGGCGTGCAGGTCTGCCAGCAAGCTGCGGCCTTGGCGTTGCGTGTTGACGACCAGCCAGGAGCGCCAGCTCCATGCGCCCTTGCGCGGCCAGCGCAGGTAAAGTCCCGAAATACACATGAACACCAGGGCCAGCGCCGATGCGCCGGTGAGGGCCTTGCCGGCGTCGCCCAGTGCCAGGCTGCGATGCAGGTCCAGCATCAGCCGAAAAAATTCCTCGCCGCGCGGCTTGCCCAGCAGCGCGCCGGTATAGGGATTGACATATTGCAGGTCGAATTTTTTCTTGCTGCTGCCGTGCACCGGCAGCATGAAGCCTATGCGGGCGGCATCCTGCGCGGAGCCGGACAGCGTAAGGGACGAAACGTATTGCCGGTTGACGGCAATGCGGGCCAGCAGTTCAGCCGGTTCCAGCGCCGGCTGTGCCGGGTTGCCGGGGCTGACCTGGGTGACGGCAGGATTCAGCAGCCTGAGCAGGTCTTCCTCAAACGCGTACACGCCGCCAGTCAGGCCCATGACGGCCAGCACGAGGCCGGCGCTGATGCCGGACAGCCAGTGGAGCTGGAACAGGAGGCGTTTGAACATGGTGTTTTGTAATGCAAAGCGCGCACTATAGCACTAGCGGCAGGCTTGCTGATACTGGCGAGGAAGCTAGGATAGGGAAAAGCAGAAGGGAATAAAAATGGCTGGCTGACAGAGGGAGAGAATGTCGCGGCTGGCTGTAAAACGGATTTGGCGCTGCATGCGGTAGGTGCTGCCTGCAGGACCTGCAACGTCGCTGCAGCCTTATTATAGTGGGAAACGCGGCTCTGCCTACCCTTATCTTTTGCATGTTACAAAATGCGGGCGGCAGGTGCTCCGTCATTCGTTCTGCAAGGCCTGAGGAAATCTGAACTTAGTTTTGGAAGCGGTGCCAATTCACAGCGTTTTACTTGCTTCATATGCATTAAAATGATTTGTGCGCGGAGCGCCTTGCATGCAGCAGACCGGTGTCTGTGACGATAACGAAAATAAAGGAAAACGATGAAGCTGAAACTAATACTGGCATGCGGCCTTGCCGGCGCCTACGGGTTTGCGATGGCGCAGAGCCTGGACTCGCACCAATGGCTGGAAGACATAGGCGGCCAGAAGCAGCTGGAGTGGGTCAAGGGCCGTAACCAGATCACGCGCGCCAAGGTGGAGAGCGACGCCGGTTTCTTGCCGCTGCGGGAAAACCTGCAAACCATACTCGATTCCAAGGACAGGATCCCGACCGTCGAGAAAATGGGCGACTATTATTACAACTTCTGGCGCGATGCCGAGCATCCGCGCGGCGTATGGCGCAAGACCACGCTGGACGAGTACCGCAAGGCGCAGCCTGCCTGGGAAACTGTACTGGACCTGGATGCGCTGGCCAAAACCGAAAATGAAAACTGGGTGTACAAGGGCAGCGATTGCCGTTTTCCCGCTTATGACCGCTGCCTGCTGGAGTTATCGCGCGGCGGTGCCGATGCGGTCGTTGTGCGTGAGTTCGACCTGCCGACCAGGACCTTCGTCAAGGACGGCTTCAGCCTGCCGGAAGCCAAGGTAAATATCGCGTGGCGCGACAAGAATACGATCTTTGTCGGGACTGATTTCGGACCCGGTTCGTTGACCGATTCCGGCTATGCACGCATCCTCAAGGAATGGAAGCGCGGCACACCGCTAAGCGCCGCGAAGACAGTGCTGGAAGGCGGCAAGACGGATATCAGCGTATCCGGCTTCAGCAGCGACCACGGCGGCGTCCACCATGAAATCGTCAACCGCAGCAAAACCTTCTTCACGTCGGAATATTTCCTCAAAGAGGGCGACAAGCTGAAGAAGCTGCCGGTGCCCGAGAAATCCGATGTGGCTTTCTTCGGCAAGCAGTTCATCGTCACGCTGCGCGAACCGTGGACCGCAGGCGGCAAGACCTATGCGTCCGGCAGCATGCTGGCGATCGATTTTTCCAAGTTCCAGAAGGGCGACCGTAATTTCGCGCTGCTGTTTGAACCCAGCGAACGCACTTCGCTGACCGGGGCGGCCTACACGCGCAACTATGTGCTGGTGCAGTCGCTGGACAACGTCAAGGGCAAGCTGGTGGAGTGGAAGCTGGAGCGCGGCAAATGGTCGCTGACGCACAATCAGTGGGCGTCGCGCGAAGTGGTGTTGCCGACACTGGGCCAGGTCAGCGTCAGTGCTGTCGATCCGCAAAAATCGGACGACTACACGCTCAGCTATTCCGACTACCTGACACCGAACGTCTATGTGCTGGCGCATGCCGGCAGCGATAGCCGCGAGCAGCTGAAAAGCACGCCCGCCTTCTTTGACGCTTCGCCTTATGTGACGACGCAGAATGAAGCGACTTCCAAGGACGGCACAAAGATCCCGTATTTTGTTGTACGCCGCAAGGACAGCAAGGACGACGGCAGCAACCCGACTTTGCTGTACGGCTACGGCGGTTTCCAGATTTCACTGACGCCGACCTATTCCGGCAGCCTGGGTAAGACCTGGCTGGAAAAAGGCGGCGTGTATGTTGTGGCGAATATCCGCGGCGGCGGCGAATTCGGCCCGCGCTGGCACCAGCTGGCGCTGAAGGAAAACCGCCAGCGCGCCTACGATGATTTCGCTGCAGTGGCGGAAGACCTGATCGCCCGCAAGATCACCAGCGTACGCCACCTGGGTGCGATGGGCGGCAGCAACGGCGGCTTGCTGGCCGGCGTCATGTTGACCGAGCGCCCGGACCTGTTCAATGCCATCGTCAGCCAGGTGCCGCTGCTGGACATGCAGCGCTACAACAAGCTGCTGGCCGGTGCTTCGTGGATGGGCGAATACGGCAATCCCGATGTGCCTGCCGAATGGGCGTATATCCAGCGCTATTCGCCGTACCAGAACGTAAAGAAGGGCGTGAATTATCCGAATGTACTGTTCATCACGTCCACCCGCGACGACCGCGTGCATCCGGGCCATGCGCGCAAGATGGCGGCCAGGATGCTGGAGCAGGGTCATCAGAACGTCTGGTACTATGAAAATACCGAAGGAGGCCACGGCGGCGCTGCGAATAACGCGCAGAGGGCAGATATGGCGGCGATTACCTATACTTTCTTGTGGGATATGTTGAAACCGGATAATGCGGTTGTGGCAGCAGGCCAGCAATAGCCTGATCGTTAGCGAGCCGGGACCGTCGGCTACGGTCCGACAAAATCCGCGGTTTGCCGCGGATTTTTGTTTTTACAAAGATGTTATCCTCTCGCTTCTGTCGTCTCCCTTCTTCAATACTAATAAAGTATGTCCCTGTATCAATTACTTGCCCAGTTTATACGCCAGCATTGGCGCCATTACGCGGCCGCCGGCGCGATGCTGTTTTCAGTTGCTTTGCTGACAGTACTGATCCCGCGCAAGGTCGGCGCTATCATCGATGGCCTGGTTGCGCACCGGCTGGACACGCAGGCGTTGCTGCTGCAGCTGGGCTGGCTGGTACTGATGGGCGTTACCATCTATTTCCTGCGCGTGGGCTGGCGCATGCAGCTGTTTGCGGCCTCGTTCCAACTGGGAGTGGAATTGCGTACGCGGCTGTACCACAGGCTCAGCCTGCAGGGACCGAGCTTTTTCCAGCAGCAGCGCACCGGAGACCTGATGGCGCTGGGCACCAACGATGCCGATGCAATAGAACTGGCGTCCGGCGAGGCCATGCTGGCCGGTTTTGACGGTTCAATGACCTTCGCGCTGGTGATAGGCATGATGCTACTGGGCGTAGACTGGCGGTTGGCGCTGGTGGCGCTGCTGCCTTTTCCTTTCATGGCATGGGCGTTCAAGCATATTACCCATCATGTGCATGATGCCTCGCGCGATTCGCTGGACAGGTTTAGCAAGCTGAACGACCAGGTGCAGGAGACGCTGGCCGGCGTGCGTACTTTGCGCGCGTTGGGGCTGGAGCAACGCAGCGCAGCCCAGTTTGCCGAATTGGCAGGCGATGCCGCCGATGCCAGCTTGTCGGCACAGCGCTGGGAGGCGGCTTATGAACCTGCGGTCGGCCTGGCGCTGAGCAGCGCAGGTGTGCTGACCTTGGCGCTGGGCGGCTACCTGGTCTGGCATGGGCAGATGACGATAGGCGCTCTGACCAGCTTCACGATGTATCTGGGCCAGTTGATCTGGCCGATGTTTGCCGCAGGCTGGGTATTATCGCTACTGGAGCGCGGCAAGGCCGCCTGGGGCCGCTTGCAACCGGTGCTGGTGCGCGACCTGTCGGTGCAGGACAGCGGCACGCTGTACAGCGTGCCGGAAGGCAGCGTCCGGCTGGATGATGTTGTATTCCGCTACCCGGGGCAGCAGGCGCCAGCGCTGGACGGCGTCACGCTGCAACTGGCTCCCGGCAAGACACTGGGTATCGTCGGCCACACCGGCTCCGGCAAATCCACCATCGTACGCCTGCTGCTGCGCCAATATGAGGCGCAGCAGGGCAGCCTGACGTGGGGCAGCCATGCGCTGCCGGAATACACACTGCATGCGCTGCGCTCGGCGATCAACTGGGTGGCGCAGGAGCCTTTTCTTTTTTCTGCGTCGATTGCCAGCAATATTGCGCTCAGCAATCCGGATGCGACGCGCGAACAGGTCATGCATGCGGCGGAACTGGCCGCCGTGCATGACGATATCCTGCGCTTTCCGCTAGGCTACGACACGCCGGTAGGAGAACGCGGCGTTACTCTGTCCGGCGGCCAGCGGCAACGTGTCGCCATCGCGCGCGCATTACTGACCGAGAGCCCGCTGCTGCTGCTCGATGATGCCTTGTCGGCCGTGGATACCGATACCGAAACCCGTATCCTGCAGCATTTGCAGGAACTGCGCCGCCAGCGTGCCTCGCGCTCGGCCATCATCGTCAGCCACCGCCTCAGCGCGGTGGCGGATGCCGACCATATCGTGGTGCTGCACGAAGGCAGGATCATCGAGCAGGGCACCCATGCCTATCTGCTGGAGCAGGGCGGCTGGTATGCGGCGCAATGGCGTTACCAACAACTGGAGGCAAGCCTGGATGCAGCCTGACAATGAAATCAGGAATGCCACCGCTTCCGAAAAAAAACAGGCCGTGCAATTGCTGCTGCAGGCGGCAAGACCCGAAAAAAGGCATGTGCTGCTGGGTATACTCTACCTGTCCGTGGCGGCCGGACTGGAGGCGCTGGGTCCATTGATGGGCAAGGCCTTCATCGACCGCTTTCTGCTGCCGCACCACATGGATTGGGGGCTGGTCATCGGTCTGTTGCTGGCCTATGTGATCACAGGCTGGTCGGCAACCTGGTTGCGCTACCTGCAGCTGACTCGCCTGGCCGGCGTAGCAATGCGTTCAGTGCGCCGGCTGCGCGAACAAGTCTACGGCCATGTGCTGAGGCTGCCGATGGCTTTCTTCGACAAGGCGATTACCGGCCAGCTGGTCAGCCGTGTCACCAACGACACCGAAGCAGTCAAGAATCTGTATGTGCAGGTGCTATTCGTCATGCTGGACAGCTCCATTGTCGTTACCGGCGCGATGGTGGCGATGGCATGGCTGGACTGGCGCCTGATGCTGATTGTCACCGCGCTGATCCCGGCGGTGGTTGTAATCGTCTGGTTTTACCAGCGCTGGAGCGCGCCGGCAGTGACCCGCGCGCGACACCTGCGCAGCGAGATCAATGCCCAGGTTGCGGAGAGCATCAATGGCATGAGCGCGCTGCAGGCGAGCAATGCCGAGCGGCGCTTCGGCGACAGGTTTGCCGCGACCAACCACCAGCATTACCTGTCGCGGCTGGCTGAGTTGCGCGCCAATGCCTGGCTGCTGCGCCCGGCGCTGGATTTGCTGAATTCGCTGCTGCTGGTAGTCGTCATTTTCAGTTTCAGTACACGCAGCTTTTCCGGCATAGAGATAGGCGTGCTGTATGCGTTTGTCAGCTATATCGGCCGCGTGGTGGATCCGCTGATCCAGATTACGCTGCAGTTCGGCCAGATACAGCAGGCCACGGTGTCGGCGGCGCGTGTCAATACGCTGCTGAATGAAAAAACCACGCAGGCGGTCAGCAGCAATGTAGAAATACGCCGAGGCGACCTGCGGCTGCAGCATGTCGGCTTCGGTTATGACGCCGCCGACCCGGTGCTGAAGGATGTCAGCCTGCATATCCCGGCCGGCAGTTTCTACGGCATCGTCGGCCATACCGGCAGCGGCAAGTCGACGATGCTGAGCCTGATGCTGCGGTTTTATACCGCGCAGTCGGGCCGTGTGGAAATCGACGGCACGCCGGTGGCATCCTTTAGCGATGAGCAATTCCGCGCCAGCGTCGGCCTGGTGCCGCAGGACCCCTTCCTGCTGGCCACCAGCGCGCGCGAAAACATTGCCATGGGCCGCGACATCAGCGAACAGGACATCATCGCCGCCGCCCGCGCGGCGCGGGCCCATGACTTCATCCTGCAACTGGAGCAAGGCTTCGATACGCCGTTGGGCGAGGGCGGGGCGCGGTTGTCCACCGGCCAGAAGCAATTGATTGCGATTGCCCGCGCGCTGGCCGGCAAGCCGCGCATCCTGTTCCTGGACGAGGCGACCTCGCATATCGACAGCGAAACCGAACAGATCGTGCAGCTTGCGCTGTCCGAATTGCGCGGCAGCGTCACCATCGTCGCGATTGCGCACAGGCTGTCGACGATACGCGATGCCGACAGCATCGTCGTGCTGAACCACGGCCATATTGCAGAGCAGGGCAGCCATGCGCAATTGATGGCGATGGAACAGGGAATTTACCAAAAGTTATACTTGTTACAGGCGCTGGAAGACTAAGCGGATGCCCTGCGAGCCTGATCGGCTAAAATGCCGAAGCGAAAAATTTTCTACTGAAAGCGGAAAAGGTTGTTGATTTGATATTTAATTTAAAAAATCCCATGCACAGAACGCTGCTGAAAGCAGGTATTGTCCTGGCGGGAATCGCTGCCGTGATCCTGGTGTTCATCATCGCCTACACGCTGCTGGTGCTGGTGCCCAACCTGCCGTCGCTGGATGCCGTGACCGATTACCGGCCGAAGATTCCATTGCGGGTGTACACCGCCGACAATGCACTGATAGGCGAATTTGGCGAAGAGCATCGGGACTTTGTGTCCATCAAGGAAATTCCGCCCGTGATGAAAGACGCGCTGCTGTCGATAGAAGATTCGCGTTTCTATGAACACGGCGGCATCGACTTCCGCGGCGCCACCCGCGCACTGCTGGCCGATCTGTCCGGCGGTTTTCACCAGGGCGCGTCCACGATCACGATGCAGGTTGCACGCAATTTTTTCCTGACCAAGGAAAAAACGCTGACCCGCAAGCTGACTGAAATACTGCTGTCCTACCGCATTGAAGCGGCGCTGAACAAGGACCAGATCCTTGAGCTGTACATGAACCAGATCTACCTGGGGCAGCGTACCCACGGCTTTTCCAGCGCGGCGCGCATCTATTTCAACAAGCCGCTGAAAGACCTGACGCTGGGCGAGGCGGCGATGCTGGCGGGCGTGCCGCAAAATCCGGCGCGGCATAATCCCGCAGTCAACCCGATACGCGCGAAAGAGCGGCAGCAGCTGGTGCTGAAGCGCATGCTGGAACTGGGCCGTATCACGCAGGCGCAGTACGACCAGGCGCTGAAAGAAAAAATCCAGGTCAGCAGCAGCCAGCAGTTTGAAGCGCATGCCGACTACGTGGCCGAACTGGTGCGTCAGAACCTGTATGCACAATACAAGGATGAAACCTATACCCGCGGCTTCAAGGTGTATACGACGATCAACAAGGCCGAGCAGGACGCCGCCTATGATGCGGTGCGCCGCAATGTGATGAACTACGACCAGCGGCATGGCTACCGCGGCCCCGAAGCCTTTATTGAATTGCCGGCCGATGAAGACGAACGCGACGATGCAATAGATGAGGTGCTGCTGAAACATCCCAGCAATGACCAGCTGGTGTCTGCCGTGGTGGTGGAAGTGTCCCCCAAGCTGATCCGCGCCGAGCCGGCGTCCGGCGACACCATAGAGATCAGCGGCGACGGCCTGCGCTTTGCCGTCAAGGCCCTGCAGGCCAGCGCCAACCGCGACCTGAAGATTAGGCCGGGTGCCGTGATACGCGCGACGCAGGACGCCAAAGGGCACTGGGTGATCAGCCAGTTGCCGGAGGTGGATGCTGCCTTTGTCGCCTTGAATTCCAAGGATGGCTCTTACCGCGCGATGGTCGGCGGTTTCGACTTCAACCGTAAGAAATTCAACCATGTGACCAGCGCCTGGCGCCAGCCGGGATCGAGCATCAAGCCCTTCATCTATTCCGCCGCGCTGGAAAAAGGCTTCTCTCCTTCGACGATCATCAACGATGCGCCGTTGCCGCTGACCAGTGCCGACACCGGCGGCCAGCCGTGGGAACCGAAGAACGACGACGGCAAATTCGACGGCCCCATCACGATGCGCACCGCGCTGGCGATGTCGAAGAACGTGGTATCCGTCCGCATCCTGCGCGCGATTACGCCGCGTTACGCACATGACTATCTGCCGCGCTTCGGCTTTGAAGAAGACAAGCAGCCGGTCAACCTGACGCTGACACTGGGCACCGGATCGGTCACGCCGGTGCAACTGGCAGGGGCCTATGCAGTATTTGCCAATGGCGGCTTCCAGGTCACGCCGTGGCTGATACAGAAAATCACCGATGCGCGCGGCACGGTGATTTCAGAGACCAAGGCGCCGCCTGTGGCGGCGGAAGACAACCGCGTGATCGACGGCCGCAATGCCTACATTATCGACACCATGCTGCGCGAAGTGGTCAGGACAGGCACCGGCGCGGCAGCGACGCAACGGCTGGGGCGCAAGGATCTGGCCGGCAAGACCGGCACCACCAGCGATGCCGTCGACGGCTGGTTCGCCGGATATGCCGGCGACGTGGTGGCGGTGTCATGGATGGGCTATGACGATCCGCGGTCGCTAGGCGGACGCGAGTTCGGCGCGACACTGGCCATGCCCGCGTGGATAGACTATATGCGCCAGGCCATGTCCGGCAAGCCGGAAACGCCGAGGAACTTGCCGGAGGGCGTTTCCTTTGTCGACGGCGACTGGATGTATAACGAATTCAGCACCGGCAATGGCGTCAAGACGCTGGACATGGATGAGCCTCCTGCCGAGGTCCCGGCGCCTCCGCCTCCGCCGGGCTGATGTTTCCGTGCATAAAAAAGGAAGCCTGAGGCTTCCTTTTTTATGACTTCTGGCTTATCTGGTCTAGCAGCGCAGTTCGCGCGCCGACCGCGATTTGGCGGGTTTCAGCGCCTTGTTGGGTGCGAGTTCGCGCTTTTCGGTCACGTGGTCCAGTTCCTTGCGCGTAAACGATACGCGGTCATTCCTGTAGTGGCTGCGGGTATGCTCATCGCGTTCTATCGTCGAAGGCTGGTCAGGCATCGGTTCGGCAATTTCAATTTCTGATATGTATTTCATGGCATGCAGAAGTAATAAAAGTCTTGGTAGATTAACTTTTCATCTTTATATCGTATGCAGGACAACAGCTATTGGACTTGTAGGAAACCGTGATATAAAACCTGTGCTGTGGCAATGTAGCTTGCCGGATACACGCGGGAAACGCCAAAAAAAACCCGCTGACTATGCAGCGGGCTAAGATCCGAACCTTTGGAGGAGTAGCGGATTTCCAGATGTTAATATATTAGTGTGACGCCGTCATGACAGGGTATTTGCCATCTTCCCGCTTACTCCAGCTTTTTCAGTTGTTCCTTTACATACGGCGCATTCGGATTGTTCGGCGCCAGCTCCAGGAAGCTGGCATAGGCTTTTTTGGCCTTGTCGGCTTCGCCCAGATGCGCCCTGGCATCACCCAGGTTCAGGTAGGCGATGGCGCGTGATGCGTCGATCTTCAGCGTGTTTTCAAACCAGCGCGCAGCCTCTGCATATTTTTCTTGCTTGTAATACACAAAGCCCAGGTTATTGGCTGCGAGGCCAAAGTCCGGACGATATTTCAAGGCTTCGGTAAAGGCTTTCTCCGCTTCCGCATATTGCTTTTCTTTATACAACTGCAAGCCCTTGTCGTTGGAGCGCTGCGCCAGCTGGCGGCTGGAGGCGTCCACCTGCTTGGGCGCGGCAATTTTCTGTTCCTCGCCTTGCAGATTCTTGATCGTGATTGTTGCGCCGCCATTGTCTGCGACTTCGGCCTTTAGTCCTTTATCCAGCTTGGTATTCATGGCGATGGCATCGGCCGGCAGCTGGCTGGTCTGCGCGCTGAGGAACTCGGTTTCGGTCGGCAGTTCAAAGACGAATTCGCCGCCTTCGGAGCCCGGCAGGCTGCCGAACGCCGGCGTCTGTTGCGACACGCTGGATACGGCCGGCGCGATATAGGCCGCCAGTTCGGTGGCGGTGATCATGCCGTCGCCATTCAGGTCGGCCTTGCCGGACAGGGCCTGCAACAGCGTCCACGTGAAGATCGAATGGCCATTGGGGCCGCCGTCGGCCACCATCTGGTCGGCGCCGCCCGCGGTCAGCATTTGCCGGCCCATGCGCTTGGCATTCTCGCGCAGGAAATTGGCGGAGCCGCCGCCCCGCGTCAGCCCCAGGCCGCTGTAACAGGCATCCATGACAAACAGGATGTGCTTGGCATTCAGGCTCTCTGCGATATTCTGCAAGTCGGTCATCGGGATCGCATCAAAAGTCAGCTGTTCCGGATCTGAGTCTACCGGAATGATATAGCCGAGATTACGGCCTGAGCTCAGCTGCCGCGTGGCGCCGTGGCCCGCGAAGAAGACAAAGACGCGGTCGTCTTTTTGCAATTGCGAATGGGCAAGCTTGTCGTGGAACAGCGCCATGATGTTGTTGCGTGTTGCTTCGCCATTGGTCAAGGTCAGCACCTTGTCGCTGGCAAAGCCGAAGCGGTTCACCAGTGTGTCGCGTATCGCCTTGGCGTCCTGCACCGCATATTGCAGTTTCGGCCATTTGGCATAGTCGTTGATGCCGATCACCACTGCCCAGCTGTTCTGGTAGCCGGTACTGACGGCGACTTTTTCGGTGCTGGGCTTGTTGTCCTTGCTGACGCTGAATTCCTTGCCGTCCCAGCCGGCAAAGCTATAGCCGTCGGCGATCAGCTTGTCCAGCACCAGCGGCAGGGCCTTGATACTGCGGTCGTGGATATCATGGAACAGGATGATGCCGCGTTTTTCCTTGTTGACCTGGCTCAGCACGCGGTCGGCGATGGAACTGGGCACCGGGTCTGCCCAGTCCAGCGAATCGATATTCCACATTACAGAACGCAGGCCCAGCGAAGTCAGCAGATCCATGCCTTCCTTGTTGCGCGCACCGTAAGGGAAGCGGAACAGCGGCGCGCGCTTGGAATCGACTGCTCTCAGCAACTGGTCGGTCTGCGTGATTTCATTGTGCAGGCTGTCGCCGGTCTGCTTGGACAGCAGCGCGTGGCTATAGCTATGGTTGCCCAGTGCATAGCCGGCGGCCAGCAGGTCGCGGCTGATTTTCGCATTGCTGCCCAGCGTTTCCTTGCCTTGCGCATTGACGCTGCCGATGTTCTTGCCCACCTCAAAAAAGACGCCGGGCACATTGTACTGCTTCAGTATCGCGGCGATTTCCGCGGTATAGCGCGGATGCGGGCCGTCGTCGAAGCTGAGCACCACCGTTTTGGGCGGCAGGCCGGCGCCGAAGATTTCCGTGCTCCTGGATTCCTTGTTTTCCTTTGCATCTGCGGCCGCCATGGCAGGTGTCGGCGCATATGGAAGGATCACGCCGTAATCCTTCATGATCTGGTCACGCGTGTACACGGTGCGTAGATGGGCCACGTAATCGTCCCAGCGTTCGCGCTTGGGCTGTATCGCGCGACTGTCGAAGCGCGAGAAGATGTCTTTCAATTCCTTGTCGTATTGCTTTTCAATATCGTCGAGCGCCGTCAGGTCTTCCGAGATGCGTTTATGCAGCTTGATCGATGGCAGGGTTTGTTCCGCGGCCACCAGTTTTTGCATGCTGAGCAAGGTTTCGCGAAACGCCAGCCTGTCGGCGTCATACAGGTCCTTGCCGGATTCTATATATGTCAGCATCGCATCGTAGCTGGCTTCGCGCTGTTGCTGCGACAGGCTTTGAAACTGCTGCAACTGCTCGTCTATCTTTACCTGGCGGCCCAGGTTCTCATGGAACAGCGACTGGCCAACCTGATTGGCGGCCGCCTTCTCCTTGGCATCCAGGCTTTTCTCGTCGGCAAGAAGCACAATAATTTTTCTGTACGCGGCCAGCAATTGCTCTGGTCCCGCGAGAATTTCTGCCGATACAGGGCTTATGGCGCCCGGCGCGCCATCGGCACTGCCGGAAGGTCCTGCAGACGGGGTTTTCTTATAGGCCAGGAAACCAGCTGCACCGGCCGCGCCCAGGACAATGACGGCAATGGCGGCAATAAGGGGACGACGATAGATCATGAGCAGACGGCGATTGAAGAGAAAGCAACATCTTATCAGCATGCTTAATTTTTACGCTTGGCAATATTTGAATATTGGCCTGTAAATGCGAAAAGAGAGGGGTTTCCGTCGTTTTATTCGCGGCAAGGAAAGGTGTCCCAAGGCCCTAGACTGTAAAACCCCGTAATGCCGTTTGATATGCGCAATCTTGATGCGTTATGACAGCGGCACCAGCCATATTGCAGGTGCAAACAATGACGCCACACCATACCGCCTATCGTGAACCCCGGCCCAACCGCGGCGTACCGGGTATTGTCTACCTGCTTGCCAACCAGGGTTTGCGCGATGGTGTCTACAAGATAGGTTCCACCCGCCGCTCAGGCTGGTCCAAGGCGATGGAACTGAATCGGGACATCCACAACACCATACCGGGAAGCTTCGTCTGCGAGTTTGAAATGCATACCCGCGACAGCGGCGGCGCGCTCGAATTGATTTTCCAGGAATTGCAGTATTGCCACCGGGGCCGCAAGGAACAGGATTATTACGAACTGGAACTCGATCGCGCGAAGGAAGTGATAGGCAGGATATGCGCGACAGTCGATGAGGATATCCTGACGCGCCACAAGGCGAGGCTGGACCAGATCAGGCATCACGACCAGCAGGGCGATATCGAGGTTGCCGGAGATGAGCACCCGTCTGAAGACGTCACGTCCTCTGGCGTTTTCAAGAAAGCTTACCTGTGGATGACCGCCGCAGTCAGCATGGTGGCGCTGGTAGCGGCTGCATGGGTGGTCACCGCATGGACGGATGGCAACCATTTGTATGCCGGTAATGTGCCTGGCCGGCAAAGCATCTCCGGCGATGCCGGCGCCGCGGTGCAGAACGGTTTTACCGGCGGTAGCGATGCCCGTACCGGCATGCTGAATACTTCTGCTGCTGCAGCAACCCAGGCGCCGCCGGCTGAACCCGTAATGCCTGTGATTCTCCCGGCCATCAAGGCGTCGGCGCAGGATAAATACGCCGCGATACTGGCAAAATTGAGCGAACAGGAAAAGAGTGCGATCGGCCTTGCCTGCCTGACGCAAAAGAATAGCGACAAGAAAAACGGTTCTGCCGCCTTCAGTAATTGCGTTACCCGGCAACTGGCTGCGTTTGATCCTTCGCAGCGGCCCGCAGGCATGGCGGAACTGAATCCGGATGAAAAAAGTGCGCTGGAATATGCATGCCTGGGCGACAAATACGGCAAGGGCCTGGCCGCCTATAACTCCTGCCTGAGCCGGCAGCTGGAGGAATTTGATCCGTCCACGCGTCCCGCAGGCATTTCACGACTCAGCCCCGCTCGCCAGCACAGCATACAGTCTGCGTGCGCCCAAGACAAATACCAGAACGGTCCTTCGGCCTACAACCAGTGCCTTAGCCGCCAGATGGCCCAGATAGGCTAAATAGGCTAAATAGGCTTCCGGTATTCGCTGCTACACCGCGATCAAAAGGCTGGCCCGGCATTTGCCGCGCCGGCTTTTTTTTGTTGCCGTCAGCAGGTAGTGCCGGCAAGGCTCCACGCTTTTGCGTGCCCGAGGCGGCGCAGGCATCTGGCTGCGGCTTCTCCGCGTTTTCCGCTACGGCAAAAAAAGATCAGCGGTTGTTCGCTGTTGCCAAGCCAGGCGCTGGCATGATCAGCAAGCCGCGAAAGGGGAACATTCAGCACCGGCGCATCGAAACCGTCGGCATCAATGAAATGGTGTTCGTAAAGCTCCCTGACATCAATTAGCAGCGTATCGGGCAGGTCGTGTGACAAATCCCTGATAAGGTCCGGATGGATATGCACATCTTCTTCAGTGCGGTCAGCGGCCGGCGCCGGGCTCTGTGCCGGTAACAGCGAAGAATAGAAGCGGCGCTCGCTGCCCAGAGTGGTGATGAATTGTGTGTGATGGTCGTGCGCCGGGCAAATGATGCATTGCTCACCGACCAGGTTGGCCAGTCCCTGCAGCGTACCGCGCGTAGTTGTGGTCGATACAGAGCTGCTATCCAGGCCGCCTATTGAAACAGCGTCTCCAGTGAACACATAGCGCGCGGCGGAAGCTTCCATGCGACCGTCTGCCGCTGCGCCGGCCACATAGGCAAGGCTTTCGCCGGTGCTGGAATGCAGCGCTGCGCGCGCCAGCACCAGTTCGCCCAGTTGCAGTGCCTGCACGTGCTTGCCGTCGGCAAGGGTGATACCTATGGCACTTTTATCCGGCCAGCCCATGCTATTGCATTCGGTGGCGGGGAACTTGTCTGCCAGGGCTTCCGTCAGCAACGCGCGTGCGGAATCGTGGGCGGCGTTGTGCCGCGTATCCAGTATTGCAAGCACTTGCAGGTTCTGGCCTTGCACCTGATGCACAAGACGGGGTACCAGCGCGGCAACCGGGTCGATAATGATGCAGCTGCCGGTATCGGCATCCGCTAGCAGCCAGCAGCACGCGCCTTGCGACTCCAGGCGCAGCACGCCGTGCTGGCGCATTACTGCCGCACCGCCGGTCGGTACCAGGCAGGCGCTGCGCAAGGCTGCGCCGCATTCGATGATGCGGGCGCAGCCTGCGGCGATATCTGCCTCCGTCGTTGCCGGGCCGAAGGACATGCGCACTGCGGAAGCTGCATATGCATCGACGATGTGCATCGCGCGCAAGACGTAGCTGGGCGCAGCAACACTGGAACTACAGGCGGAGCCCGAACTGACTCTTATACCCGCTGAATCAAAAAGGTCCAGCAATTCCTTGCTTGCCATATCCGGAACAGAGAAGTTGATGGTTGTCGGCACGGCCAGTTCGAGCGGGGCATTCAGGACTATGCCAGGAAAAGCCTCGGTCAGCGCCGCAACCAGCCTGCTGCGGAATGAATACAGTACAGCGGTATCCTGAAACACGGGATCGCGGTTTTCCAGCAATTCCAGCACGGCGTTCAGTGCCATGATCCCCGACATATTTTCAGTGCCGGAGCGGAACGCCGACTCTTGTCCGCCGCCGACCATGATGGGGGTGACAGGCGCTCCCTCGCGCGCATACAGCATGCCTATGCCTTTCGGCGCATACAGCTTGTGCCCGGAAAATGTCGCGTAGTCTATCTTCGTGGCGTACAGGTCAAGCGCCATTTTACCCAGGGCCTGCACCGCGTCTACCAGCCACAAAGCGGGGCTGGCACAGGCTCGCAGCACTTGCTCTATGCCGCCCAGGTCAGATATCACGCCAGTCTCGTTATTGACTGCCATCGTACAGATCAAGGCTGCCGATCCAGCGTGCTCACGTAAAAAGTGAAGATCGTGGCGGCCGTCTGTATCTACCGGTATGGCCATTATTTCGCAATCGAGGCCGAGCAACCGGCTCCAGTGCAGGATGCTTTCCGACACCGCTTTATGTTCCGTCGCACCGTATAACAGCTTGGGCCGCGCTTGTCCGGCGGCGGGTGCGCGCTGGCGGGCGGCGTTCAGCGCGGACAGGACGGCAATCTGTATGCCTTCGGTGGCGCCGCTGGTAAAAACCAGCTGCCCGTTGCCCGCGCCCAGCACCCGCTTAGCTCTTTGCCTTGCCGAATCCAGCTGCGATTTGGCTTGCAGGCCGCTGATGTGCGTGCTGCTGGGATTGCCGAAATGCGATGTCATTGCCAAATTTGCCGCCGCGGCGGCTTGCGGCAGGATGGGCGTCGTTGCATTGTTATCCAGATAAATTTCCAGCATGCCTGATCCGTAAAGTGATGCGCTTGCGCGTTTGCCGTTTGCCAATGAGGGACGAATCCCTGTACAACATCTTAGCAATGTCTGAAAAGAAATTTTTACCTAATATTTGCCTAAATATTGAGTAAATAAGAAATTTATTCTATAAAATTGGATTTATGGATAAAAAAGATATTGATATTCTGGAGATTTTGCAGAAAGATGCAACGATAGCACTGGCCGATCTGGCGCAGGCGGTGCATCTGTCGGTGACGCCTTGCTGGCGGCGCGTGCAAAAATTGCGGGAAGACGGGGTTATCCTCAAGCAGGTCAGTATTTGCAACCCGGTCAAGCTGAACCTGGGCCTGACGGTCATGGTGACGCTGAAAGCGGCCCAGCATAATGAAGCCTGGATGCAGAATTTCATCGGCGGCGCCAGCGCTATCCCGGAAATTGTAGAAATCCTGCGCATGAGTGGCGATATCGACTATCTGCTGAAAGTGCATGTGCCCGATATGGCGGGTTTCGACAGCGTGTACAAAAAACTGGTCAAGGTCGCCGACCTGCAGGACGTCAGTTCCAGTTTTGTCATGGAAGTGCTGAAGAGTACGACCGCGCTGCCGCTGGACTATGCGGTGCTGAAGCAAGGCAGGAATTGAACGCCCTGGCATGCAAGCCGCGTGGCGCTGCATCGTCAATTCGAATTGAATTAACAAGACTGAGAGCCGGTAGTGGAAATATTTGAACGCATTCTCGCCATCATCCTGCCGGTATTTATCGTCATCGGCCTGGGTTATGTGTACGCCCGCTATAAAGGAGCATCGGTCAAGGAAGACATGGTCGCGGTGAACCGCATCAGCATGGACGTGCTGTGTCCGCTGCTGGTGTTTACCGCGCTGGCGGGCAAGGAGTTCGACGTGGTGCAGAATGCCTGGCTGATACTGGCCGGCGTACTGATCGCCCTTGGTTCCGGCTTGCTGGCCTGGCCGGTGGCACGCCTGCTGGGTTATGACGTGCGTAGTTTTGTGCCGCCGATGATGTACAACAACTGCGGCAATATGGGTTTGCCGCTGGCGGCGCTGGCTTTCGGCGCCAGTGGCCTGTCGGCGGCTGTTGCTCTGTTCATGGCTTGCAACCTGGTGTATTTCACGCTGGGTATCAAGATTATCCAGAAAGGGCATCCGGCCCATCAGGGATCATCGCTGAAGTTCCTGTTGAGCCCGATGATGCTGGCGATGCTGCTGGGGATGGTGTTTGCGCTGCTGCATATCCACTTGCCTGATACGCTGTTCGTGGCGCTGAAGATGACCGGCGATTCCTGCATTCCCATCATGCTGTTCGCGCTGGGCGTTCGCATGCTGGACATCAGTTTTTCCAGCTGGCGCATCGGCATGGTGGGAGCGGTGGTTTGCCCGGTAGCGGGCCTGCTGGCGGCGCTGGCGCTGGACCTAGTATTGCCGCTGACGCAGGCACAGCGAGGACAGATGTACCTGTTTGCCGCGCTGCCGCCGGCAGTGTTCTGCTTCATGGTGGCGGAACAGTATCAGCAGGAACCGGACAAAGTGGCTTCCATTGTCATGCTGGGCAATGTTGCGGCGCTGGTATTCGTGCCGGCAGGTTTGTGGATGGGATTGCGGTAGCACTGTAGGGCAAGCCGCAGAAAAGAGGACGTAAAAAAAGCCGCCCTGAGGCGGCTTTTTCGCAAAAGCTGAAAATTATTTCTTTTCTTCAGTTGCTTCGGCTTCAGCAGCAGTAGCGCCTGCTGGTACCACTGCGATTGCAACGGTTGGGTTGCTGTCGCCGTGTGCAACGATAGTAACGCCCGCTGGCAACACAACGTCGGACACGTGCAGGGACTGGCCGGCAACGATGTTGGACAGGTCAACAGTAACGAACTCTGGCAGGTCGGCTGGCAGGCAGGAGATATCCAGTTCAACAGCAACGTGGCTGATGACTGCTGCGTTCAGTTTAACGGCTGGAGAAACTTCAGCGTTAATGAAATGCAGAGGCACTTTAACGTGGATCTTCTTGTTAGGATCAACACGTTGGAAATCAGCGTGCAATACCAGTTGCTTGTATGCGTGGACCTGGAAGTCGCGCAACAATACTTTTTCTACTTTGCCGTCTACTTCCAGATCCAGGATGGAGGAGTGGAATACTTCTTTTTTCAATGCATGGTACAGCGCATTGTGGTCCAGAGTGATAGAGACAGGGGCTTCCGTGCCGCCGTAGATGATGCCAGGTGTTTGGCCAGCATTGCGCAGGCGGCGGCTCGCTCCGGTCCCCTGTTCTTTGCGTGCAAATGCGATTACTTTCATTTTGAAACTCCATGATGTGCAGGCTTGGGGAAAATATTCCATGCCTGCGGGTTGATCCCCCGCGACCAGGGGATGCTAAAAAGGCTCCGCCAGCGGCGGAGCCCGAAAAAACGGTACTGACTAAACTTGCTTAATCGGCGAACAGCGAAATGACCGAATCGCCTTTGGTGATGCGGCGGAAGGTTTCTGCCAGCAGGCTGTCGCACGACAGTTGGCGGATCTTGCTGCATGCCCTGGCGGCTTCCGTCAGCGGGATCGTGTCTGTAACAACCAGTTCGTCCAGCGGCGATTGCGAAATGCGGTCTATGGCAGGGCCGGACAAGACCGGATGCGTACAATAGGCCAGCACTTTCTTGGCGCCGCGTTCTTTCAATACTTCTGCCGCCTTGGTCAGCGTGCCTGCGGTATCGACCATGTCATCCATGATCACGCAGTTGCGGCCTTCGACTTCACCGATGATGTTCATCACCTCGGAGACGTTGGCTTTCGGACGGCGCTTGTCGATGATCGCCAGGTCGCAGTTCAGGCGCTTGGCCAGAGCGCGGGCGCGGACCACGCCGCCCACATCCGGCGACACTACCAGCAGGTCATCGTAATTCTTGGCTACCAGATCGCCCAGCAAAATCGGCGATGCATAAATATTATCTACCGGGATATCAAAGAAGCCTTGGATCTGGTCGGCATGCAGATCCATGATCAGCACGCGATCAACGCCTGCCTCTTCCAGCATGTTGGCAACGACCTTGGCCGAGATTGCCACACGTGCCGAACGCGGGCGCCTGTCCTGGCGTGCGTAACCGAAATAAGGAATCGCGGCAGTGATGCGGCCGGCGGACGCGCGTTTCAGCGCATCGACCATCAGGATGATTTCCATCAGGTGGTCATTGGTCGGCGCGCAGGTGGACTGCAGCACGAAAACGTCCTTGCCGCGCACGTTCTCATTGATCTCCACCATCACTTCGCCGTCCGAAAACTTGGAGACGTTCGCTTTGCCTAACGATAAGCCAAGTTGTTTGGCAACGCTGATGGCAAGTGCCGGATTGGCGTTGCCGGTGAAAACCATCATGTTATCGTGTGCGTGTGCCATGAAGAGACCTATTGGCTAAAGTTAAGGCGGGATATTCTTGCATAATACCTCTGGCAACAAGGGTAGTCTTAGGAATTATGCAAGAACACTGGCTTAAAACTGAAAAAGCCGCCGCACATGTCTATGCGGCGGCTTAATTTAATGGCAGGGGATGAAGGATTCGAACCTTCGTATGCTGGAATCAAAATCCAGTGCCTTAACCAGCTTGGCGAATCCCCTACACAACCGTTTGTCTGTCGTATTAATTTGCCGCTATTCTAGCGGTATTTCAACGTCAAACCAAGTCTTTATTACGTCTGCATTAAATAATCCAGAGGATGTTTATGCAGTGCTTTTGCTTTCCAGGATTTCCAGCGATCCGGTACCTGCCGTAGTGCTTCATCTGCTGAAAATTCGTCAGCAAACGCGCAAAATACACAAGCTCCCGATCCTGTCATCCTTGCTTCGCCGTAAGTGGAGAGCCATTGAATGGCTGCATCGACTGGCGGAAACAATGCGCTGGCAACTGCTTGCAGATCGTTTTTTCCAAACATTTTTATATGACTGGAAAAGTCCGCTATTCTGATTGGTTTTGTGTCCCTTGTCAACTCTTTTGCGGAAAAAATTGCAGGTGTCGGCACCTGTACGCCGGGCTCGATGACGACGAACCAGCATTCGGCGGTTTGTATCGGCTGCAACAGTTCACCTACCCCTTCGGCGAATGCATTCCTGCCGAAGATAAAAAACGGTACGTCGGCACCCAGTTGCAGGCCCAGTTGTTGCAGTTCCGCGCGGCTGAGTCCGGTCTGCCATAAGTGGTTCAGCACCATCAGCGTGGTCGCCGCATCGGAAGAGCCGCCCCCAAGTCCTCCGCCCATCGGCAGTTTTTTATGCAGTGTCAGGTCGGCGCCCAGCTTGCAGTCCGTGTAGCTTTGCAGCAGCCGTGCTGCGCGCACGATCAGGTCGCTGTCTTCAGGCACGCCGGCAACATCGTTGCAGCGGCGTATTGCGCCGTCAACGCGCACGGCGAAGTCCAGCGTGTCGCTATAGTCGATCAGCTGGAAGGCGGTTTGCAGCAGGTGATAACCATCGGCGCGCCTTCCGGTGACATGTAGGAAAAGGTTGAGCTTGGCCGGCGCGGGGCAATGCAACATCGAGGGTTCCATGCCGCCTGCTATTCTTTTTGCGGGTTTTGCTGGTCCAGCACGACGCGCAGCGTGACGTTGCCGGCCTGTTCAGTGTACCGGTTCAGGTCTATGCGTTTGGGCAGAGACCGGTCATCTTGCCAGCTGGCATAGCGCAGCTGCCAGCCGTCGGAGGACAAAGTCGCATCGTTGTCGGCGGCCACGGCAACCCGTTCGCCTGTGGCATTGCGGATGAAACCCTGCATCCAGTCGCGCATGCCGTTGATCGGCATAGGCCAGCCCAGGGTTTCGCTCATCAGGCTGTCGAGGTTATCCGCATGTTTTGGCGGTTGCTTGGACTGCACCAGCGTGGCGCCACGGGCATCCGAGGTGATGGTGGCAACTGTCTGGCCGGTCGGGGAGAGTAGCGTGACCTTGGTGCTGTCTTTATCCTGCTTCCATTCAAAACTGCCGGGCAACGACTGTTCCCTGTTGTTCTGGAAGTACAGCACCAGTATGCGGCCGCTGAGTTCCACATCTTCATGGTAGACACGCGGTGTTGTTGCCTGTGCAGGCTCGCGGCTGGCCATGCTTGCGCAGCCCGATAGCGCCAGAGTCAGTAGCAAACCCGGCAGCGAGCCTGGCAAGGGTAGGTTCAGTAGCGGGCGGTGAAATCGGATGGATGGCATAGACAATAGCAAAGGTGTGCTCAAGATCAAAAAGACCTCAACGGATATTCAGAGGAACCGCGAGCCTGTTGCAGCAGACAGGCCCAGCGGGTATCGGCGATCAGGGCTTGGCGTTGAGGCGCTGCAAGGTGCTTTTCAGTACTTCATTGTCTGGATCTTTCGCCCTGGCTTCGCGCCAGAATTTGCGCGCATTGTCTTTCTGGCCTTGCGACCACAGCACTTCGCCCAGATGTACGGCGATCTCTGCGTCGGGCCGTAAAGTGTACGCGCGGCGCAAGGCTTCTTCGGCCTCCGCAGGTTTCGCCAGGCGGAACTTGACCCAACCGAGGCTGTCCAGGATGAAAGGATCATCCGGCGCCAGCTGCAGCGCCTTTTCTATCAGGCTCAGCGCCTCGTCAAGCCGGATATTGCGCTCGGCCAGTGCATAGCCCAGCGCGTTATAGGCATGCTGGTTATTCGGCGCCAGTTCCATCACTTTCCTGAGCGAAGCCTCCATCTCCGTTACCTTTTGCTGCGACTCGGCAATCATTGCGTAGTCGTACAGCAGGTCGGGATTATTCGGGAAGCGCTGTATTCCTTCTTCCAGCACTTTGCCGGCTTCCTGCGGCTGTTTGGCTTCCCTCAGCAACTGCGCTTCGGCCTGGACCAGCTGCACCTTGTCGTCGTCGCTGGTGACAGCAACTTCTTTCAGGAATTTGCGCGCGTCGACCAGTTTGCCGCTTTTTGCAATGATCTGCGCGCGGCGTATCTGCACATTCAGGTAGGCAGCATTCCTGCCGTCATAGGATTCGACCTTGGACAGCCATTCCAGTGCCGCTTTGTCGTCCTTGCGGTCGCTGGCGATCTGCGCCAGGTTGATCAGCGCGGGGGTGGGATCGCGTTCCTCGGCAGGATTGGCTTCCAGCACGCCCAGGTAATCGTTGAAGTATTTTTCCGCAACCTTGGTGTGTTTGCCTTCCATCGCCAGTACACCCAGCGTATACATGACACCGACATCATCCGGTTTGTCGCGCAGCAGATGTTCGAATTCCGCAGTTGCCTTGTCCAGCTGTTTCAGGTCAATCAAAATGCTGGCATAGGCCAGCCGCACGTCGCGCGCTGCCGGATTTTTGGAAAGGAAGCCCGACATTGCCTTGGCCGCATCCTGCTGGCTGGAGACCTGCGCGATGGTCAGGATGGCCAGTTGCGAATCGGGTTTTTGTCCCAGCGCTGTCTGCGCTTCGCTCAACGCGCGCGCATTGTCGCCGCGTGAATAAGAACCTTGCGCCAGCGCCAGATGGGCTTCATAAGTGGATTTATAGGGATCGAGCAGCGCTTCCAGCGTGTCGAACGCGGCATTCTTGTCACGCGCGCGGGACAGCAGGCGCTGGGCCTGCAGCATGATTACGCCGTACTGGCTGGCGGGAGCGCTTGCCAGTTTTTCAGAAAAAACGCGCTGGATTTCCGCCAGGTTATTGTTCATCACCATGAAGCCGAGGTAATACTGCGTGGCTTCATTGGAGTTGGGCGCGAGTTCGCGCCATAGGCGGATGGCTGCCATTGCTTCACCGGGCTGCTTGACCGACAGCGCAATTTCCGAGGCGCGGCGCGCCAGGCGAGGGTCGCGGGTCTGCTGTGCCACGCTCAGTATCGTAATGTAAGCGGCTTGCCAGTTGCCGCGCTGGTAAGCGATTTCGGCGGTCAGCAGCTTGTAGAAAATCTCATCGGTCAGTTCAACGGCCGGCAACTGGTCCTCGCTGGACGGCTGGTTGATGCCGTTTAGCGTTTTTTCGGCGTCCAGCGCCGCATGGGCGGCATCCGAAGCCTGGTGGGCTTCGTCCGTAGGTGCTTCCGCGACGGGCTTCATGCCGGCGCAACCGGTCAGCATCAGCGATGTTAACAAGGCAATTGGTGCTATCGACGTTAAAATGGGTGAAAAAATATTTTTCAAAACAGAATCCTGATATGTCGACGATCTCTGATTTTACGCCTAAAGCCGGGTCGATGCGCGAGGCTACGCCGGTTTTCTGTGTGTCAAATTGTATGAAATTTAAATAAATTTATCCGTTCGGCCGCGCACTTTCAGTCGCGCCGTCGGCGGAGTACAGGTAGCTTATTTATGCCAGAATTGCCAGAAGTAGAAGTCACCCGCCGTGGGGTCGCCCCCCATCTTACAGGTAAGACAGTCACTGACGTAATCGTACGCCGGGACGGCTTGCGCTGGCCGTTTCCGCCGGGCCTCAAAGCCTTGCTGACCGGCAGGCGTGTCCTGGCCGCCGGCCGCCGCGGCAAATACCTGCTGCTGGAATTTGAGCACGGTTCACTGCTGATTCATCTTGGCATGTCCGGCCACTTGCGCGTGCTGCCGGTGCTTACGCCGGCGGAAAAGCATGATCATATTGATATCGTCGTCGGTGAGCAGAGCCTGCGCATGACGGACCCGCGCCGTTTCGGCGCAGTGTTGTGGCATTCCATCGAAGACGGCCATGTCGATAACCACTTGCTTTTGCGGCAATTGGGCGTGGAGCCGCTGGAATCCGGATTTAGCGCCGAACTGCTGCACCGGCAGACGCGGCAGCGTAGCGCGCCGATCAAGCAGGTGCTGCTGGCGGGTGATATCGTGGTCGGGGTGGGAAATATTTATGCGTCGGAAAGCTTGTTCCGGGCCGGCATCAACCCGAAAACCGCGGCAAACCGCGTTAGTCTGGCGCGCTACAAGCTGCTGGCCCAAGCCATACGCGAGACGCTCGCGGCTGCAATCGAGAAAGGCGGCAGCACGCTGAAGGATTTTATCGGGGTCGACGGCCAAACCGGTTACTTTCAGCAGAGCTACTTCGTTTATGATCGTACCGGCGAAGCCTGCCGGGTATGCGGCGCCGCGATCAGGCAAATCAAGCAGGGCCAGCGCACGACATTTTACTGTGTCAATTGTCAAAAATGAGCTGAGATGCTAGATTCTGCATATATAGAAGATTGATTGGGGGCAACATGAGTAATCTGGTTCAACGATTCCAGGAATACAGCGACTGGCGCAGGGGTGTGGTGACTGCGCTGGAGCAGTATCGCTCATGGCTGGGCAGTTCCGATCTGGCGGACGCAGCAAGCGACCAGCGCATCAGCCGTTTGCTGGAAAGATTGGTAGATGACAAATTGTCTATCGCTTTTGTTGCAGAATTTTCACGCGGCAAGTCGGAATTGATCAATGCGATCTTCTTTGCCGAATACGGCCAGCGCATACTGCCTTCTTCTGCCGGCCGCACGACCATGTGCCCGACCGAACTGCTGTACGATGAAACCATCCCCCCGTGCATACGCCTGCTGCCGATAGAAACCCGGGCCGAGGCCCAGTCCACCAGCGACTACAAAGGCCAGCACCATGTGTGGACAGTGCTGCCGCTGAACATCAGTTCCGGCGAAGGCATGCTGGAAGCCTTCAAGCAGGTCAGCTTGACAAAGAAGGTGACGCGCGAAGTCGCAAAATCCTACGGACTGTTCGACGAGAACGATCCGGATGCGCCGCTGGAAGTCGATGAAGACGGCATGGTGGAAATTTCCCAATGGCGCCACGCGATTGTCAATTTTCCGCATCCGTTGCTGAAAGAAGGCCTGATCATCGTCGATACGCCGGGGCTGAATGCAATAGGCACCGAGCCCGAACTGACGCTGAACCTGATCCCGAATGCCCACGCGGTGCTGTTCATCCTGGCGGCCGATACCGGCGTGACCAAGAGCGATATCGATGTCTGGCGCAATCACATCGGCGGCGGCGCGGGACGCATGGTGGTGCTGAACAAAATAGACAGCATGTGGGACGAATTGCGCTCGCCGGAGGAAATAGAGAGCCAGATCGCGCACCAGATCAGTACTGTTGCGCATACGCTGGCGCTGGATGAGAAGCAAGTGTTTCCGGTGTCTGCGCAAAAGGGCCTGGTGGCCAAGATCAACAAGGATGCAGAGCTGCTGGCAAAGAGCCGCCTGCCTTCGCTGGAAAACGCACTGTCGCACGAATTGATACCGGCGAAGCAGGACATCATCCGTTCGCAGCTAAGCAAGGACGTGGGTGAAATCACCGGCGCGCACCATGCGGTGATGTCTTCCCGCAGCCGCAGCGTGGTGGAGCAGATGCTGGAACTGAAGAGCCTGCGCGGCAAGAACAAGAGCGTCATCGACCACATGATGAAGCGCATCGACGCCGAGAAGAAGGAATTCGATACCAGCCTGATCAAGATGCAGGGCACGCGCGCGGTCTTCACCCGCCTGTGCACCGAGGTCTATACCAGCCTGGGCATGGACATTCTGCGCGAAGAGATACGCAAGTCCCGTGACGCGATGGAAAAAAGCAAGCTGTCGATAGGCCTGCGCGAAGCGGTGAGGCAGTTCTTTGCGCAACTCAGGCATAACCTGGTGACGTCGAACAAGAAGACCGACGAAATCTCGGAAATGATGGCGATCATGTACCGCAAGTTTTCTACCGAGCACGGCCTGGCGCTGTCCGCGCCGATGCCGTTTTCGCTGGACAAGTACATCAAGGAAATCGCCGCGATAGAGTCGGTGTACCAAAAGCAATTCACGACTGCGGCGATGCTGACCACGCCGCAAGTGATCCTGATGCAGAAGTTTTTTGATTCGATCGCATCACGGGTCAAGCAAAGCTTCCTGCAGGCCAACCGCGATGTGGAAGCCTGGCAAAAGGTAGTGATGGCGCCGCTGGAAGCGCAGATCCGCGAACACAAAAGCCAGCTGAAAAACCGTATGCAGTCGATACAGCGCATCAATGTGGCGACCGACAGCCTGGAAGACAAGATTGCGAGCTTTGAATCGATGCAGGCCGACATTGACGCCCAGAAGAAAACCATGGCCGACCTCGAAGGCAGCCTGAAGTCCGCACTGGCGGCGGAGCTGGTTGCGCTGAAAGTGGCCGCATAGGGCATAATCATGTTTTGCAGGCAGTTTTTGCAAACATAGCCATCCAATTGCTCGCATAGGCAATGGCCTTCGATTCAGGCTGCCCGTAATTTACCGGCCTGCCAGCCTCCCACCCATTGCGACCGGCGGCGCCCGTTATTTCCGGCGCGGCGTCCGCGATTGTATGGATTCTTCAAACGGACAGCTGGTTACAAGGAATCCCTATGTCAAATCACCGTACAGAAACAGACTCGATGGGCGCCGTCGAGGTGGCAAACGAAGCCTACTGGGGCGCGCAGACTCAGCGCTCGATACAAAATTTCCCAATCGGTATTGCCCGCTTCAAGTGGCAGGCGCCGATGATACGCGCGCTTGGCATTCTCAAAAAAGCAGCAGCGCAAGCCAATGCGGAACTCGGCGAATTGCCGGCCGATGTTGCCAAGGGTGTCATCCAGGCAGCCGATGAAGTCATCGAAGGCAAGCTGAATGCACATTTCCCGCTGGTGGTATTCCAGACCGGTTCCGGCACGCAGTCGAACATGAACGCGAATGAAGTGATCTCCAACCGTGCGATCGAGATCGCTGGCGGCGTCATGGGCAGCAAGGCTCCCGTGCATCCGAATGACCATGTCAACCGCGGCCAGTCGTCCAACGATACCTTCCCGACGGCAATGCATATCGCCGTTGTCGAGCAGCTGTACCAGCACCTGTTTCCGGCGGTGGAGCAGTTGCGCAATACGCTGGCGGCCAAATCGGCGGCGTATAAGGATATCGTCAAGACCGGCCGCACGCACCTGCAGGATGCAACGCCGATCACGCTGGGCCAGGAAATCGGCGCCTGGGTTGCGCAGCTGGATTTTGCATTGCACACGGTCAAGCAGACTTTGCCAGGCGTATACGACCTGGCGATAGGCGGTACGGCAGTCGGCACCGGCCTGAACGCGCATCCGCGTTTCGGTGATCTGGCGGCGCACTGTATCGCGCAGATTACCGGTTACCCCTTCCGCTCGGCCCACAACAAGTTTTTTGCACTGTCGGCGCATGATGCGCTGGTGAATGTGTCGGCGGCATTGCGCACGCTGGCGGGTGCCATGATGAAGATCGCCAACGACGTGCGCTGGCTGGCCAGCGGCCCGCGTTGCGGCATAGGCGAACTGAACATCCCCGAAAATGAGCCGGGCTCATCGATTATGCCGGGCAAGGTCAATCCTACCCAGTGCGAAGCGATGACGATGGTATGCGTGCAGGTATTCGGCAACGATGCCGCCGTAGCCTTCGCCGGCAGCCAGGGTAATTTCCAGCTGAACGTCTACAAGCCCGTCATGGTGCACAATGTGCTGGAAAGCATAGAGTTGCTGGGCGACACCTGCAACGCCTTCCACGACCAGTGTGCCGTGGGCATAGAGCCCAACCTGCCGAAGCTGAAGGAAAACCTGGACAAGAACCTGATGCTGGTGACAGCGCTGAATCGCCACATCGGCTACGACAAGGCAGCGTCGATTGCCAAGAAAGCGCACAAGGAAGGCACCAGCCTGCGCGACGCGGCGCTGGCTTCCGGTTATGTAACGGCGGAGCAGTATGTACAGTGGATCGTGCCGATAGACATGACCCATTCCTGAACACGAGGCATTAGGCGAATTGAACCACCAATTGAACCACGAAGCGAACTACGAAGACCCAGGCTTTTCCGCGGACGTGATCCGTTGGCAGAAGCAGCACGGCAGGCATAGCCTGCCGTGGCAGCAGACACGCGATGCGTACAAGGTATGGCTGTCTGAAATCATGCTGCAGCAAACCCAGGTGACGGCGGTAATTCCGTATTACCAGCGTTTCCTGGAAAGTTTTCCCACAGTGCAGGACCTGGCTGCGGCAAGCTCCGAGCAGGTCATGTCGCACTGGAGCGGCCTCGGCTACTATACCCGCGCGCGCAATCTGCACAAATGCGCGCAGCAAGTGGTGGCGCTGTATGGTGGCCGCTTTCCATCCGACCCCGCCTTGCTGAAAGAATTGCCCGGCATAGGCCGTTCCACCGCGGCGGCGATAACCGCGTTCTCCTACGGCACGCGCGCGGCTATCCTGGACGGTAATGTGAAGCGCGTGTTTGCGCGCGTGTTCGGCGTTGAAGGCTATCCCGGCGCCAAACCGGTGGAAGACGGCCTGTGGCTGCGCGCCGAGGCGCTGCTGCCTGAGCAGGATATAGAATCCTATACGCAGGGCCTGATGGACCTGGGCGCGACGCTATGCACGCGCAGCAGCCCGGGCTGTCCGCGCTGTCCGCTGCAGCAGCGCTGCGTTGCCTATGCCAGCGGACGCGCGGCGGAACTGCCGGTGCGCAAGCCTAAAAAGCAGCAAAGGGAAAAACAGGCCGTCATGCTCGTCATGTTGCATGAAGGCCAGGTATTGCTGGAGCAAAGGCCGGACAGCGGCATCTGGGGCGGCCTGCTGTCGCTGCCGGAGCTGGATGGCATGCAGGACGTGGACGACGAACCCGATGCGCTGGCAGATGCCTTCCCGGAAGTGACCAGGCTGGCGCAGCAATTCGGCGACGTCGACACAATAGAGGCGCTGCCGCCTTTTGCCCACGTCTTCACGCATTTCAAGCTGAACGTGATGCCGATACAATTCAAGATGGCCAGCCGGCATGACAAGATTGCCGAATCCCGGCATGTCTGGTATCCGACGCAGCAGATCGGCGATGCGCCCTTGCCGGCGCCGGTGAAGAAATTGCTGCAATCCCTGCTGGCTCCCAGCTTGTGGTCGGTCTAGCCAGGGTGTCATCGCCTGGCGGCGGGTAGACTAGCGGCGCTGTTCCAGAGCGAGCCGTACCGCGAGTGCTGCCAGTACGAAGCCCATTACCCGCCGCTGCACGGCCAGCCATAGCGTATTGCGCGCAAATCACGAAGCAATTGCCGCGGCAGAAAGCGTGATCACCAGATTGACGCTGAAGCTGACCAGGATTTGTGTCATACCCAATTCCACGCTCTGCATGAATACAGAGCCGCGCTCCACGCGCACGAATTGCGGAAGCAGAGACAGGTAAAACATCGCCGCCTTGGGATTCAGCAGGTTGGTCAGGAAACCCATCAGGAACAGCTTGCGCGGCGAATCCAGGGGCAGGTCTTGCGCCTCAAAGGGTGAGCGTGCGCCCGGCCTTACAGCCTGCCATGCCAGCCACAGCAGGTAGCCGGCACCCGCGAATTTAAGGATTTCGTAGCCAAGCGGGATAGCCATGAACAGCGTAACCAGGCCTACCGCTGCCGCCAGCATATGCATGACAAAGCCGGTGGCGATGCCGAGCAGCGAGATGACGCCGGCCATCCTTCCCTGGCAAATAGACCTGGATACCAGATACATCATGTTAGGCCCCGGTGTAATTACCAGCAGCAGGGCCGCTCCGGCAAACAATAACAAATCTTGGAAAGGTATCATGCTGCATGCGCTTTCTATCGTGTGTATGGTATGCCTATAAACTTAATCGTTAACAGGCCCTGGCGAGCCGGCATCTTCATTATCGGGATTTTGCCTATCCCGAACAGGTATAGATTGCAGCAAGTTTGCGCATAACAGGGCACCGCGCGTTCTTGGGCCGCAAATCGGCAGAGGCAATATCGTGTTTTTCAGGTTTGACAGTGCGGATGAATGTTGTAGTATTAATTAATTGAAATTCACCGCAGCAGGAACAAAGCCTCACGTTTAAACGGGGCACGCAGGAGACGAATTTGCCCCACAGGATGTTCGCAGGCGCAGCATTGTGCCTGAGCCTTTTATTACCCGGTCTGGCTGTGGCAGCCACTCAGGCATGCCGCGTTCCCGAGTTCCCTCAGGAGGTACAGTGCGGCAAGGTGCAGCGTCCGCTGGACCCTGCCCATCCCGAGGGCAGGAAAATCGACGTCAGCTATGTCGTGGTGCCGTCGCAGGACAGGAACAAACTGCCGGATGCCATCTTTCTGCTGGCCGGCGGACCTGGGCAGAGCGCGATCAGCGTCGCCGGCTGGGGGCAGTTCGCATTCAGCAGGCTGAACCGGCGGCGCGATCTGGTGTTTGTGGATCAGCGCGGTACCGGCCGCAGCGCGCCGTTGAAGTGCCCGGAACTTGAAAACAGTGGCGATCTGTCCGATACCGAGCAGGCCCTCCACAGTGCGCAGCAATGTCTGAGCCGGCTGCAGGCACTGCCGTATGGCGACCTGAAGCAATTCACCACTACAATCGCGATGCAGGACCTGGACGCGGTCAGGCAGGCGCAGGGCTATGCAAAAATCAATCTTGTCGGTGTTTCCTATGGCACTCGCGCGGGGCTGGAGTACTTGCGCCAGTTCCCGCAATCGGTCCGGCGGGTGATCCTGGATGGCGTGGTGCCGCCGGATGAGCGTCTGCCCTCCAGCGATGCGCAACTGGCGCTGGATGCGCTGTTCTCCGGCTGCGCAAAGGATGCGCGTTGCAATACGGCTTATCCGCAGCTTGCGCAGCGCTGGAACAGCCTGCTGGCGTCCTTGCCGCGCCAGGTCACGTTGATTCATCCGCGCCTGGGCAATGAAATGCAGCTGCAGATGACGCGCGACCTGCTGGTCAGCATGGTGCATAAGTCGCTGTATGCGCCGTCCAGCCTCGCAGGGCTTCCGTACGCACTGACGCAGGCGGAACAGGGTAAATATGCGCCGCTGGTGGCGCTGAGCGGCGTCACCAGCCAGCCTGACCAGTCCAGCATTGCCTACGGTATGCATTTCTCCGTTTGGTGTGCAGAAGAATATGCGCGCCTTCCTGTAACGTCTGCGGCGGATGAATTCTCCCGGTTGATGGACGGCATGTATAAACGGATCTGCGAGAAATGGCCGCGCGGCGATGTGCCCGCGGCGTTTTACACAATACCCCGCAGCCCCGTTTCCGTGCTGCTGCTGAGCGGCGGCATAGATCCGGTAACGCCCACCTTGCATGGCGCGCATGTTGCGGCAGCACTGGGGCCGAAAGCCATGCATCTTTCAATCGGCAATGCCGGGCACGGCCTGATGTCGCAGGGCGGCTGCCTGCGCGAACTGGCTTACCGTTACCTGAATGCGAAAGATGACAACGAGGCAGCCAAGATTGACACTTCTTGCGTGCGGCAAATACCTCGTCCTATGGCCTGGCTGCCGCCCGTGCCGCCGTCGCAAGCCGGCGCCGCTGCGCCTGCAAACCCCGGAGCAAAGCCATGATCAGGGTAGAGGACTTGCACAAGGAATTCATCAGGGAGGAACGTTTTTCTTTCCGCAAACGCGCCCGTGAAACCGTCAAGGCGGTGGACAGCGTCAGTTTTACTGCAAAAGACGGCTCCATTACCGGCCTGCTCGGCGCCAACGGCGCCGGCAAGACCACCAGCCTGCGCATGGTGGCATCGCTGCTGGCGCCCGACCGCGGCGAGATCACGGTTGACGACGTAAAAGTGGTGCCTGGCCAGCAAGCCTCGCTGTCGCGCATGGGAATACTGTCCGATGCGCGCGGCCTTTACCCCAGGCTGACCGCGAGGGAGAACATCCATTATTACGGCATCCTGCATGGCATGGAGCGCGGCCTGGTAGAACAGCGCACCGAGCAACTGGCACACTGGCTGGACATGGACAAGCTGATGGAGCGGCGCACCGACGGCTTCAGCCAAGGTGAGCGCATGAAGACGGCGCTGGCGCGCGCGCTGGTGCACGATCCGAAGAACATCATTTTGGATGAACCTACCAACGGACTGGATGTGGTGGCGACCCGTTCGCTGCGCGAGTTCTTGCGCTGGCTGCGCTCGCCGGAAGGCGGCGGCAAATGCATCATCTTTTCCACGCACATCATGCAGGAAGTGGAGCGCCTGTGCGACCATGTGGTGATTGTGGCGGAAGGCCGAGACGTTGCCTGTGGCAGCGTGGATGAGTTGCTGGTGCAGGCCGGCGAGGCCGATTTCGAAGATGCTTTCGTCAAGCTGGCCTTTCTGCATCCGGCTGCACATTCTGACAGGACCCTGGCATGAAATCCATATTCGCCATATTCCGCAAGGAGATGATGGATGCGATGCGCGACCGGCGCACTTTGCTGGTAGTGCTGCTCAGCTCTTTGCTGGGGGTGCCGCTGCTGTTGCTGATCGTGTCGGAAGTGCTGTCTCAGGTAGAGTCGCAGGAAATCAAGCGCACCGTCGTCGCCGTCGATATGCAATATGCGCCTGGCCTGGAAAGCTATATCCTGCGCCAGGGCTACCAGATCCAGCCGGCGCCTGCCGACTACGAAAGCAAGCTGCGCAGCAAGGAACTGACCCAGCCCGTGCTGCTGGTGCCGCGCGACTTTGACGGCAAGCTGGCGCGAGGCGAAAAAGTGACGCTGGAAGTCGTATTCGATACTGCCAATACCCAGGCCCAGTTCGGCCTGCGGCCCCTGCGGAAGGTGCTGGACGGCTATACGCAGGAGTACGCTTTGCTGGGCCTGATGATGCGCGGCGTGTCACCCGAGGTGCTGCAGATGGTGGAGATCAAGGAGCGCCAGATCAGCCGCCTAGAAGAGCGCAAGGTCACCATTACCGGCATGCTGCCGTTCATGCTGATCATGGCCATTGTGATAGGCGGCATGTATGCGGCCATCGACACCACGGCTGGCGAGCGCGAGCGCGGCTCGCTGGAGCCGCTCATGATGAATCCCGTCTCCGGATGGCAACTGGCAATCGGCAAATGGGGGGCGGTCGCCACCGTCAGCATGACGGTCGTGGTGCTGACGGTGCTGAGTTTTTTCCCTTCGCAGTGGCTGATCCGCAACGAGACCCTGCGCGCCGAATTCCAGTTCGGCGGACGAGAAGCCTGGGGTTTCCTGATGGTGCTGTTGCCGCTGGCTGCCAGCCTGGCGGCGATACAGATTGCGGTGGCGCTGAATTGCAAGAGCTACAAGGAGGCGCAGGTGCGCAACCAGATGTTGAGCCTTGTCGTCAGCATGGTGCCGCTGGTGCTGACCTTCAATCCCGGCCGTGAGCCGGCCTGGTTCCAGTGGGCGCCGGTGCTCGCGCAGAACATCATGATGAACCATGTGCTGAAAGGCGAGGCCGTCGGGCATGCGGCGATTGCGATCGCCTTGCTGGTATGCGCGGCGCTGACAGTGGCGAGCCTGTCTTATGTCGCGCAGAAGATGCGGCGGGTTGTGATGGGGTAAGGGCCTACCCCCGTGTTGGCGACAGGCCGTAAAATTGCGTTTTTATTTTCCGGCGCTGACGCTGCCGATTCCCTGTACCGATTTATGGAAGGTGCGAGGATTGCCGTAGTAGATCAGCGAACCCATGCCTTCCACTACCGCATTCAGCAGGTCGCTCGCATAGACCTTGACGGTGCCGATGCCTTCGAATTCCACGTCAACGTGTTCGGCCTTGAGTTCCCTGGTATCGATTTGCCCCACACCCTGGGCTTTCAGCCTCAGCCATTTGATCTTGCCGCTGGCGGTAAGGCTGCCTGCACCCTGGTAGCTGATGTCAATGCGTTCGCCGTCGATGTTGCGCAGCGTGGCGTCGCCGGCGCCCTCCACTTTAAGCTGTCGCAGTGCGGGTAGCGTGATGGTGATCCTTGGGTCGCCGGAGGTGGACTTGAAATTCTTGTCCTTCAGGCTGACCATCAGTTCGCCGTTGACGACTTCGGTCACGAGATTGGCGAGGAATGTATCGCTGCCCTTGACGCTTAGCGTCTGCGCTTTTCCTGCTTCCAGCGAAATGCTGATGGGGCCCTTGCTATTGATCGCATTGAAGGCCGGCAGTTTGCGGACCTGTTCATCCGCAAGGGCAAGGGTACTGGAAAAAAACAGCGGAAGCAGGGAAAGAATGAATAGTCTGCGCATGGAATATCCTCTTGTTGAACCGGTGTAGTCGATAAAAGTCTGTTGCGCGGGTTGTGCCTAACCTAGCCTGCGGTGGCGCAGCAGGACCTGTTCCTTGTCCCGGAAATAGCCTGCCAGCTGTTCCACCATAAACACTGAACGGTGCTGGCCGCCGGTGCAGCCGATTGCCACGGTCAGGTAGCTGCGGTTGTCTTTCTTGAACATTGGCAGCCATTTTTCGATGAAGCTGCGTATATCTTCATACAGATCGAGCGCCATCTGCTGGCTCTTCAGAAACTGGATGACGGGTTCATCGCGTCCGGTCAGTGCGCGCAACTCAAGATCGTAGTAGGGATTAGGCAGCATGCGCACATCGAACACGAAATCGGCGTCCAGCGGTACGCCTATCTTGAAGGCGAAGGATTCAAACATCAGCGTCAGCGGCGAATGCTGTATCTGTATGACATCCTTGACCCATTCGCGCAGCTTGTTGGCGCTGAGGTTGGAGGTGTCGATGACATGCGCGAGCGATTGTATTGCCGCCAGCATCTCGCGTTCTTCCTGTATGCATTCGGTCAGGCTCAACCTGTCCGTCAGCGGCTGGTCCCGTTGCTGGCGGTGTGACAATGGATGGCTGCGGCGGGTTTCGGAGAAGCGGGCTACGAGCGATTCGGTGCTGGCAGTCAGGAACAGTACCTTGACTTCGTGGCCGTCCCGGCCCAGCTTGGCAATGGTGTCCGGCAGGCTGGTCAGCAGGTGCGCGCTGCGCGAGTCGATGGCCATGGCCGCTGACTCGATGCCTTCGCCCAGCAGCGTGGTAATCAGTTCAGGCAGCAGGCTGGGGGGCAGGTTGTCAACGCAATAGTAGCCTGCGTCTTCCACGACATTGAGTGCTACCGATTTGCCGGATCCAGAGATGCCGGAGATAAGGAGTATGCGCATGGAATAGTAGTCTCGATGGTTTGCATTGCACTTGATGTAGCCTGACGCGAGCCAGCGTCATTTTTGCCTGGGCTTCTTATAGCCCAGGCAATATTATGCTCCAGATGAGGCGTTGCAGGCTATGCCGGACATCAATTTTCCGGCAGCGCTCATCCTGGCCTAAGGCTCCATTTCGTCATTCATTGCGCGGCGCTGGCGTTCCATGAACTCCTGCAGCGTGTCGATGCCGCGCAGTTGCAGGATGGTATTGCGCACCGCTGCTTCCAGCAGTACCGCGATGTTGCGGCCGGCAGCTACCGGGATCACCACTTTCTTGATCGGCAGGCCCAGTACTTCCTCCGTTTGCGAGTCTATCGGCAGGCGTTCATAATTTTCTTCCAGCGTGCTGCGCCTGACCAGGTGGACGATCAGTTTCAGCCGCATCTTCCTGCGCACCGCGGTTTCGCCGAAAATCGCCTTGATATCCAGCAAGCCCAGTCCGCGCACTTCCAGCAGGTTTTGCAGCAGCTTGGGGCAGCGGCCTTCTATCATATTGGGCGCGATGCGTGAAAACTCTACGGCATCGTCGGCCACCAGCCCATGGCTGCGCGAGATCAGTTCCAGCCCCAGTTCACTCTTGCCCAGGCCGGATTCGCCGGTGATCAGCACGCCCACGCCCAGCACATCCATGAACACGCCGTGCATCGTAATCTGTTGCGCCAGTTTTTTCGACAGGTACACGCGCAGGAAATCGATCACCTGCGCCGCCGGCAAGGGCGTGGAGAACAGCGGGATATTATTGTCATCGCACACCGTCAGGAACTCCGGCGGAGAATCCAGGCCCTGCGCCACCATCAGCGCAGGCGGTGCGCCGGCCACCAGCTCTTTCAGCAGGTTGGCGCGCGAGTTGGGGGAGATGCGTTTGTAGTATTCAATTTCCTGGTGCCCCAGCACCTGTATGCGGCCCGGGTGGATCAGGTTAAGGTGGCCCACCTGGTCGGCGGATGAAGTGGCGTCGCCGGTGATCTGCTTGTCGCCGCCGGAAAAGCCGGCAAACCAGCCCAACTGCATGGAATCCCGATTGTCATCGTAGATTTTTTGGATCGTCAGTTCGGTCAGCAATGGCATAGTGGCTAGCGGCAGGAATAGGAAGGGTAGGCAGGATGAAGGGCGGGCGCTACGGGGCGGGGCGCATGGCGGACGCTGAACGGCGGCGCAGCCGCGCCATCAGCCCACAGACTGCAGGTTGGGCTGCCAGGAAATGATCTTGTCGTGCACGGCGGCGGCATCCGGTTCGCTGCTCAGCAACGCACGGAAGGCCTCATTGGATAACATTTCCGCAATTTCGGACAGGATTTCGAGGTGCT
Organism: Undibacterium sp. TJN25; assembly: GCF_049339885.1. Classification (NCBI taxonomy): domain Bacteria; kingdom Pseudomonadati; phylum Pseudomonadota; class Betaproteobacteria; order Burkholderiales; family Oxalobacteraceae; genus Undibacterium; species Undibacterium sp. TJN25. The sequence goes on along the minus strand of NZ_JBMPPM010000004.1, from coordinate 588,659 downwards.
GCTGCGTGACATTGTCCGGCATCAGCAAAAAAATCAGCAGATTGACGGGTTCGCCGTCCGGCGATTCAAACTGTATGGGTTCCGCCAGCCGCACAAAGGCGGCGATAGGCGCTTTCAGGCCCTTGATGCGGCCATGCGGAATCGCGACCCCATGGCCCAAGCCTGTGGAGCCGAGTCTTTCCCTGGCAAACAGATTGTCTGAAACAACGGAGCGGGCAATGCTGCAATTATTTTCAAATAATAGCCCTGCTTGTTCAAATGCCCGTTTTTTGCTGGAGACCTCAAGATCGAGCAGCACGTTGCCTAAGGGCAGTATTTTTGCAATATTCGTCATGATACGAAACCAGTAAAGCGGAATGGTGCGGCGCACAAAATATGCGTCTGACAAATTATAGGCTTCTTTTGGGCCTATGCAAGTCTAATCAATGTTGCGATTCAGCATTTGCAGCCAGCAGTTTTTCAAATTCTTCCACCGGCACCGGCTTGCTGAAATAATAGCCTTGCATCTGCTGGCAGCCTGAATCTGTCAGGAAAAACATCTGTTCCGCCTTCTCTACACCCTCTGCGGTAACGCTCATGCCCAATGCATTTGCCATCGCAATGATGGCGTTGGTGAGGACGACCGAATCCGGGTTTTCCGGGATATCGCGGATAAATGAGCGGTCGATTTTCAGGTTGTCTATAGGGAAACGTTGTAAATACGACAGTGACGAGAAACCCGTGCCGAAGTCATCGAGCGAAATGCTGATGCCCAGCGCCTTGATCGCATTGAATACCGGCAACAACTGGTCGACTTCGCCCATCAGCAAGCCTTCAGTAATCTCCAGCTGCAAGCCTTCGGCGGGCAGCCCCGCATCTTCCAGCGCCTGTTCAATGAATTTGCTCAGACCTGGATCCTGGAACTGGCGCGGCGAAATATTGACGCTGACGACCAGGTCGGACGTGAACTTTTTGCGCCACAGCTGGGTTTGTTTGCAGGCCTGTTCCAGCACCCAGCGGCCTATCGGCAGGATCAGGCCTATCTCTTCCGAAATCGGAATGAACTCATTCGGCATGATGATGCCGATGTCCGGCATCTGCCAGCGTATCAGCGCCTCGGCGCCGACGATGCGCGAAGTTTTCAGGCAGATCTTGGGCTGGTAGTACACCAGGAATTCCTGGTCCTGCAAGGCACGGCGCAGGTTTTTCTCCAGCGCATAACGATGCTGCGCGCGCACGTTCAGTTCGGTGGTGAAGAATTGATAGTTGTTGCGGCCGGATTCCTTGGCGTAGTACATCGCCGAATCGGCACAGCGCAGCAGCGTGGCGCAATCGTCGCCGTCATGCGGGAAGACGCTGATGCCTATCGAGGTGCCAAGATAATACTCGTTTCCTTCGATATAAAAAGGCTCGCGGATACGGGCCAGCACGCGCTCTGCCATTTCCTTCAGATGCGCGGCATTATCGACGGCTTCCGCCACGATGACGAATTCATCGCCGCCCAGCCTGGCGAGCATGTCGCTGGTCCTGATGCAGGAGCTGAGGCGTGACGCCACATCTTTCAGCAGATTGTCGCCCGCGGAGTGGCCGGCGGTATCGTTGACGTTCTTGAAGCGGTCCAGATCCAGAAACAGCACCGCTACCCTGTGGCTGTTGCGCTTGGCGTTGGCCAGCGCATGCGACAGCCGCTGGTTCAGCTGGTGGCGATTGGGCAGCCCTGTCAGCGCATCGTGCGACGCCATATAGTGCAGCTGGCGCTGGGTTTCGCGCACCTCGGTGGTATCGGTGAATGAAATCAGCACCGCTGTGACAGCGTCCCTGGCGCTGTCAATGATGGGCATGACATTGACCAGCAGCCAGATGACGGAGCGGTCGCGCAACTCCATGCCTATCGACAAATTCATGATCGGCGCGCGGGTGCGAAATACTGCGGAAGCAGGATCGTCCCCGAGCTTTCTTTCCGAGCCGTCTTCATTGATGATGTGCTTGAAGTAGCGGTGGCGGCGGCCGGTGGAGTGGATGTCGGTAATTTTCAGGATACGCATCGCACTCGGATTGCAGGTCAGTATCTGCCCGCCGGGCGCGACGACCATGATGCCTTCGGTCAGGTTGGTGACCACGGAACGGTAGCGCTCTTCGCTTTCCGCCAGGCTCTGTTCCATCCGCTTTTTGTCGATGGCCAGTGCGATCAGGTCCACTGCATCCAGTATGCGGTTCTTTTCTGCTTCAGTCGGCAGGCGCGGCGCAGGATAATAAGCGGCGAAAGCGCCCAGCACCGTCTGGAAGGCCGTGATCACCGGCACCGACCAGCAGGCTTGCAGGCCATGTTTCAGCGCGATCTCGCGATAATCGGCCCACAAGGGATCGTAGGCGATGTCTTCAGAAAATACCGGACGGCCATGGTAGATAGCGGCGCCGCAGGAGCCTGAATTCGGGCCCACCGGCGCATTGGTGATTGCGTGCCAGTATTCCTCAGGCAGTGAAGGCGCCGCCCCGGGCAGCAAATGTTCGTCATCGGCATCAAGCAACATGATGGAGCAGATTGCGCCATTTCCCAGCAGCTTTTCCATGCGCCTGCAGATATCTTCAAGGATGCTGGGCAGTGGCCGGTCCAGCGCGACGGTGTTCAGCGCTTCATGGCCGGCAGGATTTTTTGCTGCGGCGAGTAAACTTTCTTCGTACACAGTTTTTTGCGCAGACGGGCCGCGCAGGCGGTTTTCCCGCGCACCCGTTTCGTGGACCGACAGTTGCAAGGCCGCCTGTTGTTCATGCATGAAGCGGCTGGCACGGATTTCCACGTTGACCAAGCTACCGTCCAGGCCGCGGCATTGGCCGATAACAGTGGACGGGCCTATGCGGTGCTGCAGCAGCCCCTGAAACATATCTTCGGCCTGTGCCAGGAAAGCTGGAGCGATAAACGCGCCGGGCTTCAGGCCCAGCAATTGCCGAGAATCGGAAGCCTTCAGCAGCGCGGCGCCGGCGGGATTGGAGAAAATCAGCTCCCCATCTACCAGAACGTAGATGGCGTCCGGGTTCAACTGGATCAGCTTGTCATGCCATTCGCTGTCTATTGTTGCCGGTGCCGCCGGTGGCTGTTTGCTGCGGCTCAAGGTGGAGATTGAGTTCACAGCGAGACTTGTCTATTTTGCATGAGATGCAGAGTGGGATAATCCCGGCTACCTTTTAAATAAATGCGAATAATTGCGCAATAAATATGAAATGAATACGAAATTAATACCAATGCGTTTACAGGGAACAAGTTATTGCCTGCCATTATCCGCCTAATAAGGACAGTATCTATTGATAAACAGGCAATATGACGTGGAAAAATGATCAAAACAGCGGAAATGCATCATTTTTGTCTGCTGGTACTTGGGAAAATGACGGTTTTAAGGGAGATCGAAGCGCATAAACAACAACAGCACATCGCCATTACCCTTGTTTTTGGACAGCCGCGGCACGTAAGAGGCCATCAGCTTGGTATCCCGGGTGCCTATGGATGCCAAAGGCAGCGCAATCGGGAAAGGCATTCCACCGAAGTAATCCTGACGGCTCATGAACATCGCTGTATAGCCGCCGGCTATTTCCCATTTTCCGCTCAGCGGCCGGGTCCATTGGTAGGCATACCCTGCCATCAGCTGCGGTTTGTAATGCGAGTCTTCTATGCCTAGCGCATAGACGATTTCTTCGTTGTCTTTGGCGTTGCGGCGGGTCTTGGCTACCCCGAAGCCCCAGGCGTCTTCGTTCAATTCCTTCAGACGCTCGCTGGAATAGGTGCCCCTTCCATGGCGCGCATAGCCGGATAGCAGAATGGACTGCCTGCCCTCGTCGACGATATCGCCTATCCTTTCGCTGCCTTTTTCCCAGAAGCTGATTTCCTCATCCGCTTGCTGCGCCATGGCCGGACTGCAAATGCCGGCAATGGCGACGGCCGTGAGGGCCGCCAGGCTTGCTGCTTTCAGTAATATTTTTCTTCCAGATAAAGTAAACATATTTTTGCTCTTTTTACTGACGCCAAATACGGTGCCGTCCAGTTTCCGTTCACTGTCGCGCGTTGCGGTGGTTGGATGGGCGCTGCGCAGTCGTAAAATTGCTGCGCCACGGATTGATGTCCAGGCCGCCGCGGCGGGTATAGCGCGCGTAGACGGACAGTTTTTGCGGTTTGCAGTGCTGCATGATGTCGTTGAAGATGCGCTCCACGCATTGCTCGTGAAATTCATTGTGGTTGCGGAAACCGATCAGGTAGCGCAGCAGGCCTTCCTGGTCTATCTGCGGGCCGACATAGCGTATCTGCACGCTGCCCCAGTCCGGCTGGCCGGTGACGAGGCAATTCGATTTCAGCAGATGCGACACCAGCACTTCTTCTACCGGTGCTTCCTGCTGGTCTGCTTTCAGCAGCGCGGGATCCGGCGTATAGGAATCCACCTCTATGTCCAGGCGGTCCAGCAGTAGACCGTCCATTTCCTGCATTGCCAGCTTGCCGAAATTTTCCTGCGTTGTCAGTGTTACCTGCACGCCAGAGCCGAAGCCGGCGGACAGGTCGGTCTGCAGCAGGTTGACCAGCGCTTCCGTGCCTGCCAGGCGGGTCTGGTTGAAGGAGTTCAGATATAGCTTGAAGGACTTCGATTCGACAATATTCGGCGAATCGGCCGGCACGCTGACCGACGCAATCGCCACTTGCGGTTTTCCTCGCAGGTTCAGCCACGACACTTCATAGGCGTTCCAGATGTCGAGGCCGAAAAAAGGCAAGGTGCCGGTAATGCCGATTTCCTGGCGTTTGCCTTCCCTGGAGATGGGGAATAGCAGGCTGGGGTCGTACTCTGCTTTGTACGTGGAAGGCTTTCCCAGTTGGGACAGTTCCGGCGTGCTTGGCGGCACAGAGGTGTTTGAGCTTGTAGTCATCGTTTTTTTTAAATTGCCTAGCGTGCTAAAACGCTCAGGCGTTGAGAGTCCTGAAGTTCCTGGACGGATTCCATTGTTGCGAATTTGCGTTCACAGCACCGTGCGCTAACGTACTCAATACTATTCGAGCAGTCCAGGCCACTGTAGGGAGCCAAACAGACGGGCCGTTTCCAGCCCGGCACTTTATCAAATATCTGTTCACATGCATGCGACAGCGAAAAGGCCGACAGGTTTCATGGCGGCCCTTGCAGGCCCTGAATGTTCGCCCCGCGTCGCGCCGGGCAGGGCGAGTATTGCAAACTGTTACAGTTCTGCTCAGCCCAGAAACAATTGATAGGCTGGGTTGCTGCTTTCGTCCCAATAGCGGTAGCCGAGCGAATTCAGGAATTCCTTGAAATCCTTCATTTCTTTTTTCGGCACCTGCAAACCCACCAGCGTGCGGCCATAATCGGCGCCATGGTTACGGTAGTGGAACAGGCTGATATTCCAGTTCGGCGCCATGCTGTTCAGGAAACGCATCAGCGCACCCGGCCGCTCCGGGAATTCAAAGCGGTACAGCAATTCATTTTCCGCCAGCACGCTTTTGCCGCCGACCAGGTGGCGTATATGCAGCTTGGCGAGCTCGTCGTTGGTCAAGTCCAGCGTGGGGAAGCCATGCTTGACGAAATTCTTCGCGATCTTGCCCGATTCCTCACGGTTGCTAACCTGTACGCCGACGAAAATATGCGCTGTCTTCTCATCGCTGATGCGGTAGTTGAATTCAGTCACATTGCGCGGACCGACCAGCTCGCAAAAGCGGCGGAAGCTGCCGCGTTCTTCCGGTATTGTGACGGCGAATACCGCTTCGCGCGCTTCGCCGACTTCCGCGCGCTCGGCCACAAAGCGCAGCCGGTCGAAGTTCATGTTGGCCCCGCAGGCGATAGTGACCATCGTTTCGTTCTTCAGGCTTTTCTTGTCGGCCTTGGCGCGTTCGATGTAAGCCTTGCAGCCGGCCACCGCCAGCGCCCCCGCCGGTTCCAGGATGCTGCGGGTATCCTGGAACACGTCCTTGATGGCGGCGCAGACGGCGTCGGTGTCGACCAGGATAATCTCATCTACATATTGTTTCGTTAAGCGGAAGGTCTCTTCGCCGACCAGCTTGACAGCAGTGCCGTCCGAGAACAGGCCGACGTCTGTCAGCGTAACGCGGCGGCCGGCCTTGATGCTGCGCGCCATCGCATCCGAATCCGTGGTTTGCACGCCGATGATCTTGATATCGGGGCGCACTGCCTTGACATAGGCGGCTACGCCAGAAATCAGGCCGCCGCCGCCGATGGCGACAAAGATCGCATGTATCGGTTCTGAATGCTGGCGCAGGATTTCCATGCCTATCGTGCCCTGGCCGGCGATTACGTCAGGATCGTCGAAGGGATGGACGAAGGTCAGCTTGTGTTTTTGTTCCAGCTTGATCGCGTGGTCGTAGGCGTCGGTATACGATTCGCCGTGCAGCACGATTTCCACATTGTCGCCGCCATGCGTCCTGACCGCATCAATCTTGACCGGCGGTGTCGTGGTCGGCATGACGATGATGGCCTTGCAATTCATTCTGGCGGCGCAGAGCGCCACGCCCTGTGCATGGTTGCCGGCCGATGCGCAAATGACGCCGCGCTTCAATTGGGCCGGGCTCAGATGCGCAATCTTGTTGTATGCTCCGCGCAGCTTGAAGCTGAACACGCTCTGCATGTCCTCGCGCTTGAAATAAATCCGGTTCTCCATGCGCGCCGACAGGCTGGGCGCATGCTCCAGCGGCGTTTCAAAAGCGACGTCATAGACGCGGGCGGTCAAGATTTTTTTAAGATAGTCGGTCGTCATAAAATGAATTTTGGATTGCAAATTTGCAATATAGGGCAATAAAAAACTGCGAGTCGGCGATAGTGGAATATAAACGTTGCCCGCTCATTATAATGGATGCATTTTACACAGTGGCAATACAGCATGATAGAAACTGCAGTACATTGGTTATTGGGTGTGCTGGCCTTGCCCAAGGTCGGCCTGACGTCGGTCTTCCTGATCAGCTTTATTTCGGCCACCTTGCTGCCGCTGGGCTCGGAGCCGGCGGTATTTGCCGTCATCAGAGCCAACCCGGCGCTGTTCTGGCAGGTGATCCTGGTAGCCACCATCGGCAACACGCTGGGCGGCATCGTCGATTACTGGATGGGTTACGGCGCCAAGCGGGTGTTTGCAGCGGAGCAGGAAGCGGCATGGTTCCGCTGGCTGCGCCGCTTCGGCGCCAAGACCATGCTGCTGGCCTGGCTGCCCGTGATCGGCGATCCTATCTGCACGCTGGCCGGCTGGCTGAAACTGCCGTTCTGGCCTAGCGTGATGTATATGGCAATCGGCAAATGCCTGCGGTATCTTGCGATGACTTACCTGCTGCTGGCGGTGCCGGATGGATTCTGGCGCAAGGTCGCCGAAATGCTCGGTTAAGTGGTTTCTCTTGCGGAATGGTAAATTAAATACCACTTCAAGCCACTTGCACAGGGATTTTTCATATACTGGCAGGAGTATCGTAAATTTATTGCGCCATTTCCCTCAGGAAATAGCCCAGGGTTAATCGCATACTCCTTGAAATTCACGAAAAGCGCAAATGACCTGCCGCCGAATAATCTCAGGTAAAACAGGCTTTTTCCCCTATTTATGCCGTAAAAAGTGTAAGGCTGTTACGGCGTGGTGCATCGCAATACGCTAGAATGAATCTTTTAGAGGTGCCCCAGCAGTTTGCCGGAGGTCCCTTTCTCCCCGCCAGTAGAATTGCAGTTTTCATGCAGGACTGTGCAGCAGCGATGGGGGGTAAGAACTTCGGACGCCAGGAACCCCAGCCGCTTCAAAGACCACAAACCTACTGATGAACGCTCCAGCACAAATTCAGGCTCTACTCGCAGATGCGCCGCATGGCGCCGTACCCACCCGCGTCAGGGAAATTCCGTATAACTACACGTCCTTTTCCGACCGTGAAATTGTTATCCGCCTGCTGGGCGAAGAATCCTGGCAGTTGCTGGATACGCTACGCGGAAAACGCCAGACCGGCCGCTCTGCGCGCATGCTGTATGAAGTGCTGGGAGATATCTGGGTCGTCAGGCGCAATCCCTACCTGCAGGACGACATGCTGGACAACCCGAAGCGCCGGCAGGACCTGATCGATGCGCTGAACCACCGCCTGCATGAAGTGGAAAAACGCCGCATTACGTCCGACGAGGCAGACGCAAACCCGGAAGAATCGCAGGCCCGCAGTGCCAGCGTAGAGGCACTGCTGCAGGCTGCGAGGAAAGCGGTCGCCGATTTTGCCGAAGAGTTCCGCCAGACCTACGACTTGCGCAAGCTGGCCAACCGCAAGCTGGCAAAGCATACGGCCAAGGACAATATCAAGTTCGACGGCCTGTCGCGCGTGTCTCACGTGACCGATGCCACCGATTGGCGCGTTGAGTATCCTTTCGTTGTACTGACGCCGGATACCGAAGATGAAATGGCCGGTCTGGTCAAATGCTGTATCGAGTTGGGGCTGACCATCATCCCGCGCGGCGGCGGCACCGGCTACACCGGCGGCGCGATCCCGCTGACGCCAATGTCGGCCGTGATCAACACCGAGAAGCTGGAACAGCTGGGCGAAGTCGAAATGACGGTACTGCCAGGATTGAGCCAGCCTTATGCGACGATCTATTCCGGTGCCGGCGTGGTGACCAAGCGCGTATCGGATGCGGCAGACAAGGCCGGTTTTGTCTTTGCGGTGGACCCGACCTCTGCCGAGGCCTCGTGCATAGGCGGCAACGTCGCGATGAATGCCGGCGGCAAGAAGGCTGTGCTGTGGGGGACTGCGCTGGACAACCTGGCTTCATGGCGCATGGTGGATCCGAACGGCGACTGGCTGGAAGTGACGCGGCTGGAGCATAACCTCGGCAAGATCCATGATGTGGAGGTAGCCAAATTCAGGCTGGAATGGACGCACCCTGGCGAAAAGGTGTCGTTCAGAACCGAGCAGCTGGACATCAAGGGCCGGGTATTCCGCAAGGAAGGCCTGGGCAAGGACGTGACGGATAAATTTCTCGCGGGTTTGCCGGGTATCCAGAAAGAAGGCTGCGACGGCCTGATTACATCGGCGCGCTGGATTTTGCACAAGATGCCCAAGCATACGCGTACAGTCTGCCTGGAATTTTTCGGCCAGGCGCGCGATGCCATACCGTCGATAGTCGAGATCAAGGATTTTCTTGATGCGGAAACCCGCAAGGGCGGCGCGATTCTGGCCGGCCTTGAACATCTGGATGAGCGTTACTTGCGCGCTGTCGGTTATACGACCAAATCCAAGCGCGGCGTGCTGCCCAAGATGGCGCTGTTTGGCGACATCGTTGGCGACGATGAAAACGCCGTGGCGCAGGCTGCATCGGAAGTGATCCGCATTGCCAATACCCGCGTCGGCGAAGGTTTTGTCGCCGTCAGCCCGGAAGCGCGCAAAAAATTCTGGCTGGACCGCGCCAAGACGGCCGCGATTTCCAAGCACACGAATGCGTTCAAGATCAATGAAGACGTCGTGATCCCGCTGAACCGCATGGGTGAATACACGGACGGCATAGAACGCATCAACATCGAACTGTCGATACAGAACAAGCTGGCGCTGCTGGACCAGTTGTCCGCATTTTTTGCCAAGGGCAATCTGCCGCTGGGCAAGAGTGAAGACGCTGACGGAGACGACATTCCCGCCGCCGAGATGCTGGAAGACCGCGTCAGCCATGCCGCCGAACTGCTGGACCTGACCCGCGCGCGCTGGACTTATCTGCTGGACCAACTGGATAAGCCCCTGGCCGAGGCCAAGGCAGAATTGCTGGCGCTGGGCCTGGACAAACTGGAGTTCGTATTTGACGAGCGCCTGCAGAAACAGCCGGATGCTACCGTATTCAGCATCGTGCAGGATCGTACCGTACGGGTGTCATGGAAGACCGAAGTGCGCGCGCACCTGCGCCAGATGTTCAATGGCGCTGCGTTCCGGCTGATACTGGACGAGTGCACGGCGATCCATAAGAAGGTATTGCGCAGCCGCGTATTCGTTGCTCTGCACATGCATGCGGGCGATGGCAATGTGCATACCAATATCCCGGTCAATTCCGACGATTACGACATGCTGCAGGTGGCGCATACCGCGGTTGCCCGCATCATGGTACTGGCGCGTTCGCTGGATGGCGTCATTTCCGGCGAACACGGCATCGGCATCACCAAGCTGGAGTTCCTGACGGAAGAGGAGATCAAGGATTTCCGCGATTACAAATTGCGTATCGATCCGGAAGGCCGTTTCAACAAGGGCAAGCTGCTGAACCTGCCCGATTTTGCCGCCGACCTGAGGAATGCGTATACGCCATCCTTTGGCCTGATGGGCCACGAGTCGCTGATCATGCAGCAGAGCGACATCGGGGCGATTGCCAACAGCGTCAAGGATTGCCTGCGCTGCGGCAAATGCAAACCGGTCTGCGCGACTCACGTGCCGCGCGCCAACCTGCTGTATTCACCGCGCAATAAAATCCTGGCGACATCGCTGCTGGTGGAGGCCTTTCTGTATGAAGAGCAGACGCGGCGCGGTGTATCGATCAAACATTGGGAGGAGTTTGAGGATGTGGCTGACCACTGCACGGTTTGCCATAAATGCCTGACGCCTTGCCCTGTCGATATCGATTTCGGCGACGTGTCGATGAACATGCGCAACCTGCTACGCAAGATGGGCAAGAAATCATTCAACCCTGGCACGGCCGGCGCAATGTTTTTCCTCAATGCGACCGACCCGGCGACAATCAATGCGACCCGCCAGGTCATGACGGGTATCGTGTTCAAGGCGCAGCGCATGGGCCACGACCTGCTGAAGAAGTTTGCAAAGAAACAGACCAAGGCGCCTCCGGCGTCGGTGGGCAAGGCGCCCATCAAGGAGCAGGTAATCCACTTCATCAACAAGAAGATGCCGGGCAACCTGCCGAAGAAAACCGCGCGTGCCTTGCTGGATATTGAAGACGACAAGATGGTGCCTATCATCCGCGATCCGAAGACGACCACAGCTGATACCGAAGCCGTGTTCTACTTCCCCGGCTGCGGTTCCGAGCGCCTGTTTTCGCAGGTCGGCTTGGCGACGCAGGCGATGCTGTGGAATGTCGGTGTGCAAACGGTGCTGCCGCCGGGTTACCTGTGCTGCGGTTATCCGCAACGCAGTGCCGGCGAGTTCGACAAGGCGGAGAAGATCATCACCGACAATCGCGTACTGTTCCACAGGATGGCCAATACGCTCAATTACCTGGACATCAAGACCGTAGTGGTGTCCTGTGGCACCTGCTACGACCAGATTCAGGGCTATGAGTTTGACAAGATATTCCCCGGCTGCCGCATCATCGACATCCATGAATACCTGCTGGAAAAAGACGTCAAGCTGGCCGGCGTCAGCGGCACTCGCTATATGTACCACGACCCTTGCCACAGCCCGATGAAATTGCAGGACCCGCTGAAGACGGTGAACGCGCTGATCACGACAGTGGACGGCCAGAAGGTTGAGAAGAACGACCGCTGCTGCGGCGAAGCCGGCACACTGGCTGCGTCGCGTCCGGATATATCGACGCAGATCCGTTTCCGCAAGGAAGAAGAAATGACCAAGGGCGCCGACAAGCTGCGCGCCGACGGTTTCACCGGCGAGGTCAAGGTACTGACGTCCTGCCCGGCATGCCTGCAGGGCCTGTCGCGCTATAACGACGACAACAGTACGCAGGCTGACTACATCGTGGTTGAGATGGCGAAACACATCTTGGGTGAAAACTGGATGCCGGATTATGTGGCGCGCGCCAACAATGGCGGCATAGAACGGGTGCTGGTGTAATGATGGACGGCTGCGAACTGTGTGATGCCGCGCTGGGAGATGTGGTGTTTTCCAGCGAGCGCTGGCGCGTAATCCTGGTGGATGACAGCAACTACCCCGGCTTTTGCCGCGTGATCTGGAACGGTCACGTGAAGGAAATGACGGACCTGCCGGCTGTGCAGCGCGCGGAGATCATGCAGGCAGTATGGGCGGTGGAAGAGGCAATCCGCGCTGTGATGCTGCCGCACAAAATCAATCTGGCCAGCTTTGGCAATATGGTGCCGCACCTGCACTGGCATGTAATTCCACGCTATCAGGACGACGCGCATTTTCCTCATCCTGTGTGGGCTGCGGCGCATACTGACATCGCCGACGTGTCGGCGCGGCGGACACTGCTGCCGGCCTTGCGCGCCGAGCTGGCAAGGCGGCTGCAGGCACAGGCGAACCAATAAACGAGAACATCATGACAGGCTCCAAACAAAGCGCTCCGGCGCCTATTCCCACCGCGTTGACGGTACGCACGCAGTCGCGCGTTGTTGAGGTCACGTTTGATGACGGCGCGCAATTTTCGTTGCCGTTTGAACTGCTGCGTGTCTATTCCCCTTCCGCCGAAGTGCGTGGCCACGGTCCCGGGCAGGAAACGCTGCAGACCGGCAAACGCGACATCACGCTGACTGCGCTGGAACCGGTGGGCCACTATGCGGTGCAGCCGCATTTTTCCGATGCGCACAATAGCGGGATCTATACCTGGGAATACCTGTACTGGCTGGGTGAGAACCAGCCCAGCCTGTGGCTGGACTACCTGAACCGGCTGGAAGCCGCCGGTTTTGACCGGGAAGCAGGACGGGACACTCCTATGGTGCAACAAGCCAGCGGCTGCGGACACCAGCACTAGCGCCTGTCATCAAAGCCTGCGCCCGGCACAACTGGCCGTCAAGCCAGCGCGCGGGCGCCCCCTAACGGCATATAGCGGCCGCTAAGCGGTCCAGCACACGCATATCCGGCGTGTTTTGATGGAAAATCTGGGATAATGCCCGCATTCCATAGGCGAAAATCATGACCAATACGACCCATTTCGGTTATACGACCGTAGAAGAAGACGAAAAAGTACATAAGGTTGCCGAGGTTTTTCATTCGGTAGCCGCTAAATACGATGTCATGAATGACCTGATGTCAGCCGGCCTGCACCGGGCGTGGAAGATATTCACGATCGCCCAGGCCGCTGTCCGCCCGGGTTTCAAAGTGCTCGACATTGCCGGCGGCACCGGCGACCTGGCGAAGGAATTCGTCAAGCAGGCAGGTTCTTCCGGCGAGGTATGGCATACAGACATCAACGAATCCATGCTCAGGGTAGGGCGCGACCGCCTATTGAATAAGGGCCTGATTACCCCCACCTTACTGTGTGATGCTGAGAAACTGCCTTTCCAGGACAACTACTTCGACCGGGTGACGGTCGCCTTCGGCCTGCGTAACATGACGCATAAGGACCAGGCGCTGGCGGAAATGCGCAGGGTGCTGAAGCCGGGTGGTAAGTTGCTGGTGCTGGAGTTTTCCAAGGTGCCGGCTGTGCTGCAAAAACCCTATGACGTGTATTCGTTTTCCGTATTGCCGTGGCTGGGGCAGCGTATTGCCAACGACTCCGAAAGCTATCGTTACCTGGCCGAATCAATTCGCATGCATCCCGACCAGGAAACGCTGAAGGGCATGATGCAGGAGGCGGGCCTGGAGCGCGTGCAATATTACAATCTGACGGCAGGTGTGGCCGCTTTACACACCGGTATTAAACTTTAAGCGCCTGCCGCTCATCATTGATGGATGCAGGCCAGGGCGGTAAATCATGAAAAAATTCTTTATAGCAATGATGGTTGTCGCCAGCGCGCTGGCGGTGACCGTGTCCGATGCCGATGCAAGGCGTCTGGGCGGCGGCGGTTCCATAGGCCGCCAGTCCAGCAATGTGTCACGCCAGGCTAGCCCTCCGTCCAATGCGGCCAGGCCCGCGCCGGCGCCCGCTGCTCCAGCGGCAAGCCCTAATGCACCGGTGCCGCCGCGTCCGGCCAGTCCATGGAAAGGCATAGTCGGTGGCCTGATCGGTGGCGCGTTGCTGGGTGCGATGTTTTCCAGCATGGGGTTCGGCGGTGCCTTGAGCAGCATGCTGGGCTCCATCGCGACGCTGGCGCTGCTGGCTGTTGTGGTCATGTTTATTGTGCGCATGTTCCGCAAAAACAGCCCTGTGGCTGCGGTGCCGTCCTATCCTTCAGCCCAGTATCAGCAGCCGGTCTATGCCGGATCTTCCTCCGCGGTGCCGGAAATAGGCTCGCGTATTGAGCCGCAGGCCTACGCTTACCAGGCGCCCGAACTCGCTGCCCCGGCGGCAGCCGGACCGTGGGGCGTGCCGGCCGATTTCGACGTGCCCGCCTTCCTGCGCAACGCAAAAACGTATTTCATTCGCCTGCAGGCAGCCTGGGACAGGGCCGACATCAACGATATCCGCGAATTCACCACGCCGGAAATGTATGCCGAAATCAAGCTGCAGATACAGGAGCGCGGCGCCAGCGCCAATGTCACCGATGTCGTTTCCATTGATGCCGAATTGCTGGGCCTGGAGCAGGTGGGTAACGACCATCTTGCCAGCATTAGGTTCTCCGGCATGATCAAGGAAGCTGCAAATGCGCCTGTCGAGCCTTTCAATGAGGTGTGGAACTTGTCCAAGCCGCTGAATGGACAAGGCGGCTGGGTGCTGGCGGGTATACAGCAGCTGTCGTAGCGCCTGCCGCTTACTGTAATGGCTGCTCCTGTATGATCCTGATTGCCTTTCAGCAGCCCCAGCTGTCGATAAGCTGTTAAACTTGAGACCGCCCATGCAAGCATGGGCGGTTTTTATTTAAGCGCCTATGATTCCACATTTAGCTATCACTTCCGTCATCAACCACCTGCTGGCACCCGAAGCCTGGGCCAGGGACAAGCTGCGCCAGCATGCCGGCAAGCTGGCGCATATAGACCTTGAATTATTTGCGGTAAGGCTGAAAGTCAGTGCCGACGGCATGGTGGAGGGCGCTTCGGCGGATGCGGCGTCGAATGTCAAAATCAGTATTCGGCTCAGCGATTTGCCGCTGATCGCACAAAACCGCGAACGCGCCTTTTCCTATGTCAAGGTGGATGGCGATGCTGATTTTGCCAATACGATTTCACAGCTAAGCCAGTCGTTGCGCTGGGAAGCTGAAGAAGACCTGGGCAAGTTGTTCGGTGATATTGCCGCGGTACGCATGGTCGCCGGCGCAAAGTCTGTCGCCCAGGCCGCGCGGGAAACCCATCAGAAGCTGCAGGAAAACCTGGCGGAATACTTCCTGGAAGAGCAGCCTATGCTGGTGAGGCCCGCCGCAGTGGCTGCACTTGGCAATGAGGTAAGCAGGATTCGTGACGATGTAGAGCGTTTGACCAAGCGCATCGAAAAACTGGAAAGGCTGCGCTAGTGCTTAAATTTTTGCGTTTGTTGAAAATCATCCGTATCGTGATCCTGTACGGCATTGATGAAATCGCCATCTCCGGGCTGGCCGTGCCGCGCCTGGCAAAACTGATCGACAAGCTGATCTTCTGGCGGGACATTTCCGCGCCACGCGGCGTGCGCTTGCGCAAGGCGTTGGAAGACCTGGGCCCGGTGTTTGTGAAGTTCGGCCAGGTGCTATCGACGCGGCGCGACCTGCTGCCGGAAGATATCGTCGACGAGCTGTCCAAGCTGCAGGACAGGGTGCCGCCATTTGATCCCGACCTGGCCATTGCGCAGATTACCAAATCCTTGGGCGCACATCCAGAACAGCTGTTTGCTGAATTTGAACGCATTCCGGTCGCGTCCGCATCGATTGCGCAGGTGCATTTCGCTGTACTGAAAGACGGCCGCAAGGTTGCCGTCAAGGTGCTGCGTCCCGGCATGAAGGCATCGATAGACAAGGACGTGGCGCTGATGCACGTTGCCGCCGGCTGGCTGGAAAAACTGTGGGCCGACGGCAAACGGCTGAAGCCGCGCGAAGTGGTCGGTGAATTCGACAAATACCTGCATGACGAACTGGACCTGATGCGCGAAGCCGCCAATGGCAGCCAGCTGCGCCGCAACTTTGCCGACTCCAAGCTGCTGCTGGTGCCGGAAATGTACTGGGATTATTGCTCTTCTTCAGTGATCGTCATGGAGCGCATGAATGGAATTCCGATTTCACAGCGCAGCAGGCTGCTGGATGCAGGCGTAGACATGGAAAAGCTGTCGCGCGATGGCGTCGAGATTTTTTTCACGCAGGTGTTCCGTGACGGTTTTTTCCACGCCGACATGCATCCGGGGAATATCCTGGTGTCTACCGACAAGGAAACCTTCGGCCGCTACATTGCACTGGATTTCGGCATTGTCGGCACGCTGACTGATTTCGACAAGGATTACCTGTCGCAAAACTTCCTGGCCTTCTTCCGCCGCGACTACAAGCGGGTGGCGGAGGCCCACATTGAATCCGGCTGGGCGCCGAAGGAAACCCGCGTCGATGAACTGGAATCCGCCGTGCGCGCCTGTTGCGAACCCATCTTCGACCGGCCATTGAAAGACATTTCATTCGGCCAGGTGCTGCTGCGTCTGTTCCAGACCTCGCGCCGCTTCAACGTAGAGGTGCAGCCGCAACTGGTGCTGCTGCAAAAGACCCTGTTGAATATCGAGGGACTGGGCCGGCAGCTGGATCCCAACCTGGACTTGTGGAAAACCGCCAAACCTTACCTGGAGCGCTGGATGAGCGACCAGGTCGGCTGGCGCGGTTTGCTGGAAAAACTGAAGGCCGAAGCGCCGCGCTATAGCCATATCTTCCCGCAGTTGCCGCGGCTGGCGCATCAGGCATTAACGCTGGCCAGTGAACCTCGGCAAGATACGGCAGTGTTGGCCAGCCTGCTGGCCGAGCAGAGGACCACCAACCGGCTGCTGCGCATCGTCATCTACTTCGGCGGCGGCATGATCGCCGGCGCACTGGTAGCGCAGTTGCTGCTTCATCTGTACTACATGTAGCAAGGGGCAAAGCCATGGAACCGTTCGATACCCGCGACCCTACCGCCAGCAATTTCTGGGATGAACGCTTCCAGCGTGCCTTCACACCTTGGGACAAGGGCGGCGTGCCGCAGGCGTTGCAGGAGTTTGCGAGGCAGGCATCGCGGCCCTTGGTGACGTTGATCCCGGGTTGCGGCGCCGCCTACGAGGCGGTGTTTCTTTCCGAATCCGGCTGGGATGTGACTGCCATCGATTTTTCCGCCGCCGCAGTGGCAACCGCCAAAGCCGCTGCCGGCAAATGGGCGGAGCGCATCGTGGAGGCCGATTTTTTCAGTTTCAGGCCTGCGCATAGCCTGGACATGATCTATGAGCGCGCCTTCCTGTGTGCCTTGCCGCCAAAGATGCGGCCGGCCATCGCTGCGCACTGGGCAGAATTGCTGCCCTCCGGCGGCCTGCTCGCCGGTTATTTCTTTTTTGATAATTCTCCGAAAGGTCCGCCATTCGGCATTGCCGAGCAGGAGTTGGACGAGTTGCTGCTGCCTGCGTTTGAATTGCTCGAAGATGCGGCAGTAGCGGATTCGATTCCTGCATTTCAGGGTAAAGAGCGCTGGAAAGTGTGGCGCAGGCGCTAATTTGGCGGCAGAATCGATTTATTCGCATCTGCCTGCAATTGCTTGGCTTTATAATTGCCCGCAGCAAAATGTTGCGGGTTTTTTTATTGCGAGCCGGGATATCCAGGCCGCTTCCTGATCGTTTGACCATCTGGCCGTGTGGCCGTTCTTCTAGCTAATACTCTCATGAACACTCTGATCTGGTTTGTCGTGCTTTATTGGGTTATCTCGGTAGGCATAGGCCTGTACGCTGCCCGTTACGTGAATAATTCCAAGGATTACGCGATCGCAGGACGCGCGCTGCCCATGTATGTGGTCACTGCCACCGTATTCGCGACCTGGTTCGGCTCTGAAACCGTGCTCGGCATCTCGTCCACCTTTGTCAAGGAGGGCTTGCGCGGCGTGGTTGCCGATCCTTTCGGTTCTTCGCTGTGCCTGATCTTCGTCGGCCTGTTCTTTGCCCGTCCGCTGTATCGCATGAATCTGCTGACGATAGGCGACTATTACCGGAACAAGTTCGGCCGCGCCGTTGAAGTGCTGGTCACGATCTGTATCGTCGTTTCTTATCTGGGCTGGGTGGCGGCGCAGATCAAGGCGCTGGGGCTGGTGTTCAATGTGGTATCCGGCGGCGGCATCTCGATGAATATCGGCATGATGATAGGGGCCGCCAGCGTCCTGGTGTACACCTTGATGGGCGGCATGTGGTCGGTGGCAATCACCGATTTCATCCAGATGATCATCATCGTCATCGGTATGCTGTATATAGGCTGGGAAGTGTCCGGCATGGTCGGCGGCCCCGGCACGGTGATTGCGCACGCAGCCAATGCCGGCAAGCTGGAGTTCTGGCCGGCGCCGACCGGCAAGGAAATGCTGTGGTTCTTCGCTGCCTGGATCACGATGATGCTGGGTTCGATTCCGCAGCAGGACGTATTCCAGCGCGTAGCCTCGTCCAAGAACGAGCAGATTGCCGGCCGCGCTTCGGTGCTGGGCGGCGTGCTGTATTTCTGTTTTGCCTTCATCCCCATGTTTCTGGCTTATTCGGCAACATTGATCGACCCGAAGATGGTGGAAAGCCTGATCGACAAGGATTCACAACTGATCCTGCCTACGCTGATCATGACCAAGGTGCCCATTTTTGCGCAGGTAATGTTCTTCGGCGCCTTGCTGTCGGCGATCAAGAGCTGCGCCAGTGCGACGCTGCTGGCGCCTTCGGTAACTTTTTCGGAAAACATCCTCAAAGCCATGTTGCCCAAGCAGAGCGACAAGCAGTTCCTGTTCATGATGCGTGTGGTTGTGCTGGTGTTTACGGCAATTGTTACCGTGTTTGCAATGAATACCGGTTCCAGCATCTACAAGATGGTGGAAAATGCGTACAAGGTCACCCTGGTGGCGGCATTTGTGCCGCTGGCGTTTGGCCTGTACTGGAAGCGTGCCACCAGCCAGGGCGCGCTGGCCTCCATCGTGCTGGGCTTGGCCGTCTGGATCATCCTGGAAATGGTCGCTCCCGAGGGGTATTGGCCGCCGCAACTGGTGGGCGTGCTGGTCAGCCTGGCCGGCATGATCTTGGGTTCGCTGCTGCCGCAGTTTGTCAGGAACCCGGTAGCGGCCCATGCTAATTCGGTGTAAAGCGGTGCAGTGCGCAAATTTACCCAAAAAACCTTTATAATTCAGGGTTTTATCAGGTTTTTTTGGGGCGAGAGATGCCGATTTATGCTTACCGCTGTGAAGAGTGTGGTTTTGCCAAGGATGTCTTGCAAAAGATGTCCGACGCGCCACTGAGTGATTGTCCCCATTGCGGCAAGGCCAGCTTCAAGAAGCAGGTAACCGCGGCCGGTTTCCAGCTCAAGGGTTCAGGCTGGTACGTCACCGATTTCCGCGGCGGGAACAACGCCGCCGCCGGGGCTTCCGCACCTGCCGTCAATACCGGCGGCTCGGAAGGTTCCGAAGCGGCTTCTTCGTCCAAAGACAGTTCCGGTTCTTCCAGCTCTGCCGGTTCTTCCGGCACAAGCGACAGCGCCGGCACGGGCTCCACATCCGGCGGCAGCGACACCAAAGCGGCCTGAAGCATGGCGTGCATGGCATGGGCCTGACCGCAGCCTTCCCGGGTTTGCAATTTGATTAATAGAATGGCGAGTGTAATGCGTAAATATTTCATTACCGGTTTGCTGATACTGGTGCCGCTGGCAATTACCCTATGGGTATTGAACGCTATCATCAGCACCATGGACCAGTCCCTACTGCTGCTGCCGGTGCAATGGCGGCCGGAGGCCGTCGTCGGCTTCCACATTCCGGGCCTGGGCACCATCCTGACCTTGCTGATCATCTTCGTCACCGGCCTGCTGACGCAGAACTTCATTGGCAAATATCTGGTATCGATCTGGGAGGGCCTGCTGAACCGCATTCCCATCGTCAATTCCATCTATTCCAGCGTCAAACAGGTTTCGGATACGCTGTTTTCGTCGTCCGGCAATGCGTTCCGCAAGGCCATGCTGGTACAGTATCCGCACCAGGGTTCGTGGACCATCGCCTTCCTGACTGGGGTGCCCGGCGGCGATGTCGCCAACCATCTGCAAGGTGAATATGTCAGCGTCTACGTGCCTACCACGCCGAATCCGACATCGGGATTTTTCCTGATGATGCCCAAGGCCGACACGATAGAACTGGATATGAGCGTGGATGCGGCGCTGAAATACATCGTCTCCATGGGCGTTGTCGCTCCGGAGCATCTGCCGGTAAAAAAAGACGCCCCCAATTTGCAGCCATAATAAGCATTCAGCGCCGGAGCGTTACATCATTTACATGATGGCGGGCCGGCCGGAATTATTGATAACTTTGAACAAAGACAGGTAATTAGATATGTCCATGCGTACCCACTACTGCGGCCTCACCACTGAGGCTCTTCTTGGTCAAACCGTCAGCCTGTGCGGCTGGGTGCATCGCCGTCGCGACCACGGTGGCGTTATTTTCATCGACCTGCGCGATCGCGAAGGCCTGGTGCAGGTAGTCTGTGATCCGGACCGTGCCGACGTGTTCTCCGCTGCTGAAGCGGTGCGCAGCGAGTTCTGCCTGCGCATCACCGGCGTCGTGCGCAATCGCCCTGAAGGCACCGGCAACGCCAACCTGAAATCCGGCAAGATAGAAGTGCTGTGCCATCAACTGGAAGTGCTGAATCCGTCGGTAACGCCTCCATTCCAGCTGGACGACGACAACCTGTCCGAAACCACACGCCTGACGCACCGCGTGCTGGACCTGCGCCGCCCGCAGATGCAAAACAACCTGCGCCTGCGTTACAAGGTCACGATGGAAGTGCGCAAGTTCCTGGATGCCAATGGTTTCATCGATATTGAAACGCCGATGCTGGGCAAATCCACGCCGGAAGGCGCGCGCGATTACCTGGTGCCTTCCCGCGTCAATGCCGGCGAATTCTTCGCGCTGCCGCAATCGCCGCAACTGTTCAAGCAATTACTGATGGTTGCCAACTTCGACCGCTATTACCAGATCACCAAATGCTTCCGCGACGAAGACCTGCGCGCCGACCGCCAGCCTGAATTCACGCAGATCGATTGCGAGACTTCGTTCATGTCCGAACAGGAAATCCGCGACATATTCGAAGGCATGATACGCCTGGTATTCAAGAACACGCTGGACATCGACCTGCCGAATCCTTTCCCGGTGATGGGCTACGATACCGCGATGGGCCTGTACGGCTCAGACAAGCCGGACATGCGCGTCAAGCTGGAATTCACCGACCTGACCGATGTGATGAAGGACGTGGACTTCAAGGTATTCTCCGGTGCGGCGAACATGCCAAACGGCCGCGTGGTCGGCTTGCGCGTACCCGGCGGCTCCAATATGCCGCGCTCTGAAATTGATGCGTATGATCAGTTTGTGCGTATTTATGGCGCCAAGGGCCTGGCTTACATCAAGGTCAATGAAAAAGCACTGGGCCGCGACGGCCTGCAATCCCCTATCGTCAAGAACATCCATGACGCGGCACTGGCGAAGCTCCTGGAGCAGACCGGCGCGCAGGATGGCGATCTGATTTTCTTTGGCGCCGACAAGGCCAAGATCGTCAACGACGCGATCGGCGCATTGCGCGTGAAGATCGGCCACAGCGAATTCGGCAAGAAGCAAGGCCTGTTCGAAGACACCTGGAAGCCTTTGTGGGTCATCGACTTCCCGATGTTTGAATACGATGAAGCCAACGACCGCTGGTCTGCAACCCACCATCCTTTCACTGCGCCGAAAGACGGCCATGAAGATCTGATGGAAACCGATCCGGGCAAGTGCATCTCCAAAGCCTACGACATGGTACTGAACGGCTGGGAACTGGGTGGCGGTTCGATCCGTATCCATCGTGCCGACGTACAGAGCAAGGTATTCCGCGCATTGAAGATCGATGCCGAAGAAGCACAGCTAAAGTTCGGCTTCCTGCTGGATGCGTTGCAATACGGCGCGCCTCCGCATGGCGGCCTGGCGTTCGGCCTGGACCGTATCGTGACGATGATGACAGGTTCGGAATCCATCCGCGACGTGATCGCTTTCCCGAAAACCCAGCGCGCACAGGATTTGCTGACCCACGCTCCATCCCCTGTGGATGAAAAGCAATTGAGGGAAGTGCATATCCGTTTGCGCAATCCCGAGCCGGTAGTGAAGTCCTGATAAGGCTAGTTCAATGGCATAATGAAGGCGCGGTGATCCGCGCCTTTTTTTATGTCTTCAAGCCGGGAATTCGCCGTGCGTGTTGTCAGGCCTTATGCTGGCTACCGTACTGATCAGCGTGGATATTGCTATTAGAATTCATTGCATCGCTGCAATGGATGTATTGGTGTACATGGCATCTGCAATGAGTCAGCAATTAGCCAGCTATCCAGCAGCGCATACGCACCGAATCCCAGGCAATAATCGTGGATGATGATGTCTTATAAAATTCCTGAATCTGTGCTGGTGGTGATACACACTGCGGAGCTGGATGTGTTGCTGATAGAGCGCGCCGACAAGCCCGGTTTCTGGCAGTCGGTAACCGGCTCCAAGGATGCGCCGGAAGAAGCCTTGCCGAAAACCGCTGCGCGCGAAGTGCAGGAGGAAACCGGCATAGACGTGCGGGGAACTTCACCGGGCCTGCTGGTGCTGAAGGATTGGCAATTGTCCAACATATATGAAATTTACCCGGTGTGGCGCCATCGCTATGCGCCGGGGGTGACGCAGAACACCGAACATGTGTTCAGCCTGCAGGTGCCGCGCGATATCCCGGTCCGCCTGGCGCCGCGCGAACATCTGCACCATGTATGGCTGCCTTACCGCGATGCCGCCGACCGCTGCTTTTCGTCGTCGAACGCGGAAGCCATCCTGCAGCTGCCGAATTTTTTGATGACATAAGCCGGTATGGACCGGCATAACGGGTGACCTGACATGAAACTGCGTATCGCCACCTACAATATCCACAAGGGCGTCACTGCCTTCGGCATGCGCGCCCGCATCCACGGCATCAAGGAGGCGATAGACCTGCTGGATGCCGACCTGGTCTTCCTGCAGGAAGTGCAGGGCCAGCACGACCAGCATGCCGTCAAGCACATGCAGTGGCCGGCGCAGTCGCAGCACCATTTCCTGGCCGGGGAAACCCGCCACTCCGCCTATGGCATGAACGCAGTCTATGAGCACGGCCACCACGGCAATGCCTTGCTGAGCCGTTTCGAAATTGCCTCGTCCGCCAACCATGACGTTTCGGACCACGCTTACGAGCAGCGCGGCATCCTGCACACTGTCATCCGCGCGCCTGCGGCGGATGTGCATTGTTTTGTCATCCACCTGGGCTTGTTTGCAGTCAGCCGCAGGCGCCAGGTGCAGGCGCTGATCAAGGAAATCCATACCAGCCTGCCGCCGGATGCGCCGTTGATCATTGCCGGCGATTTCAATGACTGGAGCAATAGCCTCAACCATACGCTGTATGCAGAGCTGGGCGTGGTCGAAGTGTTCGACGACGGCACCCGCCATGCGGGCATAGGATCGATGCCGATGCGGGTCGCCGCAATGGCAGGCATAGGCCCCGGCGCCAGGCCCAAGATCAAGACCGGCAGGACCTTTCCTGCAGGGCTGCCATGGCTGCGCCTGGACCGCATGTACGTGCGCGGCTTCAAAGTGGAGGCCGCACAGGTGATGAGCGGCGCGCCCTGGTCGAAATTGTCCGATCATGTGCCGATTGTCGCCACGCTGGAATATTCGCCGCGCCAGGCGTAAACTACGTCAATGCGCAAACTCAATTTTGTGGGCGGCAATGATGTCCGGCTCCTGCATTGCGGTGCCGAATACTTTTCTACGCTGATCGAAGACATAGACCAGTCTCAGCAGGACATCCTGCTGGAAACCTATATCTTTTCTCTGGACGTCACCGGCCTGCTGGTCGCCGAAGCGCTGGGCAGGGCCGCACAGCGTGGCGTCAATGTCAGGGTCATTGCAGACTGGCTGGGCAGCGGCGACCATCGGTCCAAGCTGCTGCTGGAAACCTTTGCCCGTTCGGGTGTCAAATTCCGCCGCTTCAACCCCTGGTTCCGGCGCGGCCTGGCGCGCACGCACCGCAAAATCTGCGTGATCGACCAGAAAATTGCACTGGTAGGCGGTCTCAATATCATTGACGACATGATCTCCGACGATGACACCAGAGTGCCGCTGGCCTTTCCACGCTGGGATTTCGCAGTGCGCCTGACCGGTCCGCTGCTGAACCAGATCCACCTGGAGGTCTATGCGCAGTGGCTGCGGCTGGGTAAGCTCGCGCTGAAATCGCGCCTGCAATTGCTGCTGAACTTGCGGGAAGAGGTTCAGCCGGATGTGAAGGAACCCAGCTTTGCAGCTTTCATCGTCCGCGACAACCTGCGGCACCGCGCCACGATACAGCGTGCCTACCTGCAGGCGCTGGGCCTGGCGCGCAAAAAGGCCATCCTCGCCAATCCCTATTTTGCCCCGGGCCGCAAACTGCGCCGCGCGCTGATTTCCGCCGCTTCGCGCGGCGTGGATGTGACGCTGCTGATCGGCGTCGGCCAGTTCCAGCTGCAGGATGCGGTCGCGCATTCTTATTATCCCAAGCTGATGAAGCATGGTGTCAAGATCGTGGAGTATCGCAAGACGCAGCTGCATGCGAAGGTGGCCGTGGTGGATGATGAATGGGCGACCGTCGGCTCCAGCAATTTCGACGGCCTGAGCTTGTTTGTCAACCAGGAGGCGAATGTGGTGATCCGGGATGCCGGGTTTACGCAGGAGCTGACCGCGCATCTGGAGCAGGGCGTGGCCGATGGCGTGCTGATTGCAGTCGAAGACTACAATAACCAGCCCTGGTACAAGCGTGCATGGTATGGCACAGCCTACATCATCTACCGCAGCCTGATGCGCATTGCGACCTTAGGGGGCTATGCTTGATACTGCATGGGGTGGATTTTACGTCGGCGCCGTCCCGCCGCAAGGGTATTACCGTTGCATCCGGCCGCTTGCACGGCGACACATTCTTATTGGAGTCGCTGCAATCGCTGCATGACTTCGCCTCGTTCGAGACATGGCTGCGCCAGCCGGGCCCCTGGGTGGCGGGTTTTGACCTGCCGTTTTCTTTGCCGCGCGAACTGGTGGAGCATCTGGGTTGGCCGTTGCAATGGCAGGACCTGATCCTGCATCTGCGCGATCTTTCGCGTGCCGAACTGCGCAGCACCTTCAAGGCATTCTGCGATGCGCGCGAGGCGGGTAACAAGTTTGCGCACCGCGCTACCGACCGCCCCGCCGGATCTTCGCCTTCCATGAAATGGGTCAACCCGCCGGTGGCGTATATGCTGCATGCAGGCGTTCCTCGCCTGCTGGAGGCGGGCATCAGCATTCCCGGCATCCATGCCGGAGACAGCCGCATCGCGCTGGAAGCTTACCCGGGGATGCTGGCCAGGAGCATCACCAAGGCATCGTACAAGAGCGACGACAAGGCCAAGCACACCGAAGAAAGGCTGGCGAGGCGCGAGCAGATTATTGCGGCGCTGGAGGCCGGGCAATATAAGCTTGGCATACCCTTGCGATGTGGCGATTTTCGGCAAGCCTTGGTGGCCGACGGCAGCGGCGATTTACTGGATGCCGTACTGTGCGCGCTGAGCGCTGCCTGGGGATGGCAGCGCCGCGACGATCATTACGGTTTGCCGGAGTTTGATGCACTGGAAGGCTGGATAGTCGGCGCTTGATGCTCCGCTTGATACTTCAATAGACAGAGAGTGGTAGCCCGGATGGAGTGCAACGCAATCCGGGATGTGGTCCGCGGTCTGCAGGCTCACGTCCGCGGATTGCGCTGCGCTCCATCCAGGCTGCTTCCTCTGTACGCCGCTCTCCATCCGTATTACAAGTCATGCTCGCCCAGGTCAATTATTTGCTGCTTCCCTCGCGGTCGCAAACTTCTCAAAATAACTGAGGCTGCCCGGATTCGCCATCGCATCGCGGTTGGCGATCTTGTCGATGGGCGTGCCCATCAGCAGTTTCTTGATCGGCAGTTCCATCTTCTTGCCCGACAACGTGCGTGGAATTTCCGCCACCGCAAAGATCTCGTTTGGCACGTGACGCGAGGAAAGCGCGGTACGGATCGTCGTTTTAATCGCGCCGGCCAGCTCTTCATTCAACTCGCTGCCCGCGCGCAGCACGACAAACAGCGGCATATACGATTCCCTGCCCAGGTATTCCAGGTCCACCACCAGGCTGTCCAGTATTTCGGGCAGGCTTTCCACGGCGCGGTAGATTTCGCTGGTGCCCATGCGGATGCCGTGGCGGTTGATGGTGGTGTCGGAGCGGCCGTAGATGACGGCACCGCCGCGTGGGGTGATCCTGATCCAGTCGCCGTGCCGCCACCAGCCGGGGTAAACGTCGAAATAGCTATCCAGATAGCGGCGGTTTTCCGGATCGTTCCAGAAGAACAGCGGCATCGACGGCATGGGTTTGGTGACGACCAGCTCTCCCACTTCGTCATTCAGCACCTTGCCTTGTTCATCCATTGCGTAGACCGCGATGCCTAGGCTGCGGCTCTGGATCTCGCCCGAATATAGCGGCATGATGGGGCAGGAACCGACAAAGGTAGCAGAGATGTCGGTGCCGCCGCTGATCGAGGCCAGCATGATGTCGCTGCCGACCTGCTGGTAGGTCCATTCAAAGCCTTCTTCCGATAGCGGCGAGCCTGTCGAGCCTACCGAGCGTATAAGGTCCAGATTGGCGATCTTGCGCGGTTCTAAACCAGCCTTCATGCAGTTGGCAAAGTAGGCGGCGCCGGCTCCGAGGAAAGTGGCCTTGGTATGTTCTGCAAACTTCCACAGCGTGCCCAGGTCCGGATACCCGGGGTTGCCGTCATACAGGCAGATCGCTGACCCGACCAGCAGGCCGGTCACCTGCGAGTTCCACATGATCCAGCCGGTGGTGGAGAACCAGTGGAACCTGTCCTGTTCTCCCAGGTCCATTTGCAACCCATGGCCCTTCAATGTCTCCAGCAGTGCGCCTCCCTGGCTGTGCACGATGGGCTTGGGCATGCCGGTGGTGCCGGATGAATAAACGATCCACAAGGGATGGTCGAAAGGCAGTGCTTCAAACTGCATCTCCACATCGTGCTGCAGCAGGCTGTCCCAGCTGGCGAAATTGCCTGCCGGCAGTTCGTCATGCAATATCGGCAGCAGCACGACCTGCTGGACGCTGGGCAGCGATTGCTGCAGGGTTTCCACAACGCTCATGCGGTCGAAGGGTTTGCCGCCGTAGCGGTAGCCGTCTACGGCGATCAGCACCTTGGGGTGGATCTGCGCAAAGCGGTCCAGCACGCTGGGGCTGCCCATGTCGGGCGAACAGCTGGACCAGATGGCGCCTATGCTGGCACAGGCGTAAAACGCAATGACGGTTTCGGGGATATTCGGCAGGTAGGCTGCCACCCGGTCGCCGCGTTCCACACCCATCGCGCGCAATGCATGGGCAACCGAGGCGATCTGGCGGCGCATTTCCTGCCAGCTCATGGCGTGGATTTTTCCTGCGGCGATGTCCGGCTCGGATTGAAACAGGATAGCCGGCTGCTTTGCGCCGGCGTCATCCCGGTGAAAGCGGAAGACTTGCTCCGTCAGGTTGATCTGCGAACCCTCAAACCATTTTGCACCCGGCATGGCGTGCGTACTGAGCACGCTGTTGTAGGGGGCACTGCTTTTTACGTCGAAATATTGCCAGATGGTCTCCCAGAAATCTTCCAGGTTTTCCACCGACCATCGCCACAGGTCATTGTAGTCGCTGAACTGCAGGTTCCTATTATTGCTCAGCCATTGCATATAGTCATGCATGCGGGTGCCGGCGATGCGTTCTGCGGTAGGGGTCCAGAGTAGTTTGTTGCTGACGTCGTTCATGCTGGGTGTTCCTTGACGGATGGATGGGGAGGGGCAAGTGCTGCGGCGCGTATGCCGGCGGTGATGAAGCGCTGCAGGTGCGGCGTAGCCACGGCGGCGTTGCGGGCAGGACAGAGGCCCTCGGAAAGTCTTTCTATGCGCGTGTCTACTACATGGTGCAACAAGGCTCCCAGCGCAAACTGGTAGCACCAGAAAATGATCTCTATCGGCGCCGCCGGCAGTGCACTGCTGAGCGCGGAAATGAACTCCCTTGCCATAGGGTCGTAAAATTCCCGTGTGATGCGCGCGCTGGCTTCATGCTGGTCTATGACGCCGCGCATCACCATGCGTGAAAAATTGACCCCATCCGGCTGCTCATTCAACCTGAGCACCGGCGTGATGAAGGCGGCGATGATGGCGTTCAGCGCCATGTCGGGGTCGGCATGCTGCGTGGCCTTGTGCAGGTCAGATAGGCGTTCTGCAATATAGCTGCTGCGGTGTTCGTAGATGGCGTGGTATAGCTCGTTTTTGGCGCCGAAATAATATCCCACCAGTGCGACAGGCACTTGCGCCTCGTGGGCGATGTCCCTGATCGATACGCCTTCGTAGCTTTGCATGGCAAAGCACTTCTCCGCAGCGACCAGGATAGCCCGCTTTTTTCCGCTTAAATCATTCACTGAGCTCATCGGCTTCTTTCTTGTGAAGATCAGGGTGGTTGGCCCCGCCATTAAAGACACCGGTTGGGTGGCTGCAGGGTGGGGCCGATAACCGTCGCCTTGCGCCGGATCGGCAAGCCGGGCGACGACTCGGCTTCAATTTCAGGGAAAGCAATTGCTTGGCAAGTCGATTGTACGTTCGTACAAGCTTTTGTCTATGCGCGGTGCAGCAATTGGCTAGGGCCCGGCACATATGCGGCGCCAGGCAGGTGCATGCCGGAAAAATGCCTGTATCGCCCTTAAATAAGTTGCGGGAGTGCTGAAATACAGTGCAAAAAATAGGTAGGCCGTGTGAAAATACGGCGAAGATTTCCAGCAATGGCAGGGGCAGGCGATAACAGATGAGCGATACCGTCAGGATAGATAAGTGGCTGTGGGCCGCGCGGTTTTTCAAGACCAGGACGCTGGCAACGAGCGCGGTGGAACTGGGCCGCGTGCTGCAAAACGGCCAGCGTGTAAAACCGGCGCATAGTGTCAGGCAGGGCGACATGCTGGAGATACAGCATGCGGACCAGGTCTGGGAGCTGCAGGTGCTGCGCGCGCTGGAAGTGCGCGGGTCAGCCACGGTGGCGCAAACCATGTATCAGGAGACCGCGGAAAGCACGGAAAAGCGCGTGAAGGCAGCGCAGGACAGAAAATATTTCCGTGAACCGGGCGCCTCGCTCACCGGCAGGCCCACCAAGCGGGATCGCCGCCTGCTGGATTTTACCCGCAGCTGAGATCGCGGCTATGATGTTCCTTGTAGGAAAGAAAGCTTTCGGAATGCAGGGAAATCCGCGTAAACACTGCAAAGCAAGTAGATACTCTCCTCTAAACACGGTCACATCACGGTTTCCGGTTTGACTTTTATAGCGCCGTGCCTAATAGTACGAGCGTTCGATTAATTCACATAGTAGCAAGCAGAAATAGCAACTATGGATCATTCAACACGATTAAGTGCATTATGAATATGACATCGAAATTCATGCGTAAAGGCGAGCTGACCCGCGCCGCCATTCTGGACGTTGCGCTGGATGCCGCCAGCCGCGACGGCATAGAAGGGCTGACGATAGGTTTGCTGGCCGATAAGATGAACATGAGCAAATCCGGCGTGTTTGCCCATTTCGGCTCGCGTGAAGATTTGCAGATTGAAGTGCTGAAGCTGTATCACCATCACTTTGAGCAGGAAGTGTTCTACCCCAGCATGAAGGAAGAGCGTGGTTTGCCGCGTCTGCAATCGATGTTTGCGCTGTGGGTCAAGCGCGTGACGGTCGAGATCGCGTCCGGTTGCATTTATATCAGCGGTGCAGCGGAATACGATGACCGCCAGGGTCCAATACGCGATGAACTGGTCGGCATGATACACGCGTGGCAGGGCGCATTGCGCCGCGCTACCACCCAGGCGATACAGCTGGGCCATTTGCGCCCGGAGGTGGATCCGGAGCAGATCGTCTACGAAATGTACGGACTGATCCTGGCGCTCCATCACGATGCGCGCTTCCTGCGCAAGCCGGGTAGCGTGGACAGGGCGGAAATCGGGTTTGAAAGATTGATCGAAAATTATTCGCGGCAGACCGCAGAGCAGGTTTGAGACACCTGCAATAAAAAATTTAGATATTAGATGTAGACACTACAGATTCAGACACATTCGTTATAACTATTTTATCTGGCCTTTACCGGCCATCAGGAGAAAATCATGGGTCAATACGTCGCTCCCTTGCGTGACATGCAGTTCGTGCTGCATGAATTGCTGCAAGTGGAAAATGAATTCAAGAGCCTGCCGAAGTATGCAGAAATCGATGCCGACATCATCAACCAGGTATTGGAAGAGGGCGGTAAATTCACTTCCGAGGTATTGTTCCCGCTGAACCACTCCGGCGACCGCGAAGGCTGCCACCATGACAAGGCCGAGCACACGGTCACCACGCCAAAAGGCTTTAAAGAAGCCTACAAGCAGTATGTGGAGGCCGGCTGGCCTTCGCTGTCCTGCGATCCGGAATACGGCGGCCAGGGCCTGCCGCTGGCATTGAACAATTCTTTCTACGAAATGCTGAATTCGTCCAACCAGGCATGGACCATGTATCCCGGCCTGTCGCACGGCGCCTATGAATGCATCCACGAGCACGGCACGCCGGAACAAAAATCACTGTACCTGCCAAAGCTGGTGTCCGGCGAATGGACAGGCACGATGTGCCTGACTGAAGCGCATTGCGGCACCGACCTGGGCATGCTGCGTTCCAAGGCAGAACCGCAGGACGATGGTTCCTACAAGATCACCGGCAGCAAGATTTTCATCTCCGCCGGCGAGCATGACATGTCGCACAACATCGTGCATCTGGTGCTGGCCCGCCTGCCAGGCGCGCCGGAAGGTTCCAAAGGCATCTCGCTGTTCATCGTGCCTAAATTCCTGCCGAACGCAGATGGCTCCAACGGCGCGCGCAATCCTATTTTCTGCGGCGCGATCGAAGAAAAAATGGGCATCCACGGCAATGCAACCTGCCAGATGAATCTGGACGGCGCGACCGGCTGGCTGATCGGCGGCCCCAACAAAGGTTTGGCTGCGATGTTCGTGTTCATGAATGCGGCACGCCTGGGCGTGGGCATGCAGGGCCTGGGCCTGACGGAAGTCGCCTACCAGAACGCACTGGTGTACGCCAAAGACCGCATCCAGATGCGCAGCCTGTCGGGCGTGAAAGCGCCGGACAAGCCAGCCGACCCTATCATCGTGCACGCCGACGTGCGCCGCATGCTGCTGACGGCAAAAGCCTACGCTGAAGGCGCGCGCGCTTTCAGCGGCTATGTCGCGCTGCAGCTGGACAAGGAACTGAACCACCCCGATGAAGAAGTGCGCAAGAACTGCGCCGACGAAGTCGCGCTGCTGACGCCTATCATCAAGGCTTTCATTACCGACAATGCGTGGACAGCTACTTCCGAGTGCCTGCAGGTATACGGTGGCCACGGCTTCATTTCCGAATGGGGCATGGAGCAGTATGTGCGCGATGCCCGCATCAATATGATCTATGAAGGCACCAACACCGTGCAGTCGCTGGATCTGCTGGGCCGCAAGATATTGATGGACAACGGCGCTAAGCTGCGCAAGTTCGGCGCCAAGGTGCAGGCTTTCGTGGAAGAAAACGGCACCAATGAAGAGTTGGCCGAATTCATTACGCCGCTGGCCGACCTGGGCGACAAGGTCACCAAGCTGACGATGGAAATCGGTATGAAGGCATTCCAGAACCCGGATGAGGTCGGCGCTGCTGCTGTGCCTTACCTGCGTGTGGTCGGTCATCTGGTCTATGCTTATTTCTTCGCGCAAATGGCAAAAATCGCGCTGGCCAAAAAAGATTCCGGCGACACGTTCTACACATCCAAACTGGCGACCGCCCGTTTCTACATCGGCCGCCTGCTGCCTGAAACAGCAATGCTGATCCGCCAGGCCCGTTCCGGCTCTGCCAATTTGATGGCTCTGGAAGCAGACCTGTTCTAAGCAACAAGCACCCGGGCCGACCATGCTGATGGACTGCCCCGGGTGTCATTCCACATGAGACACATGAGGTAAAAAATGACTAATTTCATCGTAAAAAAAGTGGCGGTACTGGGTGCCGGCGTGATGGGCGCGCAGATTGCAGCGCACTGCGTCAATGCCAAGGTGCCTGTCGTGCTGTTCGACCTGCCGGCCAAGGAAGGCCCTAAAAACGGCATCGTACTGCGCGCAATCGACAACCTGAAAAAGCTCAACCCTGCGCCGCTGGGCAACAAGGATGATGCCTCGTATATCGAAGTCGCCAATTACGAAGACGACCTGGACATCCTGAAGGGCTGCGACCTGATCATAGAAGCGATCGCAGAACGCATGGACTGGAAGCACGACCTGTACAAGAAGGTCTCACCTTACATTGCGCCGAATGCGATCTTCGCATCCAACACGTCGGGCCTGTCCATCACGGCACTGTCTGAAGGCTTCGATGCCGAGCTGAAAGCCCGTTTCTGCGGCGTGCACTTCTTCAACCCGCCGCGCTATATGCACCTGGTGGAATTGATTCCGACCGTGGCGACGCGCCCGGAAATCATCGACCAGCTGGAAGGCTTCCTGACCACGACGCTGGGCAAGGGCGTGGTACGCGCCAAGGATACGCCGAACTTCATCGCCAACCGTGTTGGCATTTTCGGCATGCTGGCAACTATCTACGAAGCTGAAAAATTCGGCCTGAGCGTGGATGTGGTGGATGACCTCACAGGCAAGAAACTGGGCCGCGCGTCTTCCGGCACGTTCCGCACCGCCGACGTGGTGGGCCTGGATACGATGGGCCATGTCATCAAGACCATGCAGGACAACCTGGCAAGCGATCCTTTCTTCGCCATCTACAAAACACCGGACGTGCTGGCCAAGCTGGTTGCCGCCGGTGCACTGGGCCAGAAGACCGGCGCCGGTTTCTATAAAAAGGTAGGCAAGGATATCCAGCGCCTGGATTTTGCCAAGGGTGAATATGTTGCCGGCGGCGGCAAGGCCGATGACGTCGTTGCCCGCATGCTGAAAGAAAAAGACCCGGTCAAGCGCATGAAGACCCTGCGTGAATCGACCAACCCGCAGGCACAGTTCCTGTGGGCGATTTTCCGCGATGCTTTCCACTACATTGCCTTCCACCTGGAATCCATCGCCGACAACGCACGTGATATCGATTTTGCGATGCGCTGGGGCTTCGGCTGGAACACCGGCCCTTTTGAGACATGGCAGGCCTCTGGCTGGCAAGAGATTGCCAACTGGGTCAAGGAAGATATCGATGCAGGCAAGGCGCTGTGCAATGCGCCGCTGCCGGCATGGGTATTCGATGGCCCGGTTAGCGCAAATTCGGGCGTGCATACGCCCGAAGGTTCCTGGTCTGCCAGCAGCAAGACTTACGTACCTCGTTCCGAATTGCCGGTGTACCAGCGCCAGGCATTCCGCGCACCGGTACTGGGCGCAGGCGCGCCGGACGGCAAAACTGCGGGCACGACTTTCTTTGAAGATGAGTCCGTCCGCATCTGGCACCAGGATGACGATGTGCTGATCTTGTCTTTGAAGACCAAGATGCACGTCATCGGGCCTGGCGTCATCGACGGCATGGAAAAAGCGATTGCCGAAGCCGAGAAAAATTTCAAGGGCCTGGTCATCTGGAATACCGACGCAGCCGAAGGCGGCGCCTTCTCTGCCGGCGCCGACCTGCAGGCAATGCTGCCGCTGTTCATGTCTGGTGGCGTCAAAGCCATCGAACCGGCAATCGCGCGTTTGCAACAGGCGCACCAGGCGTTGAAATACGCGAGCGTGCCCGTCGTTGCCGCCGTAGCCGGCCTGGCGTTGGGTGGTGGTTGCGAACTGGCGCTGCACGCGGCAAAACGCGTGGCGTCGATAGAGTCGTATATCGGCCTGGTGGAAGTGGGCGTAGGCCTGGTTCCCGGAGGCGGCGGCCTGAAAGAAGCAGCGGTGCGCGCAGCAAAAGATGCCAAGGGCAACGACCTGCTGCAGTTCCTGAAAAACTACTTCACCAATGCGGCCACTGCAGCGGTATCCAAATCCGCGCTGGAAGCGCAGAAGATGGGCTACCTGTCGGCGGATGACGTCATCGTCTTCAATGCCTATGAACTGCTGCATGTTGCCAAGGTAGAAGCGCGCGCGATGTTCGACGCCGGCTACCGTCCGCCGTTGAAGGTGCAGGTGCCGGTAGCAGGCCGCTACGGCATGGCAACCATCTCTGCGCAGCTGATCAATATGCGTGACGGCGGCTTCATCTCTGCGCATGACTACAAGCTGGGCACGATGATCGCTGAGATCGTCTCCGGCGGCGAAGTCGAGCAGGGCAGCGTGGTCAGCGAGCAGTGGCTGCTGGATATGGAACGCAAGGCCTTCATGGAATTGCTGAACCATCCCAAGACGCAGGAACGCATCATGGGCATGATGCAGACCGGCAAACCGGTCCGCAACTAGGCCGGCCGCATACTGACACGGAGCCGCACACGCCATGGACATGCTGCAATTTGGTAAGGAAGCGCTGCAAAGCCAGCCTTTCAGCAGGCTGCTGAAGGCCAGCCTCACCCGCTTCGATACCGGAGGCACGGAATTGCGGATCGCAATTACCGATGACCTGAAACAGCAGCATGGCTTTGTGCATGGCGGCGTGCTCAGCTATGCCGCCGACAATGCACTGACCTTTGCCGGTGGTGCAGCACTCGGGACCGCAGTCGTTACGTCGGAATACAAACTGAATTACCTCCGTCCCGCCATAGGACAGGAAATCATTGCACGCGCCGTGGCCGTGCATGCAGGAAAAACGCAGGCCGCCTGCCGTTGCGACCTGTTCGTGGTGAATGAAGGTAAGGAACTGTTATGCGCTATTGCGCAAGGCACGATTGCGAAGCTTCCCGTCGCGCCATCAAATGAATGAATCAGGAGAAATGAAATGACAAAACAACTTCAAGACGCCTACATCGTCGCCGCCACCCGCACCCCTATCGGCAAGGCGCCGCGCGGCATGTTCAAGAATATGCGTCCGGACGACCTGCTGGTGCGCGCGCTGCAATCGGCGCTGTCGCAGGTGCCTAACCTTGATCCCAAGCTGATCGAAGATGCGATCGTCGGCTGCTCCTTCCCGGAAGCAGAACAGGGCTTGAACCTGGCGCGCATGGGCGTGCTGCTGGCCGGCCTGCCTAACACCATAGGAGGCGTGACCATCAACCGGTATTGCGCTTCCGGCATTACCGCGGTGGCCATGGCGGCCGACCGCATCCGTGTCGGCCAGGCTGACGTGATGATCGCGGCCGGCGCCGAATCGATGTCTATGGTGCCGATGATGGGCCACCATCCGTCGATGAACATGGCCATCCTGAAAGATGAAAATGTCGGCATGGCCTACGGCATGGGCCTGACGGGCGAGAAAGTCGCCAACCAGTGGAAGATCTCGCGCGAAGCGCAGGATGCGTTTGCGCTGGCTTCCCACCAGAAGGCACTGGCTGCGCAAGCCGCCGGCCTGTTCGATGATGAAATGACGTCGGTCGAGATCATCGAGCGCTTCCCCAATCTGGCAACCGGTCAGATTGATATCAAAACCCGCACCGTCAGCAGGGATGAAGGCGCGCGTCCGGACACCTCGCTGGAAGGCCTGGCAAAGCTGAAGCCGGTATTTGCCGCCAAGGGCAGCGTCACCGCCGGCAACAGCTCGCAGACTTCAGACGGTGCAGGCGCACTGATCCTGGTCAGCGAAAAAATCCTGAAAGAATTCAACCTGACGCCGCTGGCGCGTTTCGCTTCCTTCGCTGTTCGCGGTGTGCCACCTGAAATCATGGGCATCGGCCCCAAGTTTGCGATTCCTGCCGCCTGTCGCGCAGCCGGCATCACGCAAGACCAGCTGGACTGGATCGAGCTGAACGAAGCGTTTGCAGCGCAGGCATTGGCCGTGATCCAGGACCTGGGCCTGGATCCGTCCAAGGTCAACCCTATGGGCGGCGCGATTGCCCTTGGCCACCCGCTGGGTGCAACTGGTGCGATCCGCTCCGCCACTGCCATTCACGGCATGCGCAGGAACAAGCAAAAGTACAGCATGGTCACGATGTGCGTAGGCACAGGCATGGGTGCGGCCGGTATTTTCGAGAACATGTAATGAACTGCTGCCTGTCTGCGATGCTTACCAGAACCGCAGGAACAGGCAACGAATTGCAGCGGCCGCTAGTTTAGCCACAGACAACGACCGCACTTGAGCTTTCATGTGCGGTTTTTTATTATAAAAATGAGACAGGACACACAATGGATATCTTGACCCACAAAGAAAACGGCGTTCTGAGCATCAGCTTCAACCGCCCGGAAAAGAAAAACGCCATCACCGCTTCGATGTACCAGGCGATGGCCGATGCGCTGAAAGACGGCGAAGCGGATGCCGCCATACGTGCCATTCTGATTAGCGGCAGGCCGGAAATTTTCACAGCCGGCAACGATCTGGAAGATTTCATGAAGAATGCGCCGAGCACCGCCCAGGGCGGCACGCCGCCGGTTTACCAGTTCATGCAGGCGCTAAGCCAGTCCAGCAAGCCTGTCGTGGCAGCCGTATCCGGCGCCGCAGTAGGCATAGGCACCACCTTGCTGATGCATTGCGACCTGGTCTACCTGGCCGACAATGCCAAGCTTTCCATGCCCTTCACGCGGCTGGGCCTGTGCCCGGAATTTGCATCTAGCATGCTGTTCCCGCAAATCGTCGGCTACCCGCGCGCGGCGGAAAAACTGATGCTGGGAGAAGCTTTCTCAGCCCAGGACGCCTGGGACATGGGCCTGGCCACCAAGGTGCTGCCGCTGGAAGAGTTGCTGCCCTATGCGCAGAAGCAGGCCGCCAAACTGGCCGCACTGCCAGCCAACTCCATCCGCACCACCAAGCGCCTGATGAAGGGTAACCAGGCCGCGGCGATTGTCGCGAAGATGGAAGAAGAGAACAAGAATTTTGGCGAGATGTTGAAAGCACCGGAAGCAAAAGAGGCGTTTACCGCGTTTTTTGAAAAGCGTAAGCCGGATTTTTCAAAGTTTTCTTGATTTGATTACCGCTTGTCAGCATATCCGTAAAGTGCCACAGAAGCTGAGATTTTTGCGAGAGAAGTCGAAATTGGTGTTTTTGGCTACCGAGACCAGACTAATAAATGACGCAGAAGCAAGCAACCGCAGGTAAGGTGTTACTGGCACCAAAGCGGTTGCTCTGTCTATCATTTATTGATGAGCTGCTTTCAATTGGCTGACGAACGTATCCCCAAATGCCTTATCCGAAAAAGGTTGTTGACCTGTGACGAGTTCTCGATCCACTACGACCTTGCTTTGCCAGTCAGTTGCTTCGTCAAGGTTGGCGCCCGCAGCACGCAAAGCGTCTTCTGCGTAAAGCCTGACCTCGCCTCCTAGTTGCTTACCAGGGCCTTCGCCTTGTTTTTCTTCTGAGTTGCTAAAAACAGTCATGCGGTAGCCGGCGTATGGCCAGTCTTTTGCATAGCGGCTAGTTGCAGCTTTATCGCCATTGATCAAGGCTTTTTCGTAGCCTACAGGGTCTGAAGTCGCGGAAAGCAAAGCGATTGGACCGTGGCAAATGATGCCAGTAGGCTTTCCAGCCTCGTGGAATGATTGCAGAATTTTGCCAAGGGATTTGTCATGAACCAGATCCTGCATTGGGGCATGTCCACCTGGAATGAAAATCCCGGCGTATGAACGGGAGCCAGACTTCGCGGCATTGCTGAGTTTGATGGGATGCTTTAGAGCGGCAAAATCAGATACGAATTTATAAGCCGCCGCACGTGCGGACTCATCATTCCCAAAAAAGAACTTGTTGTTCGAATTTGCATCCATCGCAGGCGTTTTTCCGCCGGGGCTTGCAAACACGGGCATGTATCCGGCATCTACGATTTTTTTGAGCGGGATGGCAAGCTCGTTCAAGAAATAGCCTGTTTTATATGATTTGCCGTCGCGGAGAGCAAGTTCTTGTTCTCCCGATAAAACAACGAGTACTTGACCCGCGGTTGGTTGTTGAACAGCTTCCGCGGCAGAAGTGATAGATATGCCGGCCAAAGACATAAGTAATGCTTGACCTAAAGGTTTAAAGACGCTCATGTGATCCTCTTTAGATTTTCTTTATGATTATGCTGATTCGACTGCGTAGCGTGATGCAGGTTTCCCGGTCTGAGTTGCCGCAAACAGATTCGTGCGTGCAGCCTCGAATGCATCCCAAAGCTGTTTGTTTTCCACGGAAGGGAGGGTTACCGCTTCTCCCTGGTCCAATCCGGCCAGCGCTGCATCGACGCAGTGCTCTGCAGTCATGACTGAGCTTTGGTTCAGGTTTGCCAGTGGCACGCCGGAAAGGTCCCACAGCTCTGTAGCTGTAGATGCAGGCAGTACCAACTGTACTTTGACGTTCGTGCCTTCCGCCGCAATCTGTAATCCGCGAGTGAAATTCAGCACATAGCCTTTGGTCCCGCTATACACCGCGCTCAATCCTATAGTTTGAAAAGAAAGGACGGAGCCGACATTGATGATCGTTCCAGAATCACGCTCAAGGAACTTGCGCAATGCGACTTGGCTAAGACCGACCAGGGCATCGACGTTCAGTTTATGCATGGCGTCGATTTGTTCATCATTTAACGATGGTGCGGGTGCCAGTGTTGCGTTACCGGCGTTGTTGACCAAGAGGGTGATGTTCGGATTAGCGGATATCTCCGTGATGATGCGTTCAAGGTCCTTGCGCTCAGTCAAATTGGCTACCAGTATTTTCACCTCGATACCGTGTTTAGTACGAAGGCGCTGTGACATGGCCTCTAGTCGATCAGCGCGCCGAGCAACCAAGATTAGATCGTAGCCGCGTCCGGCCAGACGATCAGCATATACAGCGCCTAATCCCGCCGAAGCGCCCGTGACGATAGCAATGCCTTTTTTGCCGGGAAGATTTTGAGTGTTACTGATATTCATTTATGACTCCTGATGTAAATAAAGGCGTCCTTTCGGATGCCGGCTGTAAAAACATTGATTGCAACTGGACGATGGACAGCTGACGGTATGGGCAATTTGCGCCCAGAATGGGGCGTTGTTTTTCGGATCACTGAAAGCACACCTTCTGCATTTCTATCTTCTGTCAATTTTTTTTGAGAACGATTGGTAAAGAAAGGGGTAAAAAATTTTAGTCGAGCAGGGCAATCACGCTATCGACCATTTTTTGCAACTTCGCGACGGGAATTCCGCTGCGAGCTTGCACCCTGATCCCGACCCAGGTGTTAAAAATGATAGAGCCAAGTCCGGCAGCTTCGTACTTGACACTGATTTCCGCCTTCGCTTGTCCGCGGGCGACGATTTGCGTAATCAATTTCGCCGAACGATCAAAGTTGTCATTGATCCTCGTGGCAGCCTGACTATCGTATCCGGAAACTTCGGTTGCAGAATTCACCAGCAAACAGCCAAGGGAATTGTCGGCAGCGATGACAATGGACGACTCTAGTAAGTCTTTGATCATCAGGCGGGCATTGGTATCTCTCACTGCGGCCTGGCGCAAATCTCGATCGGCGATGTCAGCGTAGCGTTCAAGCGCCATCAGAAACAGCGTGTGCTTGTCACCGAAAGTGTCGTATATAGAGCGCTTATGGATCCCCATTGCTTCCACTAGCTCCTGCATCGAAGTCCGTTCAAAGCCTTGGCGCCAGAAGAGGGCCATGGCTTTTTCCAGTACCTCTTCCGGTTCAAATTCTTTGTGCCTGCCCATTTACGAGTCCCTGTAAAAATACAATGCAGAACTACCTTTTAAGTAGTCTGACATGTTTGACGCAGATTCTAGAACGATCGGTTCAGAAAATCAAGACTATTCTGTATTCTGTTAAAGAGACTCGGGAGGCGGTCTACCAACTTTACTCAACTAAAGTCGCGCTCGGCGTCTAATCGGTAATCGCTGCATACACAGGCCTTGAAGGACAATCGGCGTCTAGCAAATGGAATCCGGGAACGTCAGCAATTCCGTTGGGAAGCAATGCTTTCGCTGTTGCGATAACATTCAAATATGCACGCAACAATTTAATTTTTCCGTCGCGTACCACTAAAAAACTTGCGTAATTTTGCACATAAATTCGGTCGGAAGCCTTTATTCGCCCTTTAGAATGATATTCGGCAAAGAGCGAAGATTCATCCTTCATGTCGTGGATTATGAGTGCACTGATTTCGAACGAGGTGACCTGGACTTTAACTGTTTCAAGTAACGTGCGTATAGCGATGGGCCCTTCGAACCGCCGCTTTAGGCCTATCGCAGGAAAATAAGGGAATTCGAGTATCCCGTCTTCTGCGAAGAGGTCGATGCATTGGTCTACTCCATGATCAAGATTCTCCAAACCTTTTAAGAATTGCTCAAGTAATACACGTGCTGAACTCATGTCAGTGTCCTTCAGGGAAATGGTGATTTACACCGAAAAGATAGCCACGCCCTATTGTCCACCCGCGCCGCGAATCACCTCATCAACCGCAAGGGCCCATTACAGATACAGCGCCGTTGCGGCGCTGTTGGACTTCTATGGCGAAGGGCCGATTATTTATTCAAATTGCCGACGTGATGGCCCAGACGCAGCTCAAAATCCCCTTCCTGTTGCAAGCCTTTCTCAAGCAGCGAAGCAATCAGGCGCTGCGTATTCGGCCAGGTGGTGGTGCCTATAAATGCATGGTTTGATTCCCATCGCTCAGCATCAGATGGTACGCCGGCACGCGAATTCACCAGCTTTTTCGCCAGTTCCAATGCGCGTTTGTCAAAGCTCGCCACGCGACGCGCGAAGTTATCAACAAATGCGTCCAGCTCAGCATCTGGTATCGCTCGGTTTACCCAACCGTATTTTTCTGCCGTCGCAGCATCGAAGTCATCGGACCCGGTAATGATTTCAAGAGCACGCGAGCGGCCGGCCAGAGCGGATAACCATTCAGTAGCGCCGCCGCCAGGTACTACGCCGACGCTGACTTCTACTTGTGCAAGTACCGCCTTTTCCAAGCTGGCGAAGCGCATATCGCAAGCGAGTGCAAGTTCACTTCCATGCCCGCGGGCGCGGCCCCGCAACGAGGCGATGCTGACGACGCGAGATTGCGCCAAGCGAGTTACGAAATTCGGCCACTCTCCAAATTTTGCGGCCCCTGGCATATCCGGAATAACCTCGCCGCGGACTAGGTCGTAATGGGCGACGAAATAGTCGGGATTCTCGCTGTCAAAGACCACTACCTTCAGTTCTTCGTCGGTTTCAATGCGATCCATCAGCACGCGTAACTCGGCGAACATCTCCGGGTCATACAGGTTGATCGGTGGATTTCCGATCGTGACGCGCCAATACGCAGGCGTTATTTCTGTGATGCGGAGTCGTTTGTGGGTAGTCATGATTAATTCCTTTTGCTCGATAGCCAAATTGGGTTGAATGCGGTTTGATGAGATTCATCAAGTGGTTTTATTATGAAACCACATTAAGCGTACCAAACTTAGTTTAATAACGCAACTAGTATTTTTTGACGCAAAACAAAGGCGAATTTATATGCGCTGCATGCTTTCCAAAAATGCGACCGGCTGGCATTGTGGTTTTATTACGAAACTAAAGAGGTTTAAAAAAGAAACCAAATGTGCTACTATTCAAACCATACCCTAGGTATTCTTCAAGGATGTGGACATGGTAAAGAGAAAGAGTTTGGATGGAGATGTTTGTGCTATCGCGCGCTCCCTCAACATTATTGGCGACTGGTGGTCATTGCTGATTATTCGTGATGCGATGGCTGGAGTAAGCAGGTTTGGCGAATTTCAGAAAAGCTTGGGATTGGCCAAGAACATCCTGACTGTTCGCCTCAAGGCGATGACGGAAGAAGGGATACTTGCCGTCGTACCAGCTTCGGATGGAAGTGCTTATTCGGAATACGAATTGACTGAAAAGGGGCGT
Source organism: Undibacterium sp. TJN25 (assembly GCF_049339885.1). NCBI lineage: Bacteria > Pseudomonadati > Pseudomonadota > Betaproteobacteria > Burkholderiales > Oxalobacteraceae > Undibacterium > Undibacterium sp. TJN25. The sequence goes on along the minus strand of NZ_JBMPPM010000004.1, from coordinate 546,831 downwards.
TCGCTTTTGCCTGTGCTTGTCGCATTGGGCCAGTGGGGTGCTGAATATTTATATGAGCCCAATGAGGAAGAATCTGTTCCATTGGATGCAAAAAGAATGCGACCCTTGCGTAAGCTGGAGCTAAAATCAGAAGATGGGCGAAAGCTGCATCAAGACGATGTGTTCATGCCCAAGAACGTCATTCTTGAAGCGTCACCCTCGACCACTCGCAAGACCGCCGCACGTGCATAGACGCTTTCTGGCGCACCAATATTCTGATGCGGGCGGGGTTTAGGTCCATCTTAGTGGGGCGGTTTATTCACCAGGTGAACAGATGATGAAACATTTTGCTGTATCGCACCCGCTCTTCTCGCATTTGTTTATTTTTTCGTCCGAATGGGGTAGTTAGGTACACTAAAGTGGCAATTTTTTTCCCCAATCTGGTTGCGTTATTAAACTATTTATAATCGCTTTACTCAAAAGGTCGAAATTGGACCTCGATCAACAACAAACCGGGAGCAACTTATGAACCTTCAAGGAAAAAACGCATTAATCACAGGCGGCAACAGTGGTATCGGGCTGGCGACAGCGCGACAGTTCATCGCAGCTGGTGCAAAAGTAGCGATCACTGGAAGGAATCACGCCACGCTGGATTTGGCTGCCCAAGAGCTGGGGCCAAACCTCTCTGTCTTTCTGCTGGATATCACCGACGTAGCGTCGATTGAAGCGGCGGTCACTGCAGCTGCGAGTGAGCTCGGATCGATAGATATTCTCTTTGCAAACGCAGGTATGGCGGCAATGACGCCGCTCGCGACGGGCACGGCAGACGAATTTTCCCGCATCGTTGCAACAAATCTCACGAGCGTTTTCTTCACCGTACAAGCCAGCCTGCCCTATTTAAACCACGGCGCTTCAGTGATTTTGAATGGTTCAGTACATGCCACGCAAGGAGTGCCGGGCTGGTCGGCATATGCAGCGACCAAAGGAGGCGTTCGTTCAATGACCCGTGTTCTGGCTGCGGAACTCGCTCCAAAGGGTATTCGCGTGAACCAGGTTACACCAGGTGCAACACGCACGCCTATCTGGGATGCAGTGGCTCCGGATCCACGTGCAATGGAAGCACTTGAACTCAAATTACGTAACAAGATTCCTTTGGGCCGACTCGGCGAAGCAGATGAAGTCGCGGCCACGGTCCTTTTCCTTGCATCCGCTGCATCGGCCAACATCACTGCGCAAGAGATCGTTGTGGATGGCGGCGCGACAGGCGCACCGTTGGGTGCGCCGGTTTATCTGGTGTAGTCATGCCAGGCGATAAATTTCTTCGCCTTGGAAAATTTGACGGTGCAGTGCGAGTTCGTAGGTTCATCTTCATCACCTTGTAGACGCATACGCCTTTGATCGAGTCATTGATTCCGCATATCGATTGTGCGGTATTTTTTTAAACAATTCAGCACCAATCATTCTCAAATAAGGAAGCAGTAATGACGGCGTATTCGCATATTTCAGTTGAAGCACCCACACAGTCATGGATGGGGGTCTTCGCTATCGCTCTTGGTGCATTGTCGCTGGTGGTGACAGAGTTTCTGCCCGTGGGCCTGCTCAGCGGCATAAGCCGAGATCTCGGGATTACGGAAGGAACCGCGGGTCTGGCAGTAACGGCAACGGCCATTTTGGGTTTCATCGCCGCGCCGATAACGGCAATAGCAATAGGGAAAATCGATAGAAAACGCGTCTTGCTTGGACTTACCCTCTTGCTCATCATATCCAGCATTATGTCCTGGCAAGCTGAAAGTTTTGCAGTTCTACTGGTTGCCCGCATCATCCTCGGAATAGCAATAGGGGGCTTTTGGGCGATATCCATTACTGCTGCGGCAAAGCTGGTTCCACCGGAAAAAGTCCATGCAGCATCGTCAATCGTGTTTGCGGGAATATCAATCGGTTCGGTGGTGGCTGTACCTGCTGGCTCCTATATCGGTACTCATTTCGACTGGCGTATAGGTTTTTTAGGGGCGTCTGTTCTCGCGATTGTGTGCTTCTTTCTTCAGCTGGCCTTCTTGCCGAAAATCGCAAGCAGACGTGGAGTCAATGTCAGGCATTTCTTTGGCCTGTTAGGTGTGCCCAGAGTTCGCGCGATTTTGCTGACCGTTGTCTTTATCGTAGGTGGGCAATATGCGGGATACACATTCATCACGCCTTATTTGGAGAAGACGGCAGGCTTCGATGCAGGGATGCTCAGCGGTGTACTGTTTGCTTACGGCGTTGTCACTGTTATCGGTAACTTTGTCGGCGGTGCGTTTGCCGGCCGTAATCTGCAAAAAACCATCGTAGCGACGGTATGGATATTTTTAGTCTCGCTACTGATGGTTGCCGCATTCGCGAGCAATATTATTGTAGTAGTGGCGGCCTTAATGATGTGGGCGCTCTCGTGGGGCATGGCTCCAGTAGGCACGCAGCTTTGGTTATACGATGCCACGATAGAGACCCCTGAGGCGGCGCAGGCAATGAATACGAGCGTATTTCAACTTTCAATTGGTGTAGGGTCATTTGCGGGTGGGGTCGCGGTGAATAGTGTCAATCTTCAAAGCTCGATGTGGCTGGGTGCATTAATACTTTCGCTGGCGGTAATCACGGTATATTTCATTGGAAATATGAAACGAAAAGACGACGCACTTTCTCCATTGCCGCGCAGAATTCCATTGAAGTGAAGGCGCCCTGAAGCGTGAACGTCAGCTGCCCAACTCATTCAGAGGAAACGATATGAAGGTGACTCGAGATCAGGTTGCCAGGAACCGACAAAATATTCTTGCGTCGGCTGCTCGGCTTTTCCGAAATCGGGGATTCGGGGCGGTCTCTCTGGCGGATGTCATGAAAGACGCTGGCCTGACACACGGGGCATTCTATGGGCATTTTCAGTCGAGGGAAGACCTCATGGCGCAGGCAATTTTTCACTCGGCGGGGCAACAGAAGGAATATATCGCCGAATCTATTGCCGATAACTTTCGCAAATATCTAAGTATTGCCCATGTAGAAAACCGTACCGACGGATGCCTGTTTGCGGCGTTGGCAGGCGATACTTCACCTCAGTCCGCTGAAACGAGGCATGAAATGACCGACCGGCTGCGATACACAATTGACCAGCTCGTTGGGCTAACAGCTGTCGCCGGCTTACCAACCCGCAGCACCGCCATCGCCACCTTTTCGACCTTGGTGGGCGCGCTCGTACTTGCACGTTTGGTCGACGACCCGGAATTTGCCGAAGAAATACTGAGTGCCAACCGTGAGACCTTGTAGGTCGATCAAATATATGACACGGAAAATAGGGAAATCATGTCGCCGTTGATTTTGTTTCCGTGTTTCTGGTGGCCTATTTTCCACGGGGATGGCAGCCGGCAATAAGCATGTACGAGGCACTTCTCGGCCTCCGGTGGACATTGGTAATGATGCGAGACAGGCGCTGTTATTTGCGCATGCCGTCATTCCGCTTTTTGGGAGTTAACGCTGGTTTGATTTCTTTCATTACCCGTGGCACTTTCCTGGCATCAATAGGGGCTGACCCTACAGCAGTACTTGTGGTCATATCCGCTGCGACGGCGGGTGATTCAGATTCGGAGATGCCTGCCAGTATTTGTAGACACTCAATAAAATGCTGGCGCGACGCTTCCGGAAGTGGCTCAACAATCTTTCTTTGGACCTCAAAGCTAAGAGGAATCAAGTCTTCCAGCTGCAATTGCCCCTGTTCGGTGAGTCGTATTTCGTAGGCGCGCGCGTCTCTGACGGACCGTTCGCGTACGGCTAGGCCCTTCGAAATAAGGCGATCGATAGTATCGGCCAGAGTATTGCGGTCAAAACCTGTTTCTTCCGACAATTGGGCATGCGTCGCCGCTGGCGTGTGAGAGATTGTTACCATCAGCGCCACCTGCTGCTTGGACAGGCCTGTTTCACGGCCGATCAAATCATCAAAAATGGCACGCGCCCGGGAATGACAACGTCGCAGCAAATGGCCCGGAGAGTTATGTAGGTCAAACGTCTCGACCAACGCTTTACCGGAAACCTGCCTTTCCCCACTCTTGCTAGAGTTTGTCTGCTTTTTTGCAGAGGAGGAGCGTTCAGATGAGAAATTCTTTATGTCGGATTTTTTCATGAGCAAAATTGTATCTCGATTGCCGGTGCTAAGGTTATATTCAATCTAAGTGGGTAAAAACACCAAATATCAAATCTCGTGGCCTTGTCGCCAAAAGCAACCAGTCAGGAAGCGTGGCCGAACAAAAAATGCTTGCATCCCGCTTGAATACCGATGCTATTTCCAACTCGGGTCAATTAGTCCTGCAGACTCGAATCTGCTTCCGGATGTTTTGATCGCTTCCGTTCGGCAAGTATGGCGCCGGCCAATCCAAAGGCGTGATTTGCAACAGGCACGCCGCAATACGTTGCGGCCATTATGATGAGCTCTTTGATTTCATCTGGTGTGAGCCCTGAATCAAGCGGGGCATCAAGCGCGGCACGGACGTGCAGTGAGAACTCTTCATAGGCGCGAATGCCAAGCATCATGCTCATGGCAATTTGTCTGCGTGTTTTTTCCGAAAGCCCATCACGGCCCCAGACATCGTTCCACGCGTGGCGAGTGATTAGTTCCTGAAACTCGGTATTAAATTCCGTTCTATTGGTCAGCGTCTTATCGACCCATTCGTCCCCCAGCACTCTCCGGCGAGTGCGTAGGCCTGCCTCGTAGTCGGATTGCTGCACATCTGTTCCCATCATTTTTTCTCCTGGTTGATGAATCAAAGCGTTGCATTGCGCAAAGCCTGTTGTTGCTTGTTTGTCCCGCCATGTTTTCTCAATGCGTGAAGACGGGACGTCGCTCTAGGCGCTTACTGTTCGCTTCTGGAAAAAACTCACCGCAGGCAGTGATGGCACCCTCCTAGCCTGGTTGTGAGGTTCCCGCCGGTCGAAAAAACTTTTCCCATGTTTAGTTCCGCCTATACGACAAATAAGATTGGGCTGCGTATAGTGCGTTGACAATGCGTAGTATACGACATATATTTAGGGCGTGTACTACCTATATTCGGAGGCGATATGAATAATAAAGAACCATCTTCAGTGGTAATTCTTGGTGGTGGTCAGTCAGGTATCTGGGCCGCAAAAACACTTCGGGATGAGGGGTATGAAGGAGAGGTCACGTTGGTGAGCGAAGAACTCCATGCGCCTTATGAAAGGCCCCCTTTGTCGAAGGCTCTGCTACAGCAGCCGATTTCAACTTCTCCTCAAATATTTGACAGCGCGCTGTTAGATGGACTGTCGCTTACTTGGCGAAAAGGCGTGCGTGGCCAGTCGCTTGATCTTCGATCAAAAGAAATTGTGTTATCGGATCAATCAACACTTACCTACGGAAAGCTTATTTTCTGCACAGGAGGGCGCGCGTTGCGCCCCGAGGTTGCCGGCATGGATCTGCCGGGAGTTTATACGTTAAGAACACTCGATGACTGTGTTCGCTTGCATAAAGGCTTGCAGACCGCCCAAACAATATGTGTTGTCGGTGGTGGTTGGATTGGGCTTGAAGTAGCCTCAACGGCGCGTACCATGGAGAAATCGGTTGTCTTGCTTGAGAGGGTGAACGGGCTTTGCACGCGCATGCTTCCACCCGAGTTGTCGGCATATCTGCTGGAATTGCATCGCTTGGCAGGTGTTGATGTTCGCCTGAATTCGGAGGTGAGCGCGATTGGGTCTTTCGGCAGATCACTTTGTCTGAATATCTCGGACGGAAAATTCTTAACCGCCGACTTGGTTGTTTTTGGCGCTGGCCTGCTAGCGAACGATGAAGTCGCGGCCGAGGCAGGCCTGCAATGCGATCGCGGCATCCTGGTAAATCACCGCTGCGTTACGAGCGATCCAGATGTGCTAGCGGCCGGCGACGTTGCGGTAGCGCCCAATCGCTGGGCCGGTCGGCCCATTCGCCTTGAATCCTGGCAGAACGCGACCGCCCAGGCGGTCATTGCTGCCAAGGTCGCTCTTGGCCAGGACGTCATGTATGACCCCCTTCCGTGGTTCTGGTCCGACCAGCATGATATCAACCTGCAGATATTTGGATGGCCACAATCGCATCATCGGACTGTGCGTCGCAATCTCGACCGAAAAGATGCCCACATTACATTTTTGCTTGATGGGGACAAGGTAATGAGTGCAATCGGCGTCAACGCAGCGCGTGAGCTACGCATGAGTCGACGGTTGATCGAAAGTGCTATCGCGGTACGAGACTGCGATCTCGGCAATCCGGAATTCAAGTTCTCGGCATTTCCAACAGATTCTGCCTGACGACAGAAGAAGCTAGAGGGGAAATGCCGCCTTCCCCGCATGTTTTCAACGACGTCGCGAACCGGCGGCAGCATTCATCACAATTTTTTGAACGAAATCGATAATTTATTAGGAGATAAAACGTGGAACCATCCGAATGGGTTTATGCGGCAAAACTTGATGCCGTAAGCGAAGAGGTACCGATATCCGTGCAGATAGAAGGTGTCGCAGTAGGCGTTTATAAAATCAACGGCACACTGCACGCGATCGAAGACATCTGCCCTCACGCCGATGCGCTCCTGTCCGAGGGATTTATCGACGGTGAATATGTTGAATGTCCTTTGCACGGGGCACTATTTCATATCCCAACCGGTAAATGCACCCGTGGTCCGGCGACACGTGACGTCCTCCCGTTTGACACCCGCATCGAAGACAAAAAAATCTACCTCCGCAAACATTCCTGAAAGAAGAGACGACATCATGAAATCAGCATATGGCCGCGTCGTACCTGGCCCAGACCTCGAACTTACATCAATCAAACCCGGCACCCCGATGGGGGAGCTTATGCGCCGCTACTGGCAACCACTTTGCTTGAGTGACGATCTCAAAGACGTACCAGTCAAAATCATGATCCTCGCTGAAGAGGTTGTGGCATTTCGAGACAAGCAAGGGCGAGTCGGCGCCTTGGAGCCGCATTGCTCACACCGCGGAACTTCGCTTGAATTCGGCCGCATCGAAGAGCGTGGCCTGCGCTGCTGCTATCACGGTTGGCTATACGACACCGAAGGAAAATGCGTTGAGATGCCATGCGAGACGGCAGAATTTTGTGAAAAGATGGACATCCAGCATCCGGCCTATCCTGTTATGGAATTTGGCGGCCTTGTGTTCATTTATATGGGACCACCGGATATACCCGCTCCGCTTTTTCCGATGCTCGACATTATTGATACGCGTCATCGGGATGACGTCGTATTACGAGGCATGCGGTTATGGGACGACAGGGCAATCGGATTCGTACGAGACTGTAATTGGCTGCAGCATTTCGAAAATCAACAAGACCCATGGCATCTTACCCAACTCCATAATTTGATCAGCGGCGACCAGTTCAACAGTGTGCTGAGCGACAAGGAAGGAGAAGCTGCTCCAAAGATATCATGGGAAAAAACGAAGTTAGGACAGCGCTATAACCTTGTCAAGCGACTGCCGAACGGTCACTGGCTGGAGCGACACACGGAAGTCATTCTGCCGAACATCCATTTGGTGGCGAATATCCATCGCCACGGCGATGAGCCAATCTGGCGTGAAAAGGCAACTGAAATGAGCTGGTGTGTGCCGGTCGACGATGAGCATATTCGAGGCATGAGTATTGTTGCGTGGCCGAAGGGCGCCGACGGTGAACCCATAGCAGACTGGATGCCGGGTACATGGACCAAAACCCCGTTCCGTCCTGGCCAACGCGAACGTCCGTATCTGGAAGCACAACGAGAACCGGATGATCTGGAAGCCACTGAATCGATAGGACCGATCGCCATACATGCGCTTGAAAATCTTGGAAAGTCCGATAGGGGCGTTGCCATGCTACGCAGGACATATCGTGAATTCCTTCGTGACATGCGGAGCGGCAAGGAGCCTACAAACTTGATTCGCGATGAAGCGGAAAACCACGCACTTGAGACAAGCTGCTGGAATACCGTCATGACCGATGAGCATTACCGGGAACGCGCAGCAGCTGGCGAAATCGAATAATCGAATCCCTGACCCATTCTGCATCCGAAGACAGCGGGTGCATTGCAGATGCACGGTATTCAATTCACTAGTGCAAAGAGATCATTTCCTGGCAATGCATCCGTCTGTCAGAATTGTTTTGCCACTATTTCGTCCAATGCCGGTCTGGCATGAGGATTGGCTTCATTATTAAACTATAAAAGAGACAAATCATGCACAGTTCAACTACCTTTGAACCGGACCCGGCCGGCGAACCCCTAGACGTTGTTGCAGTTATCGATAGAAGTAAATTTTCACTGTTGCAATGGTGGATTATGCTGTTGTGTTTCCTTATCATTGCAGCTGACGGTTTCGATACTGTCGCGGTGGGTTATGTGGGGCCGGTGCTGGCGGCAAAATGGGGCGTTTCGAAACTTGCGCTGGGGCCTCTTTTTAGTGCGGCCCTGGTCGGTCTTGCACTGGGTGCACTCGTGGCTGGACCGCTGGGTGATCGATTCGGTCGCAAGCGCATTCTTCTAGGCTCTGTTCTGTTCTTCGGCATCTGTACGCTGGTAAGCGCCTATGCCGACTCGATGGCGGAACTCACTGTACTCAGGTTACTGACCGGCCTGGGGCTGGGCGCGGCGATGCCGAATGCAGTGACACTGCTGTCAGAGTATTCTCCGGCAAAGCATCGCTCGCTGCTGGTCAATCTAATGTTCTGCGGCTTTACTCTCGGTGCGTCTACAGGCGGATTTGCCGCAGCGTGGATGATCCCGAATTTTGGCTGGGAAAGCATTTTCATCGTCGGCGGTGTGATACCTATTGTACTGACAGCCGTACTGTTGACGATGCCTGAGTCGATCCGTTTCATGGTAGTGAACGGGAATCCTACCCAGCAGATAGCGAAGGTCTTAAAGCGCATCAGCAAAGATTTCAAAGAACCGGCTGCAGGCTATACGGTCCCTCCATACGACGCTGGTGCAGGCAAGGCGCCTCTGGCAATTTTATTCAGTCCGCGATATCGGGTCGGTTCCTATTTGTTGTGGCTGACGTATTTCATGGGGCTCGTCGTCTATTATCTTTTGACGAGCTGGATGCCGACCCTTATGCGAGAAGCCGGCTTCAGCGTAAAACAGGCGGCCTTGATGACCGCATTGCTGTCCCTGGGAGCGGGGCTCGGCCCTCTTATCTGCGGTTGGCTGATGGACAAGGTCAATTCCTATCGTGTCGTTGCAGTCAGTTTTCTACTGGCAGGCTGTTTCGTCTGGGCTACCGGATATAGCCTTGCAAGCATAGAGGCATTGCCTTGGCTGATTTTTACGACTGGTGTTTTTCTAGCTGGCGCGTTGACGTCAATGCCGGTGCTAGCATCGTCGTATTATCCGACGCGGGCACGGGCATCGGGTGTTGCCTGGATGCTGGGCGTAGGCAGATTCGGCGGTGTCGTCGGCGCATTTTCGGGTGGGCCCCTTCTAAGTGCGGGGTATAGCATCGGCCACATTCTAGCGTTGCTGGCGATTCCATCTTCCATTGCTGGAATAGCCTTATTTGTTCAGTCGATCCGACCCTCGACGGTCGCAGAATAGAATCGGGAGCCACGATGTTTAAAAATCTCAAAATCAGCCTGAGGCTGGCGATTTGTTTTGGTGCCATCATCGTTCTTTTTCTCGGCACGGCAGTGATCGCTCTCATCAGGATGAATGCTCTGGACCAGGCTGCTGGCTTAATGAGTTCGGATTTGTACCCAAAGTCTGTTGCGTTTAATAAATTAATCATGAGCCTGGATACGCTGGAAATTTCGATGCGCAATGCGCTGATCGATGATGATCCGGCAAAGATCAAGGCAGAGTTAGGGGCCATGGTTGATCTGAAAAAGCAAAATGATGACAATTTATTGCAAGTAGGGAAAATACTCAGTTCTCCCAAGGGCAAGGAAATGTATATTGCTTTGCGCGACAAAGATGCCAAGTATTCCGTGGGACTGAATGAATTCATGAAGTTGGTCAGCACGGGCGATAGCAAGGCTGCTACTGTTCTGCTACATGGTTCGCTAGGCGAAGACATCCATGCATTCAGGGACGGTATGTGGCAGATGACCATATTGGGCGGGCAGTTAATGAACAAGAGCAGCATGGAAATAAGCGCGCAGTACCATAATAGCTTCACGCTGATAGTAGGTATGGTAGTTGCCGCTATCTTTCTGGCAATTGCCTGTGCATATGGAGTGACGCGTTCGATTACCTTGCCGCTTGATGAGGCAGCGCAATTTGCACACGCAGTCGCTACGGGCAATTTAAGCCGCGAGATCAAATATTCGGCACAGGACGAAACCGGACGCATGGTTGGGGCATTGCGGAATATGAATAATGGATTGGTCGATATTGTCACCAGGGTGCGCTTCAGTGCAGAAACCATTGGCGTTGCATCGGCTGAGATTGCGGCGGGCAATCTCGATCTTTCCAAACGTACGGAACAGCAGGCCGGCTCTTTGGAAGAAACAGCCTCGGCAATGGAACAATTGACCGCTACTGTTAAACATAATGCTGCCAATTCCCGGCACGCCAGCGAGTTGGCCGAATCCGCGTCGCAAGTCGCAATCGAAGGCGGAAAAACGGTCGACCAGGTGGTAGAGACGATGACCAGAATTGATGCATCCTCGAAAAAGGTTGTCGATATCATTGGCGTCATCGACGCTATTGCCTTTCAAACGAATATTCTTGCTTTGAATGCCGCTGTGGAGGCCGCTCAGGCGGGGGAGCAGGGACGAGGTTTTGCGGTGGTGGCGTCGGAAGTACGCAATCTCGCGCAGCGGTCTGCAGCTGCAGCGAGGGAGATCAAGGCATTGATCAGCAATTCAGGTGAAACTATTGACGCAGGGATGCGTCTGGTGCAACAGGCGGGCAGAACGATGGCGACTGTGGTGGACAGTGTCAGACAGGTGACGGATATTGTTGCCGAAATCACCGTAGCGAGCCGTGAACAGAGTGCGGGAATTGGTGAGATTGGCAAGGCAATCGTGCAGATGGATCAGGTTACCCAGCAAAACGCGGCCCTTGTAGAGCAAGCTGCCGCCGCGGCACAATCCATGAAGGATCAGGCTGCGGCACTGAATAACCTGGTGAATGTATTTCGTCTTGCCCCCGCCTCTGCGAAGGCCTATCAATCAATGCCGATTACCTGGCATGAGCGTGCGCCAAGCTGATAAATTTTTTGAGTAAGGCATCGAGGATCTGGATGCTTTTTTCATCATGCAAATGGCCGCTTGGATCAAACTTGTCTCTGCTCCCGGCAATCATTACCTCAGGTTGGTTGACCGTCGGCATATCAAGTGCGACCAGTATCTGGCGCAAGTGATATTGCGCACGAGCAGTCCCAAGGGTCCCTGCGGTCGCTCCAATGATGGCGGCGGGCTTGCCTGCCCAGGCGCTGGCGCCGCCCGGACGCGAAGCCCAATCAATGGCATTTTTTAGGACGCCCGGGATGGAATAGTTATATTCTGGTGTGGCAAAGAGAATTGCATCTGAGCGAGCGATGGCGGCCTTCAGGCGTTCTACGCTTAAAGGTAGTGCCTGTTCTAGATCCTGGTTATAGACAGGTAAGTCGTCCAGGCTATAGATTTCAAGAGCGGCATCGGCTGGCATTCGCTCTTGTGCATTTTTAAGCAGAGATCGATTAAAGGAATTTGCGCGCAGGCTGCCTGCGATGCCGAGTATTTGAATTTTATTTGTCATAATTGCCTGATAAGAAGTGACGCTGGTTGAGTGGTATTTTCGTAAATGGGTAGTCGGCTGAGATGCGCGATAGCTCGAAAATTGATGGCGGTACCCCCCCCAAGAGGGTGTACCCATGACCTTGTGGAGCTGGACGTTAGGCCAGCGCTGCGACTTGTTCCGGTGCCTGGATGTCGTACGAAATACGGCCCGCGGGCAGGAAGAACAGGGCAATCACCGCGCCTCCTTTGACCTCTGGATAGTGATGGCTGCCCGGTGAGGGCGCCGTCCATCCCGCACTGCACCAGCCGTTCGGACCACCAAGCATGGCGCCGTCGTTGAGCGGGATAACCATGTTCAATTCACCATACGGGTGGGCATGATAATCGCCTCGAAAAGTTTCCTCGGGATCGTTACTGCAGCTATCCATATAGACTGCAGTGATACTGAAATGAAGTGTTTCCGCGGAGGGTTCGCAGATTCGGCTGCGCCGATATCGTTGCCCTTTAATTTCGACGTTAGCGGCCCAGCCTTCTTGGATGCCTAGCTTGATCAGATCTGCTAGCCGGTCATACAGAAAGCTTCCCGGTCCATAGGTCTGGTTCAGCCACTCTTCGACGCTGGTACCTGCTGTCATATTCTTGATTCCTTCAAGAAAGCCGATGCTATGCTTGATAAGTTCATCGCGGTTATTCACGTTAGTCCTCGTATGTTAGATGTTGAATTAGCTGTTACAAGTGAATTGCTGTGAAGTACAAGTTATTGCTCGAATCCGAAAAACGACGTAAATGATTCAATCTGTTCCCGCGGCAGGCTAAGAGAATTCACACGCTTCGCAGGATCGGCGTAACCCAGAGACATGCCGCAGACGACTATTTCGTTGTTGGGGATTGGCAGATTTTTTCGAATGATCTCGTGGTATTTCACGAACGAAATTTGGGGGCAAGTATCAAGGCCTCGGGCTTTCGCCGCGAGCATAATACTTTGAAGAAACATGCCGTAGTCTAGCCAGCTTCCCCGCTCAAGAGTGTTCTCTATGGTGAAGATGAACCCAATTGGCGCACCGAAAAATAGGAAGTTTTGCCCTGTTTGGGCCGCGCGAGCAGCCTGGTCCGATCTTTCGATGCCAAGGCATCTGTAATATGTTTCTGCGTAATTGTTCTGGCGTGCGAGAAATTTTTCTCCAAGCACATCGGGAAAATGCTTGTAGCAGGCCGTGTATTCATCTGGGCGATTGCTATGGGCCTCGCAGAGCGCCTTACTGAGCGCTTCCTTTGGTTCTCCCGCTAAAGCATATATACGCCAAGGCTGCGTGTTTGAATTGCTTGGCGCAGTTCGCGCTATTTCCAGAATTTCGGCGACTAACTTTTTTTCTACCGGCTTTTTTAGAAAGCTTCTAACCGCTTTTCTGCCGTGCATGACGCTGTCGACTGCATCGCGCAAATGGCTCTCTTTCTGTCCACCTTCGGCAAGCTCGGGGTCATCGAATAGAAGGAAGGAATCCATGCTTAATCTCCAATTTTATTTTTAATTTATCAGGCCGCCGGTAACTAAACGTGAGTGACATATATGGTGAAGTGAGTTGACCATGCGATTCAAGGGCCTATCTGTAATGAAGGGATGTTCGCATGATGAATACCAAATTGGAAGGGACCGTTTTGCATATCCGATATGCACAAATTTCAATACGAGGGCAGTTGCTAGCAATGCGATACTGCCTGTTTGCTTTTTTCGTTGGCGATAGTCAATTCGATATGACGAGTAAAACTTGAAAGGCTGTTTCAAATGATCCCCTTTGATAGAATTGATTTGAATCTCTTGCGCGTCTTCGATGCCGTGATGGAGGAGCGCAGCGTACTTCGTGCTAGCCAACGCCTACGGCTGAGTCAATCGGCGTTGAGTCACGCGTTGTCTCGACTAAGGGAAAGTCTGGGAGAGGAAATTTTTGTCAGGACCTGCAAGGGCATGACGCCAACCGATTACGCATTTTCAATCAGCGTCCCGTTGCGGACGGCCCTTCAAAGCATGAGCAGCGCTCTCGCGCGCGCGGCTTCTCCGTTCCATGCACCGACGGCGCGCCGATCATTTACGGTTGCGGCGAACGATTACGCTTCCGCGATTCTCATGCCACATCTAAATCAGGTATTAGCCAAAGTCGCTCCTGGTATCGATCTCGTGATACGACCTTCCACGCGCCTTGACCTGGCAGAGCAAATCGACCTTGGGCGCATCGATATAGCGATCGGAATGTTTCGCAGCATCCCGGATCGTTTGCGGTCGCAGCTGTTAATACAACAGGACGAAGTTTTGATCATGTGGAAGAAACATCCTATTGCCACTAGAAAAATCAACCTGGAAGATCTTTCTCGCCATTCAATTGTAGTAGTGTCGCTTGGCGGCGAAGAGGATGGCGCCGTAAAGGGATTTATTTTGGAAAGAGGGCTGGCTAGACAGTCTGAGATGTATGACCGGTTTGCCTTAGAAAATGCCTTACAGGAGATCACATTGACGCCGCGCAAGCAGGTCATCATTCCACATTTTCTGGTAATTCCTATGTTGATCGAGAACAGTAACTTGCTATCCATTGTGCCTCGGCCGCTAGCAGAAGTGTTCTCGAAGACTTATCCTATCCTTGTTCAGGAATTGCCTTATCAGGTCTCTTCCCAGCGTATGGATATTGTCTGGCACTCGCATAACGACATTGATCCGGCGCAATGCTGGCTCAGATCGCTGGTGGGAGAGATTGCCATTGGCATTAAAGGCGTTACGGCAAGCAACCTTGGTTCAGTATGAAGCTCCCATCTTTATTTCCTCATACCCCTTTAGTTGATTTTACTCGGGCAAGTCAGCTGGACTTGCTTCCTATCGAAAACTGTTAGGGTAGAAAAATCTCATCTTCCTTGGCAAGACTGGATAAAATTTCATCTTTCACGGCAAACAGTCGCAACTTCTGTGGCAATTTTTCTTGAAACATACCATTTTGGGCTCTTCTGGTCTCACTTTTCGTGGCACTTTACGACACCGCCCGAGTTGCGTTGCACTCTGGGGTATGCTTTCGTCGACGTGACCTGCCTCCCTATTTCAGGGACTTGAATCTTCGAGTGGCGTTCATGATTGGGCGCCACGAATAAGACTTTGAAATGGGCAGGGCGAACCTAATTCCGCGATGGAGGCTGGCGTCAAGACCGTATGGATATGCTGACTCCTGCGGCATAGGCGTAAGCCTGTTGAGCGAGGAGGTCTGGAGATCGCCTCAGCCAGCAACCGGTGCCTGAATAAAATCCACAAACGCGCGCAATGGCGCGGGCAGGTGCCGTCGTCCCGAATAGTATAAAAACGGCCCCGGAAAAGTCAGCCACCAGTCCTGCAATATCGGTTGCAGCTGGCCTGCATCCATGTATGGCGCCAGCCATTCCTCAAACAGGTAGATGATGCCATGTCCTGCCACGGCGGCACTTACCGCCAGATCTGCCACAGTAGGAGTAAAGATCAACGGGCCGCTGGGTTCGAAGCTCAAGGTCTGGCCGTCGCGCTCGAATTCCCATTGATAGATGGCGCCGCTCAAGAATTTGCCGCGCAGGCAGGCGTGCTGCAACAGATCGCGCGGGTGCGCCGGCTTACCGCGCTGTGCGAGGTAAGCCGGCGCAGCAGCCAAGGCAAAGCGCTGCGTGCGGGGGCCGATAGGAACCGCGATCATGTCTTGCTCAAGCCGTTCGCCGTAGCGAATGCCGGCGTCGCAGCCGCTGGCGACGACATCGACAAAATTATTATCGACCACAATATCGAGCACGATATCCGGGTATGCATTCAGGAACTGCTCGATGATAGGCTGCAGGAAAAAGCGCGCGGCGCTCACCGGCACGTTGAGGCGCAGCGTGCCGCGCGGGCTGTTGCGCAGCTCATTCAACACGTCGAGCGCGCCGGCGACTTCGTTCAGGGCGGGCTGCAGGCGGCTCAACAGCAATGTTCCGGCCTCGGTCGGCGTCACACTGCGGGTGGTGCGCAGCAGCAGGCGGATGCCGAGCTGGTTCTCCAGCCGACGCATGGCCTCGCTCAGCGCGGAGGCGGATTGCCCGCTGGCGCGTGCGGCTTGGCGGAATCCCCGGTGCTGCACAACCAGGGCAAAGGTGGACAGGTCGGCCATGGAATGAATGTCGGTATTCATCGGCGGGTTCCTTTTCATTGTGCGGAATTTCGTACAAGCTGTGCGGCATTGCCCCGATTATCACACAGTACTGTCTTCGCTATCATGTGTCCATGCCGTTTCCACTGCACTGCGAACCCGGAGCGCGGCGGATCTTTCCCGGTCAATCATCCACCCAGGAGTTTTTATGAGCATGTATATCCCTTCCCTTGATCAATTCACACCGGCCCATTGCGACATCCACTTCAATCGCATGGGCTATGGTGCGATGCAACTGGCCGGCCCGCATGTATGGGGGCCTCCCAAGGATCGTGCCGCCGCTGTAGCGGTGCTGCGAGCAGCCATTGAACTTGGCATCAACCATATCGATACCTCGGATTTTTATGGGCCGCACGTCACCAATGAAATCATTCGCGAGGCGCTGCATCCGTACCGGGATAAGCTGACCATCGTGACCAAGATTGGCTTTTTGCGTGGAGCGGACCAGTCGTGGGTGCCGGCAGCATCCGCACAACAATTGCGTGAAGCTGTCCACGACAATCTGCGCAACCTGGGGCTGTCGGTGCTTGATGTAGTCAATTTGCGTGCACCTGGCGTGGCCGGGCCCGATGGATCGTCGATCGCCGAGGCACTCGCGACGCTGGTGCGTCTGAAAGAGGAGGGGTTAATCAGGCACATTGGACTCAGCAATGTCGACGCGCAGCAGGTGGCGGAGGCGCAACAGATTACCGATATCGTTTGTGTGCAGAATCAATACAACCTCGCCTATCGCGGCGACGATGCCCTGATCGGCGCGCTGGCGGCGCAAGGCATTGCTTACGTGCCGTTTTTTCCGCTGGGTGGGTTTACACCGCTGCAGTCGGATGTGTTGACGCGGGCCGCCGCAGCGATGCACGCCACGCCTATGCAAGTGGCGCTGGCCTGGCTGCTCCAGCGCTCACCGAATATTTTGGTCATTCCAGGCACCTCATCGGTAGCACATCTGCGCGAGAATGTCGCAGCGGGCGCACTGCAACTTGACGCGGCGACGTTAGCGGCGTTGAATGCAATGTAAAAATCTTGGGAGGAGATGGGTTGATGCGGCGTAGGGTGCCACGAAAAAGCGCCACGGAAGAGCGCACCCGGTCAGCAGTCTGCTCCGGGGGGCTAGGTCTGCGTTGCGATAAATAGATGCGATCCTGTCAGCCGAATTCAGTAACCAGGTATTTACGCACAAGCTTGAGCAATTCGCCGGAGAGCTTTTCATCCGACACCGCGCGTGAAAGGCCTACAGCGCCAATCATGGCGCTGTAGGCCACCATGGCCTTCATGCGCCCGTTCTCATCTTCGCTGGCAATCAGGTATTCAAGAGAGTCCAGATTTTTTTTGACCTGGGCCGTGTACAGATCTTTTGCATCTTCGTTCGCTCTTGCGACATCGCTGACCAAGGCGCCTACGGCGCAAGCAGTGCCGAGCTCGTCCCTATGGGCTTCGCTAAGATAATTTTTTAAGACAGATTCCAAACTCGCTTTCGGCTTATTGGAGTCGGGATCGCCCCGGGGCTGCCTGCCCTGTTGCAACGCGAAAGCAAGAGCTTCGGAAACAAGCTGATCACGGGATTCGAAATGTTTATAGAATCCGCCGTGGGTCAATTCTGCCGCTTTCATGATATTGGCAACGCTCAAGCCATCGAGGCCATCCTCGCGGAAGAGGCGTGCGGCGATACGTATGATCCGCTCATGCGTTGCCGCTTTGTCTGCCTGGGAATGGCCCATATTGTTCTCGTATCCTTTGAAGATTTCGATACTGCCGCTGCCGCTGCCGCTGCCGCAGCTTGAATCGCGTCATTGTACCGTTACAGGCGAATGTCCGCTGTATTCCTGACGGTTGGTCCTCTTTAGTTGACATCGTTTGGCGAACAGATGAGCTTTCATTTTTAGTAAAGTAAAGGTGTGCATCTGAAAGGCGAGGTATAAAGACAGTTCAAGGTTTTTTCAGATGCACCGGATGTTGACAGCCGCCGCGGCGATACGGGGCTACCAGGTCTCCTTGGAAGGGCGAATTTCGGCATTGAAGGACCAGGCCCCTTTTGGCTGGTGCGCCAGATGCCAGATTTCCTCGGCGATGTCTTCCGGTTTGATGAAAAAGTCATCCGGCGCATCGGGCCGCATCTTCCGGGTCCAGTCAAGATCGATTACCGCGTCGATGACGAGATAGGCGACATGTATCCCCTTAGGGCCCAGTTCGCGCGCCATTGATTCCGCCAATATCCGCTGGGCTGCCTTGGTGGGGGCAAATCCGGCGAAATTACTCTTGCCTCTTAATGCGGAAGTATTTCCCGACGCGATGATTGCGCCTTTACCTGCTTCAATCATGGCTGGAGACACATGCCGGGCCAGCTGCAAGAATGCCATGACATTGGTTTGAAAATTTCTTTGCAGTACAGCAGGGTCGATTGTCAAAAAATTCCCAAATACGCCGCCGACTGCATTGTGTATGACGAGCTCAGGTGCGCCAAGCTGACCATGAATCTGGTCCAGTGTTATTGCAAACTGGTCGGCGTCGGTAACATCGACCGCCCACGCGCTCGCTCCTGGAATGGATTTCTGGAAATCGCGAAGCCGTTCATCGCTACGCGCGATCATCGCCACATCGTAGCCTCCATGTACAAGGCGCTTTACAATCGACAGTCCGGTTCCCGGGCCAACACCGGTGACGAGGGCAAGTTTGTTGCTCATACGGCCTCCTGAAGTTCTGGAGAGTTGGTCAGGCGGTCGCGCAGGAAATCCAGGCGATCGTTTCCAAAGAACATCTCATTCTGCAAGATAAAGGTAGGAACGCCGAAGACGCCACGGTCAGCGGACACCTGGACCTGCTCGGCCATCTCTTTCTTTATTGACGCGTCATCCGCAAGTTGCCACAGGCCTGAGTCCTGCAAGCCTAATTTTTCCAGGAATTGCAGACGGTCTTCTTCTGTCGCCAGTTGGTCCGTGCCGGCCCATACGGCGCTAAAAAGGGCGTCGTGGACTTTGGAGAAGATTCCCAATTTCTGTGCTGCCAAACCAGCCCTGGATAATAAGGAACCATCCACTTTCCCTTCGCGGATTGCCAGGAACAGTGCACTGTTTGGCGCGTAGCTGCTGCCATAATGCCTGGCCCAGCGCATCGCATCCTGACCGGCATATTTGGCTTTGGACCGGCACAGTGTCGAAGGTTGGTTATTGACCAGCTTCATCACTTCGATGATATCGACCGGCATGAAGTTGACCTTCGTATCCAGCGTGGACAGCTGGCTATTTGCCAGATACGAGAACGGACTCCTGTAATCAAAGATATAGTCAACGCTCAATTTAAGTCCCCAGTATAGTTAAATATAATAAAAAAAGAGATTTCGTTATCTTCATCAGGATGTTAATTGACATCCTGATGTGGAATCATATCATCATCCTGTTTTTTAGGAATATTTTTTTCAGGCAATGATTTCGATTGTGGACGTTAAATTAAATTCTCATCACAGAGATTTTCAGGAACGATATTGTCATCCTGTTTGCTACTTGCCGGTTTCCCTGATGGTCGATGCGTAAGGATAGTCCGGGTGCACGACGTGAGCGGCCTGACTTGTCCGTTTATGTAATTTGGCCGTGCCGCCTTGAGCCGGCTTAAGCTTGCCAGAGCATCGACCTCGGCCTTTGCCAGAAATAGCTGCTGCCATGACGCGTCATTCGCGGCGCACCAGGCTGCCCGGGCAAGCTCCAGCTCTGTCGTCACGGGAGAAGTTCACGCAACTGAGAGGAAGGCACTTCGCGCAAGCTAAACATAGCGTTTTGAGTCAGACCCGACTCCCTATGCGGTGGTTTGCAAAGCTTCGTTACAAAACAAGTTGGCCTCCACGTTTTTCGGAGAAGGATCAATCGAAGATCGCTTCTCGTCCAAAAATCACTCCAAGCCACGGACTTAAATCCCTTGTTCGCCCTGTCGTTGCTGGGGCCGTTGCTTGCTCAGTTGCGGTGAGCCTGGCCAGCGTCAGGAACATTCCAGCGAACTTCTTCGATTAATTTTAACAACTGTCAGTGTTGTCTTACAGTGCTGCGTGACCGCTGCTGATATCGGCCTAACCGTAGAAAAATTAAAGTGCTATTAAATTAATTTTGCTTTCAGTTTAGAAAACGATAAATCTTTAAAGGGAAAATATCATGCGGCCACGTGTACTCCTTGTTAGTTCCGAAGCTGTTCCGCTGGTGAAAACGGGCGGATTGGCGGATGTGATTACTGCGCTGGCGCTTTCGCTCGAAGAGCAAGGCGTAGAGGCAACTATATTGTTGCCGGGCTATCCGGCTGCATTGCGCGGCGCCAGCGGCCTGCGCAAAGTTGCCGATCTGAGCGATCTTCCCGGGGGTAAAGGCGAGCTGCTGCAAGGGTACATGCCTGATACCGGCATCCCGGTGCTGCTGCTGGATACCCCGCAGTTCAACCAGCGCAGCGCGAACCCCTATGTCGACCATAGCGGCAATGAGTTTGATGATAATGCGGTGTGCTTTGCCGCCCTGGCGCATGCGGCCGTCAAAATCTGCGCCGGCCAGACGCGTTTTCCGGTGCCGCATATCGTTCATTCCAACGACTGGCATGCAGCCCTGATTCCAGCGCTGTTGAAAGCCAAGGGTCTTCATCACATCGGTACGGTGCTGACGATCCATAACCTGGCATTCCAGGGCAACTATTCCGCGGAGCTGGCGCCGGAGCTCGGCATTCCTTCTGAAATGGTGTCCGAAGACGGCATGGAGTTTTGGGGCAAGATCAGCTTCATGAAGGCCGGCATCCGTTACGCGGACAGGATATCCACGGTCAGTGAAACGTATGCGTCAGAGATATTGACGCCACGCTTCGGCAACGGCATGGACGGTGTGCTGAGGCAGCGCAAGGACGCGCTGGTGGCAACACCGAACGGCGTTGACCTGCAGTTGTGGAACCCTGGCTCGGATACGCTGATCGCCAAAAATTACAATAATGACGATATACGCGGCAAGGTCGTCTGCAAGCGGGATCTGCAAAAGCGGTTTAATTTGCCGTTGCAGCCCTTCGCGCGCATCGTCGCGCTGGGCAGCCGCATGACGCACCAGAAAATGGCCGATGTGGTCCTGGATGCCTTGCCGGCCTTGCTCGAAGCGCATCCCACTATGCAGCTCGCCGTGCTGGGTTGCGGCGATCACCAGTATGAACAGAAGTTTCTGGAGTTGGCTGCCAACTATCCCGACCGGGTCGGCGTACGCATAGGCTACGATGAAGACACCGCACATGCCTTGCATGCCGGTGCCGACATATTATTGCATGCCAGCCGCTTTGAACCCTTTGGCCTGACGCCGATCTACTCCATGCTGTACGGCACTATCCCGGTTTGCTCCCGCGTGGGCGGCATGTGCGACACCGTCGTAGATGCGGGCTTGGAAGGTGCGGTCGATCGTGGCGCTACCGGCATCCTGTTTGATGGAGAGTCAGTGGAGGACGTGCATGCAGCGGTCTCGCGCGCCCTTGAGTTGTCCATTCAGCCGGCCGTGTGGAAACGCATGCAGACAGATGCAATGATGTGCGACTTTTCGTGGAAAGAGCCGGTATCGCGCTACATACGCATGTATGCGGAGATTGCTCAACCGGAGGCGGCAGAGTTGTTCCGCGCATCGCTGATGCCGGCAGCTGCAAATGCCACGCACATCATCGAACGCCGGTCCAGCGAAAACCGGATCGCCTGATGCCGGCTTTCTTCCATGGCGGCGTCTGACGTATGGACATTCATTTTCATCCGCGCATTTATTGCGTTCCCACTGCGGTTGCACTGTCTGCCTGGTTTGACGACGTGCAATTGCAGCGGATCGCAAGCCTGGGATTCGACCATCTGCTTGCCGCACCTCTGGGGGGCTTGCATGATTCGGCATTGAGCAGCAATCGTGAGGCCACGCTGGGCAGCCTTGCCGGCAGATGCGCTCGCCATGGATTACGGCTTGTTACGGACGCCGGTATAGATCGCTGGAACATCAGCGATCCGGTTGTGCAAGCCAATCCTGAATTATTCTCCAGTGTGCCTCACATCGATGCGCTGCCTGACCCTCGCTTCGCACAGGTTATTCCGGCGGATAAATGGCGTAGCCTTTGCAGTGAACCCGGTAAATCACTACTTTCACCCCGATTCCCGGAATCGGAAGAACAGGGACATGTTCTGTTCGTCTCTTGTCTGGACAGGCTCAAGAGCCTGTTGGACAGTGGCGTACAGGGATTGGTCTGCCGCGTTTCCTCGGACGTTATAGATGCGCTTGCCTGGAAAAAAATGATAGGACAGCTCAGGCCGCTCTATGCGAAGGCAAGTTTTTTTGCGTGGATCGATGTCCAGCACAATCCGAATACCGAGGCAGCCATCCATCAGAGTGGATTCGATGCGACATTTGCTGCACCGGACCGCGATGGCGATGCAGGAACCCTCAGCCGGCGCTATCTGGATGGTCTATGGCGACAGAAAAAAATTGCGCCTGTAATAAGCTTTCCCGACAATCCGTTTGGCGCCAGGCTTGCCGCCAGTGTCGCCACCCCATTGCCTGCCATGCGCCGTTCGCTCTATTTACGGGCCCTGCATATCGCGGTTCTCAGCGGCGACGGAATGATGGTACCGATGGGTTTTGAACACGGCATGGAAGAAGAGATTGCGCCCGCGTTTTCTGCACAGGCATTTGTAAAGGCATTTGAAAACCCGCTGTTTGACCTGTCGCAAGAACTAATGCAAGGCAACAAACAAATCGAGTTGCAGAATAACAGTAGCAAGGAAAACGTACGGCTGCTTTCTCTGCCCGAGGATCCCGTTGCGCTGCTGGCACTTGCGCCACGCACAGGGGAAACCGGTATCCGCCTTGCGGCAATCAACCTGGATCTGTGCGTAACTCACCGGTTGGCGCCGCAGGCAATCAGACGATATGCGGCTGGGATGGTGATAGAAAACCAGATCTGGCCGTCGCGGGACAGCGGTGTGCAAGCGGATGACATTGTGCTGCAGCCCGCCGAATTGCGCATTTATCAAATGCGGCAGCTTCCTGCCATCGCATCTACAGCAAAATCCGGAAAACGCGAAACCGAAACTGCGGCCCGCCAGCCGCGGGTGGTGATTGAAGCCGTATCCCCGCGCGTTGACGATGGTCGTTTTCCGGCCAAGGCGCTGGCAGGTGACGTGGTTAACATAGGCGCCGATATTTTTAGCGACGGACATGAAAAACTTGCTGCGTCGCTGTTATGGCGCACTATCGACAAGGCAGACTGGGCGGAGATTCCTATGTTTTCCGCAGAAAACGACCGCTGGCAGGCGCAATTGTCACTGGAGCGGGTAGGCCGCTACCAGTTTGCAGTGGAGGCATGGCGCGATACGTTTGCCACTTACCGTGATGAACTGGACAAGAAGGTGAAAGCGGGACTGGACGTCACGCTGGAGCTGGAAGAGGGGCGTCTGCTGGTGCAGAAGACCCTCCAGCAATTTGGCGGCGATACTGTCAAATCGGCAGCGTTACAGGATATCGTTCGTCAACTGCAAGCAAGGCCCGGAAAGAAATCCTTACCGAAAAATGAAGACAGCATCGCTGTATTGCTGGCGGAAGACACCGCGCGTCTGTTCAGAACAGTGGGTATCAGGGAGTTCTCCCACCGCAGCGAGGTTTGCGCCATCGATGCGGAACGGAAGGCGGCTCAGTTTGCCAGCTGGTATGAACTGTTTCCTCGCTCGCAAAGCGGCGATGTCAACCGCCACGGTAATTTCGATGACGTCATCAGGCGGCTTCCTGCCATTGCAGCAATGGGTTTCGATACGCTGTATTTTCCGCCCATCCACCCCATTGGCAGTATCAACCGCAAGGGAAAAAACAATAGCCTGACGCCGCAAGCCGGCGATCCCGGCAGTCCTTACGCGATAGGTTCTGCCGAAGGCGGGCATACCGACATCCATCCGCAACTGGGCACGCTAACCGATTTCCAGAGACTGCGGATTGCAGCTGCGGAGCATGGGCTGGAACTGGCGCTGGATTTTGCGATCCAGTGCGCGCCCGATCATCCGTGGCTGAAGCAGCATCCCGAATGGTTTGCATGGCGGCCGGATGGTTCCATCCGCTATGCGGAAAATCCACCGAAGAAATATCAGGATATCGTCAATGTCGATTTTTATGGTGATGGTGCGGTGCCTTCACTGTGGTGCGCGTTGCGCGACGCCGTGCTGTTCTGGGCAGCGCAGGGCATCAAGGTGTTTCGTGTCGATAACCCGCATACCAAACCGCTGCCGTTCTGGGAATGGATGATAGGCGACGTGCGCAGACGCCATCCGGATGCAATCTTCCTGGCAGAGGCTTTTACCCGTCCCAAGCCGATGTACAGGCTGGCCAAGCTGGGATTCTCACAGTCATACACCTATTTCACCTGGCGCCATACCAAGGCGGAATTCATTGATTATCTGACTGAGCTGTCGACGACCGCGCCGCGTGATTTCTTCCGGCCGCATTTCTTCGTCAACACGCCGGATATCAATCCCTATTTCCTGCAGCATTCCGGCCGCCCCGGCTTTTTGCTGCGGGCAGCACTGGCAGCAACGTTGTCGGGCCTGTGGGGCGTCTACAGTGGATTTGAATTATGTGAAGCGCAGGCAATGTCCGGCAAGGAAGAATACCTGGATTCAGAAAAATACGAAATCCGCGCATGGGACTGGAACAAGCCCGGCAATATCGTCGACGAAATCACGATGCTGAACCGCATACGGCGCGACAACCCTGCGCTGCACACGCACCTGAACGCGGAATTCCTGCCCGCATCAAATGACAACATCCTGTTTTTTTCAAAAGTGGATTTGCAGGACGGCAAGTTCACCGGCAATGTACTGCTGATCGCAATCAACCTGGATCCGTATCATGCGCATACCGCCGACATCGAACTGCCGCTATGGCGCTTCGGGCTGACTGACGATGCGTCACTGGATGTGACGGACCTCGTCAATGAACAGCGCTTTACATGGACGGGAAAGCACCAGCGTATACAGCTGGACAAGCCCGAAATGCCATTTTCAATCTGGCGCGCACATCCGCGCGGCCATGAGTATGTAAAGACATAAATACGTAGGCAATTAAAGGAAAATCATGCTGGATACTATCCTGGACGGCCATGAAGGCACCGGTAAAGATGGAGATGCCGGCAAACCTGCTGCAGCGCATACGGGCAAGCGTGACCGCGCGCTCGCGCCCAAGAAGGGCAGCGCGTTCATCGGCACGAACGACGATGCCTTCTGGTACAAGGATGCGGTGATTTACCAGGTGCATATAAAGTCTTTTTTTGACGAAAACAATGACGGCATCGGCGACTTCGCCGGCTTGATCGCCAAGCTGGACTATATTGCACGGCTGGGCGTTAATACCATCTGGCTGCTGCCTTTCTATCCGTCCCCGCGCAAGGACGACGGCTATGACATCGCCGAGTACAAGGATGTACATGAAGATTACGGCAGCATGGCCGACGCCAAGCGCTTCGTTGCAGAAGCGCACAAACGTGGCCTGCGCGTAATTACCGAACTGGTCATCAACCATACGTCTGACCAGCATCCGTGGTTCCAGCGCGCACGCGCTGCCAAGCCGGGTTCCGCCGCGCGCAATTTTTATGTCTGGGCGGACAATGATCAGGGCTATGCCGGCACGCGCATCATTTTTCTGGATACCGAGAAATCCAACTGGACCTGGGACCCGGTAGCCAATGCGTATTTCTGGCACCGTTTCTATTCGCACCAGCCTGACCTGAATTTTGATAACCCTGCCGTGCTGAAGGCAGTGCTGGACGTCATGTCGTTCTGGCTCAATATCGGCATCGACGGGCTGAGGCTGGACGCGGTGCCTTACCTGATAGAGCGGGAGGGCACCAGTAACGAGAATCTGGATGAGACACACGATATACTGAAAAAGATACGTGCCCACCTGGACCAGAATTTCGAAGGGCGCATGTTGCTGGCAGAAGCCAATATGTGGCCGGAAGACGTGCAGCAGTATTTCGGCAACAGCGACGAATGCCACATGGCCTTCCACTTTCCGCTGATGCCGCGTATCTATATGGCGCTGGCGCAGCAGGACCGCTTCCCTATTACCGACATTCTGCGCCAGACCCCGGAAATTCCGGCCGACTGCCAGTGGGCGATCTTCCTGCGCAACCATGACGAGCTGACGCTGGAAATGGTGACCGACAAGGAGCGCGACTATCTGTGGAACTATTATGCGGCAGATCGGCGCGCCCGCATCAATATGGGCATACGCCGCAGGCTGGCGCCGCTACTGGAGCGTGACCGCCGCCGGATAGAGCTGCTGAACAGTCTTCTGGTATCCATGCCCGGCACCCCGGTCATCTATTACGGCGATGAAATCGGCATGGGCGACAATATCCATCTTGGCGACCGGGACGGTGTGCGTACGCCCATGCAATGGTCGCCCGACCGCAACGGCGGCTTTTCCCGCGTGGATCCCGCTGCGATGGTGCTTCCTGCCATCATGGATCCGCTGTACGGTTACCAGGCAGTCAATGTGGAAGCGCAGAATGGAGATCCCCATTCGCTGCTGAACTGGATGCGGCGCTTGCTCGAAGTGCGTGGCAAGCACCGCGCGTTCGGACGCGGCAGCTTCAGGCTGCTGTATCCGGATAACCGCAAGGTGCTTGCCTATTTGCGCGAATACCAGACCGGCGGCGACGCTGCTTCGGGCAAGAAAGGCAGCATGGAAACCATCCTTTGTGTCGCGAATGTGTCTGGCTCGTCGGAGGCGGTGCAGCTGGATCTGTCGCAGCTGGAAGGCCGTGTCCCTATCGAAATGCTAGGGGGCGCCGCATTTCCGCCAGTGGGCCGGCTGCCTTATATACTGACGCTGCCGCCTTTTGGCTTTTACTGGTTCGTGCTGGCGGAAAATACCGAACTGCCGTCGTGGTATACGCCTGCCGCCGAACCAATGCCGGACTATCTGACTCTGGTGTTGCGCAACGGCCTGGACGACCTGATCAACGGCGCCGCCCGCACCACGCTGGAAAAAGAAATACTGCCGCTTTACCTGCCCAAGCGCCGCTGGTATTCAGGCAAGCACGGTGGCCTGGATTCGGTCCGCATTGCCTGCACTACGGTATTGCCGGAGGCTACCGTGCCGACGCAGGCCGCTACCGGCACTGCAACGCCTCCGATGCTGATGGCGGAACTTGAGGTGGCCAGCGGCGGCAGTATTGAACGCTACCTGTTGCCGCTGGGGTTCGAAGCAGAAGCGGCAACCTCGTCGGGCGCGGCGCATCAACTGGCGCTGGCAAGGGTAAGGCGTGACCGTCGTGTCGGCCTGCTGACCGATGCGTTTGCGCTGGATGCATTTGCGATCCGCATTCTGGAATTGATCCGCGATGGCGCCACTATCCCGTCGCCATGCGGTGATATACGTTGCACAAATTTTGATGCCAGTGGCGCCGGCGCGTTGTCGCTGGCGAGCCCAACCGATATCCGCCGCCTGTCGGGCGAACAATCAAACAGTTCGCTGGTGGTCGGAGAAAGCATTGTGCTTAAAGTATTGCGCCGCCTTACCCCCGGCCTGCATCCGGAAGTGGAAATGGCGCGCTATCTGACTGAGCACGGCTATGCCAATACGCCGCCTATCCTGGGTGAGATGACACGTTATGCCAAAGCCGACGGCGGGACAGATGAAGAACCCTGTACGCTGGTGTTGCTGCAAGCCTTCGTGCACAACCAGGGTGATGCCTGGCACTGGACGCTGGACACGCTGGCACGCGCGATCCATACCATTGATATCACTGAGCCAGGAACGGGCAGTGCGCTTAGCCCGGTCAAGAATGCCGTTGATCCTGTTCAGGAGCTGACCCGTTTTGCAGCAGTCCTTGGGCAGCGGCTGGGGCAATTGCATAGCGTGCTTGCGCAGCCTTCCGCTGAAGAGGCCTTTTCTCCGCAGACAGCTGGCCTGGAAGATGCAAAACACTGGATAGATGAGGCGCTTGAACAGCTGCAGCTGGCATACACCTTATTGCAGAGTTCCCGCCAGTGGGATGAGGATCTGCAGCCCATGGTTGCCCGGCTGCTGGAACAGCGTACCGCCGTGGAGGCCGCGGTAAAAGCGCTGGCCGGTAAGCTGGACGGCGCGCTGCGCATTCGCGTGCATGGCGATTTCCATCTGGGCCAGGTGCTGGTGTCTTCCGGCGATGCCTATCTGGTAGATTTTGAAGGAGCTCCCGCTTTGTCGCTGGCGCAGCGGCGCGAGAAGAACAGCCCGTGGCGGGATGTTGCAGGCCTGCTGCGCTCTATCGACTATGCGGCGGCATTTGCCGACGAGCGCGGGCCAGGCAGTGTCGGGCCAGGCGACTTGAGCGACGCCGTCAAGCAGCGCAAGTCCGAGATATTGCGGCAATACGTGGCGGAGTCGCGCGAATCTTTCCTGCAAGCCTACAGGGACAGCGCTCCCGATGCGGCCCATGCGGCCGATACCGCATTGCTGACCTTGTTCTGCCTGGAGAAAGCAGCATACGAACTGTGCTACGAAGCGGCTCACAGGCCTGACTGGATAGAAGTGCCTTTGCACGGCCTGTTCTCACTTTCTGAACGCCTGTTGAATCCATGAATATGATCCAAGAAAAACAAGTTCCGTTGTCAGCCAATGAAGGTGCCGGCTATGCCGGTGGCCTTGGCGATTCGCCTGATACTGCACTGGTGGCCGCGCTAGTGCAGGGCAGGCTGGGTGACCCGTTTGCACTGCTCGGCCCGCACCGTACCGGCGATGTAATGTCTGTATGCACCTTTCACCCCGGCGCGGCCAAGGTGAACGTGCTGTCGGCCACGGGCGAACTCCTGGCAGAGCTGCCGCCTGTCCAGCAGGATGGTGGCGCCACAGGCCTGTTTAGCGGCCCGGTACGGGGGCTTGAACACGGCGACAAATATCTGCTGCAAGTGGAATGGCGCGACGGCCAGGGTGAAGTCGTGTTGCAGGAAACTGAAGATCCTTATTCTTTCGGTCCCCTGTTGGGCGATCTTGACCTGCACCTGATGCGTGAAGGCAGGCACCGCGAGCTGGCCAGTTGCCTCGGCGCCCGCGCGATGACGGTGAACGGTATTGCGGGTGTGCGCTTCGCTGTATGGGCGCCGAATGCACAGCGCGTATCCGTTATTGGCGATTTTAACCAGTGGGACGGCAGGCGGCATGCCATGCGGATACGTCACGATGCCGGCGTATGGGAACTGTTTGTGCCGCGTATAGGTGCGGGCGCAAAGTATCAATATGAGCTGGTCGGCGCAGACGCCGTGCTGCTGCCCGCCAAGGCAGACCCTGTTGCGCGGGCCACGCTGAAAGACGCATCGGATGTGTCCGTTGTCGCTTCTTCCGCGCCGCTGCGCTGGACCGATGATGAATGGATGTCGTCGCGCGGGCGCAGGCACGCACCGGAGGCGCCGCTTTCCATCTATGAATTGCATGTCGCTTCCTGGCTGCGCATCCTGGAGGAAGGCGGCCGCAGCCTGAGCTGGCAGGAACTGGGCGACAGGCTGATCCCTTACGCGGTCGGCATGGGTTTTACCCATGTGGAATTGTTGCCGGTGATGGAGCATCCTTTCGGCGGGTCCTGGGGGTATCAGCCACTGTCGCAGTTTGCGCCGACTGCACGCTTCGGCAGCCCTGAAGACTTCGCCAACTTCGTCAATCGTTGCCACAATGCGGGACTGGGAGTGATCCTGGACTGGGTGCCGGCGCATTTTCCATCGGACGACCACGGCCTGGCACGCTTCGACGGCACCGCGTTATATGAACACGCGGATGTACGCGAGGGTTTCCACCAGGACTGGAATACGATGATCTACAACTTCGGCCGCAACGAGGTCCGGGGTTTCCTCATCGCCGGGGCGCTGGAATGGCTGGAACGCTTTCATATCGACGGACTGAGGGTGGATGCGGTGGCATCTATGCTGTATCGGGACTACAGCCGCAAGCCCGGCGAATGGGTGCCCAATGTCCATGGCGGGCGAGAGAATCTGGAAGCGGTTGCCTTCCTGCGGGAGTTGAATGGCGTGGTGGCGGAACGCTGCCCGGGTGCAATGATGATCGCGGAAGAATCCACGTCCTGGCCCGGCGTCACGGCACCGGTGGAGCGGGGCGGCCTCGGATTCAGCTATAAATGGAATATGGGATGGATGCACGACTCGCTGCATTATATGCAGCACGAACCCATCCACCGCCGCCATCATCACAACGAGATGACCTTCAGCATGGCGTATGCCTATTCAGAACATTTCATGCTGCCGATCTCGCATGATGAAGTGGTGCATGGCAAAGCTTCCCTACTGAACAAGATGCCGGGAGATCTGAGCCAGAAACTTGCCAATCTGCGCGCGTATCTGGGGTTCATGTTTACCCATCCCGGCAAAAAGTTGCTGTTCATGGGCTGCGAGTTCGGCCAGCTGGGTGAATGGAATCACGATGCGTCGCCCGAGTGGCACCTGCTGGATGATGCCGCGCACCGCGGCATACAGCGTACGGTGCGCGACCTTAACCGTCTGTATGTCAAAGAGGCATCGCTGCATGCAGGCGACGCCGACCCAGCGGCGTTTCGCTGGCTGGTGGGCGACGACCAGGCCAATAGCGTCTTTGCCTTCCTGCGCACTAATGCACAGGACGCTCAAAACACACAAAATACGACCATGCTGGTTGTCAGCAATATGACGCCGGTGCCGCGGTACGGTTACCGCGTTGGTCTGGACTTGCCGGGGCAAGAGGCCGGCGGCTCATGGTCTGAGGTATTCAATTCGGATGCTGCTGTCTATGGCGGCGGCAACATCGGCAACGAAGGTTCCATCGTACTGGAGCCTGTCGCTAGCCATGGGCACGCGTTTTCTCTGATGCTGACGCTGCCCCCGCTTTCTACCGTGATTTTCAGGAAGGATTAACTACATGCAGCAAAAAAATCATCCGGCCATCAGGGCCGGTTTACCCTATCCCCTGGGCGCGCATACCGACGGGGCGGGAACCAATTTTGCTGTATTTTCTGCCAATGCCGACAAAATAGAAGTGTGCCTGTTTGATCCGCAGGGAAGGCGCGAGATCATGCGCTATACGCTACCTGAATGCACTAACGAAATCTGGCACGGCTATATCCCCAACGTGCATGGCGGCCAGTTATACGGTTATCGCGCACACGGCCCTTACCTGCCGGAGCAGGGGCACCGCTTCAATCCGCACAAGCTGCTGCTGGACCCATACAGCAGGAAAATCCATGGCCGCCTGCGCTGGACTGATGCGTTATATGGCTACCGCATCCAATCTGCCCGCGCCGACCTGTCCTTCGACAGGCGCGACAGCGCACCGGCCATGCCGAAATCCGTTGTCAGCGATGAGCATTTCAACTGGGGTAGCGATCGCGCACTGAAAACGCCGTGGGAAAAAACCGTGATCTATGAAGCGCATGTGCGCGGTCTGACGATGCGCGCCGATGCCATACGTCCTGACCAGCGCGGCACTTTTGCCGCGCTATGCGACCCCTATGTAATCGACCATCTGCTGAAGCTGGGGGTCACCGCACTGGAACTGATGCCGGTGCATGGGCTGGTGCAGGATCGCCGCCTGGTTGAAAAAAACCTCAGTAACTATTGGGGCTACAACACGCTATCTTTCTTTGCGCCGGAACAGCGCTACCTGGCCGACGGCTCGCTGAACGAGATGCGGCGTGCGATACGCTGCCTGCATGCTGCGGGTATAGAAGTCATCCTGGATGTGGTGTACAACCACACCAGTGAAGAAAGCGAGCTGGGGCCTACTCTGTCTTTCCGTGGGCTGGATAACGCCAGCTACTATCGGCTGCAGGCAGACAATCCACGTTACCTGGTCAACGATACCGGCTGTGGCAATACCGTCAATATGTCGCACCCCCGCGTCTTGCAGATGGTGATGGATTCGCTGCGTTACTGGGTGCAGGAATTCCATGTGGACGGCTTCCGTTTCGACCTGGGCGTCACGCTGGGCCGGGAGGCCACCGGCTTCGACCCCGGATGCGGATTTTTTGATGCGCTGATGCAGGACCCGGCGCTGTCGCAGGTAAAACTGATTTCCGAACCTTGGGACATAGGGCCCGGCGGCTATCAGATCGGCAATCATCCGGCCGGCTTTGCGGAGTGGAACGGGCGCTTTCGCGACGACGTACGGCGGTTCTGGAAAGGCGAAGCCGGCTTGCGCGGCGCGGTTGCCGGCCGCCTGCTGGGCTCTCCCGACTTGTTCAACCATCATCGCAGGCGCCCCTGGTCTTCCGTCAACTTTGTCACCGCACATGACGGCTTTACCTTGCAGGACTTGGTCAGCTATAACGACAAGCATAACGAAGCCAACGGTGATAATAATAACGACGGCGCCAACGATAACGAAAGCTTCAACTGGGGCGCTGAAGGGCCGAGCGAGGATGCAGGAATAGTCGCCACCCGCGAGAAGGTAAAACGCGCTTACCTGATGACACTGTTCTTCTCCAATGGCACACCCATGCTGCTGGGCGGCGACGAGTTTGGCCGTACCCAGGGCGGCAACAACAATCCGTATTGCCTGGACAACGAAACATCCTGGTTCGACTGGAGCCTGGTCGAAGAGCAGCCGGGCAGTGCGCTGCTGGATTTCACACGGCGTTGCATAGAGGCACGCAAGACGCGGCCTACGCTTAGTCATCCCTATTTCTTTACCGGCCAGACTGAAGTGGGTCCAGGCCTGCACGATGTAGACTGGTATGACGAAAGCGGGTCGGAGATGACGCAGGAAAAATGGGAGTTTACCGACGGCCGCCTGCTGGCGCTACGCAGGGCGCGCGTGCTGGAAGGCGTCGGCGGCAAGCCTGGCACGCTGACAGCTTCTCTGCTGCTGTTGAATGCGCACTCGGAAGAGCGCGAGTTCATTCTGCCGCAGCCGCAAATCGCGTGGCGCGTGCTGATCGACGCTGCGGAGGATGCGACCGCGACAGTGGCGGGCGGAAGTGTGTCGCCGGCCGAGCCCAGGCGTCCGCAAGACAACAAGATCAATGTCGCTGCCCACAGCGCACTCTTACTGGTTGCCGATGATGTCGTCGTTTGATCCTTCGGCCACATCGCATATAAATGCCGGCTTCGGCGCGCAACTGGTCGCGCCCGGTCGCACGCTGTTCCGCGTGTGGGCGCCGGACAAGCAAAGCGCCAGTGTCGTCATCAATGGGCTTGCGCCGCTGGCGATGCAGGCTGAGGAAGGAGGATGGTTCCAGGTGGAAGCGGGCTGCGGCGCAGGCGCCAGGTATGCCTTCTGCTTTCCCGGATTGAATGCGTCGGACGGTACGCCGGTAATGGTGCCCGACCCGGCGTCTCGCCTGCAAGAGTCGGATGTGCATGGCCGCAGCGTGGTGACCGACCCGGACAGCTACCAGTGGCGCTGCACTGGCTGGTACGGGCGGCCGTGGGAAGAGACCGTGCTATATGAATTGCACGCAGGTGCAATGGGCGGTTTTTCCGGCGTGACGCAGAAGCTGCCTGAGCTGGCGTCGCTGGGCATTACTGCTGTAGAGCTGATGCCGGTCGCAGATTTTCCGGGCTCGCGCAACTGGGGCTACGACGGTGTTCTTCCGTATGCGCCTGATACTGCGTATGGCACGCCGGAGCAGTTGAAACAGCTGGTCGATACCGCCCATGAACTGGGGATGATGGTATTCCTGGACGTTGTATATAACCACTTCGGCCCTGACGGCAATTACCTGGGAGCGTATGCTTCGCCTTTTTTTCGCAAAGACCTGCACACGCCATGGGGTGCTGCAATTGATTTTCGCATGCCCGAAGTAAGTCGTTTTTTTACCGACAATGCGATCTACTGGCTGAATGAATTCCGTTTCGACGGGTTGCGCTTCGATGCGATGCACGCCATTTCGGAGCAGCAATGGCTGCCGCAACTGGCCCGCCAGATCCGCCAGGCAACCGGGCCTGAACGCCATGTGCACCTGGTTCTGGAGCATGAAGGCAATGCTGCGCACTTGATGAAAGACGGCTTTGACGCGCAATGGAATGACGATGGGCATCATGTGCTGCATGTATTGCTGACCGGAGAACAGCAGGGCTATTACCGTGATTTTTCCGACAGTCCTGCTGAAAAGCTGGCGCGTTGCCTGTCGCAGGGTTTTATATACCAGGGTCAGCCTTCCATCGTCAGCGGCAAGCCGCGCGGCGAGCCGAGCGTGGGCCTGCCGCCCAGTGCCTTTGTACTGTTTTTGCAAAACCATGACCAGGTCGGCAACCGCGCTTTCGGCGATCGGCTGATCTCGTTGACCGAGGATCGCGCGCTGCGCGCGGCCAATGCGTTGTTGCTGCTGTCGCCGCAGATACCCCTGCTGTTCATGGGAGAAGAAAGCGGATCGCGCTCGCCTTTCGTCTATTTTACCGATCATCAGGACACTGAACTGGCAGACGCGGTTCGCAATGGCCGCCGCAACGAGTTTGCGCATGTTCCTGCATTTTCCGATCCCGCCCGGCTCGCCGGCATACCCGATCCGAATGATGTCGGCAGTTTCAGGCATTCCATGCCGGATGCGGGTGGTGAAAACGGGGCGGCCTGGCGCGAGTGGACGAAGACCTTGCTGGATATCCGGCGGGTGAATATCATGCCGCGCCTGGCGGGGGCAGTGGCGCTGGGTGCGGAGGCGCTGGCAGGTGCTGCGGTGGCGGCCTCGTGGCGTATGGGGGATGGAAGCATATTGTCGATTGCGGTTAATCTGGGCCCGGACAATGTTGCTGTTTCAGGCTGTTTTTTTGACGTGGACGCGTCCGGCCGCATCCTGTTTGAATACGGAGGCAGCGCGATGAGCTTGCGCAGGAAGGAGTTACCGGCTTATGCGTTCATTGCCGTATTGTCCGGCGTGCCGGAAGCTATGGGGTCGATAGGAGGCGAGCCGTATGCCGGATAAGGATCTCGATATGATGTCATTGACAGCGCTGGCCGAGGCTGCCGGCCTCGCCACGCACTGGATAGATGCCCATGGACAGCACCAGGCGGTGTCCGGCGACAGCCTGCGCGCCATCCTGGCCGCGCTGAAGCTCCCCTGCAATACGCAGGCGCAGTGCCAGGTTAGCTATCGCAAGCTGATGGAACAGGAGAATGATCCATCGCTGCCGCCGCTGATCACCGGGCAGGCTGGCGTAACGCTGGCGCTACCGTTAAACAGCGGCCTGCAAGGCCAGCACTACCGTATCCTGCTGGAGCAGGGGGGACTTATCGACGGCCGTTTTTCTGACGGCGAAAGTGTGCCCGAATTGCCGCCGGTCACCAGTATCGGCTACCACAGGCTGGAGACGGGCGGGCATTCTGTAACGCTGGCGATTGCACCGCCGCGCTGTTTCGGCATAGAAGATGCCTTATGCGCGCAGCGTACCGGTACGGCACAGGGGCCGCTAAAGCTATGGGGATTGTCGGCGCAGCTATACAGCCTGCGGCATGCCGGTGACGGCGGCATAGGCCATTTTTCCAGCCTGGCCATGCTCGCGGAATCGGCAGCGCAGCAAGGCGCTGCCATGCTGGCGATCAGCCCGGTGCATGCGATGTTCAGCGCAGAACCGCGCAATTACAGTCCGTATAGCCCGTCCAGCCGCTTGTTCCTGAATGTGCTGCATATCGATGCCGCGGCCTTGTTTGGCGAAGACGGGCTGCAGCAGGCGATCGCACAGCTTGGCGCAGATACGCCGGCACGCTGGCGCGGGCTGGAGGCGTTGCCCTTGCTGGACTGGCCGCAAGCTGCTGCACTTAAACTGCAGGTGCTGCACCTCTTGTACCGCCGTTTTGTGGCGAATAAGGATGGGCTGGCAGGCGAGCATGCCGCTTTTGGGGAATTCTGCCGCCGCGGTGGCGAGGCATTGGAATCGCATGCGCGGTTTGAAGCACTGCATGCGTGGATGAAGACCGCGGGCACGCCTGGCGGCTGGCAGAACTGGCCCGCTGCCTACCACGACCCTGATGGTGATGCGGTGCTGGAATTTGCGCTGCAGCATATGGGGGAAGTGGAATTTCATCTGTTCCTGCAATGGCAGGCGGCTGTCGGCCTGGATGGCGCACAACACGCGGCGCGCAACGCCGGCATGTGCATAGGCTTGGTAGCAGACCTGGCGGTGGGGGCGGATAACGGCGGCAGCCAGGCCTGGAGCCGGCAGGGCGAGATCATCGCCGGCTTGTCGGTCGGTGCGCCGCCGGACCTGTTCAATCCGGATGGCCAAAGCTGGGGGCTGGGCGCTTTTTCTCCGCATGCAATGCGGGACAGGGGTTACCGTGCCTACCTGGAAATGCTGCGCGCGGTGTTTGCACATGCGGGCGGCATACGTATCGACCATGTTCTCGGCCTGGGCCGCCTGTGGCTGGTGCCCGATGGCGCACCGGCGTCGCAAGGCGCCTACCTGCATTACCCGATGGAGGACCTGCTGCGCCTGATTGCACTGGAATCCTGGCGCCACCAGGCGGTCGTCATCGGCGAGGACCTGGGCACCGTGCCGGACGGTTTCCGCGAACAGCTGCTGCAAAAAAACTTGATGGGAATCCAGGTCTTATGGTTCCAGCGCGACGGCGGCGGTTTCTTTGCGCCCAATGACTGGCGGCGCGGCGCGACAGGCACTACCGGCACGCATGACCTGCCTACCATCGCAGGCTGGTGGAGCGGGCACGATATTGCATGGCGCGCCCAGCTTGGCACGCTGGAGCACGGCGAAGCCAGGGACGAAGCGATAGCAGACCGTGCGCGAGAAAGGCAGCAACTCTGGCTAGCCATGGACTTTGCCGGCTGCGCCCAGGGCGATGCCCCGCAGCCGGAAGCCGATGCGGCGCCGTTGGCCGAAATCATCCGCTTCCTGAATGCCACCCAGGCGGAAATAGCTGTCCTGCCGCTGGAAGACGCGCTTGGCCTGGCGGAGCAGCCCAATTTTCCCGGCTCCGGCGACGTGCACCCCAACTGGCGGCGACGGCTGGCGGCAGATGTGCAGGGCCTGCTGGATGCGCCCGCTGTGGCTGCGCGCCTGCAACTGCTTGATGATCAACGATCCCACCGTAAAGAAAAATCATGAGTATTCCAAGGGCAACGGTAAGGCTGCAACTGCATCAGGGCTTCAACTTCGACGATGCCGCTTCCACGGTTGATTATTATGCTGCCTTGGGCATCAGCCATTTCTACACATCGCCGATTTTTACGGCCCGGCCCGGCTCCAAGCATGGCTACGACATTGTCGACCCCGGCAGCATCAACCCGGAACTGGGCGGCGAGCCGGCCTTGCGCAGGCTGGCGGTGCGGCTGCGAGAAGCCGGCATGGGCCTGATTATCGATATCGTACCTAACCACATGGGTGTCGGCCCGGACAATCGCTGGTGGCAGGATGTGCTGGAATGGGGGCAGGGCAGTCCCTATGCGGAGTGGTTTGACATAGACTGGAACGCGGCAGATCCGCTGCTCTCCGGCAAGATGCTGGCGCCGGTGCTCGCTGCACAGTACGGCGAGATATTATCCGGCGGGGACCTGGCGCTGCGTTTCGATCCGGGTAATGGAAAAATCAGCCTTGCCTATCATGATCACCGTTTCCCGATATCGCCGGTCTGCTATCTGGAAATACTGGCGCGCTCCGACGCATCCGCACTCGGGCTTGTTGTGGCTTTGTGCGAACAGCTGGTGCTGACCAATGCAGACCGCATGCGGGTACAGTTTTTCCAGCAAGCGCTGCATCGCCAGGCTGCCGAAGTGTATGCGGCACTTCAAGCCGCCGGCCAGAATGCCGAAGGCAGGGCCGCCATCGACGCGGCGCTAGCGCGTTTTTCTTCGCCGCAAGCCGACGGTATATCTGCGATGCATGCATTGCTGGAACAGCAGCACTACCGGCTGACCTGGTGGCGTTGTGCCGCGGACCAGCTGAACTGGCGGCGTTTCTTCGAAGTCAGCGACCTGGTCGGCATGCGGGTGGAACGTGACGACGTCTTCGAGGCATCGCACGCACTGGTTTTCCAGCTGTATGGACAGGGGCTGATTGACGGCGTACGGGTAGACCACGTGGATGGCCTGGCCGACCCCAGGGCCTACTGCCGTAAATTACAGAACCGGCTGCAGTTGCTGGATGCCGCCAGGGAGCCCTATCTGGTCGTGGAGAAAATCCTGGCGCCGGGAGAACAGCTGCGCGCGGACTGGGCAGTGCATGGCACCACAGGCTACGATTTCATGGATCAGGTAGGCGCCTTACAGCATGATGAAAAAGGGGAGCAGGCGCTTACCGGGCTATGGGAGCGCGAGACCGGAAGCGCTTCCGGTTTTGAAAGCGAAGTCCGGTCCGCCCGGTGGCAGTTGCTCGCAGCAAACCTGAGCGGAGAATTCGAGGCCGCTGCGCGCGCGCTGCTGGCGGTGGCCCGCAATGATATCGCGACCCGGGATTTTTCGATGGCGGCAATCCGCCGCGTCTTGCAGCAGCTTCTGTTACATTTCCCCGTGTACCGCACCTATGTCGCCGCGGACGGGCGCGATGCCGCCGACCAGGCCGTATTTGAGTACGCTGCGCAACAGGCCCGGCTGCATTTGCGCAGCGCCGACCATGGGCTGCTGGACGCCATCGGTCAATGGCTGGGCAGCGCCGGCAGCCTGCAAGATAAAGATGGCGGTGAATTTGTCGATCCGCTGCGCCAGCGCGCCATCACCCGCTTCCAGCAATTGACGCCGCCTTTGGCGGCAAAATCGGTGGAAGATACTGCGTTCTATCGTTATGGCCGATTGCTGTCGCGTAATGAGGTCGGCTCCAGTCCAGGCCAGTTTTCGCTGAGCCCGCAGGGCTTTCACAATGCCTCCCTGTCCCGGGCAAAGGAATTTCCGCATGCGATGCTGGCGACAGCAACGCATGACCATAAACGCGGAGAAGACTTGCGTGCGCGGCTTGCGGTCCTTAGCGAAATGCCGCAGCAGTGGGCGGAGAAACTGGATTACTGGATGAGTTCGCATGCCCTGCTGCGCGTGCAGCTGAAGGCGCAGGACGGCGGTCCCGATCTAATCGCGCCGTCCTCCGCGGACCAACTGATGCTGTACCAGATGCTGGTCGGCGCATGGCCTCCGGAACTATCGCCGGAAGATGCAGAGGGTGTGTCCTTGTTTGCGCAGCGTATTGCTCAGTGGCAGTCGAAAGCGATACGCGAAGCCAAACAGGTTTCCGACTGGATAGAGCCGGATCATGCTTATGAAGAAGCCTGCCAGGCATTTCTTGCGCTTGTCCTGGATACGCAATCCAGCCCGGTTTTTTTACAGGACCTGGCGGCGTGGGTGCATCAGATCACTCCGGCGGCGGCTGTCAACAGCCTGACCCAGACCTTGTTGCGGATGACGATGCCGGGTGTTCCAGATCTATACCAGGCCAGCGACCTGGAAGACCTGACGCTGGTCGATCCCGACAACCGGAGCAACATCGATTATTCGCTGCGTCGCCAGGCACTGGATGATGGTGCCGGGTTACCGCTCACTGGCCCTTTATGGCGCGGCGGCCGCGCCAAGCAGCAACTGATCGCGGTAACCCTGGCGCTGCGCGCGCGCCATGCGGCGCTTTTCTCGGACGGCAGTTATGTGCCGCTGGAAGTCACAGGCCCGTTGGCGGAGCATGTGCTGGCCTTCATGCGCAGGCACCAGGATAGTGCAGTCATTGTCGTTACGGTACGTCTGCCCGCAAACTTGCAGGCGGCGGACAAGGTTCCAGTGTGGCAGGATGGCTTGTGGCAGGGTACGTCGGTCCATCTACCAGCCGGTTCCCCTGCCGTGTGGGAAAGCCATTTCCACAACAACAGGCTGGCCGCAGACGCAGCTTGCCTGGCGCTGGGAGAAACGCTGGCAGGTTTGCCATTGGCGTTGCTGACTGCAACGATGGTGTCTGCTGTATAGTCTCGATCGCGCCAAAATTGTCGGCTTTGGTTCGCTAGCACACATAAGGCGATTGAATTCCGCGATATATTTTCTGTCAACTCACGGGGGATATATGAAATTAAATTCGCATAACGATAGCCCGGCTCCGGCCAGCTGGAACCCTTCGCAGCTGCAGCCGGCGCATATTCTTGTGATGGAGTTTCTGACCCCGTTCAAACTGACGCGTGAAGACCTAGCAAAGGGTACTGGGCTGGACATCTGGACCGTCAACGGCATCGTCATGGGCAAGATCGCTGTCAGTCCCGAGATCGGCAGCAAGCTGGATTCCTTTTTCGGCCTGGACAGCGGCTTCTGGCTGAAGTTGCAGCAAGAATACGATGACGCGCTCAGGCTATGCGCGCATCCGTTGCCGGCGCGCTGAACAAGCTGGACTCATCCATGCATCAAGCCTGCATCAACCTTTGCGGCCGGGCAGCGACAGGTGGCCGACTGCATAGTGCTGCATCTGTTCGCGCGGCATGACACGGTTCTCGTCGCGCCATAATCTCATTCTCACCAGGCTCCAGCTTGCCGGCTCAAATGCGGTAACTGCTGCCAGTGCACCGTGCACAGCTAGGTCTTCCTGTGCCATGCGGGTTTCTTTTTCCTGCAGTTCGGCCAGCGCGGTAAACGGCTGTATGGCAATGACCTCGCGCGTTGCATGGCGGGCGTCGGCAATGTGTTCGCCCAGGCTGCCATGCCATACCGACCAGGTCTTTACGGCGGGCCAGCCGAACGCCGTGCTTACGGCGACAAAGCCGGGACCGCATAAAAAGCGGTTCATTGCCTCGCTGCTTTCCCATAGATAAAAAGGCGCATACAGGTTTTCAGTCGATCCAGAGGGCGCCATGTCCTTGCTTGCACTCAGGTAGGCCTTGAAGACCAGTCCGGGGAAATTGTCCAGCAGATGGCCCTTGCTGGCGATGCGCTGGCGGATGATGTTCATGTCATAGTCGGCAGGCAGTGTAAAGCTATATTGCATTGCAATCATGTGTCACTCCGTCCATGGTTAAGGTGTTTTTCAGCCTGCGCAGCCGCGCGGCCCATGCTGAATGACCAGTCTTCCATTGCCGTAGTCGTGATGACGACCATGACGTCTTCAGGCCTTATTCCCGGCGCTGCGCTGAGCAACTCAACCAGCCTTTGGTAAAAAGCCTGCTTGGTCGCGCTGGAGCGCAACCTGCCGGCGGTAATGGCGATCAGCACAAAATCATCCGAGCGCGGGCCGCCCATATAGTCGCGGTCAAACACGAGTTCACCTGGCGCATGCTGGTGGATTACCTGGAAGCGGTCTGCAGCGGGAACGTCATAGTTCTCTACCAGCGCCTGATGCAGGCTGGCGGAAAGCGCTTCCAGGTATTCCTTGGGCTTGCCTTGTAAAAGGGAAATTCTTGCGTAGGGCATGTTGGTCTCCTGTTAAATTGTTCCTGCATCCAGATTTTTCAGCGCCATCACTGCCGAGGCGGCGGTAGGCCATCCCGAGTAAAACGCCAGGTGTGTCACCAGTTCTACCAGTTCGGGTTTGCTGACACCGTTATCCAGTGCACGATTCAGGTGGAACGGCAGTTGTTCGCCACGGTTCATTGCCACCAGAGCCGCGACCGTAATCAGGCTGCGGTCGCGCGGCGCCAAGCCATCGCGCTCCCAGATGTCGCCGAACAGCACCTTATCAGTCAGCTCCGCCAGTTTCGGTGCGATGTCGCCCATGCTTTGTTTTCCGATAGTTGAGTTCTTGCCCATGCTTGCTCCTGAAACGAAATAGGTTGGCTGTGAGTGTGCTGCGATTGACAGCATCAGGATACCGGCATATCTTTGTTCAGAAAATCAGATAATTTTTGATAAATAGTTCATAAAAACGGGATGGTTGCAGATGAAGCTTACTTTTGACCTGGATGTGCTACGCAGCTTTGTGACAGGCGTGGAACTAGGCAGCTTTGCTAAGGCGGCTGACAGGCTGGGGCGGTCCACGTCTGCCGTGAGCGCGCAGCTGAAAAAACTGGAAGACCAGGTAAGCATGCCGATTTTGCGCAAGGCAGGCCGCGGCCTGGAGCTGACGCCTGCCGGAGAGACGCTGCTGGCCTATGCGCGGCGCCTGCTGGAACTCAATGATGAGGCCGCAACTGCGATGCGCGGCGTGGACCTGGAAGGCTGGATCCGGTTAGGTATGCCGGAAGACTTCGGCGAGCGCGTGCTGACCGAGGTGCTGGGCCGCTTTGCCAGGGCGCACCCCAAGGTCAGGATAGAGGCAAAAGTCGCGCGCAATGCGTCGCTGCTGGAACAGATCGCTGCCGGCAGCCTGGATCTGGTGCTGACCTGGGATGCCGGCGTCGCCATTCCGCATGCGCAGGCGGTGGGTTCGCTGCCCATGCGCTGGATAGGTGCTTCGGCCACCGATGCCTTCCCCATGCCCAGTGCGGAGCATCCCTTGCCGCTGGTTGCCTTTGAAGCGCCTTGCCTGATGCGCTCGGCTGCCACCGCCGCGCTGGACCGTGCGGGTATCCCGTGGCGCATATCGTTTGCCAGTACCAGCCTGAGCGGCATCTGGGCCGCGGTGGCCGCCGGCCTCGGCGTGACCGTGCGTACCGAAATAGGCTTGCCGGCCAACCTGTCCGTACTGGATGACGCTACAACTGGTTTGCCGCCGTTGCCGGCGCTGGGGCTCAGTATCAGCCAGGGAGAAGCGGAACTGGATGATGCGGCGCAAAGGCTGCGGGAAATTATCCTGGAATCGCTGGCCTTGCCGCAGCGCCGGCGTATTGGCCTGGAGTCTGTCCGGTGATGCGCTTGAAATGCCTTGCCAGATGGCTTTGGTCTGCAAAACCCGCCTGCGCAGAAGCCTGCGCTAAGGACATGCCCAGCCGTATATAGTGACGGGCCCTTTCCACTTTCAGGCCGATCAGGTAAGCATGCGGCGGCAAACCTGCGAATTTGGTGAAAGCCCGGATGACCTGGGTTTCGGATACATGGGCTGCCTTTGCCAAATCGACAGTATTGATATTGTCTTCGCAGTACGCGTGCAAGAAATCCTTCACCACCAAGGCGACGCGCGCTGCCTGCGGCCGCTCGTCTGTGGCGGCGCAGGTATGCCGTGCAAATAATGTTCGCAAGAACATCAGCATCCGCGATTCGCGTTCCAGCAGGCTCGCCTGGCTGCGCGATGCTTCATGCATCTGCCAATAGCGGCGATAAAGCACCGCGTCGTCTATCACGTGGGTGTGGAAAGAGAGTTCCTTTTGTGGCGGCCCACCTTCCTCCGCCAATGCTCTTGCCACCAGCGATACGGGCGGGTAAAACATACGGTAGCGCCAGCCGGCCTGGTCTGCCGCATGGCCTTCATGCACTGTTCCCGGATTAATCACACATAAAGTACCTTGCGGCATGACAAGCGCACTATGCCGCTCCGGCCGGAACCACTGGCCTCCCGCTTCAATGATGCCTATCGCATAGGTTTCATGGACATGTGGAGAGAACGACAAGTCCCGGTAGTCGGCGCGCAGAAATTCCACTGCATCCAGCGCAGTGTCGGTCCACACATCGGTGCGGTTTTCGGTTGGCGCTCGCCGGGTCATGGCTCCATCCATTATTTAGTCAGCTAAACCCAGTATAGGCGTTTCTTCCCTGCTCAGTAGCCATAGCCTGCAAGCAGGGAGGGGGCAAGAGCCGCGGGACGGGACGTTTTTTGTTTCTTCGCCGCATCCACTATCTTCCTGATCGCTGACAAGGCGCAGTCAATGTCCGTTGGCGAAACGTCCAGATGTGTTACTGCCCGTATTTCACCTCTGACTTCGCCCATTCTTACTCCGTATTCCTGCAACAGCGCCAGAAACTCCCTGTTGGTCAGGCCGCCTAGCGCCGGAGTAAAGAACACCATATTGCTTTCCGGAACGGCGGTGCGTACGTGAATGCCGTCTATTGCCTGCAAACCGGTTGCCAGCTTTTGCGCATTGGCATGGTCTTCCACGAGCCGTTCCACATGGTGATCCAGCGCGTACAGGCAGCCTGCCGCAGCAATGCCCGCCTGCCGCATGGCGCCGGCGAAAATATGCTTTTGCCTGCGTGCTTCAGCAATGAAATCGCGGCTGCCGGCGAGCACTGCACCTATCGGTGCACCCAGCCCTTTGGTGAAATCTATCCACACGCTATCAACCAGGCTGCCGAACGCGGCGGCGCTGGTGCCGGTAGCGGTGCAGGCGTTCATCAAACGGGCGCCATCCATGTGGGTGGCCAAACCGTTTGATCTGGCGTGACGCGAGACGGCGGCAAGTTCTTCGTGCGACCATACCGCACCACCTCCGAAGTTATGGGTCTGCTCCACGCACAACAGCGTGGCTGGCGCTCCGTATGGGGCGCCT
Organism: Undibacterium sp. TJN25; assembly: GCF_049339885.1. NCBI lineage: Bacteria > Pseudomonadati > Pseudomonadota > Betaproteobacteria > Burkholderiales > Oxalobacteraceae > Undibacterium > Undibacterium sp. TJN25. The sequence continues at coordinate 502,732 of NZ_JBMPPM010000004.1, read as the reverse complement.
ACCGTGCGCAGCCGGGATAGCGCGGCGTCCAGCTCTGCGGGGGTGAAAATGCCGCGCTCGGTCGGTATGTGTTCCAGCAACACGCCTGAACTCATCGCTATGCCGGCGGATTCTGCCCTGACGATATGCGCCATGCGGTCGCAGATTACGGCATCTGCAGGCTGTGTATGCACGCGGACTGCGACAAAATTGCACATCGTGCCGCCGGGGAACCACAAGGCGGCTTCCTTTCCTAACAGCTCGGCAACGCGCTCCTGCAGCAGGGTCACGCTGGGATCTTCGCCGCGCTGTTCATCGCCGACTTCTGCATTGGCAATGGCCTGCCGCATCTGCGGGGTAGGCCGGGTTTCGGTGTCGCTGATCAGGGAAATAAGCTTTTGCATGGTGTTCTCCTCCTGGAAAACTCCAGCTTTACAAGTTTGCAGGCGAATGTATTGAACGATCCTTACCTCTGCGCTATCCGGACGTTTTATTTGGGCTCATATTGCATGTCGCCATTACCGAAAGACCAGTCTTCGCGGTTGACATCCACCAGGCTGATCCATACATCCTGTTTGCGCACTCCGGCTTTCACATGCAGGTCATCTGCGATCGCGCGATAGAACGCTTTCTTGATTTCCACGCTGCGCCCTGTATTCCATGTCACCTGGATAAAGATGATGCCGGGAGAATAGTCTATGCCCAGGTAACCTTCCGCCGGAAAGATTAATTCGTCTGGTGCATGCCGGGTGATGACCTGGAATTTATCGTGCAGCGGCACGTTGGCTATTTCTGTCATTGCCTTGTAGACGACGCCGCTGACGGTTTTAACAAGTTCGGGAGTAGCGTCTTTGGAGAGATTGATTCTTGCAAATGGCATGATGTTCTTTCAGTAAGATGGCGCGGATCGGCAAATGCGGTCCGGTAAAGGCAGCTTAGGCTAGCCTTCGTTTCGCTACAAGCGCATAATTATCATCACTATCATGAGAGTTAAGCATGTTGCTGGAAGACCTTAAAGCCTTTGTCGCCGTCATGGACCATCATTCGATCACGCGCGCTGCTGCTGCGCTATCGTTGACGCAGTCTGCTATCTCGCGCCGCATCCAGCATCTGGAAGACTCGCTGGACTCGAGTTTATTCGACCGCAATAGCAAGCCGCCGCAAGCGACGCCGCTGGCGCACCGTTTGTACCGGCATGCTCTGCCTCTATTGCAAGACGCTCAGCAACTGCTCGCGATTCCAAGGGAGGATGCGGCGCCAAGTGGTGTTTTTCGCTTCGGCCTGACGCAGCTGGTAGCCGATATGGCGCTGTACGAAACACTGGTAGCGATGAAATCCGCCTTCCCTAAGTTGGAACTGCGTTCTCATACCGCCTGGAGTCCTGATCTGCAACAGCAGATCACTCAGGGCAAGCTCGATGCGGCGGCATTGATGCTGCCTTCCCCGGCCAGCCTGCCCGAGGGAATGGCTGGCAGTTTTATTTCTACGCTAGAGGTGCTGGTAGTGCAGAGCAGGCAGAAACCCTTGCTGGAACGTAGTAGCAGCGTCGAAGAACTGGCGCAGCAGCAGTGGGTATTGAACCCGCTCGGTTGCGGTTACCGCGCTGCGCTAGAGCGGGCCATGGAAGGTGCGGGCCGGAGCCTGAAGCTGAGCGTGGACACCCACGGGACGGAAATGCAGTTGCGATTGGTGGCGGGCGGCCTGGGGTTAGGGCTGGTGCCGCGCAGCGTATTGCGCCACAGCGCGTCGCGTAGCCGCCTGTCAATTGTCGAGGTGAGGGATTTTTCACTTAAGCTCGATATCTGGCTGGTTCATCCCATGCAGATGGGTAATCTGAAGCTCGCCGCGACAGTACTGGCGGATTCCCTGCTTGCCGGTGTTTCCGCCTACAACCAGCCATCTCGTCGCGAGGCGAAAAAATGAAGTCCGGCAGTTACGCACGCCGTTTTTATCAGAATTTTTATTTTTTTAATTTATCGTTCAGTACATGACTACATTACAAAAAACCGCCCGTTTGCTGGCGGCGCTGTCTGCTTCGCTGTTTTATGCATGCTGCCTGCCGCCAGGGCATGCACAGCAGACGCCTGTTGTCCCCGCTCCGGCTGTTTCACCAGTGCAGGCAGACCCGCATGCTGCGTCTGAAGAAAGCAAGGTCATCCGCAAGCACAGGATGAAGAAGCTGGAAGAGCATCTGAATATTGACGCCGAGGTGCTGCACCATCAATGCCGCTATGAATCGGAAATATCGGACGCCCCGCCGGAAAAGAAACTGGTGCTGAGTTTCGATGACGGTCCGGAACCGGGCCAGACCGAATATATTTTATCGGTGCTGAAAAAACATCATATTCCCGCCACGTTCTTCATGATTGGTGAAAAAGTACAGGCCCATCCGGAATTGCTGGCGCTGGTACAGGAATCCGAACTGGCGCTGATTGGTAACCATTCGTGGACGCATCCCAATTTTCATGATGTGCCGGTGACCGAGCAAAAGAGCGAAGTAGACAAGACTGCTGCGTTGCTGGAAAAAACGGTCAGCGAGCAATATTTCCGCTACCCGTATGGAAATTCTTCCTGCGAGACGAATGAACTGCTCAAATCACGGGGCTACAAGATTGTTGGCTGGCACGTGGATACCTGCGACTGGGCGTTTGACCATAAAGGCAGCGTGGATACCAAGGAGGCGCTGAGTTGCGGCGTGCTGGCGCAAAACAGGGAAAATTTTTTCGAGCACGTGCTGTCTTCAGTGCGCGCCCACAACGGCGGCATTATCCTGATGCATGAAATTCACCCGAATACGCTGAAGCAGCTGGATGCTTTGGTGACACGTTTGCTGGCCGACGGCTACACCTTCGAAAAGCTCAGCGACCCTGCATTCGCTAGGTCGCTGCGCTGAAGCCAATCCAAGGGCAGGCTTAATTGCCCACGAGGCTGGCGGCGATATTGATCGTCAGCCCGAGAATGGCCACGTTGAACAGGAAGCTGAGTATGCATTGCGCCAGCACCGTTTTCCGCATCGATTTGCTTGTCACTGCAATATCGGAAGTCTGTGCGGCAACAGCGATGGTGAATGAAAAATACAGGAAATCCCAGAAGTCCGGATTTTGCTCGTCGTCCGGAAAGCGCAGGCAGTGCTGCTGCTGTATGTGGGACTTATAGAAAATCAGCGCATAGTGAAAGGTGAACAGGAAGGCGACCAGACACCATGAGCCCAGCACCGTGGAGCCGGTCAGCACGTAATGCAGCAGCTTGTGGCTAAGCGTCAGGTCCTTGATCTGCGACAGTTCCATGACGATGGCGGCCAGGCTTGCCACGGACGCGGCGCACATGATTGCCAGCACGGCGATCGCCCCTCGGTGTTCGCGCGCGGCGATCGTACGTATCCGTGCATGGCTGGCGTGGACCATCAGCCAGCCTATCAGGCACAGGTAGGACCACACGGTAGCGTTCCAGCCTATCAGCGCGCGGGTAACGGGGTTGACGTGTGCCGGCAGCAGCAGGGTTACCGCGATGCCCAGCAAAATGGCGGAAGCCAGGCGCGGGCGATTGTGGACGATCTTGCGGAGGGTCTGCATAGTCTTTTCTCTCTAGTAATGTAGATCGTCCGCGTGGGCAATAAACCGAAGCAGATTTCTGATGTTGCTTTAAGTATATATTCCGATTCTGTCATGAGCTTGACGGAATGCTGACAAAAAGCTGACAGCAGTTGGGCACAGCATTCGCCATCTCCTACGTTGCTCACCGCTGCCGTCCTATCTGTGCCGGCTTTATTGTCAATTATGCTAGGTAGGTATTTTACGAGACCGTTAAGAGACGGTCTCTCACCCTATCTCCAGGAGAATCATGATGAATAAAGTCCAATCAATCGCCGTGCTCAGCTGTTCGCTGCTTTTTGCAGCCGCTTCCCATGCACAAACTACCAAGGCCGCCGATACACCTCCAGCGAATATGGCCAGCAGTGCGGCCAGCAGCAGTTCCATAGATCCGTCGACAGGCACCAAAAAGAATACTTACCCGGCACAGGCCGGCCAGGTCAATAACCGCGACCCTAATGCTTCTACCGATACGACAGGTAAAAAGCGCAAAGTCGTCAAGCACCGCAGTAACACCAGCACCGATCCTGCCGCCTCATCAGCATCAATGCCGGCCTCTTCCAATTAAGCTCATCCTGCCGGTAGTCAACGCCCTTGCTGCAAGGGCGTTTTATTTTGGCTGCTATATTTCCGCCTTGACGGCTATATGAAATGATGAAAAATGATGGTCCGGAAGACCTGCGCCTGCTTGGCCTGTCGATACGGCATCTGCGACGGTGGTGTGTGGCGTTGTTCGCCGGGCTGTCAGCAGCCCCTGCGGTATTCGCTGCCGAAGTGCAGCCAGACCTGGCGACTGTCATCATTACCGCGCCGCGTTATACCGTTTCCCCATTTACTACTGCGGCATCGGTGGATGTAATCGACGGCGAGGAGATGCGGGAGGGCAGGCTGCAGGTCAACTTGTCGGAGGGGCTGGGCGGCGTGGCCGGTCTGCAGATCCGGGACAGGCAGAATTATGCGCAGGATCTGCAATTGTCCATACGCGGCTTCGGCGCGCGCTCCAGCTTCGGCGTGCGGGGCTTAAGGCTGTATGTGGACGGTATTCCCGCCACGATGCCGGACGGTCAGGGCCAGACCTCCAATATCGACATTACTTCAACGGACAGCGTACATATCTTGCGCGGTCCGTTTTCGGCGTTGTACGGCAATTCGTCGGGCGGCGTCATACACATAACCACCAAAGACGGTAGCGCACCTGCCATGGTGTCGGCGTCTGCTTCGGCGGGCAGTTTCGGCACTTACCGTTATGGCGTGCAGGCCAGCGGGCTGACCGCGTCGGAGTGGGGCGGCATTGATTACCTGCTGAGCGCGACTCGCTTTTCCACGGAAGGCAACCGCGACCACAGCGCGGCCAGGAAAAATCTGGGCAATGCCAAGTTTGGCTGGCATCCCGATGATTCCAGCAAGCTGACGTTCATGCTCAATAGCGTGGACCTGACGGCGCAGGACCCCCTGGGCCTGACCCGGCAGCAGTTCGAAACCGCGCCCCGCAGCGCCCCGCTGGCGGATCTATACAACACGCGTAAAACAGTCAGCCAGACGCAGGGCGGCCTGGTTTATGAAAAGCGCATCGATGCAGATAATTCTTTGTATGCGATAGCCTATACGGGGCGGCGCAGCACGCAGCAATTCCAGGCCATTCCACCGTCTGCGCAGTTGAGCCCTGCCAGCGCCGGTGGCGTGATCGATCTGGACCGCAATTACGACGGCGCAGACTTGCGCTGGACGCACAGGAGCAGTCTGGCCGGCGGTCCGCTGACACTGTCGGCAGGGCTGGCTTACGATGAGATGTTTGAGCACAGGCGCGGCTACGACAACTATACCGGTGGCGTTGCCGGCGCCGCGTTGGGCAGACTGGGCCAACTCGGCCGCCTGCGCCGCGATGAAGACAATACTGTGCGCAATGTGGACCAGTATCTGCAAGCCCATTGGGACGTGTCGCCACGCTGGGCGGTGGACGCGGGTCTGCGCCACAGCGTGGTGCAGTTCTTTTCGAACGACCATTTCATCAATAGCGGCAATGGCGATGATAGCGGCGCGGTGCGTTACCAGAAAGCACTGCCGGCGGCGTCGCTACGCTACCAGGCTTTGCCGGACCTGAATCTGTATGTATCGGCAGGCCGGGGGTTTGAAACCCCCACCTTCAATGAGTTGGCCTACAAGCCCGGCAATGCCCCCGGCCTGAACTTCGGCTTGCAGGCTTCGCCCAGCGTCAGCACGGAAGCCGGCGCCAAATTGAAGACCGCGCAGGGGCTGCTGACCGCCGCATTGTTCCGGACTACCACCGACAACGAAATCGTCATCGATACCAACAGCGGAGGGCGGGCCACCTACCGCAACGCCGGGCGCACGCTGCGCCAGGGTGTGGAGCTGGGCTGGATAGGCAGCCTGGCAGACGATTGGCAAGCCCGGCTTGCCTATACGCTGCTGGATGCAAGCTACCGCGATCGTATCTGCATTCCCGGCCCTTGCAACGCCCCGAGCCCCTCCGGCCCCGTCATTGCCGCCGGCGCGCGCTTGCCGGGAGTGGCCAGGCAAGCCCTGTTCGGTTCGCTGGCATGGACGCCACCGCAGGGCTGGCGTGCTTCGTTGGAGGGCCGCTACGTGGACAGCGTCAGCGTCGATGACGCCAACAGCGATGCAGCACCGGCGTTTTTCACGGCGTCCGCCAGCACCGGCTACTTGTGGATAAAAGACAGGTGGACGATGAATGCATACGCGCGCGTCGATAATCTTTTTGACCGGAAATATGCAGGCTCCGTCATCGTCAATGAAAGCAACGGTCGCTTTTTTGAAGCTGCACCCGGCCGCAACGGCAGCGCAGGGCTGTCGATGGCCTATGCGTTCCGTTAGCGCCGCCGATATTGGCGAATAGCTAATGATCAAAAAATATGTGGCGAAAACCCCACGACCTGCGTCGCAAGAACGTCGGCAATATTGAAAACTGTGCGCTGGAACACATTTTTGCGCAGCGCTTTCGTCTACAGTTGTTGTAACAGGAGGTAGTAAATGAAGCCGGAACATGACTATAAGCGCGTGGAGTCGCGCACGGAATCGAAGACGGAGGATCTGCCGCCGGGCGCCGTCCTGCTGCGGCGCTTCCTCGCGCTGCACCGCGTGAGCCCGGAAGACCTGGCGCAGGGAACTGCGCTGGATATCGGCACTGTACACAGCATCCTACAGGGCAGCATCGGGATTACGCCGGCGCTGGGCGCGATGCTGGATGATTACCTGGGAACCGGTAGTGGTTTCTGGCACATGCAGCAATGGGAATATGACGCGGCGCATGGCCGCGAACGGCGCGATGAAGCCAGGGATGTGCTGGCTTGCTTCCTGTTGCCATCGCTGTCCAGGCCTGCCCCTTAACGCACAAAGCAGGCAGGCCATACTACTGCCTGTCATTGCCCGCCGTTATTGCCGTTATTGCTTATCGACGCTGGTTTTCAAATCCTGCGCCATCTGCAGATGGTGTTCCAGTGAAGGCAGGGTTTTTGTGGCAAAGCTTTTCACGTCCGGATCCTTGGCGTTCATCGAAGTTTTCCTGAACAGCGCCACTGCATCCTTATGCGCCGCGACGCCGATATCGGCCGCATATTCCTTGTCGTATTTCTTGCCGTCCAGGCCATTCAATTTGTTAATTGTCGCCTGTTGCTTCTTGTCAGGCTGGGCCTCTATCTGCACGCCCTTGCTGTCGGCAAGGGCTTTCAGTTCATCCGCCACCTTGCTGTGGTCGTCCACCATCTGAGTTGCAAAACTTTTCACCGTATCTGAACCAGCCTTGGTAGAAGCAGCCTGGCTGGCCTGGATTTCGGTGGCGCCGGCATGGGCTGCCGACATCATGAACTGCTTGTCCGCGCTGTTGAGGTCGGCTGCCATCGCATGAGTCGCGGCAAAGCCGCCGGCCAGCGAGAGCAGTACCGCTACCGCATGACGGGGGAAGATGTTTTTGCGGATACCCGCACGGGCAAAAGAAGGTATGTTCATATTTTTCTCCGTATAAAAGCCCGATGCTATCCGGCTTCCCGTAGTCTGCGTATAGGCGCTCCGTAGGAATGACAACAGAGCGAGCGTAGGAATGCAGGAAACAAGACGGGGTGGGAGTCTGTGTGGCTTACCACACAGAGAACATGTCGCTGCGGCGTTACGCTGGGCAAGTTCATTTCCTTGGGAAACGCCATGACCTCTCTCCTGCCTGTGCCGGCTCTGCCAGCCTTATTCCAGCCACCACGCATGCCGCGCACACTGCTCACACCGCAGATCGGTTTTCAGGGGAGCGCCCACCGACATCCTTTTCCTCTATCGCATCTGGCTGCCGCACTGCTGATCGCTATTGCTGCCGCTCCAATGGCGGTTCTGGCGCAAACGGTTGGCGACAGCAAGGCCGGCATGGGAAACAATCCTGTGCTGCCGGAACCAAGTTCCACGCTGATACCGACTGTCAATATAGCACCCGCGGTGGGCTGGCCGAACGGCGGCAAGCCCAAGGCGGCTGCGGGTTTCGCGGTTGGCCAGTTTGCCGGCCAGCTCAACCATCCGCGCTGGGTGTACGTGCTGCCGAACGGCGACGTGCTGGTGGCGGAAACCAATGCGCCGCCCAAGCCGGACGATAGCAAGGGTATCAAAGGCATGGTCATGAAGCAGGTGATGAAGAAGGCCGGCGCCGGCGTCGAGAGCGCCAACAGGATCACGCTGCTGCGCGATGCCGACGGCGACGGTGTTGCTGAAACCAAGACCGTGTTCCTGCAAAACCTGAATTCGCCGCTGGGCATGGCGCTGGTCGGCAATGATCTGTATGTCGCCAACACGGATTCGGTCATGCGTTTCCCCTACAAGGAAGGCGCCACGCAGATTGCCGAAGCGGGCGTCAAGATCGCCGACCTGCCTGCTGGCACCATCAATCACCACTGGACCAAGAATATCGTCGCCAGCAAGGACGGCAGCAAGCTGTATGTCGCTGTCGGCTCCAATAGCAATGTCGGTGAAAACGGCATAGAAAATGAGGCCGAGCGCGCAGGTGTCCTGGAAATCGATATTCGTAGCGGCGCCAGGCGTGTCTTTGCAAGCGGCATCCGGAATCCGGTCGGCATGGGGCTGCAGCCCACCAGCGGCGAGCTGTGGGTTTCCGTCAACGAAAGGGATGAACTCGGCAACGACCTGGTACCCGACTATATGACATCGGTGAAGGATGGCGGCTTCTATGGCTGGCCTTACAGTTATTACGGGCAGCATGTGGACACGAGGATGAAACCGCAACGGCCGGATCTGGTGGCCAAGGCCATCAAGCCGGATTATGCACTGGGTTCGCATACTGCATCGCTGGGGCTTACTTTTTACGACGCCAAGGCTTTTCCCGAACGCTATTGGAACGGCGCCTTTGTCGGCCAGCACGGTTCATGGAACCGCAAGCCGCATAGCGGCTACAAAGTGATTTTCGTTCCCTTCATCAACGGGCACCCCAGCGGCAATGCGGAAGATGTGCTGACCGGATTCCTGAATGACAAGAACCAGGCACTGGGGAGGCCGGTAGGCGTGGCTGTAGATAAAAAAGGTGCGCTGCTGGTGGCCGATGACGTCGGCAATATCATCTGGCGGGTGACTTCCGCAGCCCGCTAACACGCGGTGGCAGAATAAGCGACGGCGCTACTGCTCCATGCATAGCGCCGTCGCTATTTCATCATAGTAGTTCTGCTGTAGTCCGAACCAGAAACCCTCATCCATTTCAAAACAGGTATCCAGCTGGTGGCCGATATCCGGATCGATGCCGATCACGCCCGAAAGAATGCCGTTGATCGTGGCAACGCTGAGCGAAGTACGCATCGCGATGTCTTTGGGCACAATATTCAAGGGAAGCAGGAATTCATCCAGCAGGATATTGCCGGGATGTATGTCCGGCAGCATGACGCTCGCATTGTCCAGGTTGGCAGCCATCATTGTCTCCTCACAAAAACTGACTGTAGCCCGAAGCCTTTGTCCCGGCAGTTAAATAGCCAACCATGGAGGTCTTAAACGATTGCCCAAGGGGCATTTCGTACGGGCTTTCCCCGCGAATTCAAATCCTGCTGGCGCAATACCCGGTTTTGTTACTATAATATAAAAAAAGCAACTCTCAACATCAGAGGATTTCAATGGATATGTATCTGGTCAACGCACTGACGGAAGCGTTGCACAATGCGCAGAAGCTGGGCGGCAGCGCCCTGGCGATGCGGGATACGGACCAGTTGATACTTGTCATCGCGCAGTCCAACAAGCAGTTGCAGACTGCGGAGCAGGTGCTGGCGCTGCATAAAAAAGAACTCGCCACGGTCCATCAGGAATTGGCGGATGCTCGCCAGACCATACAGCAGCTGGAAATTGCCAGCACCAACCGCGAAGGCTACACGCTGGTCGAAATTGCCAGCGGTGTGCTGGCCTACCGCTGGCTCGCGCAGACCGCTGCACGCGGCAGCCACAAGGAAAGCAAGGCAGCACCCGAATTCTTTTGCCAGCACTGCATGGATTGCGGGCTGAAATCTGCCTTGCAGCATCTTAAGGCAGAGGCAGGCGGCACGCCCTTCTATCACTGCCCCATCTGTAAAAAAGAATTTCCAGCCAACCTGAGCGTTACCCGGCGCAGGTTGGCTGGGCACTCTGCATAGCGACGGTTTTGCGGCTCCCCGCGACTGTCATCCATTCTGTGAATATCTGCCTGCGTCCGTTCCATTGACTGTCTTGCATGCCGTTACATTACGATGTTTTTTTCAGGCAGGGCTTGTGTCACACTGGCAGCTAAGCTGTATGCAGGCGGCAGCCTTGGCTGTTGACGACCAACAACGACATTGCAGAGGACATCAATGGCAAATACGGCAGATCAAAGTACGGTGCTGATACTGCAGGGCGGCGGCGCCCTGGGTGCTTACCAGGCAGGCGTGTACGAGCAGTTGCATGCGAAAGATATCGCAGTCGACTGGGTCATCGGCACTTCGATAGGGGCGATCAATGCTGCGCTGATCGCCGGCAATCCGCCCGAAACCCGTGGGGCGCAGCTGAAAGCATTCTGGGACAGCCTGGCGCCGTGGGCGCCAAACGCCACGGGATGGTGGAATGCGTTTACGCCGCTCAGCAACCTGACCCATTCGATGACGACACTGGGTACCCTGGTCAACGGCGTGGATGGTTTCTTCAAGCCGCGTGCCGGCGCCAGTCCCGATATCAATACCGTCGTACCGCTCAATGAAATGGGTTTTTACGATACCTCGCCTCTGAAGGCAACGCTGCAAAAATACGTCGATTTCGATTACCTTAACAGCGGCAAGATGCGCATCAGTGTCTGTGCGGTCGATATCGACACCGGGCAGAGCGTGGTCTTCGACAGCAAGAACGGCAAGATACTGCCGGAACACATCATGGCCAGCGGGGCATTGCCGCCTGGTTTCCCGCCGATAGAAATTGAGGGCAAGGCTTACTGGGATGGCGGCATCTATTCCAATTCGCCGCTGACGGTTTTCCTGAGTGACGGCATCGACAAGGATGCGCTATGTTTCATGATCGATTTGTGGGACCCGAGCGAGACACGGCCTAAATCCATCGCGGAAGCGCTGGCGCGCTACAAGAGCATCCAGTATGCAAGCCGCTCGCAGGAGCAGCTGGAAATTTACCAGGTGATACGGGATCTGCAAAAGGCGATACGCATCCTGTCGGAAAAAATCCCCGCTGCGGAGCGCAAGAAAAAAGAAGTCCAGGCGCTGGTCAAGCTGGGCACCGACCATACCGTCAACGTCGTCAACCTGATCATGAAGGCGACGCCGCAGGACCAGTATTTCAAGGACATCGACTTCAGTGCGGAAACCATACAGCTCCGCTGGCAGGCAGGCGTGCACGATTGCCAGCGCGCGCTGAGGCATAAGGCGTGGCTGCAGCCCTTGCCGCCGCATGCCGGCCTGATCATTCACGAACTCCCCCAAGACTAAAGGACCGCCATGACTGAGGAAGAAGTATTGCGCGATGCGTTCGCGATGCCGTTGCACAATCCGGCTTTTCCGCCGGGGCCTTACCGTTTTGTTGACCGCGAATACCTGATCATTACCTATCGCACCGATCCGGCGCTGCTGCAAAAAATGATACCGGCGCCGCTGAAGATGGTGGAGCCCATCGTCAAATACGAATTCATCAACATGCCGGATTCAACCGGCTTCGGACATTACTGCGAATCAGGGCAGGTGATACCGGTAACGCTGGACGGCGTGGAGGGCGGCTACGTGCACAGCATGTACCTGAACGATCATCCGCCTATCGCCGCCGGCCGCGAGCTATGGGGTTTCCCCAAAAAGCTAGGCGAACCTGAACTGAGGGTGCACAAGGACACGCTGATTGGCACGCTGGACTATAGCGATTTTCGCGTGGCTACCGGCACCATGGGTTTCAAGCACAAGACCCTGGACTCCGCTGCGGTAAAAAAATCGATGGAAACTCCGAGCTTCCTGCTGAAGATCGTACCGCATGTGGACGGCACGCCGCGTATCTGTGAACTGGTGCAGTACAGCCTGACGGACATCATCATCAAGGGCGCCTGGGGCGGTCCCGGTTCGCTGCAGCTGAATCCGCATGCGCTGGCGCCGGTGGCCGGTCTCCCGGTACTGGAGGTTTTATCCGCGGTGCATGTGCTGGCGGATTTGACGCTGCCGTATGGCACGGTGGCCCATGATTATCTGGCGCAGCCGGGGGCGAGAAGGGGATAGCAGGGAGATCAATGCCCTGTATTGGTAGCCCGGATGGAGCGTAGTGCAATCCGGGAGGCAGACCGCTAGCCTGTGGAGCGCTCCCGGGTTGTGCTGCGCTCCACCCAGGCTACCTCCGCCGGTCTGCACAAGCGTTTAGCCGTTCCTCAGGTCTCGCTCCACTGCCTCAGCAGGTTGTGATACACGCCTATCAGCTTGCGGCGCGCAATCTCATCCGCCTGCGTCTGGTTCAGCGTCTGGATAGCATTGTCCAGGTCGAACAGCATCGCACGCTGGCCGTCGTCGCGGATCAGGCTCTGTATCCAGAAAAAGCAGCCCATCCGCATGCCACGCGTGATGGGGGTGACCGTATGCAGGCTGGTGGCGGGATAGACCACCATGTCGCCGGCATCCAGTTTTACTGAGTGCACGCCGTACGTATCCTCGACCTGCAGTTCGCCGCCGTCATACTCTTGCTGGTCGGTCAGGAACAGCGTGGCGGAAATGTCGGTGCGCAGCTTGCGGCCGTTGTGCGGATGGATGCGTACGCTGCCGTCTACATGGGCGCCAAAGTGCATGCCTTCGCCGTAGCGGTTGAACATCGGCGGGTAGACAATATTGGGCAGCGCCGCGCTGATAAACAAGGGATGGCGCTCCAGCGCCGTGAGGATGATGCGCTGGCACTGGAGCGCCGTTTCGGAACGTTCGTCAATCTGCTGGTTGAACTTGACCGGCGCCCCCTGGTAGCCGGCCGTTGCCCGTCCATCCACCCAGGCATCTCCTGCCTGGGCCAGTAGCGCGCGCACGTCGGCCAGTTGTTGAGCGTCGAGTACCTTCGGTATGCAAACCAGCATGGGTCTTCCTGATCGATAAAAGCGGCAATTACATGCGATAGTTGAATGACAGCATTGCCGAACGTCCCGTACCGGGAACGGAGCGGCCGCCGTCAGACTGGATCAGCGCATCGTAATACATTTTGTTGGCCAGGTTAAATACATTCAGGCGTATGTCGTATTTAGGCTGGCGGTAGGCCGCGGTGGCATCCCAGCGGGTATAGCCGCCGACTTGCACGGTATTGGTAGGATTGCCGAAGCGGCTGGACATGTAGACCGGCCCGCCGCCGAGTTCCCAGTGCGGCGCCACTTCATACGTGGACCAGGCGGTCAGCGTGTTCTTTGGCGTATTGCTTGGGGTCTTGCCCAGAGTGCCGTCGATTGCCGAGGCGCCGACTACCTTGGCGTCCAGATAGGTGTAGTTGATGGCGACCTGCAGTTCCTTGTTGACGCGGCCGGTAGCGCCGGCGCGGAAACCGTTGACACGCACGGTGCCTTCCAGTTCGTAGATGCCGGTGCTGATCTGGCTGCGCGCATTGTCTTTCTGGATCTGGAAAATGGCTGAGTTCAATGCCAGGTTGCCGTTTGCCAGGTCCCATTTGCCGCCGAGTTCATACGATTTGTTTTTTTCCGGATCCAGGTTCTGCTGGCCGGTCGTGCCTGTCAGCTGTTCCAGCGAAGGATTGAACGAGGTGCCATAAGAAATATAGTAAGACTGCTCTTTGCTCGGCTGCCAGATGCCGCCCAGGCGCACGCTGGTGAAGTTGACGGTCTGGCTGGCACTTGCCAGCGCCGTGCTGCCCTTGGTATTGAGGGCATTGATGGAGTTGGTGATGCTGGCGATGTAGCGGTCATACCGCAGGCCGCCTGCCAGTTTGAATTCCGGGGTCAGCTCTATCGTATCGTTGAAATAGGTTGCCACGGTATTGGCCGTTCCGCCTGCGCGGTTGCCGACGCTGGTCGGCACGTTGGCCGGAGAGTTGCCGTTGTTCGGGTTCAGCACCGGAACGCAGGCGATGTAGCCCGAGGTTCCGCCAACCGGGTTCAGCGCAACGCCGTTGCAGCTGCCGTTGCGGTAAAAGCCCTGGTTGTCGTAGCCGTCATGGCCCAGTTCCAGGCCTACCAGCAGTTCATGCTTGAAGCCGCCGGCGCTAAATCTGGCTGCCAGTTCGCTCTGGTTGAATATCGAATAGTCGCGGATATTGCGGTCATGGCTCTGGATGCGTTCATACAGGCTGGACAGCGGCAGGTTGCTGATGCCTGCTACAGGCAGCGGTGTAAAGCCGCCCGGGCCGACAGTGCCTATGGTCTGCGGCGCAGTCTCTATCGCATCGGTCTTGACATAGTTGATCTGCGCCATGTCGCGCAGCGTGATGTCGGATGTCAGCTTGTGCTGGAATGAGGCATTAAAGGCAGCGATGTCGGAATCGGTATGGTCGCTGTTATAGCCATAAGCGGTATTGCGGTCCACGGTGACAGGGTGGCCGTTCAGCGGGCCCACGCCGTAGTCGGGCATGTCGTGGTTATGTTGCAGCAGCGCGGACAGCGTGATTTCAGTCGGTGTGCCTATGCCGAACTTGACGGACGGCGCAATGCCGAAATCCTGCAGTCTGGTCTGGTCGCGTGTTGTTGCGTCACCGCTCTGGCCCATCACTTCAACGCGGACGGCCGCTGTATCGGAGATCGGTGTATTGTAGTCGGCCGTTGCGCGCACCAGGCCGTTGGTGGTGACGGAGCCGCCCACTTCGGTAAACTGCTTCAGCGTTGGCTTTTTAGTCACCTGGTTGATGACGCCGCCGGTTGAGCCGCGGCCGAACAGCATCGACGACGGCCCCATCAACACTTCAATGGAGTCCAGCGCGAAGGTATCGCGGAAGTACTGGCCACGGTCTCGGAAACCGTCCAGGTAGATGTCGGTGCGTGCCGAAAAGCCGTTCAGGTTGACGTTGTTGCCGATCTGGCCACCTTCTGCGCCGCCCAGCGTGATGCCGGAAACATTGCGCAGCGCGTCGGACATGGAATTAGCGCCTTGCGACTGCATCAGCGCCTTGTTGACCACGGTAACCGATTGCGGGATGTCATGGATGTCGGCGGGCAGCTTACCCAGCGATACCGCGCCTGGTGCGAAGTCGTTTTTAGTGCCCTGGATGACGACCTCGGGCAGGGCGGCGCTTATCTGTGCACTCACTTGCGGTGCGGCTTGCTGGGCCAGCAGTGGAAGAGGACTTGCAAACAGGGTCAGCAAAGCTGCTGCGATAGGAGTGCGGCGGGTCATTTTCGGACTCTTTCTGTGAATATAAGGAGTAAATAAATCGGATAGCGCCAGTATGAATGCTAATTATTTCGGTAGCTAACTAATAATTGTAAAGTAAATGAGAACTATTGTTGTTTCTGTTTGTATCTGGACCGACGAGCGGGGCTGGGCATGCCGGAATGATGCTGAGGATGTGTTTGCGCTTCCCTATGCTTGCTTGTAAGATCGGTCTTCGATTCCTCTAGGGCTGGGCAGAAAAACGGATGACTTTTCGCTACGCCATCGCTGTATTTTTGTTGTTTTTATGCTGCGGGTTTGCGCATGGCGCTCCCGGCAGTGTCATTTTGCTGGCCGGAGAGGCATTGGACGAGAAAGGCAGCCAGCGGCCGCTCGGCGCCACGCATCGCAGGCTGCTGGCTTATCTGGAGCGTATGCTGGACGTCAGATTTGATGTGCGCATGTATCCATGGGGCAGGCTGGATCTGTATGCGCGCAACGGCGAAGGTTTGGTGCTGGGCTTGTCGAAAAATACAGAGCGAGCTGGTTACCTGCATTTTTCCGATGCGGCGTATGCCAATAATCTATGGCTGGTTACGCGCAGCGACACGCCTTTTCCCTTTAATTCCATGCAGGATCTGGCAGGCAAAAAGATAGGCGCTGTCCGCGGCTATAGCTACGGGGAAGAATTTGATCGCGGCAGGAACAGGGTTTTTCAGGTGGAGGAGGACATCTCTTCTCGTTCTTCACGGCTTAAAAAGCTGCTGAGCAGGAGAATGGATGCCCTGCTGGTCTACCAGCTGGCGACTGATTCTGCGGAAGAGGTGGAGTCCGGAATTAATAGTTTCATGGCCAGCGAGGTAAAAGACATGCTGGTACCGAGGAGCCTGTCTTTCCGCGTGCTGCCGCGGCCGATGCAAACGGAAAACGTCTATTTTTCCATCGCTGCCGAGAAGGACAGGGGTATTATCGCCAGTATCAACGATGCACTGGCGAAGGGGCGAAAATCCGGTGAGCTGGCCCGCATACTAAAGGCCCCCAAGCCTGACTGAATTGTGCCGATCCGGCAATGTCAATGCCGTATGCAGGATTAGAGTAAAACTACCGTACGCAAAGCGGGTGCTGCCGCCGGGAAAGGACCGTAGTATACTTGCATCGTGCGTTTAGACGTACAGCCCTGAATATGCAACAAGTAACAAGTACCAACACTAGGATGTAAAACGTGAATCAACTGAAATCCGCTCTGAATGCGCTCTATATTACCGAAGGGGTGGCGGGCACCAAGTTCTATCACTTATCCACTGCATTGTCGAAATCGGTGTCGCTGTGCGATAAATTGACAATGAACGCCAATCTTCCACTGTCTTACTGGGGAACCAAAACCCAGGTGAAAGAGCGCTATTGCTCAAAATGCGAAGCAGCGGGCGCTGAGGCGCTGACACAGGCAGGCGCCACCCTGGTCGCGACGGAAAAGCAGTGAGCTGTTTCACCGGCATGGCAAGCCAGACGCCGCTCTTGCCGGACGTCTGCTAGAACGGAAAGAAGATATTCGCGTGGTGCAGGAAATCGCCGCTGCAAAGAATGAATCCCATAACGCCTGCCGCCATGACGGGGATCACCACGAATACGGTTGCCGGGTATTTGGACATGCTGTGCTCCCTTGAGTTCTATCACAGCCTGTAGTGTAAGTTCCGCCGGGCGGCGGCGTTATCAGACCCGCTGCCTAGTTTCTGTAGGACAATGCGCAGGTCCTTGCTTATGCTTTCATAATCCTTCCTGCCGGCGCTGTCGCCGGTTTCAGTACCATCCACACTGCAATGCCGATCAGCGCGCCACCCACTGCATGCGCCCACGACAGCTGCTCGCCCAGAAAAAGCGTTCCCCACAGCACGCCAAACGGCGGGATCAGGAAAGTCACCGTCAGCGACTTCACCGGCCCCAGATCGGCAATCAGCCTGAAATACAGGATGTAGGCAAACGACGTGCAGATCAATCCCAGTCCTGCCAGTGCCAGCCATACGCCGGTATTACCCCAGCTGGCCGGAGGGGCGCTGATGGCGGTGTAGCCGAAAAACGGCAGCAGCACGGCGGTGGCGCCCAGCTGGCTGGCAAAGGCAACCAGCCTGCTGTCCAGGCCGCCCTTGTCCGATATCCAGCGCTTGGTCAGGAAGCTGGCCAGCCCGTAGCACGCAGTGGCGGCGAGACAGGCTGCCGCGCCCAGCAGGATGTCGCCGCTGACCTGCACGGGGCCGGTACGGGTCAGCACTGCCACGCCGGCCAGGCCGAACAGAACGCCGGCGATCTTCGCGCCGGTCAGCTTATCCTTGAAAAACAGCGCGCCTATCACGACCCCCATCAGTGGCGTGGTCGCATTGAAAATAGCCGAATAGCCGGCCGGCAGCACCTTGGCTGCCAGGCTGTACATGACGAAAGGGATGCCGGAATTGATCACGCCCAGCAGCATGCCTGCGCCCAGCTTGCCTTTCATGTCCCATTTCACCCGCATCGCTAGCAGCAGGACAATGAGTCCTGCCGTGGCAAACAGCACCCTGAAAAACGCAGTCGGCATGGCGCCTATCACCGGCGCGATAATGCGCAGAAACAGGAAACTGGCGCCCCAGATGGCCGACAGGCCGAGCAGGCGGACGATGTCTGATACTCTCAAGATAAGTCTCCATTCAGGTTATTCCGGATTTAGGGGACAGGTGTGTGACGCGCGCCGCTCAGCGATCCATGTCGCCATGATAATCACCCCGGTGACGCTAGTCTGGCTGGATTCGGACATGTGAACCCTTTCAGCCGCGCTGCCTGCCTTGCCAGTGGTTTAAAATTGCCGCCGGCCTCATCCAGTGTTAAATTCTTCTAATGCATGTGCAGCTATTGGACCATGCGCATATCGCTGCCGCAAATCATTTTTTCTGAAGAAGGTATAGAAAAACTTAATCATGACGAGCAAACTTCCCCCTCTGCACGCGCTGCACTGCTTTGAATGCGTCAGCCGCCATCTGAGCGTCAAGCATGCTGCAGAGGAGTTGCATGTCACGCCGGCGGCGGTTAGCCAGCAGATCGGCAAACTGGAGGAAGCGCTGGGGGTGGTACTGTTTGTCAGAAGTGCGCGCAAGCTCAGCCTGAGCGAAGCGGGCATGTCGTATTTTTTGGGAATACGGTCGGCATTCCGGCAGATAGAAGAGGCGACCGCGCGGCTGACGGCAACAGCGGCCGAACCTGTCGTCACGCTGAGCTGCACCACCGTATTCGCAATGCAATACCTGTTGCCGCGCCTGCCACGCTTTCATGCGGCGCACCCCGGCATTGACGTGCGCATCAGTACAACGCACAGGCTGGCGGATTTCGTTCATGACGGGGTGGACATCGCGGTGCGCCATGGACTGGGCCGTTATCCTGGACTGAACGCTGAGTTGCTGATCGACGATGCGTTGTATCCGGTATGCAGCCCGCGCTTGCTGCCCTCTCGCAGGCGCTTGAAAAGTGCGGGGGAACTGGGTGCGTATACATTGCTGCACGATGTGCAGAAAGATGACTGGGTCTTGTGGCTGAAGTCGATGTCCGCGACAGGCGTCGACAGCAGCAAGGGGCCCATTTTTGACGATTCCAATACCATGATTGAAGCGGCAGTGGCCGGGCATGGCATTGCGTTGGCACGCAAATCCCTGGTCAGCTTGCAGCTGTCGGATGGGCGGCTGGTAATGCCGTTCAAGACCGCCATCCGCGCGCCATTTGCCTATTATCTGGTGTATCCGGCCGATACGCCTTTGCGCCGTGAAGCCATGCAGTTCAGGCTGTGGCTGCTGGAAGAGGTTGAGGCGCTGGAAGGAAGATAGCCGCCGGCGAGGATGCGCCGGCAGTTCGGCTCCCGGCATCAACTGCCGTCAACCGCGCTCAACCATGATCAACTGTTCCTGGCGCGGTTTTCGAGCGCTGTCTTGCGTATGGCGTCCAGACTGGCATTCGGCGTGATCAGAGTGCCGTCGTAGCGCAGCTCTATCAGGGCCGGCAGGCGGGTATCGCGGGTATGCGCCAGCGCACGCTGCAATGCCGGTGCAAATTCCGCCGTCGCTGTGACTACTTCTCCCGAAGCGCCGTAGGCCCGTGCCAGTGCTGCAAAATCGGGATTATGCAGATCGGTGCCCGAGACGCGAGCGGGAAATTCGCGCTCCTGATGCATGCGTATTGTGCCGAACATGCCATTGTTGAATACAATGATGACGACGCCGGCCCGGTATTGCACGGCGGTGGCCAGTTCCTGGCCATTCATCAGGTATTCGCCGTCGCCGGCGAAGGTGACGACGGTGCGTTCCGGCTGCATGATCTTGGCGGCGATGCCGGCCGGCACGCCGTAGCCCATGGCGCCCGATGTCGGCGCCAGTTGTGTGCGCCAGCCGCCGTAGCGGTAGAAGCGATGCGCCCAGGTCGCGTAATTGCCGGCGCCGTTGGTGATGATCGCATCGCGCGGCACCGCCTGCATCAGGTCTTGCACCACTTGCCACAGGTTCAGCGGGACGTCTGTATTTTTAAAGACCGGCGGTTCCAGCTGGTAGTTCGCCAGATCGGCCCTGGCGGCTGCGGCGCTGTCCTGCCATGCCGCCGCATCCACCGGCGGCATGCTGTTCAGTGCCGCCGCAATCTGCGGCATGCCGCTGTTGATCAGCATATCGGCCTGGTAGACGCGGCCCAGCTCCAGTGCATCGGCATGGATATGAATCAGGCTTTGCTGCGGCACCGGCGCCTGCAGGATGGTGTAGCCGCTGGTGGTCATTTCCCCCAGCCGCGGCCCGATGGCGAGGATCAGGTCGGCCTCCCTGATGCGTTGCGCCAGTTTGGGATTGATGCCTATGCCGACATCGCCTGCGTAATTCGGGTGCGCATTGTCCACCAAATCCTGGAAGCGAAAGGCGCATGCAAGCGGCAAGCGGTTGGCGGCGGCGAATTCGCTGATCTGCGTGCAAGCTTCGGCATCCCAGCCGCTGCCGCCCAGGATCGCAATGGGACGCTGCGCACGCGCCAGGCGGACACGCAGTTCAGCCATCTGCAGCGCGGACGGCGCAGCCTGTACCGGCGTGTAGCAGCGGGTATCGGCCACTTCGGCCAGGCCGGCCAGCATGTCTTCCGGCAGCGCCAGCACGACGGGGCCGGGGCGGCCGCTGGTGGCGACCTGGAAAGCGCGTGCAATATACTCAGGGATGCGGTCGGTGCGGTCTATCTGCGCCACCCATTTCGCCATTTGCCCGTACATGCGGCGATAGTCGATTTCCTGGAAGGCTTCGCGCTCGACGAAATCATTGCCTACCTGGCCGACAAACAGGATCATCGGCGTCGAATCCTGAAATGCGGTGTGGACGCCGATCGCTGCGTTGGTGGCGCCCGGGCCGCGCGTGACGAAACAGATGCCGGGGCGTCCCGTCATCTTGCCATAGGCATCGGCCATGAATGCCGCGCCGCCTTCCTGGCGATTGATGATGAAGCGTATGGGGCTGTCGTACAGCGCGTCCAGCACCGGCAGATAGCTTTCACCGGGCACGCCGAAAACGAACTCCACACCGTGAACCTGCAAGGCATCCACGACCAACTGACCACCGGAGCGAGATTTGAGCATGAAAATATCGGATAAGAGGAAAAAACCATACGCTACCAGAAACGCACAGGATCTTGTTATTTGTATCCGGGTACCCGGATTATTAGGCGCTCTGCGGTGGCGCTGTTACAATACGGCCTGAAGCAAGCCAGACAATCGCTGGCCTTATCGTAATGGTAAGGCGGGAGGAAGGTCCGGACTCCATAGAGCAGGGTGACGGCTAACGGCCGTACGCTGAAAGCCGCAAGGTATAAGGCGAGGAATAGGGCCACAGAGACGAGCGTATTTAGTTACGGTGAAACGCGGTAACCTCCACCCGGAGCAATTTCAAATAGGCACGCATTGATGCTGCTCGCGGAGCGTGCGGGTAGAAAGCTTGAGCGCTGGAGTAATCCAGCGCCTAGAGGAATGATTGTCATAGCACGGAGCAGCAATGCCGAGTGCCGTAACAGAATCCGGCCTACCGGCTTGCTTCATTTTTATTTCCCCCCGTTTGTTATCTGTCATCTGTCATCGGGCAGCCAGTTCGGATTGCCCCATCCATTCCTTCATTATTTCCCTTCGTGCTTTTCTGCCTGCAGGCAATTTGTTGTATAGCTGCATCTATCTGCAATACAGAATTTCCGGTGGTACACTTCATGAAAGCAGGCGGCGTAAGCCATCGCTTTATTGACAATAATATAAGAGACGACCATTTTGATTCAGCATCTTGCCGCCCTTTGCAGAAAGGGCAATAGCGCCTCTTTCCCTCGTTTGCTCTAAGCTTTAAGCAATCTGTAGCCATTCATAATCGGTAATTTAATTTACGGACGCGGCTTTCAGCTTTTAGTTAAAGGTCTTTTGCATGGAAAGAACCATCGCCAGCCGGGAACAGCGTGATGTACCCACGACTGTATTCTTGTTCATTGTCAGTCTGATTATTATTGCCATTCTAGGGCAAACATGGTGGTCGGTCTCACAAGACAAGGTATTGACGCTGTCGTCCGCGCAGGAAAACAGTTACCTCGCCGTGCGGGTACTGGAAGAGCATGCCAGCCGCATTTTGCAGGATGCGACGCGTTCCATAGGCGCTGCCGCCGAAGGCATCAGGAATGACGACGACGCCATCTTGCAAGACGAGGCCGCGATGCGGCAAATCCTGGTCAACCAGCGGCAGGACTCCAGGTTCCTGCAATCCATCGCAGTAATCAATACTTCCGGGCACCTGTGGGCAACCTCGTTCCAGTTTCCGGCCAGCGAAGCGGATCTGAGCGAGCGCCAGTACGTCAAATTTCTGCTGCATCATCCGCAAAACCGGGATGTCATCGTCGGCGCGCCGGTCAAGCTCGGGCAGGATAGCCGCTGGGTTCTGCCTGTTGCCAGGAATATCTATAGCCGTAGTGGCCAGTACGCCGGGCTGATCCAGGTCGAGATCGACCTGGCTTACCTGAATGAGTTCTATGAGCGGGTTGCGCGGGATGGCGAAGCCAGCATTTCGTTGCATGACAATGAAGGCAATATCATCATCCGTTCGCCTTTTGACGAGCGTTATCTGAATCTCAACGCCAGCCGGTCGGCTGTCGCCGGCAGTATCAGGCAGAGATCGGAAGAGGGGGTGCTGCAGGACAAGTCCTTTGTCGGCGACGGCGCCGAGCTCATCTATACCTACCGCAAAATGGCGGATTTCCCGATCACGGTGGTGTACGCGCGTGACATGGGCAGCATTTTGTCCAGCTGGAACAAACGGCTCAAGCAGAGGATATTTTTTGCGGCACTGACGATAGGCTTCATCCTGCTGCTGGCGGCAGTGCTGGTGTGGCATATCGGCCACCTGCGCAAATCAAATACGCGGCTCAAGGCCAGCGAGAACCGCTACCGGCTGCTGTACCAGGAGGCACAGGATGCGATCCTGCTGATCAACCGCGATTACCTCTATGTCGATTGCAATCCTGCCGCCATTGCATTGTTCGGCGTGGAATCTGCAGCCGATATCATCGGCAAGCGCGCTGGCGGATTCTCGCCGAACTCGCAGCATGTCAACCAGTTGCCGAGCATGGGCCGCGACAATCTCGTTGCCACCCTGGTGGATGCGGCGTTCGAGGGCACGGCGCAGCGCTTTGAATGGACCACGCAGAAACACGGCCAGTTGCAGTTCAACGAAATTACGCTGAGCCGGGTCGAGGTCGAAAGCGAGATACTGCTGTTTTGCGTGATGCGCAACGTCAATTCGCGCAAATATACCGAGCGTCTGCTGGAAGGGCAAAACCGCCTGCTGCAGCTGATAGGCAGCGGCGAAGAGTTATCCAGCATTCTGGAAGCGGTGTGCCAGTTTGTAGAAAAATTGAACCCGCACTGGCGCTGCGGCATACAGTTGCTGGACGACGACCAGCGCACTTTTTCGCGCCTGGTGGGGCAGAATTTCCCGGAAATGCTGAAGCCGCAGTTGCAGGGGCTGGTGGTCAGCAAAGGTAATGGCGTCTGGAGCGAGGCCGTCATCAATGCGTCGCCGGTGTGGGTGGAAGACGTGCAGGCGGCGCCCGAGATGCAGTTTATCAATGCACTGGAAAACCTGTCCGGGTTTGCCAGTTGCGGCGCCTGGCCCATCATGGGCAAGAACGGCCAGCTGCTCGGTACCTTTACGCTATTCTTTACCGTGCGTACCCCGCTCAACGACGAAGACATGGGGCTGATGGGCATTACTACCGACATCGCCAGCATTGCGATCGAGGATAGACGCTCGGAAGAGAAAATCCTGAAGCTGGCCCACTATGATGACCTGACCGGCCTGCCTAACCGCTTCCTGTACCACCAGCATCTGGCCAAGTCGCTGGCGCACGCGGAGCGTAACCGCTCGCGGCTGGCGGTATTTTTTGTAGACCTGGACCGCTTCAAGAACATCAACGATACCTTCGGCCACGACGAAGGAGATACCGTATTGCGTAACATCGCCAGGCGTTTCAAGAACTGCCTGCGTGAATCGGACACCATTGCCCGTGTCGGCGGCGATGAATTCATCCTGCTGGTGGACCAGTATGACAACCCGATGGATCTCAGCGACATCGCGGACAAGCTGCTGATAGAGTCGGCGCTGCCTTTCGATATCCGCGGGCAGGAATGCCAGCTTAGCGCCAGCATCGGCATCGCGACCTACCCGGCCGACGGCAAGGATGCACAGACCTTGCTGAAAAATGCCGATATTGCGATGTACCGGGCCAAAAACCGGGGCAAGGACAATTACCAGTTCTATGCATCCGAAATGAATGTGCATACTGTGGAACGCCTTGCCTTCGAGGCCAGGCTGCGACGGGCGCTGGAGCGTCGGGAATTCGTCGTGTATTACCAGCCCAAGCTGGATATAGCCTCCGGCCGCATCGTCGGCGCTGAAGCGCTGGTGCGCTGGAACCACCCCGAGCGCGGCATCCTGTTTCCCGGCGAGTTCATCACGCTGGCGGAGGAGGCCGGCCTGATAGGGCGGCTGGGCATGCTGGTGCTGGACATTGCCTGCCGCGATGTGCTGGCTTTCCAGGCGGTGGATAAATCCTTCGGCAGGGTGGCCATCAACCTGTCGGGTGCGCAGTTCAACGATGCCAACCTGCTGGCCGACGTGCAGAGCGTGGTTGAGTTCTGGCGCGTCAGTCCGCAGTCCATCGAATTTGAAATCACCGAGAGCATGGTGATGCACAACAGGGAGCAGGCGATTGTATTGATGGATGGCCTGAAGGCGGCCGGCTTTACGCTGTCGATAGACGATTTCGGCACCGGCTATTCTTCGCTGGCTTACCTCAAACGTTTCCCGGTCGACAGCGTTAAAATTGACCGCTCGTTCATCAAGGATATGCCGGAAGATCCCAACGATACCGCCATCGTGCTCGCCATCGTGGCAATGGCGCATACGCTGGGCCTGAAAGTCATCGCCGAAGGTGTGGAAACTGCGACCCAGTTACAGACGCTGGCCGATTCCAGCTGCGATGAATACCAGGGTTTCTATTTCAGTAAAGCGGTTCCCGAGAATGAGTTTGTGGCGCTGCTGGAGCGGCAGACGGAAATGGTGCCTGCATGAGGGTGTTAAGCGGAGTGATAATGCCCTCGCTCCCTGCCATCGCCTGCCCAGGAGAGCCTGTACCGGCAATCAGCAGCGAAAAAGCGTCGTTGTCCATCGGCCTGCCGAAATAATAACCCTGCGCGCAGTCGCAGGCATTCTGCTGCAGGAAGCGGGCCTGTTCCTGGGTTTCCACGCCCTCCGCAATCACCGACAGGTTCAGGATATGCCCCAGCGAGATAATGGCCTTGACGATGGCAGCGTCATCCTTGTCCACCACGATGTCGCGCACAAATGACTGGTCGATCTTCAGGCAATCCACCGGGAATTTCTTCAAGTAGCTGAGGCTGGCGTAGCCGGTGCCGAAGTCGTCCACCGACAGGTACACCCCCATCTGTTTCAGCTGGTGCAGCGTGGCGATGCTGGCGTCCATATTGTGCATCATCATCGATTCGGTAATTTCCAGTTCCAGCAGGCTGGGCGGCAACCCGGTTTCTTCCAGGGCGTGCCGGACGATCTGCGCCAGGTCGCCATGATGCAACTGGCGCGGCGAGATATTCACGGCGATGCGTATCGGCTGCGGCTGCAGGCCTTGCATCAGCCATTGCATGGCCTGCGCACAGGCGGTGTGGATGACCCATTCGCCGATCGGCATGATCAGCCCGGTCTCTTCCGCCAACGGAATGAATTCGGCCGGCGATATCATTCCCTGTACCGGATGGCGCCAGCGTATCAGCGCTTCGGCGCTGTGGATCAGGCCGGTGCCAAGGTCTATCTTCGGCTGGTAATGCAGCGTTAACTGCCGGTTCTGTATCGCGATGCGCAGCTTGTTCAGAAGGTCCAGCCGGTCGGCCACGGCCGGGGTCAGCACGCCGGCATAATACTGGTAGTTATTGCGGCCCAGTTCCTTGGCCTTGTACATGGCCGCGTCGGCGTTTTTCAGCAGCACGTCGGCATGTTCGCCGTCGCCTGGATACAGGCTGATGCCTATGCTGCAGGTGACCGTCAGCTCGCGCCCGTCTATGCGGCAGGGCTGCGACACGCTGCTGCGTATGCGCTGCATTACCGAATCGAGCTCGTCGCCGTCCGCATGATGGTTGAGCAGCAGCACAAATTCGTCGCCTCCCAGCCTGGCGACGGTATCGCTGTCGCGCATGCAGGCCAGCAGCCTTTCGGACATGATCTGCAGCAGCTGGTCGCCGGCCTGGTGGCCCAGGCTGTCATTGATGTACTTGAACTGGTCTATGTCCAGGAAAGCCAGCGCCAGCCGCGTGCCGCGGTGCCGCGCCTGCATGATGCCCTGTTGCAGGCGCTCTTGCAGCAGGGCACGGTTGGGCAGGCCGGTCAGCATGTCATGGCTGGCCCGGTGTTCGACTTCCGCCTCGTGCAGCTTGCGATCGGTAATGTCCTCTACCGTACCCTCATAAAACTGGATGTTGCCTGCGTCGTCATACACGGTGCGCGCATTTTCAGAGATCCAGATAATGCTGCGGTCCTTGCGGTACACGCGCGATTCGAAATTGCTGATGGAGCCCAATTGCTGCATCAACTGCATGAACTGCTGCCTGCGCCCGGTTTCTACATACAGCTGGGTGTCGATCTGCCTTAGCTCGCTCATCATCTGTTGCGGCGACGCGTAGCCGTAGATGCGCACCAGCGCGGGATTGACCGACAGATATCCCTGTGGCGTGGACTGGAATATCCCCTCTATCGCATTTTCCACAATGCTGCGATACCTTCTTTCCACTTCCAGCGTGACCTGGTCGGCCTGCTTGCGCACCGTGATGTCGGAAACCAGCCCTTCCACGGCCTCCAGCTGGCCGGTCTCCCCATAAACGCCGACGCCACGCTCCCATAGCCAGCGCGATTCACCATTGGCGTGCGTTATTCGGTATTCGACCTCATACGGCTGCTGTTGTTCGAGCGCAGCCCGCACGCTGCCCCGCAGTTGCTCCAGGTCTTCCGGCTCGCACAGGCGCTCATAGGAGGGGCGGTCCGCGTAAATGGCGTCATCGGCGGGGTAGCCGGTGATTTTGCTGCAGCCCGCGCTGACCAGTTCCATGCTGTACCGGCCGTCATTCCTGTAGCGGAATACCATGCCGTCCAGATTATTCAGTAGCGTGCTGAGAACTCCCGATTGATCGAATTGGCTCAGTTTATTGGCAGGGCTTGCTGGCATAGGGGTGGTGCACCGCCATCAGGAAGATGCATACACGATAGAGTTGTAATGTGTTGACTCAAGCAAACTATGTGCCCGGAGGCAAGGTCCTCCTGGAGCAAAGCAGGCCGGGCCTGCCATCTTTCAGATCAGGATGGCCCATTACCGTGGGTTTCAGGGGGGTGAAGATCAAGAAAGTGGCGGAAACTTGCACAAAAAATGCGCATCGCAACCTTAGAGGATATTTCTTTATTGAAACTTTATGTTGTTCCAGATGCGTGTAAGCCGCGCAGCGTATGATTTACAGCATTGTCAGCCGATTTTGAGTTTGGGCATGCCTCTCTGCTTGCCCGTCCTGGCTTACTATATTCGCGTGCAAGGAATTCGTGAGTAGCCTTGCGCCCCGCGATCTCCAGGCCCGTCTTGCAAGCCAGTGATAAGCTTATATTGATGCACTGAAGGGTTGCGCCCGCGTCTGGACGGGCGACATGGTCAACGGCTGGAGCGTGTTGCAACATCTACCCATACTGCGAGCATCAGGATGCTGCCCTTGACGATCATCTGCCAGTAGGTGTCGACATCCAGCATCGACATGCCGTTGTCGAGGCTGGCCATCACCAGCGCCCCGATCAATGCCCCGTACACAGTGCCCGAACCGCCGCGCATCGAGGTGCCGCCGATGAAGCAGGCAGCGATTGCGTCCAGCTCCCCCATGTTGCCCGCTGATGGTGAACCGGCCGCCAGCCTAGCAGTATTGACGAGGCCAGCCAGTGCGCACATCAAGCCCATGATGCCAAAAATCCACAGCTTCACCGCCTGCACGTTGACGCCCGATACGCGGGTTGCCTCCATATTGCTACCGACCGAATAGATCCGGCGGCCGAACACTGTTTGCGTGGTGATGTAGCTGAACAGGCCGAGCAGGCCCAGCAATAGCAAGACCGGTACCGGGATGCCATCATAGGTATTGAGCGTGCGTACAAAGGCCAGCAGGATCGCGCCGATCAGCAGGATGCGCAACGCATCACGCCACAGCGGTGGCACAGGCAAAGCATGTTGCCGGCGGTTGCTGCGCTGGCGCCAGGTCAGCACTAGCGCCAGCACAAACAAACCCAGGCCTAGCGCAATACCGAATTGCGGCGGCAGATAGCCTTGCCCCAGATATACCAGGTCGCTGGAAACCGGGGCGATGGTGAGGCCGCCGGTGACACCCAGCAGTATGCCGCGAAACGCCAGCATTCCGCCGAGGCCGACAATGAAAGAAGGAATCCGCATATAGGCTGTCAGGTAGCCATTGAACAGGCCAAAACCCAAACCTAGTAACAGCACCAGCGCCAGGTTGAGCGCCAGCGGCAGGTGGTGCGTCACGTCCAGCACGGCGGCGATGCCCCCGAGCAAACCGAGCATGGAACCGACCGACAAATCGATTTCGCCGCCGATAATCACCAGCACCATGCCGCAGGCGACAATACCGGTGATCGACATCTGGCGCAGCAGGTTGGACAAATTGCGCGGTGTGACGAAGCCAGCTTCCGTTTTCCAGCTGAAGAACGCCCAGATCAAGGCGATGGCTATCAGCAAGGCCATCATTTTATATTGCCGGAACAACTGCTTGATATTAATTACACTCATAGAGTTTCCTGAAGATTGCCGGCGTTTGCGGCCTGCTGTGATGCCAGGTATTGCGACGACTGGTCGATGGCTGCGGCCAGCACGGTTTCCTGGCTCAGACTTTGGTTGATGAAGTTGCCCCGCAGCTTGCCTTCGCCGATGACCAGCACGCGGTCGGATACGCCCAGCACTTCGGCCAGTTCAGACGAAACCATGATGATGGCCATGCCTTGCCGTGCCAGTTCTGCCATCAGCCGGTAGATTTCCGCCTTGGCGCCAACATCGACGCCGCGCGTGGGTTCGTCCAGGATCAATACCTTGGGCCGCGCCAGCAGCATTTTCGCTAGCGCTGCCTTTTGCTGGTTGCCACCGGACAGGCTGGTAATCGGCATGAATGGACTGGCTGTCTTCAAATGCAGACGTGATATTTCATTGTTGATGGTTTTCAGTTCTGCTGCGGCGTCAATGCGGCTATGGTGAGAAAAATCCTTGAGCACGGTCAAGGTGATGTTTTGGCCGACGCTCAGGTCGGGAACAATGCCGTGCTGCTTGCGGTCCTCGGGCACCATGCACAGGCCAAGGCGAATAGATTTCAGCGGCGTACCGGTATCGACCTTGGCGCCGTCCAGCCAGACCTCGCCTTCGCTGCGGCCCGGATACGCGCCGAACAGGGCCGATACCAGTTCGGTGCGGCCGGCTCCCACCAGGCCGGCGATGCCCAGAATTTCTCCGCGCCGCAGGCTGAAGGAAATGTCGTCCACCCTTTTTCGTTTTGGATTGTCGGTGTCGTAGCAGCTTATATTGCGCGCTTCGAATATCACCTCGCCTATGTCATGTTCCTGGTCCGGATACATGGCGGTGATTTCACGGCCCACCATCTGGGTGATGATCTGATCGACCTTGATCGTCTGCATGGGCGTGGTAGCAATGTGCCTGCCGTCGCGGATAACCGTCACCGTATCGCAGACTGCGGCCACCTCGTCCAGTTTGTGGGAAATGTAGACACAGGCTACACCCTTGGCCTTGAGGTCACGGATGATGTCCAGCAATACGGCGATCTCCGAGGAGGTGAGTGATGACGATGGCTCGTCCAGGATCAGCAGCTTGGCGTGCTTGTTGAGCGCCTTGGCAATTTCCACCAGTTGCTGGTGGCCGCCGCCGTATTGCGAGACAGGCAGCGCCACATTCATGTCGGGCATTTTGAGTTCGAGCATCAGTTCGGCGGCGCGCTTGTACATGGCGGGATAATTCATACGGCCGCCCGGCAACGTTATCTCGTGACCCATGAAAATATTTTCCGCGACCGACAGCTCTTGCACCAGCATCAGTTCCTGATGGATGATGATGATGCCTGCGGCTTCGGTGTCGCGCATCGATTGTGATTGCAGGGGCTGGCCTTGCCACAGGATTTCGCCCTGCCATGTGTCCTGCGGATAAACGCCTGACAACACTTTCATCAAGGTAGATTTTCCGGCTCCGTTTTCACCGCACAGGCCCAGGCATTCACCGGCCCGGACCTTGATGTCGATGCCGTCGAGTGCGCGGACAGCGCCGAAATCCTTGACGATTCCCTGCATTTCCAGCAGATATTCAGACATGTAACTTCTCGCAGTAATTGAATGGAGGAACGTTGCAGATGCAGATGCAGATGTAAATGCAGGTGCAGCGCCCCTCGCTTTGTCAGCTGATACGGCTGCGAAACTTACTTGCTGCTTATCTGTGCCTGGGTGTAGAAGCCATCGCTCACCAGGATGTTGACATTGGCGTTGGTCAGCGTAGTGGGCTTGAGCAGTATGGTGTCGACCTTTTTAACGCCATTGTCGTATTGAGCGTTATATTCGGGCTTTTCGTTACGCGCCAATTGCACCGACAGTTTGGCCGCTTCAGAGGCAATCAGCTTCAGTGGTTTATAAACCGTCATGGATTGCGTCCCGGCGATCACGCGCTTGACTGCGGCAAGGTCGGCATCCTGCCCAGACACCGGTACCTTGCCAGCCATTTTTTGTGAAGCCAGCGCCTGGATCGCGCCGCCGGCTGTGCCATCGTTGGACGCGACAATGGCGTCAATCTTGTTATTGTTGGCTGTCAGGGCGTTTTCAACTATCGATAAAGCCTCGGTTGCACTCCAGTCCTTGACCCATTGCTGGCCGACGATCTTGATGTCCCCCTTGTCGATGGATGGCTTCAATACTTTCATCTGGCCTTCACGCAACATCTTGGCATTGTTATCTGTCGGTGAACCGCCGAGCAGATAGTAGTTGCCCTTAGGCGCAGCCTTGAGTACGCCTTCGGCTTGCATCTCGCCGACCTTTTCATTGTCGAAGGAAATGTAGGCGTCGATGTCGGCGTTGAGGATCAGACGGTCATACGACACCACTTTGATGCCGGCTTTCTTGGCTTCTTTGATGGTGTTGCTCAGCACTGTGGCGTTGAACGGCACGATCACGATCACATCGACACCGCGTGAAATCAGGTTTTCGATCTGGGAAATCTGGCGCTGCTCGCTGGCGTCGGCCGACTGCACGAATACCTTGGCGCCCAGTTTGTCGGCAGCGGCGACAAAAAAGTCGCGGTCGCGGGCCCAGCGCTCTACCCGCAGATCGTCGATCGAAAAGCCGATCTTGGGATTTTTGGCGTCGGCCATGGCGGCCGAGCTGGTGAGTGACAATACTGCTACCGATATCAACGTTAACAGACTTTTGTTGATAGCATTGCTGATGATATTGTTCATTACATTGTCTCCTGTCATATGTTTTTAGTTAACTTCATTTGATGCGGCTAAATGCACTACTGGTACTTCACGGGGGAGGGGCTGCTGGGCGCTACGGATGCAATTTCATTTTCATGCTGAAAACACGGGCAACAACTGCTGATACAACAACGCGAATTTTTTACGGCGCTGCGCGTATTGCGCATGGCGTTGCGGATGTGGGTCATACACGGCAATCTGCGGCGGCACCGGACAGATGTCGAGCAAGGAGGCGCTGTCGCCGCTCTTATCCGCCACGCCCATGCGCGCCAGCCGTGCTGCGCCCAGCGCCGGACCGACGTCGCCGCCTTGCCGTCGCACCAGGCGCCGGCCACTGATATCGGCCAGCATTTGCGCCCAGAAAGCGCTGCGCGAACCGCCGCCGATCAAGGTGATTTCTTCGGCTGCGGCTGCTGTGGCATTACCATTGCAACTACTGACAGCGTCGATACCGTCGCTGAGACCGAAGCCGACGCCTTCCAGCGTCGCCAACGCCAGATCGGCGCGTGTTATACCTGTCCGCATGCCGAAAAAGACGCCTTGCGCGTTCGGATTGTTGTGCGGTGTGCGTTCACCGTTCAGATAGGGCAGGAACAGCGGAGCATCTGGTGAAATGTCATTGGCGCCGTGTTGTTCTGCGTCTGCCAGGAGCTCGGCCACGTCGGCATAACCAGTCAGCTGGGCGCTGAAATCCAGGCAGGCTGCAGCCGACAGCATGACCGACATCAAATGCCATGTTGCAGGCAAAGCATGGCAAAAGCTGTGGACAGCGCGTTCCGGATTGGCATGGAAGCCGTCTGTGGCGGCAAAGTACACTCCCGAGGTGCCCAGTGAAAGCATGGCTTGCCTAGGCCGCACGATGCCGACGCCGATCGCGCCCGCCGCATTGTCGCCGGCACCTGCCACCACCGGTATCTGCTGCAAGCCCCAACGTTGCGCCAGTTCAGGTTTCAGCATCCCGGTTATTTGTGGGCCTTCGTACAGTGCCGGCATATGCGCGCGACTGAGGCCGGTCGCGTGCAACAGTTCATCGTTCCAGGTACGCTGGCCAACGTCCAGCCACATGGTGCCGGCGGCGTCCGACATATCGCTGGCGTAATCGCCGGTAAGCTCATAGCGCAGCCAGTCTTTGGGCAGCAGTACTTTGGCAATTCGTTCGAATACCTGCGGTTCGTGCCTGGATAGCCACAACAACTTGGGTGCAGTGAAGCCGGGCATCATCAGGTTGCCGGTGATCTGCCGGGACGCCGGCACGCGTCGCTCCAGCTCTGCGCATTCGGCAAACGAGCGGCCGTCGTTCCACAGAATTGCCGGCCGTAACACGTGGCCAGCATCGTCGAGCACGGTTGCCCCGTGCATCTGGCCGGTGAGGCCGATCGCTTCAATTGCGTCGGCGGCGATTCCAAGTTCTTTTGCTGCCCGCAGCAGCGCCATGACTGCCTGCTCGCAAGCAGTCCACCATGACGCTGGATGCTGCTCGCGCCACAAGGGGTTTTGCGGCATTTGCGGCAATAGCGACAAGTGCCGGCTGGCGCTCGCCAACACCCGGTCCTGACGATCCAGCAGGATCGCCTTCACGCCGGAAGTGCCTAGATCAATACCGATGAACATAATGGTTAAGGAATGAATTTACGAATGCGGCATCAGCCGAAAATGGCGCGGTTGACGAGGTTTTCCAGCATTTCCTGGCGACCGCTGACTGCCTGCGGATTGATCTGTCCGGCGAACGCGTGCTCGGCGATATCGCTAAGGCTCAGCTTGCCGCTCAGCATCTGCTGGCCGAAACTGTTGTCCCAGCCTGCGTAGCGCTCGGATTTGAATTTTTCCAGCAGATCATTTTCTATCAGGCCGGCAGCTCGTTCCAACGATAAGGCCAATACGTCCATGGCGCCGACGTGGCCGTGAAACAGGTCGATTTCATCCATGCTTTGTCGGCGCACCTTGGCGTCAAAGTTGAAGCCGCCGGTGGTGAAGCCGCCTGCTTTCAGGATTTCGTAAGTGGCCAGCGTTAATTCCTCGACGCTATTAGGGAACTGGTCGGTATCCCAGCCGTTCTGCGGATCGCCGCGGTTAGCGTCGATGCTGCCGAGGATGCCCAGCGACGCAGCGGTGGCGATTTCGTGGTGAAAACTATGTCCTGCCAGCGTTGCGTGGTTGGCTTCGATATTCACCTTGATCTCTTGTTCAAGGCCGTAGTGCTTAAGGAAGCCGTACACCGTTGCGCTGTCGTAGTCGTATTGGTGTTTGGTTGGCTCTTGCGGTTTCGGTTCGATCAGCAAGCTGCCTTTGAAGCCTATCTTGTGTTTGTGCTCCACCACCAGACTCATGAAGCGGCCGAGCTGTTCGCGTTCGCGTTTCAGGTCGGTGTTGAGCAGTGTTTCATACCCTTCGCGGCCTCCCCATAATACGTAGTTGGCGCCGCCAAGACGCTGGGTTGCATTCATCGCGGTAAATACCTGTGTCGCGGCATAGGCAAACATCTCAGGATTGGGATTGGTGGCGGCGCCGGCGGCATAGCGTGGATTGCTGAAACAGTTGGCGGTACCCCATAGAAGGCGCACGCCCGTCTCTTCCTGCTTGCGTTCCATCACGTCCAGCAATTGCGCGAAGTTGTTGCGGTATTCCGCCAAGCTGGCCCCCTCTGGAGCGACATCGGTATCATGGAAGGTGTAATAGTCGATTCCCAGCTTGCTGAAGAATTCGAACGCAGCGTCGGCTTTCATGCGCGCCATTTCCATGGCATCGCCGTTTGCATGCCAGGGGCGGCGGAAAGTGCCGGCGCCGAATACGTCGGAGCCTGGCCAGACGAAGCTATGCCAGTAACAGGCTGCCATGCGCAAGTGCTCGCGCATTGGTTTGCCCAGTACCATTTTGTTGGCATCGTAGTAACGGAACGCCAGCGGTGTTTTCGTTTGCGGTCCTTCAAACTTGATAGGGGCAACAGCAGGGAAATGGCTCATCAATAATCTCCAGTCGGGTGTGGGTGCGGATTTTGCCGTTCAGGCAGGTCTCGCAATGGCAGTGTGTGTTGCGTTGTAATGTCTGGCGCCATACTAACAACCGGGTTCGGCGCTCCACAATTACGAAATCCACCAGCCGCGGTAGCGATTCTTTTGTTTGCAACTGCACAAAACAGCAATTGGGCTGACGGCCAGGAGCCGTGCTCGGTACAATCAGGACAAATGGATGGCCGTCATTTAAACTGGTCTATTGATGTCAAACTAATAATTTTTTATGAAATTGCAGCGTTTGCCTCAAAAGCAGTAAGGGTGGAGCAAGGATGGCGCGGCGGAGGTGGTGTGACACCGAAAGCAGGTTCGGCATTGCAGCAAACGCAGCAAACGTAATAAGCGCAACAAACGTAAGAAAAGCAGAAAAGAGAAAAAGCAAAAAAAGTCAGGAGACCGCAGGATGACAAAAATGCCGGCAATGCACCGTATTGCCCTTTTATTCAACGGCAACAAAATTTTCGACCGCGACATCATCGCCGGCATCGGCGAGTATCTGGGCAGTACGCGCGCGTCCTGGGAGCTTTTTCTGGAAGAAGATTTTCGATGTCGCTTGCAAGGCATAGAACGCTGGCACGGCCATGGCATCATTGCCGACTTTGACGATCCTGCCGTCTGCGAAGCGCTGGCGAGGGTCAGCCTGCCTGTGGTGGCGGTGGGTGGATCGTACGCCGAGGAAAGTGACTACCCGCCAGACACGCCCTACGTCGCAACCGATAATTTCAAGCTCGTCAAGCTGGCTTACGATCATTTGATAGAAGCAGGCTTGCGCCACTTTGCCTGCTTCAGCCTGCCGGAAGCGGCAGTGAACCGCTGGGCCCAGGAGCGTGAGAAGGCATTCGTTACACTGATGCAGCGCGACGGCATGCACGGGGAGATTTATCGCGGCGTCGGCACCAGTGCTCCTTCCTGGGATACGGCGGTGGAGCAGCAGATCGCCTGGCTGCAGACGCTGCCTAAGCCGGTCGGCATCATCGCGGTGACCGATGCCCGTGCGCGCCAGTTGCTGCAGGCTTGCCTGTGCGCCGGTATTGCGGTGCCGGAGCAGGTGGCGCTGATCGGCATCGATAACGACCCGCTGGCGCGTGTTTTGACCCGGGTGCCGCTCAGTTCGGTCATCCAGGGCACGCGTGAAATGGGCCGCAGCGCAGCCCATCTGCTGCACCAGATGCTGCACGGTGCACGCCTGTCCGGCACCCGCATCCTGGTGCCGCCTGCCGGTATCAACGTGCTGGCGTCAAGCCGCCACGATGCACTCAACCATCCGCATGTGATGCAGGCGATGCACTTCATCCGCCAATACGCGTGCCAGGGCATCAAGACCGAACAGGTCGCCGATTATGTGGGCGTTTCGCGTTCCACGCTGGAGGGGTACTTCCGTCGTGAGATCAGGCGCAGCGTGCATGATGAAATCTTGCGCTTCAAGCTGGACGCCGCCAAGAGCATGCTGGAAAATCCCTATCCGGATAATTATTCGGATAATGAGCCGAACAATCAGCTGAGTCATCAACTGAACAGCCCGCTAAACAATCAGCTGAACCATCAGCCCGAAGCGCGGCAAGAAGTCCGCAGCATTGCTGAAATCGCCATCAGTTGCGGCTTCACGTCCGTGCAATACATGCACGCGGTGTTCAAGCGCGAACTGGCTTGCACCCCGCGCGAATACCGGGACCGGATGACCGCAGCGCCTCAGGCACACAAAACAGAAAAGAACTACGTCTTATGACTCAAGCCAAAATCACCTGCACTGCCGCCGACCACGGCGTCACCCTCTACACACTGCGCAACGTTAATGACATGCGAGTCACCATCAGTGATCGCGGTGCCACTCTGATTTCATGGTGGGCACCGGATCGCTACGGCAAGGTAGCCGACATCCTGCTCGGTTATCCGGACTGCGAGGCTTATCAAAGCAATCCGCCTTATTTCGGCGGGCTGATAGGGCGATGGGGCAACCGTATCGCGGATGGCCGCTTCACGCTGGACGGCGCCGACTACCTGGTCGACCGCAATGACGGCACCAATCATTTACATGGCGGCGATGCAGGTTTTCATTTGGCGCTCTGGCAGGCCAGCATAGAACTGGAAGGCTTGCGGCTGACGCTGGAATCGGCGGAAGGCGATGCGGGCTATCCAGGCAACGTGCATGTGTCGGTGCTGTATAACCTGGATGATGAGGGCCGCCTCAGTATTGACTATCGCGCCACCAGCGATGCGCCGACACCGCTTAATCTGACTTCGCACGGCTATTTCAACCTGAACGGCGGCGCTGCCGATATCTGCGACCACATCCTGGCTATCGATGCCGACCAGTATCTGCAAGTGGATGCCCGGCTGATTCCGGTAGACGTTGCCACGGTCGCAGGCAGCGCTTTCGATTTTCGTCAGCCGGCCCCCATCGGGCCGCGCCTGGCCTGGCCCGATCCGCAACTCAAGGTAGCCGGAGGTTTCGACCATTGTTATTGCCTTCGGCCGCAACATTCCAGCCCGTATGAGCCGGGCCAGAGCCGCAACGTCCAGCCTTTGCGAGAGGTAGCGACCGTCTACGACCCAGGTTCAGGCCGGCAGCTATCAGTATCGACTACCGAGCATGGCCTGCAGTTCTATAGCGGAAATTTCCTGGCGGGAGTGCAGGGCAGGGCGGCGGCCGCCTATGCAAAACATGACGGTTTTTGCCTGGAAGCACAGGCTTACCCCAATCAGGTCAACGGTCCGGACGCGGAAGCTGTGATATTGCGGCCTGGTCAGGAGTATCACCAGATCACGACCTATCAGTTAACGGTGAGCTAAGAATAAGTTAATCATCGCATTCACCCGGCCCATCGCCCCAGAATGATGGGACGTTTTGTGGTTGAATAAGTTTTCATTTTGATTGCAAATCAATGTGGGCCAAAATGAAAGATGTTTGCAGTAAGTTATTGAAATTAGATTAATTTTACGCTCCGTTCACCATTTTCAATCATACGCGCCGGTTTTTATCGCGCGCGTCAGCCCTCATCCCACGCGCGATTTCTCAAGCATCGCGCGACTCTCATTTTTTAGCGCATCTTTTAGCAAAACACATGGTTATAGCTAAGAGCTAACATTTACAATGTCGTGTAAGTCCCTAATTTATTTAAATATTCTTCTTTTTGAGTGTTTTAAGTAAATGCGCTAAGTCCTTGACTTCATTCAATAATTTCGCATTTTTGTACTTGATTTCGCTTGACCGGGTGTAACGCATCCTCTAAAGTGGGCGATAGTGTGAAAAAGTGTATTTTTGTGGTGGAAAAACTCTTCCGCCGCACCAGAAAATTATTGAATATAAGTTCAGGGTAAAAAGGTAAATAGCGTGTTCCAGGGGGCGTCAGCACTCAATCTCGATGCAAAAGGCAGGATGTCCATCCCTGCCAAGCACCGTGACGCCCTTGCGGTTCAGTGCGAAGGCCGTATTACCCTGACCCGCCACCCTCACGGCTGCCTGCTGTTGTTTCCTCGCCCTACCTGGGAATCCCATCGTGAACAGATTGCGTCCTGGCCTATGTCGGCGCGCACCTGGCAAAGGATATTCCTGGGCAATGCGTCGGATGTGGAAATGGATAGCGCCGGCCGTATCCTGATTGCGCCCGAACTGCGCCAGGCGATAGGCCTGCAGCGCGATGTGATGCTGCTTGGCATGGGCTCGCATTTTGAAATCTGGGATTCCGCGAAGCTGGCTGAAGACGAGGCGAAAGCCATCGCCAACGGCATGCCCGATGTGCTGAGTGATTTTTCTTTCTGATTGACCGCAATGATGACTCAGAAAGCAGCAGATTTCACGCACCGTACGGTGCTGCTGGGCGAAGCCGTTGAGGCGCTGGCCCTGGGGGGCGAACGCGCCGGCGGCATCTATGTGGACGGCACTTTCGGTCGCGGCGGCCATAGCAAGAAGATACTGGAAAACCTGAGCCCCGATGGCCGCCTGGTGGCGTTCGACAAGGATACCCAGGCCATCGCCAGCGCCAATGAAATCCAGGATCCGCGTTTCACCATCGTGCATGACAGTTTTGCAACGATCTCG
Source organism: Undibacterium sp. TJN25 (assembly GCF_049339885.1). Classification (NCBI taxonomy): domain Bacteria; kingdom Pseudomonadati; phylum Pseudomonadota; class Betaproteobacteria; order Burkholderiales; family Oxalobacteraceae; genus Undibacterium; species Undibacterium sp. TJN25. The sequence goes on along the minus strand of NZ_JBMPPM010000004.1, from coordinate 464,210 downwards.
CAGGAACTGCTGGAGCGCGGCATGCCGCAGGTGGATGGCATTCTGATGGATCTGGGTATTTCGTCACCGCAGGTGGATGACGCAGGACGCGGTTTCAGCTTCAGGGCGGACGGCCCACTGGACATGCGCATGGATACTACCCGCGGAATGTCCGCGGCGGAGTGGCTGGCGACCGAAGATGAACAAAAAATCAGGGAGGTTATAAAAGATTATGGGGAAGAACGGTTTGCTTTTCAGATTGCAAAGGCGATTGTTGCTCGCCGGCAGGTCGAACCAATTTCTGGCACACGACAGCTTGCCGAAATCGTCGCACACGCCGTCAAAACTCGCGAGAAGGGCAAAGACCCGGCAACTCGCACCTTTCAGGCTGTACGGATTTTCATCAATAAAGAGCTGGAAGATCTCGAAATAGGCCTGGCGGGAGCTTATGAGCGCCTGGCGCCGCAAGGACGCATGGCGATCATCAGCTTCCATTCGCTGGAAGACCGCATCGTTAAGCAGTTTTTTGCATCCAAGGTGAACGTACCCCAGCCGGACCGCCGCCTGCCGATACGCACCAAGGATTTGCCGCAGGCGCAGATGAGGCTGATCGCACGGATCAAGCCTTCCGATGCCGAGGTGGAGGCCAATCCGCGGGCACGCTCTGCCGTGCTGCGGGTGGCCGAGCGTCTGCCCTTCGATCATTCAGTTCATCGCGACGGGGGCAAAGCATGAGCACCCGTCTGAACCTGGTGCTGGCGGCTGCGCTGATGCTGTGCGCGTTGTCGCTGGTGAATGCGCAATACCAGGCGCGCCAGCTGTTTATTGAGCTGGAGCGGGCGCAAAGCCTGTCGCGGCAGTTTGAACTGCAATGGACCCAGCTGAAGCTGGACCAGTCTACCTACGGCAAGCATTCGCGCATAGAAGACAATGCGGCCAAGGAGTTGGGCATGGTGCCGGTAACGCCGGACCGCACACAATACCTGACTGCGGGAGGCTCGAAGTGAGCCGCGCGCCGCGTTCCACTGCCCGCACCGCTGCCGGCAAGGGCGTGCCTTTTCTGTCCAGCCCTTTGCTGGCCGTAAAGCTGCCGGTGTGGCGTTCGCGGCTGGTGCTGTTCATGCTGTTTGCCGCGTTTGTTGCGCTGGTGGCGCGCGCGCTGTGGCTGCAGGGCATGACGACCGATTTCCTGCAAAAACAGGGCGCCAGCCGCTACGCGCGTACGCTGGAGTTGCCGGCGACCCGCGGCCGCATCACCGATAGGAACGGCCAGGTGCTGGCGTCATCGGTGCCGGTCAAGGCAATCTGGGCTATTCCCGATGATGTGCTGGAAGCGCCTAAAGACAAGTTACTTCAATTGGCCGGGCTGCTGGAAATGAGCGAGGCGGAATTGCGCAAGAAGCTGGACTCCGACCGCCAGTTTGTGTACCTGAAGCGCCAGGTCAAGGAAGATGTCGCCGAGAAAATCGTTGCGCTGGGGATAGGCGGCATAGAAACCCGCAAGGAATACAAACGCTACTATCCCGAGGCCGATGCAATGGCGCATGTAGTCGGCTTTACTAACGTCGAAGACATTGGCCAGGAAGGCATAGAGCTGGCGTCCGAAAAAAGCCTGGCAGGCAAGACTGGCAGCCGCCGCGTCATCAAGGACAGGCTGGGCCGGATTGTCGAGGATATAGAATCCATCCGCGAACCGCATGACGGCAAGGATATGACGCTGTCGATAGACAGCAAGATCCAGTACATTGCCTTTACGCATCTGAAAGAAGCGGTGGAAAAGCACAAGGCCAAGGCAGGCGCTGCAGTGGTATTGGACGTGAAGACCGGCGAAGTGCTGGCTTTGGTGAATTTGCCTTCCTATAATCCAAATGACCGCTCCGTATTGACCGGCGCCCAGCTGCGCAACCGGGTAATGACGGATACCTTCGAGCCCGGTTCCATCATGAAGCCGTTCACCGTGGCGTTGGCGCTGGACACCGGCCGCGTGACGCCGGATACGCCGTTCCAGACCGCGCCGGGCGTGATGCAGATCGGCCCCGCAGTGATACACGATGCCCACAAGGAAGGCGTATTGACCGTTGCACAGGTCATACAGAAATCCTCGAATATCGGCACCGCCAAGATGGCTTTGCAGATGCAACCGCAAGAGATGTGGGAAATGTTTACAACCCTGGGATTCGGCCAGCCCCCCAAACTCGGTTTCCCCGGAGCCGTGGCAGGACGCCTGCGCAATTACAAAACCTGGAAGCCCATCGAGCAGGCGACGATGAGTTTCGGTCACGGCGTTTCCGTGTCGCTGATCCAGATTGCCCGTGCCTACACGATCTTTGCGCGTGACGGCGACCTGATACCGCTGAGTTTCCAGAAGATGGATGGCCCCGCGGTCGGCCACCGCGTGATCTCCGAAAAAGTGGCGCATGAACTGCGGCAGATGCTGGAAACCGTTACCCAGCCCGGCGGTACTGCGACGGAAGCCAGGATTGCCGGTTACCGCGTAGCCGGCAAGACGGGCACCGCGTACAAGGTGGAAGGCGGCAAGTATGTGCACAAATATGTCGGCGACTTCGTCGGCTTCGCACCGGTATCCAATCCGCGCGTGATTGTTGCGGTCATGATTGATGAACCTTCTGTCGGCGGCCACTATGGCGGAACCGTCGCCGCGCCTGTGTTTGCGTCCATCATGGCCAATGTATTGCGTTCAATGAACGTTTCTCCGGATTCATCGGTGACCAGCATCATTCCTGAGCCCAGCGTACAGGAGAGTTTGTAATGGTCAATATTAAGAAAATAATGATAGAAATAGTAGACTGGCTCAGGCAGGTCGCGCCCGGCGCGCAACTGAGCTCCGATTCCCGCGCAATCAAGGCGGGCGATGTATTTTTTGCTTTCCCCATCGGCAGCGGCGATGGCCGTCGCCATGTGCAGCAGGCTGTCAGCAATGGCGCTGCGGCAGTAGTATATGAGAGCAATGGTTTTAACTGGGACGAGGCCGTGGCAGTACCGCACAGGGGCATCGCCCAGTTGCAGCAGCAGCTGGGCCTGATCGCCAGCGCGTATTACGGGCAGCCGGACCAGGCCATGCGCTCGGTAGCGGTGACCGGCACCAATGGCAAGACTTCCTGTTCACAGTGGCTGGCCAAAGCCTTTTCTGCGCTCGGCAAGCCAAGCGCGGTGGTCGGCACGCTCGGGGTTGGGCTGTATAAGGATGGTGCCGTTGCCACGCTTGAAGAAACCGGCTTTACCACGCCGGATGCGGTGCAATTACAGCGCCGCCTGGCCGAGTTGCGCGATGCCGGTGCGGCAACGCTGGCAATTGAAGCCTCGTCGATAGGACTGGAGCAGGGGCGCCTGAACGGCTTGCATTTCGATGCGGCGGTATTCACCAACCTGACCCGCGACCACCTGGACTATCACGGCAGCATGGAAGCCTATGCCGAAACCAAGGCTGCTTTATTCGACTGGCCTGCGTTGGGAACCGCGGTCATCAACATGGATGACCCCTACGGCAGCTGCCTGGTAAAACGCCTGCAGGACAAGAAGTCCGGCGCCAGGCTGATCGCTTATACGCTGGAGGGGCGCGCGCTTGACGGAGTGGAAATGCTATCCGCGAGCAATTTGCGCACGCAGCATAGCGGCACTTCCTTCCACGTGGATTCGCCCTTCGGTTCCGGCCTGGTCAAGACGCACCTGATTGGCCGTTTCAACGTCAGCAATGTGCTGGCAGTGCTGGCAGTGCTGCTGGCCGAAGGCATCAGCTGGAACAAGGCAGTGGATGCGCTGGAAATGCTGGCGCCGGTGCCGGGTCGCATGCAGCAGTTGGGTTCGCAAGGGCATGCAATGGTCGTCATCGACTACGCGCACACGCCGGATGCTCTTGAAAAGACCGTGCAGACCCTGCAGCAGGTAGCGCAGGAGCGCCATGGGGAATTGTGGTGCGTATTCGGCTGCGGCGGCGACCGCGATCCTGGCAAGCGTCCACAAATGGGCAAGATCGCCGAACAGGCCGACCACGTTGTCGTGACCAGTGACAACCCGCGCACCGAGAAACCTGCCGACATCATTGCCAACATCGTTGCCGGCATGAGCAAGCCTGCGCATGTGATAGAAGACAGGGCCAGCGCCATCCTGTATGCGATCAAGCACGCGGGGGACCACGACGTGGTGCTGCTGGCCGGCAAGGGCCACGAAACCTATCAGGATATCAATGGCAGGAAATGGCCGTTCTCCGATGAAGAGCATGCATCATTGGCTCTGGCGACCGTGGCGACCAGCATCAATATGAAGAGGCCCCACTGATGCGCGCCTCACTCTTTCAACTACAAGCAGCTGTGAACGGCGCCACTGCCAGTGCCGACGCGCAGATCAGCGGCATCAGCACGGATAGCCGTAAAGCCGGAAAAGGCGATCTGTTTGTCGCACTGCGCGGCGAAAAATTCGACGCGCATGATTTCCTGCCGCAAGTCGCGGCTCAGGGCGCAGCTGCGGTGGTAGTGGAATATGCGCCTGCCGGCCTGGGAATTCCGGCATTGGTCGTGCCCGACACCAAGACGGCGCTGGCAGAGATCGCCAGGTATTGGCGCCGCCAGTTCGCTTTGCCTGTCATCGGCGTGACCGGCAGCAACGGCAAGACCACGGTCAAGGAGATGATTGCCTCCATCCTCGCGTCCCATGCCGGCGCGGACCTTAGCCTGGCGACCAGCGGCAACCTGAACAACGAAATCGGCGTGCCGATGACAGTCTTGCGTTTGCAGGCAGAACACAAGGCGGCAGTGATAGAGCTGGGCATGAACCATCCGGGCGAGATCACCCTGCTGGCATCCATCGCGGAGCCCACGGTTGGCCTGGTCAACAATGCCCAGCGTGAGCATCAGGAGTTCCTGCACACGGTACAGGCCGTCGCCGAAGAAAACGGTACTGTGATACGGCAACTGCCGGCAGACGGCGTCGCTGTCTTTCCGGCTGATGACACCTATTCCGCTCTTTGGCACTCCTACGCAGAGGAAAGCGGGCAGCGCCGCATCGTCACCTTCGGCTTGTCCGGCGATGCCGATGTCAGCTGCAGCTATACGCCAAACCAGTTCGGCAGCGATCTGCTGATGAAGATAGGCGGGCAGGAATTTACCGTAAAACTGGTGGCAGCTGGCGTCCACAATGTGCGCAATGCGCTGGCGGCGGCTGCTTGCTGCTCCGCCATCGGCGTTGCCAATGACGTCATCGCGCGCGGGCTGGAAGCTTTCAGTCCCGTCAGCGGACGTTTGCAGAAAAAGCAGGCGGATAACGGCGCTACGGTCATCGACGATACTTACAACGCCAACCCGGACTCGGTTCGCGCTGCGATCGACGTGCTGGCGCAGGCCGGCGCCGACGGCATCCTGGTATTGGGCGACATGGGGGAAGTGGGCGCGGACGGCGCGGCCTTCCATGAAGAGATAGGCGCCTATGCGCGCCAGCGCGGCATAGGGCAAGTGCTCACGCTGGGTGTGCTGGCGCAGCACACTGCTGCCTCATTCGGTCCCGCCGCACGGAATTTTGACGATATCCAGCCATTGCTGGCTGCACTGGACGGCAGCATGGCCGCCGGCAGCACGGTATTGGTAAAGGGATCGCGTTTCATGAAGATGGAAAGAGTGATCCAGCATCTGACTCGGCATACGCAACATACGGCGCAACACACTACAGGAAGTCATTAACATGTTGCTTTGGCTAGCACAATTTTTCAAACAAGATCTCGGCCTGCTGAGGGTATTCGGCTTCATCACGTTCCGCGCGGTGTTTGCCGCGATGACGGCAATCTCCATCGGCATTTTTGCCGGCCCTGCGGTGATCCGCATGCTGACCCGCATGAAGGTCGGCCAGGCAGTGCGTACCGATGGTCCGCAGACCCATCTGATCAAATCCGGCACGCCTACCATGGGCGGCGTGCTGATCCTGATTTCCATCGGCGTGTCCACATTGCTGTGGGCGGACCTGAGCAACCGCTTCGTCTGGGTCGTCATGATTGTCACGCTTGGTTTCGGCGCCGTCGGCTGGGTGGACGATTACCGCAAGGTCGTGTATCGCGATCCCAAGGGCATGTCGTCGAAAGAAAAGTATTTCTGGCAATCGCTGATTGGCCTGATCGCGGCGCTGTACCTGGCGTTTTCGGTGTCGGGTTCGAATAATACCGAGGTATTGCATCTGTTCTTTGCGTGGATACAGTCCGGCTTCAACCTGGATCTGCCGCCAAAAGCCGATCTTATCGTGCCCTTCTTTAAAACCGTCAGTTATCCGCTGGGCGTGTGGGGCTTCATCTTCCTGACATATTGCGTCATCGTCGGCACCAGCAATGCCGTCAATTTTACCGACGGCCTGGACGGTCTGGCGATCATGCCTACCATTATGGTGGGTTCTGCGCTTGGCCTGTTTGCCTATCTGACCGGCCACGTTGGATACTCAAAATACCTGCTGCTGACGCATATCCCCGGCGCCGGCGAGTTGCTGATTTTTTGCGGCGCGATGGCGGGCGCGGGCCTGGCTTTCCTGTGGTTCAACGCGCATCCGGCGCAGGTGTTCATGGGCGACGTCGGCGCGCTGGCGCTGGGCGGCGCGCTGGGCACCATCGCCGTCATCGTCCGGCAGGAAATCGTGCTGTTCATCATGGGTGGCATCTTTGTGGCAGAGACATTATCGGTGATGCTGCAGGTCAGCTACTTCAAATACACGAAGAAAAAAACCGGCACCGGACGCAGGCTGTTCCTGATGGCGCCGCTACACCATCACTTCGAACAGAAGGGCTGGAAGGAAACCCAGGTGGTCGTACGTTTTTGGATTATCACGATGATGCTGGTGCTGGTAGGCCTGTCGTCGCTGAAGCTGCGATAGAAGCAGGCTGGATGAATCGACGGTAACGGTAGTTAGCAATAATTGGCAGTAATTGGCAGTAATGAAAAATCGGGAATATTGATGGATTTTGCAGGAAAACACGTATTGGTGCTCGGTCTGGGAGAGTCTGGACTCGCGATGGCGCAGTGGCTGCTGCGCTGTGGCGCGCGCCTGCGTGTGGCCGATACGCGCGAAGCGCCGGACCGGCTGGGCGCCCTGCAGGCGCTGGCGTCGGACCTGCAGTTTGTCGCGGGCGTATTCAATGCTGATCTGCTGGAAGGGATCGACGCAATTGCCGTCAGTCCAGGCTTGTCGCCTTTGCGCGAGCTGGCGGCGCTGCTGCCGGAAGCACGTCAAAGGGATATTCCGGTGTGGGGCGAGATCGAGTTGTTTGCGCAGGCACTTGCCGGCTTGAAGCAACAGCGCGCCTACACCCCCAAAGTGATTGCGATTACCGGCACCAACGGCAAGACGACTGTCACCAGTCTGGTGGGCCTGCTGTGCCAGCGTGCCGGATTGCGGACACGGGTGGCCGGCAATATCAGCCCGGCAGTGCTGGATGTGCTGCGTGAAGAACTGGACCGCGATGACGCGCAGCGTCAGGTGTGGCTGGCGGAAGCTGCTGCAGAGGCCGCGGCTATTGCTTCTGATGTGAAGGCAGATGCACCTCAGGCGCCCTTTGCAACGTCTGTTACTGGAAAAGATGCTGCCGAAGCACTGGCAGACGTAGTGCAGGAAGCCGAGCAAGGAACAGAGTCACAAGCGGAGTTAAAAGCAGAGTCAAGAGCAACGCAGGAAGAAAAACCTGAGGATGCAGAAGAGGGCGAGGCTGAAGAGGAACCGGACGGCGGCGATGAAACCGCTGATGCGATTGCTGCGGTACCTAGTGCCAAGTCCGTACTTCCAGCGCCTGCCACACCTCCAGCACCAGAGGCGCCGCAACCGCCAAGTACTTTGCCGCAAGTCTGGGTGCTGGAATTGTCCAGCTTCCAGCTGCACACCAGCTTCAGCCTGCAGGCCGATGTGGCCACCGTCTTGAATATCACGCAAGATCATCTGGACTGGCATGGCGACCTTGCTGCATATAGCGCAGACAAGGCACGCATTTTTGGCGAGCGCACAGTGCAGGTGCTGAACCGTGACGATGCGCTGGTGATGGCGTTGGCCAGGCCGATGGCAAATATGGTCAGCTTCGGCGTCGGCGAGCCGGAACAGGCCGGCGACATGGGCCTGATAAATGAGCATGGCATGGTGTGGCTGGCGTCAGCCGCCGCAGGCGAAGAAGGACAGCCCACCGGACGCCGCAAGAAAAAAGACATCGAAGAGGTACCGGTTGCAATCAGCCGGCTGATGCCGATGGATGCGCTGAAGATACGCGGCCAGCACAATGCGGCCAATGCGCTGGCGGCGCTGGCGTTATGCCGCGCCATCGGGCTGTCGTTCGCACCTCTGCTGCACGGCTTGCGCGAATATCATGGCGAGCCGCACCGGGTGGAGCTGATCGCGACGATTGCCGGCGTCGACTACATCGACGACAGCAAGGGCACCAACGTGGGCGCGACGGTGGCCGCGCTGAAAGGCATAGGCCAGGAATCGGCCGGGGGCTTTGACAAGCGCGTGATCCTGATTGTCGGTGGCGAAGGCAAGGGCCAGGATTTTTCGCCCTTGGCGGAACCGGTGATGCGGCATGCCAAGGCGGTGCTGCTGATAGGCAAAGCCGCCGGCGAAATACGCGCGGCAATACAGGATGCTGCGGTGGAAATGACAGATTTTTCTACGCTGGAGCAGGCCGTGCAGGCAGCGTCTGAACAGGCACATGAAGGCGATATCGTCTTGCTGTCGCCGGCTTGCGCCAGCTTTGACATGTTCCGCAATTATGCGCACCGGGCACAGGTGTTTGTGGATGCAGTGAGAGAAACAGGCTTGTCCAAAGGCGAGGTGCTCTGATGAAACAGGCGTTGATGTCACTCAGCAAATGGCTGCCGTTTTCGGCAGAGCCTGTCGCTGCGTCACATCTGGCCAAGCGTTCGCGGATGATGGAATACGATCAGCCGCTGATCTGGGTCACGCTGATCCTGATGCTGTTCGGCATGGTGATGGTGTACTCGGCGTCGATATCACTGCCGGATTCTCCGAAGTACGCCAATTACAAGAACACGCATTTCCTGGTGCGGCAGGCAATGTTTATCGCAGTGTCGCTGTTGGCGGGCCTGTTTGTCTTCAGGGTGAAAATCGAGACCTGGCAAAAGGTCGCGCCTTACCTGTTTGTCATCACTCTGATATTGCTGGTGGCGGTACTTGTTCCGGGACTGGGCAAAGGCGTGAATGGCGCCAAACGCTGGCTGTCGTTCAAGGTGTTCAACCTGCAGCCTTCCGAATTGATGAAGCTGTTCGTGGTGCTGTATGCGGCGGATTACACCGTGCGCAAGCAGGAGTACATGCACAAGCTGACCAAGGGTTTCCTGCCGATGGCGTTGGCCGTTGGCGTTGTGGGTTTGCTGCTGCTGCTGGAACCCGACCTTGGCGCCTTTGGCGTAATTGTCTGCATTGCCATGGGCATCCTGTTCCTGGGCGGCATCAACGGAGTCTGGTTTGGCGGTATCGCGGCCACACTGGTGGGTATTTTCAGTATGGTGATCCTGCTGTCTCCATGGCGGCGCGAAAGGATTTTTGCCTACCTGAATCCGTGGGTGGAAGAAAACGCGCTGGGCAAGGCTTATCAGCTATCGCATTCGCTGATCGCTTTTGGCCGTGGTGAGCTATTCGGCGTCGGCCTCGGCGCCAGCGTGGAAAAGCTGCATTACCTGCCGGAAGCGCATACCGATTTTTTGCTGGCCGTCATCGGCGAGGAGTTGGGTTTTTCCGGTGTGCTCGTCGTGGTGCTGCTGTTTTACTGGCTGGTGAAGCGCGCATTTGAAATCGGCAGGCAAGCGATTGCGCTGGACCTGACCTTTGCCGGTTTGACGGCAAAAGGAATCGGCATCTGGATAGGTGTGCAAGCTTTTATCAACATGGGTGTAAATCTGGGATTGTTGCCAACCAAGGGCCTGACCTTGCCGTTGATGAGCTACGGCGGTTCCGGGATCATGATCAACTGCGTCGGTCTGGCGATCCTGCTGCGCATCGATTATGAAAACCGTCAGCTGATGCGCGGAGGCCGGGCATGAGCGCTTCCCAGATCCTGCGGCCGGCTGCAACGGGTAAAAAACTGCTGATCATGGCGGCAGGCACGGGTGGGCATATCTTCCCAGGGCTGGCAATAGCCGAGACCATGAAAGCGCGCGGCTGGCAGGTATCCTGGCTGGGAACCAGCAAAGGCATGGAAGGACAGATTGTACCTAAGCACGGTGTGGCGATGGATGTCATTGAATTCTCCGGCATGCGCGGCAAGGGGCTGATGCATACGGTGAGCGGCGGCTTTAAATTGCTGGCGAGCTTTTTCTCTTGCTGGGGCATTCTCTCCAGGCGCAAGCCGGATGTGGTGCTGGGCATGGGCGGCTACGTCACTGTACCAGGCGGCCTGATGGCAGCATTACGCGGCAAGCCGGTGGTGCTGATGAATGCCGATGCTGGCCTGCTGCTGTCGAACAAGGCCTTGCGGCCGATCGCCAGCAAGCTGCTGTTCGGCTTGCCGTCCAGAACGGTGCATGCAGACCGGAAGACGAAGCTGACCGGTAACCCGGTGCGTCAGGAAATCTGTTATCTGCCGGCGCCTGAACGGCGTTATGGCAGCAGGGATGGCGCGTTGAGAATTCTGGTGGTCGGCGGCAGCCTGGGCGCCAAAGTATTGAACGATAGCGTGCCGGCGGCGCTGGCGCTGATTCCCGCGGATCGTCGTCCGATAGTGACGCACCAGTCCGGCAAGCAGCATATCGCCGCATTGAGCCAGGCTTATGCGGCGGCAGGGGTGCTGGCGGAAGTGCTGGATTTTATTGATGATATGCCGCGCCGCTACGCGGAAGCCGACCTGGTAATCTGCCGTGCAGGCGCGATCACGGTGTCGGAGCTGACCGCAGCGGGCGTGGCTAGCATACTGGTGCCGTTCGTGGCTTCAAGCACTTCGCACCAGCGCGACAATGCGCAATGGATGGCGCAGCAAAAAGCGGCGGTGCACCTGCCGCAGCAGGAATTGAATGCAGCAAGTCTGGCCCGGCAATTGCAGGAAATGACGAGAGAACAATGCTTGACGATGGCGCAGACGGCTTACGGCCTGGGCCAGCGGCAAGCCAATGAAACAATTGCACAGGTGTTGGAACAATTAGCATGAAACATAAAGTCAAACATATCCATTTTGTCGGCATAGGCGGCTCGGGCATGAGCGGCATAGCCGAGGTATTGTTGAACCTGGGCTATACGATCTCAGGATCCGACCTCGGCTCCAATTCCGCCTCGCAGCGGCTGGCTACGCTGGGCGCCAAAGTCATGCTGGGACATGTTGCTGAAAACATAGAAGGTGCGGATGCTATTGTCACGTCCACCGCAGTGAAGTCGGATAATCCGGAAGTCGTGGCCGGACGCGCGCGCCATATCCCTATCGTGCCGCGCGCAATGATGCTGGCCGAACTGATGCGGCTGAAAAGCGGCATCGCGATTGCCGGCACGCACGGCAAGACGACGACTACCAGCCTGGTCGCCAGCGTATTGGCGCAGGGCGGCCTGGACCCTACCTTTGTCATAGGTGGCCGCCTCAATAGCGCCGGCGCCAATGCCAAGCTGGGCAGCGGCGACTTTATCGTCGCCGAAGCGGACGAATCCGACGCGTCTTTCCTGAACCTGCTGCCGGTGATCGAGGTGATCACCAATATCGATGCCGACCACATGGAAACCTATGGTCACGATTTTGCGAAGCTGAAGCAGGCGTTCATCGAATTCACGCAGCGGCTGCCGTTTTACGGTGTAGCGGTATTGTGCCTGGATGATGCGAACGTGCGCGAGATTATGCCCTTCGTCTCCAAACCTATCGTCACCTACGGTTTCCATGAAGACGCAGATATCCGCGCGGTGAACGCGGAAGCGGCTGGCGGCAAGATGCATTTTACCGTGGTGCAGGATGGCTATGCGGACATGCCGGTCAGCCTGAACCAGCCGGGCATGCACAATGTGCAGAATGCTTGCGCTGCGATTGCGATTGCGCGTGAAGTCGGCGTGGCGGACAAGGATACCCAGATCGCTTTGTCGGAATTCAACGGCGTGGGCCGGCGCTTCACCCGCTATGGTGAAATTGCGCTGCCGGGAGAAAACGGTACTGCCGGTGGCACGTTTGCGCTGGTGGATGATTACGGCCACCATCCGGTAGAAATGGCCGCAACGCTGGCCGCGGCGCGCGGCGCCTATCCAGGCCGCAGGCTGGTGCTGGCCTTCCAGCCGCACCGTTTCACCCGGACACGCGATCTGTTTGAGGATTTCGTCAAGGTGATCTCGACTGCGGATGCGGTGGTGCTGGCCGAGGTGTATGCCGCTGGCGAGGCGCCCATCGTGGCGGCCGATGGCAGGGCGTTGGCACGGGCGGTACGGGTAATGGGAAAAATCGAACCGGTATTTGTGGAAGACATCAAGGATATGCCGGACAGCTTGCTGCATGTCTTGACAGACGGCGATGTGGTGATCGTGATGGGCGCAGGCTCCATCAGCGCCATTCCGGGCAAGCTGGCACAAACGACAGAGAAATAGATCATGAGCGAGCAGACCTTACAAAATGAAGCGGCGGCCCTGGGCAGGGTGGGTGTGCTGTTCGGCGGACGTTCCGCCGAGCGTGAAATCTCCATCATGTCCGGCACTGGCGTATTGAATGCGCTGAGGAGCAAAGGTGTTGATGCGCATGCATTTGATCCCGCGGAGCGTGGTTTTGCCGATCTGGCGGCTGAAAAATTCGACCGTGTATTCATTGCGCTGCACGGCCGCTTTGGCGAGGACGGCAGCTTGCAGGGTGCGCTGGAACAACTGGGCATCCCTTACACCGGCAGCGGCGTGATGGCATCGGCGATCGCGATGGACAAGATTTTTACCAAAAAGATCTGGATGTCGCACGGCCTGGTGACGCCCAAATATGCGGTGCTGACGCCAGAAACCGAGTTGCGCCTCGTGCCCGATGATCTGGGGCTGCCTCTGATTGTGAAACCGCCGCATGAAGGGTCGACGATAGGCATTACCAAGGTCAACGGGTATTCCGACATGCAGCAAGCTTATGCGCTGGCCGCGCAGTTTGACGACGAAGTGCTGGCGGAAGAATTCATCCAGGGGCGTGAACTGACGGTAACGATCCTGGGCACAGACGCACAGGCGCGTGCCTTGCCGATTATTGAGATCGTCGCGCCTGAGGGCAACTACGATTATCAGAACAAATATTTTACAGACGACACCAAATACCTGTGTCCGGCGCCGATGGATGCTGCGCTGACTGCCGAGATACAGCAGATGTCGCTGGAAGCTTACCGCGCGCTGAATTGCGAAGGCTGGGCGCGTGTGGACGTACTTTTGCGGGCGACGGACAGCAAGCCCTTCCTGATCGAGATCAATACCTCGCCGGGGATGACGGGGCATTCGCTGGTGCCTATGGCGGCGCGCGCGACCGGCATGAGCTATGAAGACCTGTGCCTGGAGATACTGAAAACGGCGCGCCTGAAAATGAGCAAGGGAAGCAAGTCCTAGCATGTGGCAAGACGTCAAGCTGCTGAATATGGTCGCCAATACGCTGTTTGCCGTATTGCTGCTGCTGTTGCTGGCGTCCGGCGTGTGGTGGGTGGTGCAGCGGCCGATGTTTACGCTGAAGGTGATACAGATAGAGTCGGCAGAGCAGCAGGAACTGAGGCATGTGAATGCATTGACGATACGCGACGGCGCATTGCCGCGTATTAAGGGTAATTTTTTTACGACCAACCTGGATGCAGTGCGCGGGGCGTTTGAAGCAGTGCCCTGGGTGCGCAAGGCGTCGGTGCAGAGGGAATGGCCGAACAAGCTGATCGTTACGCTGGAAGAGCATACGGCGCTTGGCACCTGGGGCGAACAGGGAAGGCTGCTGTCGGTGAAGGGCGATGTCTTTACCGCCAACCTGGCAGAGGCGGAAGAAGATGCCGACCTGGTGGAGTTTGATGGGCCGGACGGCAGTGAGAAGGAAGTACTGGCGCGTTATGCGGACCTGAAGGCCTGGTTTTCAAAAATCAGCCTGGCGCCGGAGTCCTTGCAGTATTCGAACCGGTATGCGTGGAGCCTGAAACTGAATAACGGCATGCGCGTGGAACTGGGGCGCGAGCAGACCAGCACGACGCTGAAAGAAAGGGTGGACCGCTTGCTGACCGTGTATCCGCAGTTGGTCGCAAGCCTGCAGGAAAGTATAGAAAGTGTAGACATGCGTTACCCGAATGGGCTGGCACTGAAATCCAGTCACAGCAACCTAGGGTTAAAAGGCAAGCGAAAACCCAGCGTCGCGATGCAGGATAACACCCTGTAAGCGGCAAGGGCCTTCGTCAATTATTGAAGCAAGTGGGATGACATGACAAAAGATGCAAAAAATCTGATCGTTGGTCTCGATATCGGCACCTCCAAAATTGTGGCGGTGGTGGCCGAGGTCATGCCTGATGGCCGGCACGAGGTGATAGGCCTCGGCCAGCACGAGTCCAAGGGCCTGAAAAAAGGCGTCGTGGTCAACATCGAGGCGACCGTCGAATCCATACAGCGCGCACTGGAAGAAGCCGAGCTGATGGCGGATTGCAAGATCAGGCATGTCTATACCGGCATTGCCGGCAGCCATATCCGCAGCTTCAACTCCAGCGGCATGGTAGCGATCAAGGACAAGGAAGTGATGGCCGCGGACGTGTCGCGCGTGATCGAGACGGCGAAGGCAGTGAATATCCCGACCGACCAGCAATTGTTGCATACGGTGCCGCAGGAGTTCATCGTCGACAACCAGGACGATGTGCGCGAACCAATAGGCATGAGCGGCATCCGTCTGGAAGTGAAGGTGCATATCGTCACCGGCGCGGTATCGGCGGTGCAGAACATCGTCAAATGCGTGCGCCGCTGCGGCCTGGAAGTGTCGGACCTGATACTGCAGCCTATGGCATCGGCAGAGGCAGTGCTGACCAAGGATGAAAAGGAGCTGGGCGTGGTGCTGATCGACATCGGTGGCGGCACGACTGACGTCGCCGTATTCAGCGAAGGCGCGATCCGCCATACGGCGGTGATCCCTATCGCCGGCGACCAGATTACCAATGATATTGCGATGGCCTTACGCACGCCGACTTCAGAAGCAGAGGAAATCAAGCTGCGTTTTGGCGTTGCCAAGCAGGTGCTGGCCGACCCGTCCGATACGCTGGAAGTGCCGGGCCTGGGCGACCGCGGCCCGCGTTCGCTGTCGCGCCAGGCGCTGGCCGCAGTGATAGAACCGCGTGTGGAGGAGCTGTTTGCGCTGGTGCATCAGGTGGTGCGCGAGTCGGGTTATGAAGATGTGCTGTCCAGCGGCATCGTGCTGACCGGCGGATCTTCCATCATGCCCGGCATGGTGGAGATGGCGGAAGACATCTTCCTGAAGCCGACGCGGCTGGGCATACCTGCGTATGCGGGGCAACTGGCGGACGTGGTGCGCAGCCCGCGCTACGCGACAGTACTGGGTTTGTTGTTGGAGGCGAAGAAGCAGTACATACGTGGCCATATCGTCACGCGGCAGGAGGGCTCTGCCAAAGCAGTCTGGCAGCGCATGAAAGAGTGGTTTTTAGGTAATTTTTAGTTGTAATTGGTCTTAAGTTTTGCATAATCATTTTATAATGTTGTGATATGCAGTATTTAGTCGCTAGTCGTCACTACCGTGATGCCTATCGACTAAAAACTGCCAACTTGGAGGAAGTCATGATGGAGTTCGATATGGTCGATAACGCCACACAAGGTACGGTGATCAAGGTCGTCGGCGTCGGTGGCGCAGGTGGTAACGCGGTGCAGCACATGATCAACAAAGGCGTGTGCGGCGTGGAATTCATTGCCGCCAACACCGATGCGCAGGCGCTGACGCAGTCCAAGGCGCATAACGTGATCCAGATCGGCGAGACCGGCCTGGGCGCAGGCATGCAGCCGGAAGTGGGCCGCAAGCTGGCGGAAGAATCCCGCTCACGCATCGAAGATGCACTGCGCGGCGCGCACATGGTGTTTATCGCTGCAGGCATGGGCGGCGGCACCGGTACCGGCGCGGCGCCTGTCGTTGCGCAGATCGCCAAGGAACTCGGCGCGCTGACTGTCGCCGTCGTATCCAAGCCTTTCTCCTACGAGGGCAAGAAGTGCATGGACATCGCTGACGAAGGCCTGGATGCCTTGTCCCAGCACGTCGACTCGCTGATCATCATCCTCAATGAAAAACTGGAAGAGATCTACGAAGACGACAGCATGATCGAATGGCTGCAGCACGCCGATGACGTGCTGAACAATGCAGTGGCTGGTATCGCTGAAATCATCAACGTGCCGGGCCATATCAACGTCGACTTCAATGACGTGAAAACCATCATGGGCGAGCAGGGCAAGGCCATGATGGGTACGGCCACAGCTTCCGGCGTGGACCGTGCGCGTATTGCCGCAGAGCAGGCAGTTGCTTCGCCGCTGCTTGACGGCATCGACCTGTCCGGTGCGCGCGGCGTGCTGGTCAATGTCACTGCGAGCCGCAGCCTCAAAGGTAAGGAAATCAAGGAAGTGATGGCGGCAGTGCGCGCCTTCGCCGCACCGGATGCTTCCATTGCGCAAGGTATCGCCTACGACGACACGATGGGCGACGATATCCGCGTGACCGTGGTTGCCACCGGCCTGGGCCGCGGCAAGAAAAACATCCAGCTGGTGCAAACCCCTGTGCTGCGTACCGGTACCCATAATGAACCTATCATGGGCACGCCGATGATGGCATCGGGCACGATGACTTCAGGTTCTGCCACCACCGGGCTCGAAGGTTTGAGCAAGCCGGCGGTATGGCGCCGCGAATCGGCGTCGGATACGGTGCGGGCGCTGGAGAAGAACGGTATGGAGACTTACGACATACCCGCCTTCCTCCGCAAACAAGCTGACTAAGCTACTGCGTGACTACATCTTGAGTTTGCGATGCTCGCTGTGCTATAGCACAGCTGCGCTTCTCAACTCAACCTGTAGCCGCTCGCTACACTTAGTCATCCGGGATTCATAAAAAATCGTGGATCAAGCATAAACGCCGGCTCTCATTGCCGGCGTTTTGCTTTCTGCACAAAATTCCAGACTAGGGCATACTTGCGTCCAGCACTTAGCCCGCGCATTTTTTTCGGGGTTTGCCGTTTGGCTTTTCCGGATTGCCAGTGCTTTTTCCAACTAAAAAGGAGTCAAACATGACTATTCAAATCGGTGATAAATTGCCTGAGGGCACGCTGGCGGAGTTTATTGAAGTAGAGACTGAAGGCTGTTCCCTGGGACCGAATACTTTCAAGGTATCGGATCTGGTCAAGGGTAAGACGATTGCGATTTTCGGTTTGCCCGGCGCATTTACACCGACTTGCTCCGCCAAGCACGTGCCTGGCTACGTACAGCATGCCGAGCAGCTGAAAGCCAAGGGCGTGGATGAGATCTGGTGCATCTCGGTCAATGACGCGTTCGTCATGGGCGCCTGGGGCCGTGAACAGAAATCCATTGGCATCGTGCGCATGATGGCCGACGGCAATGCCGATTTCAGCAAGGCGCTGGGCCTGGATGCCGACTTCAGCAAATTCAACATGGGTACGCGTTCGCAGCGTTATTCTATGCTGGTCGTCGATGGCGCGGTCAAGCAACTGAACATTGAAGCAGCGGGCAAGTTTGAAGTGTCCAATGCAGAAACCCTGCTGGCCCAACTGGCCTGAGTATTGTAAGCAGCGTTGCTTTTGTCGGAACGGCGCCTCGGGCGCCGTTTTCCGTTAGGTAGGGCGTTGTGAATTGGCTACGCAGCGGATGGCGCTGCGTCTGGAACCGGGCAAGTCTATATAATAGTCGGATGCTAAAACAGAGAACAATCAAAAAACTTGTCAAAACCATAGGCGTCGGCGTGCATTCCGGCACCAAGGTCGATCTGATCCTGCGTCCTGCCGCGCCCGATACCGGCATTGTCTTTAGTCGCATCGACCTTGATCCTCCCGTGGTTTTTCCAGCGTTTGCGACCAATGTCGGCGACACGCGCATGGCGTCCACACTGGTCAATGAAGGCGCCAAGGTCTCTACCGTGGAGCATCTGTTGTCTGCGTGCGCGGGTCTTGGCATCGACAATCTGTACGTGGATGTCAGTGCAGAAGAGATTCCCATCATGGATGGCTCCGCCTCTTCATTTGTCTATCTGCTACAGCAGGCCGGCATGCAGGAGCAGGACGTTGCCAAGAAATTCATTCGCGTGCTGAAGCCTGTGGAAATCCGCGAAGGCTCGGGAAAATCGGAAAAATGGGCCCGTCTGGAACCCTTCGACGGCTTCAAGCTGCATTTCTTCATTGAGTTCAACCACCCGGCTGTTGATGGTACTACGCAGACCGCGGAAGTCGATTTTGCCAAGGTGTCCTACGTCAAGGACGTTGCCAGGGCGCGTACTTTCGGCTTCATGCAGGATGTGGAAATGTTGCGCGGCATAGGCCTGGCGCGTGGCGGTTCAATGGAAAACGCGATCGTCATGGATGAATACCGCATCCTGAATGCGGACGGACTGCGCTTTGATGACGAGTTCGTACGCCATAAAATACTGGATGCCATCGGCGACCTGTACCTGATCGGCCACCCCTTGCTGGCAAGTTATACCGCGCATAAATCGGGGCATGGCCTCAATAATCAGCTATTACGGGCCTTGCTGGCGCAGCCGGATGCGTATGAGGTTGTCAGTTTCGACAAACTGGCCGATGCGCCCGAATCCTATGCACAGCAGGAGCACCGTGAATGGGCGCTGACCTGAAATCTGCGGTAATCGGCAGCGCTTATTTCTGACGGTGACGTTGCACCAGATTTTGCAGCGCCGAGCGCAGCGCCGCATTTTGCGGGGTGTCTTCCAACGTTGTTCCCAGAGTGTCAAAGGCCTTCAGCGCCTGATTCGATAACAGCGCCTGCTTGGCGGGCGTTGCCCTCTCCACCATTCTTCTGACTTGTACTTTAATTCGGATTGCGTTAATCTGCCATCCCCGCTGCTGCAAAGCATCTTGTAATTTCGGTAATTGCTGTTTCAGCTTGCTGGCAAGTGCGGCATTGGGTGTGGATAACGTGAGTTGTCCTTCTGCTAATTGCAAAACATCGCAAGCATCAAACATCGCGGGCAGTATCGCCCCGCAATCTTTTTGTAGAGAAGCGTTGCGCCGGATAGTGGGCAACAGGGGCGCGATTTTGTCATTGGCACGCAAAAAATCGGCGGCGCCGCTGGTGGTCGCGAGTTTTCGCGTGCGCTTGATGTTGATTCGATATGGAGGAGGTGACGATGGCTGCATGGATGGAACCTTACCACAAGTGTCCGGGCTTGATTGCGCCAGGTGCTGATGCCGGAGTGAACAGATGCAAATAATTTTGATGCATTCGCGGTTTACCCAGGCCAAATCGGTCACGCTGACCACCAAGCACGTTCTGTTTTCCGTATTCGCCTTCTTTTTCCTGATCATGCTGTGCTCGGCCATGATGGCCGCGCTGACCTTGCGTCTCGCCAGCGGCGATGTGCCGCTGCTACGCGAATTCGTGCCTGTAGCTACCGTCAGCGACCCTAGCGTCAAGGATAAATACCTGAAAGAGAACCTGGCAGCGCTCGCCATCAAGGTCGGCGAAATGCAGGCGCAGTTGATGCGCCTTGACGCGCTCGGAGAACGGGTGCAGGGACTGGCCGGCGTCAAGCCCGAGGAATTCAACTTCAAGGAAGCACCTGCCAGGGGCGGTATGGAAATGTCCAGCCGCGGCCCGGCCAAGGAATTGAATATGTCGGAATTCCAGCAGCTGCTGGACGGCATGGAAAAGGACGTGGAACACCGCTCCGACTTCATGAACGTGGTGGAAACCAAGCTGATGGGCCTCAAGGTGCAGGCCAAGATGCTGCCGACGATACAGCCTGTCAATGTGACATACAGTGCCTCCAGCTTCGGCTGGCGGCTGGATCCGTTCACAGGGCGCAGCGCCTTTCATGAGGGTATAGACTTTCCGGCGCCGACCGGCACCCCCATCGTTGCAGCAGCCGGCGGCGTGGTGATTGCGGCGGAATTCCACCCGCAGTTCGGCAATATGCTGGAAATCGACCATGGTGGCGACATCATGACCCGCTACGCGCATACCTCGCGTATCTATGTGAAGGTGGGCGACATCGTCAAGCGCGGCCAGCATGTGGCCGACATCGGTTCCACCGGGCGCTCCACCGGCTCGCACTTGCACTTTGAAGTGCACCTGAAGGGGGTGCCGCAAAACCCGAATAAATTCCTGCAGGCAGGCGCCAGCCAGGCCACGCTGGCCGAGTTGAGCAAAAAATAAGCTTGATTTTGCCGCCTTCAGCACCAATTGCCTCTGGTATCGACGTGCCTGAGGTTGCATGCAGCACGTCGTGATAGTGAAATTGTAGCGAAAACCGTGTATCTGCTGATGTTTCCGGCACTGCATGGTAAAATCGCCAGTTAGCCCGCATTCGCTTTTTGTTGCTGCCTGAGAAAGTCCATCCCACTCGATTGAACTGATTCTTGCAGCGTTTTCAAGTACTTACTTAATCCACAGTTCATTCATAGCATGTCATTTCTGACCAAGATATTCGGTAGCCGCAACCAGCGGCTCTTGAAGCAATACCAAAAAACAGTGCGTGAGATCAATGCGCTGGAACCGCAGCTTGAAGCTTTGTCGGATGAGCAATTGCAGGCGAAAACGCCCGAGTTCAAGGAACGCATCGCCAAAGGCGAGGAACTGGACAGCATCCTGCCGGAAGCCTTTGCCGTATGCCGCGAGGCCAGCAAACGCATACTGAAGATGCGCCATTTCGACGTGCAGATGATAGGCGGTATGGTGCTGCATTACGGCAAAATTGCCGAGATGGGCACTGGCGAGGGTAAAACCCTGATGGCGACGCTGCCTATCTACCTGAATGCATTGGCCGGCAAGGGCGTGCATGTGGTGACGGTCAATGATTACCTGGCACAGCGGGATGCCGAGTGGATGGGCATTCTGTATGGCTGGCTGGGCCTGAGCACCGGTATCAACCTGTCGCAGCTGGACCATGATGCCAAGCAGATCGCTTATGCATCCGACATTACCTACGGCACCAATAACGAATTCGGTTTCGACTACCTGCGCGACAACATGGTGTACGAAGCCAAGGACCGCGTGCAGCGCATATTGAATTTCGCGGTGGTCGATGAAGTCGATTCCATCCTGATCGATGAAGCGCGTACGCCGCTGATCATTTCCGGCCAGGCGGAGAACCATACCGACCTGTACTACAAGATCAATGAAGTGCCGAAGCTGCTGACCTTGCAGATCGGCGAAGAGACGCCGGACGGCAAAGGCAAGATCGAAGTGCCGGGTGACTATACCAAGGATGAAAAATCCCATCAGGTATTGCTGACCGAAGCAGGCCATGACAATGCCGAACGCATCCTGACCAAGATGGGCCTGCTGCCGGAAGGTGCGTCGCTGTACGATGCGGCCAATATCACGCTGATCCACCATCTATATGCCGCATTGCGCGCGCATGCGCTGTACTTCAAGGACCAGCATTACGTGGTGCAGAACAATGAAGTCATCATCGTCGATGAATTCACCGGCCGCCTGATGACAGGCCGCCGCTGGTCTGACGGCTTGCACCAGGCAGTGGAAGCGAAGGAAGGCGTCAAGATCCAGAACGAGAACCAGACGCTGGCATCGATTACGTTCCAGAACTACTTCCGCATGTACACCCGCCTGTCGGGCATGACAGGCACGGCCGATACCGAAGCCTACGAATTCCAGGAAATCTACGGACTCGAAACCGTGGTCATTCCGCCGAACCGTCCGTCGCAGCGCAAGGACCGCCAGGATCAGGTCTACAAATCCGCCGAGGAAAAATACGGTGCGATGCTGAAAGACATCCAGGATTGCTATGAGCGCGGCCAGCCGGTACTGGTGGGTACGACATCGATTGAAAACTCGGAACTGCTGTCCGGCATCCTGGCGAAGGCCAATTTGCCGCACAACGTGCTGAATGCGAAGCAGCATGCGCGCGAAGCGGAAATCATTGCGCAGGCAGGACGACCTAAAGGCATCACGATCGCCACCAACATGGCGGGCCGGGGTACCGATATCGTACTGGGCGGTAATGTCGCCAAGCAGGTGCAGCTGATCGAAGCCGACGACAGCCTGTCGGATGCAGACAAGCAGCAAAGGGCAAAAATCTTGAGCGATGAATGGCAATCGCTGCATGAGCATGTAGTCAATGTCGGCGGCCTGCACATCATCGGCACCGAGCGTCATGAATCCCGCCGTGTGGATAACCAGTTGCGTGGCCGTTCCGGCCGCCAGGGCGATCCCGGTTCCTCGCGCTTCTACCTGTCGCTGGACGATACCTTGCTGCGCATCTTTGCCGGCGATCGTGTGCGCGCAATCATGGATAGGCTGAAAATGCCTGAGGGCGAACCTATTGAAGCGGGCATCGTATCGCGCTCCATCGAATCTGCGCAACGCAAGGTCGAGGCGCGCAACTTCGATATCCGCAAGCAATTGCTGGAATACGACGACGTTGCCAACGATCAGCGTAAAGTCATTTACCAGCAGCGTAATGAATTGCTGGAGGCGCAGGACATCTCCGAGTTGATGTCGTCTTTGCGCAGCGGCATGTTCCAGGATATCGTCCGCACTTACGTGCCGGAAGAATCGGTGGAAGAACAGTGGGATATCCCGGCGCTGGAAGCGACGCTGGCCAATGAATGGGCACTGGCCGTGCCGCTGCAGGCAATGCTGAAAGACGAGCAGAACCTGAACGATGACGACATTCTGGAACGCGTGCAAAAGGCCGCCGACGAAGCCTACGAGGCGAAAATTGCGCTGGTAGGCAAGGATGCTTTCGGCGGCTTCGAGCGTAGTGTAATGCTGCAGAATATCGATAACCACTGGCGCGAACATCTGGCGGCGCTGGATCATCTGCGCCAGGGTATCCACCTGCGCGGCTATGCGCAGAAGAATCCCAAGCAGGAATACAAGCGCGAGGCATTTGAACTGTTCGGCCAGATGCTGGACCTGATCAAGAGCGAGGTAGTACGCACCGTTGTCACGGTACGCATACAGTCGCGGGAAGAAATCGAAGCGGTGGAAGAGCAGTTTGCCCAGCCAGCGCTGGAAAACGTGCATTACCAGCACGCCGATTTCGATGCAGATGCAACGCCGGAAGAAATGCTGGCGCCGACTGCCGTGGCGGAAAATCCTTCTTTCGAACCGGTGTTGAACCAGGGCTTGAAAATAGGCCGCAACGATCCTTGCCCTTGCGGCAGCGGCAAGAAATACAAGCAATGCCATGGCAAGCTGGCCTGATAAGCGAATGCTTTGCTGATATGAGGGGCAGCCTGGCTGCCCCTTTTCCATTTCGGTCGCGCCGTTGCCAAACCGGAAGTCCGCTTCGGGCTTGCTTTATAATGCAACGCAGGTGAGTGCGCGGCGTAGCTGCAGAAGCGTCTTCCGGCATGTCGCCGGCCGTGCCGACCCCATCTCTCTTCGTTGTTTTCGTTGCCGTGTTTCGATGCCCGGTTTCATCGTCTTGTTCAGGCTAATGTCTTTGGCAAGACGCTCATCCCACCCGTGCAGCCTTGCAGGCTGCACGCCATCACGGAAGGAGTTGCGATACGCCTATGCATCATAATATCTCGCTGATCACCACCATTGCCGCCGCATTCGGTTTCGCCCTGATACTGGGCTTTATTGCTGTAAGGATGAAGTTGCCTGCGCTGGTGGGCTATCTGGTCGCCGGCATCCTGATAGGGCCGGCCACACCGGGTTATGTCGCCGATGTGGCGCTAGCCGGGCAACTTGCCGAAATCGGCGTGATGCTGCTGATGTTTGGCGTCGGCCTGCATTTTTCCCTGGAAGATTTGCTGTCGGTGAAGCGGATTGCGCTGCCCGGCGCGATTGTGCAGATCGTGGTGGCAACCGCGATGGGGGCGGGCGTTGCCAGCCTGTGGGGCTGGAACCTGGGCGCCGGCATCGTGTTCGGGCTGGCCCTGTCTGTTGCCAGTACGGTGGTGTTGCTGAAGGCGCTGGAGAGCCAGGGCGTGCTCGATTCGGTCAATGGCCGCATCGCCGTCGGGTGGCTGGTGGTGGAAGACCTGGTCATGGTGCTGGTGCTGGTCTTGCTGCCGCCGCTGGCTGCCATGAGTAGCGGTGCGCCTGCCGGCGCCGAGGGGCCGGGCATCTGGATGACGCTCGCCAAAACTCTGGGACAGGTCGCACTGTTTATCGGTTTCATGCTGGTGGTGGGCCGCAAGCTGTTTCCGTGGATACTGTGGCATGTGGCGCGCACCGGCTCGCGTGAATTGTTCACTTTGTGCGTGATCGCGGCAGCGGTTGGCATTGCCAGCGCATCGGCATCACTGTTCGGCGTATCTTTCGCGCTCGGTGCTTTTTTTGCCGGCATGGTGCTGCGTGAATCCGAGTTGAGCCTGCGGGCGGCAGAGGATTCGCTGCCCTTGCAGGATGCGTTCTCAGTGCTGTTTTTTGTGTCGGTTGGCATGCTGTTCGATCCGATGGTGCTGATACAGCAGCCTTTGCAGGTATTGGCGGTCGTGGCGATCATCGTTTTCGGCAAATCGCTGGCCGCTTTTATTCTCGTCATGCTGTTCCGGTATCCGTTGAATACGGCATTGACGGTATCCGCGAGCCTGGCCCAGATAGGCGAATTTTCATTCATCCTGGCCGGCCTCGGCGTTTCGCTGGGTGTGCTACCGGTGCAGGGGCAAAACCTGATACTGGCCGGCGCCATTATTTCCATTGCGCTCAACTCCATGGTGTTCAAACTGATACAACCGCTGCAGATCTGGCTGCGGTCGCGCTCCCAGTTCGCGCGGGAGCTGGAGCATAGGGATGATCCGCTTGCCGAGCTGCCGGCGACAGTCGCTTCCGAACATCTGGCAGGCCATGTGATTGTGGTCGGTTATGGCCGGGTAGGCCGGCATATCGTCGAGGCCTTGCGCGCGGACGGACAGACGGTCGTCGTTGCCGAGCAAAACCGGGAACTGGTGGAGCAGTTGCGCAAACAGGGACTGCACGCCGTTGCCGGCGATGCGTCGGAACCCGCAGTGCTGATCCAGGCCCATGTGGCAAGGGCAGGCATGCTGGTGATCAGCCTGCCTGACAGTTTTCATGCACGCCAGATGATAGAGACTGCGCTGACGCTGAACCCGGCGATTGAAACCGTGGTCAGGACGGCCAGCGAAGAAGAAGCCGCCCTGCTTCAAAAAGAGCGGGCGGGCAAGGTATTTGTCGGAAAAACGGAACTGGCGCTGAATATGACGAGCTATATCTTGTCAAGAAAATCAGCAAAAACCGTCACGAAGCAGGCCACTCACTAGAGCACCGGCAGGAAGCGGTGAAGGGCAGCCAGGTGCATCGCCAGGGAAACTGCGGGTGAGAAATTTCCTGTTTTTTTTTCGTATCGACGTAGTAAATATGTCCGTGTCCTGCCGTGCGGCTGTGGCAGAATGTAGGACTAAGACTTACCCGATTCTCTTTGTTTTATTGTACTGTACCGACTGATTTCAAGAAGCATGCTTAAGCCGATCCGCCTCTTCGCCATCCTCATGGTTTCACTGTCGATGGCTGGCCAGCTTGCCGGGGCGCAGGCTGCAACGGCAGCGGCAATCCCGGCAGCGAAGGCCGGCGGCCCGGACTGCTCGCGCACGCTGACGCTGGGTTTGCACGACCACGGCTTGCTGTATTCGGCAGCAACCGGCGCCGGCATAGACAAGGATTTTGCGGATGAGCTGGCCCGCCGCAGCGGATGCCGTATCAATACCAGCTTGCTGCCGCGCGCGCGAATCTGGCAGCTGATAGAATCCGGCGCGCTGGACTTCAGCCTGTCAGGCATCACCAACGAAGAGCGTGACAAATTTGCCAGCTTTGCGTGGTACTTTTCCAATAAATATTATCTGCTGGTGCGCAAGGATGCCGGGATCCTGCAATTGCCGGATTTCGAATCCGACGGCACGCTGCGGCTGGGCGTGATCCGTGCTTTTCGCTATAGTAAAAATGCTAACCGCCTGGTGGATGCACTGAACAGGCAGCAGCGTGTCACGTATGCGGCGAGCCTGGATCCGCTGTATAAAATCTTGGCTGCAAACCGCATCCAGGGCATGATCATCGAGCCGTTCGACTATTCGCAGGTGTCGAATAAATCGATTCGCGATGTCACTGCCATTATCGAGACCCGGGATCCGGCGATACCGCATGGGCTGATCATGTCCAACAAATCGCTGCCGCCGCAAGAGCGCAAAAAATGGAAGGCGCTGGTGCGGCAGATGCAGGCAGACGGCACGGTATTGCGGATTTTTGAAAAATACTTCGATCCCGCACTGGCCCGTTCCATGGTAAATTTCCAGGCATGATGTTTACTCGTTTACGCAGGCACCGGTTGGTGCTGCTGGTCCTGTGCATATCGCTGGGCGTCAGCTTCCTGGCGTGGCGGCATGAAAAAAATAATGCCGCGCTAGACCTGCATGTGTCGCTCGACTTCAATATCCGCGACGTCAGCAGCCGCATTGAGCAAAGGATGGCCGCCTATGAGCAGGTATTGCACGGCGCGCAAGGGCTGTATTCGGTGTCCGGCGAAGTAAGGCGCGAAAGCTTTGCCGCTTATGTGAGCGCGCTGCAATTGGGCGCCGACTATGCCGGCATGGAAGGTATCGGCATGGCGGCGACCGTGCCGGCATCGCAAAGAGAAGACCATGTGCTGAAGATGCGGGAGGCCGGGTTTGCCGGTTATGACATCCGCGCGCAAGGCCTGCATGCGATGTACGTGCCGGTCTTGCAGCTGGAGCCTTTTACTGGACGGAACCTGGCAGCGCTCGGGCTGGACCTGTACTCGGACCCCAGCCAGCGCGTGGCAATGGATCGCGCGCGCGATTCGGGCAATGTCGCCGTTTCTTCGAAGCTGATGCTGGCGCCGGTCGCAGGCGGCACCGGCAGCGCCGGCGAGGCGGAATTCCTGATGTATCTCCCCATCTACAAAAGCGGCGCGGTCAACGACACGCCCGTGGCCAGGCTGACCAACATCCGCGGCTGGATATTTGCGCCTTTCCGCATGGGCGACCTGATGGCCGGCCTGTATGGCGAGAACCAGCCCGCAACCGATATCCGGATTTACGACGGCGTGGAAACGACGGCAGATACGCTGATGTACGATTCTGTCGCACGCACACGCACACAGCCGGGGCAAAGCAAGGATGCCGAAAAGATCACGGCGACTGAATACGTTTCCAACGGCGGCCATACGTGGACTATCATCATCAGTACATTACCGGGCTACGAAGAGCATGTCGGCAAAGACAAATCGGGACTGATCGCGGTGACCGGGCTCGTATTGAGCCTGTTGCTGGGGCTGCTGACATGGCAATTGGCGACCGGTCGTGAGCGTGCACTGGCGCTGGCGCGCGACATGACGAAGGAGCTGCGCGCCAGTGAAGCGCGTTTTCGCTACCTGGCGCAATACGATGACCTGACTGGCCTGCCCAACCGCGCGATGTTCAAGGACCGCCTGCATCATGCGATATTGCAGGCCCGTCGCGACAAGGGCCGGCTGGCATTGATGTATCTGGACCTGGATAATTTCAAACCGGTCAATGACAGCCTTGGGCATCATGTCGGCGATATGCTGCTGCGTGCTGTGGCCGGCAGGATGCAGGATTGCGTGCGCGAGTCAGACACCGTTGCCCGCATAGGCGGCGATGAATTCGTTGTCTTGCTGCCTGTGATTGAACATGAAGAGGATGCTTTGCGAGTGGCGGAAAAAATCCGTCACTCGCTGAACCAGCCGTTCGAGATTGCCGGTGGACATGTGCTGGAAGTGTCGTCCAGCACCGGTGTGGTGCTGTATCCCGAACATGGCGCCGATGAGGTGGAGCTGTCCAGGAACGCCGATAACGCGATGTACCGCGCCAAGGAGTTGGGTCGTAATATGGTCCAGCTATATCGCCATCCTTGACGGCGCTCGCTGTGATCTATAGCGCCTTCAGCTGTGCGTGCCCAGAGAATGCCGCATCCTTTGCACCAGTTCCAGCAGGCGCGGCCTGACTTCATTGAGTAGGAATTCCGGCGCCAGCTTGAAGGCGGGGCCGCCGCAGTTGATGGACACCGGCGCCATGCCCTTGCCCGGTTTGAAGGCGACGGCGATGGCGTTGACGTCTTTCTGCCAGCTGCCGAATGAAGTGCAGCATGCCAGATCCTGGTATTCCTGCAGCGACTGCTGGATTCCCTGCTGCGCCTGCTCCCATGCTGCCTCATCGGCCAGCCGTATCTTGTCCAGCAATTGCTCGCGTTCCGGCGCGTCCAGCTCCGCCAGGTAGGCGCGCCCCATCGCCGTAGTGGCGACCGGAATACGCGAGCCTACGTCCAGGCTCAGCGTCAGCGCCGTCTGGCTGCGACAGTTTTCCACATAGATCATGCTCAGCCTGTCATGCATGCCCAGCGATACCATGCCCTGCGAAAAATCGGCCAGCTCCTGCATCAGCGGGCGCGCGAGCTGGCGTACGTCCATCCGCGCCAGCATCGCACTGCCGAGCGCGAGCGACGCCGATCCCAGCCGGTACTTGGCACGGTGGTCTACATAGTCCAGATAGCCCAGCTTGGTCAACGTATACGTCAGCCTTGATACTGTGGATTTAGGGAGTTTGCTGCGTTCAGCCAGTTCCTGATTGCCCAGCAGCCGGTCGCCGGAGCGGAAACAGGCCAGGATATCCAGGCCGCGCGCCAGCGCGGTGACGAAATGCCGGTCTTCCTTGGCATTGGGGTTGCGCGGCGCAGGGAGAGCTTGTGTGTTGTCGTCCATAATGTCTGTTTGGTTGATGGTGGATCAGGGGTGGAGGCTTTCAGCAATGAATGAAAGGCTGCTCTCCCAAGCTTGACATAGCTTAGCAGAGCACATAAAGTTTATCTATATTTTTGGAATCAAATTCTGCATTGCAGAATTTTCAAAAATTCGAAGAAAAACAAGACGGTTGTGCATTCGGGAGCGGATGTGCGGCGCCAGAGACGAGGGTGTATGAATCTTAATTTCACAGCAGAAGACAATGCGTTCCGGCAGCAGGTGCGGGACTTCGTGGCGCGCGCATTGCCCGCCGATATTCAGTACAAGGTCGTCAACGGCCTGATCCTGGAGCGCGATGATTATGTGCGCTGGCAGGCGGCCTTGCATGCGCAAGGCTGGGGCGGATCTTCGTGGGCGGCGGAATTCGGCGGTACCGGCTGGTCGGCGGTGAAAAAATATATATTCGAAGAAGAATGTGCTGCAGCCGGTGCGCCGCGCATCATCCCGTTCGGCGTGAAGATGGTCGCCCCGGTGATCATGGCGTTCGGCTCTCCGGCGCAGCAGCAGCGCTTCTTGCCGAACATCCTGTCCGGCCAGGAATGGTGGTGCCAGGGTTATTCCGAGCCGGGCTCCGGCTCGGATCTGGCATCGGTGAAAACCAGTGCGGTCCGCGATGGAGGCAGTTATGTCGTCAACGGGCAGAAAACCTGGACGACGCAAGCGCAGTATGCCGACTGGATTTTTTGCCTGGTGCGCACCGACACCGAGGTGAAGCCGCAGCGCGGCATTTCCTTTTTGCTCATCGACATGAAATCGCCGGGAGTCACGGTACGGCCCATCATCACGATGGACGGCGCGCACGAAGTCAACGAGGTTTGGCTGGAGAATGTGCGCGTGCCCGCAGAAAACCTGGTGGGGCAGGAAAACCAGGGCTGGACCTACGCCAAATTTCTGCTGGGCCATGAGCGCACGAACATTGCCGGCATAGGCATCGCCAAGCGCGAACTGGCGCGTCTCAAGCGCATTGCGTCGCTGGAAATCAAGAACGGCAAACCGCTGATCAAGGACCCCTTGTTTTCTGCACGGATCGCGCAGGTGGAAATCGATCTCGTGGCGTTGGAAATCACCAATCTGCGCGTGCTGTCTGCGGAAGAGCAGCGCCGCACACCGGGGCCGGAAGCATCGATCCTGAAAATCAAGGGCACGGAAATACAGCAGGCAATCACCGAGCTGCTGACTCAGGCTGTTGGCAGCTATGCGCTGCCGCTGCGGCGCGATGCGATGGCTGCCGGCTATCAGGGCGATGCGGCGGGACCTTTCTATGCGACGCCGCTGGCGGCGAATTATCTGAACATGCGCAAATTGTCGATTTACGGCGGTTCCAACGAAATACAAAAGAACATCATCGCGCAGATGATACTTGGCCTTTAAGCTGAGCTTTAAGCGGTCAGCAGGCGAACCCAGGCGCGAAGCCGTTCAGGAGAAGATATGGATTTCAGTTTTAGTGAAGAGCAGCAGATGCTGCTGGATACAACGCAGCGGTTTATTGCGAAGGAATATGGTTTTGAGAAGCGCCAGGGTGTCCGGCGCCAGCCTGATGGTTTCAGCCGTGAAATCTGGCAAGGTTTCGCCGACCTCGGCCTTTTGGCGATCAATGTGCCCGAGGAGCATGGCGGCCTGGGCGGAGGCCCGCTGGAAACCATGCTCGTGATGTCCGCGCTGGGAGCCGGACTGGTGCTGGAGCCCTATCTGTCCAGCGCGGTGCTGGCTAGCCGCGCGGTGAGCGCGCTAGGCACTGCGCAGCAATGCGCCGCCTTGTTGCCTGCACTGGCCGCCGGCGAACAGATCGCGGTACTCGCACATGACGAGCCGGCGACCCGCTACGACTGGAGCGCGATCGAAACCCGGGCCTGGCCGTTGGGGGAAGGCTATGTGCTCACCGGCCATAAAAGCGTGCTGCCGCACGGCACCTCCGCTGACCTGCTGCTGGTGACGACAAGGCTGGCCGCTGCAGGACAGCAGGGGCCGCTGGCCGTATTTGCCGTGCCGCGCGATACACCTGGCCTGCGCCGGTTGCCTTACACAACGGTGGACGGCATCCCTGCCTGCGAGCTATGGCTGGACCAGGTGTTTGTTCCTGCGGCGGCAATGCTGGGCGAGCGCAGTGCAGTTGATGTAGCCGACGGTGCGGAAAAGGCGCTGGGCCTGGTGCTGGATGCCGGCCTGGCGGCAATCTGCGCCGAGGCCGTGGGTGCTTTGGATAAGCTGCTGGCGGCAACCATACAATATGCCAAGGACCGCAAACAGTTCGGTTCTCCTATTGCCAAGTTCCAGGCCTTGCAACACAGGATGGCGGACATGGTGCTGCATATCGAACAGGCCCGCTCCATGGCCTACCTGGCGGCGGTACGCTGCGAGGATGAAGATGCGGCATTGCGAAGCGCGGCGATGTCCGCCGCCAAAGTGGTGATAGGCCAGGCCTGCCGTTTTGTCGGCCAGCAGGCCGTGCAGCTGCATGGAGGCATGGGTGTGACCGATGAACTGGATGTCAGCCATTTCTTCAAGCGGCTGATGGCGATAGAGCTGCAGTTCGGTAGCGCCGACCATCATCTGGAGAAATACGCCGCCCAGCTTGCCTAGTCTTTCCGCCGGCAAAGCTGGATTTACGGCTTTACCGGCGGCGGATTCTTTTTGTGGGAGGGCTGCTTAGCACACCTCTCGAAAAGCAGCAAAATGCCCTACAATAACGGCTTGATTTCATTGCTAGGATTATCATGGCCGTCAATTCCCCACTTCCCGTCGCTTCCGATTTGAAACCTGTTGCCGGCATACAGCTCGGCTTTGCCGAGGCCGGCATCAAGAAGCCTAACCGCAAGGACGTGCTGGTCATGGCGCTGGCGCCCACCGCAACCGTGTCAGGCGTGTTTACGACTAACCGCTTTTGTGCTGCGCCGGTGCAGGTGTGCAAGGCTCATCTGGAAGCCCTGCGTATTTCCAGTTCGCCGATACGGGCGCTGGTAGTGAATACGGGGAATGCTAACGCCGGAACCGGCGATGCCGGACTGGTTGCCGCCAACGAAACCTGTGTCGCCCTGGCCGATCTGCTGGGTTGCGACGCGTCGCAGATATTGCCGTTTTCCACCGGTGTGATCCTGGAACCCTTGCCGGTCGACCGACTTGCCGCCGGTCTGCCCAAGGCGATTGCCAACCTCAAGGAAGATAACTGGTATCTGGCGGCAGAAACTATCATGACGACCGACACCCAGCCCAAGGCGGCTTCGGCTACGGTGGTCATCAACGGCGTCACAGTGACGATGACGGGCATCAGCAAGGGTGCCGGCATGATCAAGCCGAACATGGCAACCATGTTGGGCTATCTGGCCATGGATGCGAAGGTTGCTCAGCCGGTGCTGGATCACCTGGTCAAGCAGGCGGCCGATAAATCCTTCAATTGCATCACGATAGACGGCGATACGTCCACCAATGATTCGTTCATGCTGATCGCCACCGGCGCGTCCGGCCTGGAAGTCAATGAAGTGGACAGTCCGGAATACAGGGCATTGGCGGACGCCGTGATTGCACTGTCGCAAAAGCTGGCGCAAATGATCATTCGTGACGGCGAGGGTGCCACCAAATTCATGACCATTACGGTGGAAGAAGGGCTGGATGCGGAAGAGTGCCGTAAAATTGCTTACTCGATCGCGCATTCCCCACTGGTAAAAACTGCCTTCTTCGCCTCCGATCCCAATCTGGGCCGCATCCTGGCTGCAATAGGCTATGCCGGCGTGAACGACCTGGATGTCAGCCGGCTCAATCTGTATCTGGACGACGTGTGGGTGGCGAAAAACGGCGGCCGCAATCCCGACTACCGCGAGGAAGACGGCCAACGCGTGATGAAGCAGAGCGAGATCACGATACGCGTGAAACTGGCACGCGGCAACGCAGAAGCCACCGTCTGGACCTGCGATCTGTCGCATGAGTATGTATCCATCAACGCTGACTATCGTTCCTGATGGCGGCGACTTTGTTGTTCAAGCCGGTGTTGGCACTATGACGCAACTAGACCAGTTTTTATCCCGCGCGGAATCGCTGCTGACGCGCCTTGAAGCCATATTGCCTGCCGCGCACCGCACCCCTGATTGGCAGGCGGCCAGCGCCTTCCGCTGGCGCAAACGCGGTGGACAGGGTTATTTGCAGGCAGTCAGGCATGCGTCCGGCATTGCGCTGGACGACCTGCATAATATATCGACGCAAAAAAAGCAGATAGAACAGAACACCTTACAGTTTGTTCATGGCAAGCCGGCCAACAACGTCTTGCTGACCGGCGCGCGCGGCACGGGAAAATCGTCTCTGATCAAAGCCTGCCTGAATCGCTTTGCGGACCAGGGACTGAGGCTCATTGAAGTCGACAAGGGTGATCTGGCCGATTTGCCGGATATCGTCGATCTGGTCGCAGACCGGCCCGAACGTTTCATCATCTTTTGCGACGACCTGTCTTTTGAGGAAGGCGAGGCTGGCTACAAGGCGTTGAAAGTGGCGCTGGACGGCAGTGTCGCCGCGCAATCCGACAACGTGCTGATCTATGCGACGTCCAACAGGCGCCATCTGTTGCCGGAAAAAATGTCCGACAATGCCAGCTATAAGCACGGCGACGATGGTGACCTGCATCCGGGCGAGACGGTGGAAGAAAAAATTTCGTTGTCCGAACGCTTCGGCCTGTGGGTGTCGTTTTATCCGTTCAAGCAAGACGACTACCTCGATATCGTCGCGCACTGGCTGCAGACGATGGGGTGCGATGCTGCCCAGATCGAGGCTGCGCGCGGTGACGCGTTACGCTGGGCATTGCAGCGAGGTTCACGCTCAGGGCGGGTTGCCTGGCAATTTGCCAAGGATCACGCCGGCAAGCTGGCCGAAGCCTGAATGTATCCGCCGGCCGCACGCCTGCGGCTG
Source organism: Undibacterium sp. TJN25 (assembly GCF_049339885.1). Classification (NCBI taxonomy): domain Bacteria; kingdom Pseudomonadati; phylum Pseudomonadota; class Betaproteobacteria; order Burkholderiales; family Oxalobacteraceae; genus Undibacterium; species Undibacterium sp. TJN25. Next base: position 430,486 of record NZ_JBMPPM010000004.1, on the reverse strand, counting down.
GTATCACTCTCTTAATAGATTTCCATGTCCAAACCTGTTGATGTTGCGGTAGGCATCTTGCTGAAGCCGGATGGCGACGTATTGTTAGGCCAGCGCCCTGCCGGCAAACCGTATGAAGGCTATTGGGAATTTCCCGGTGGGAAAGTTGAGCTGAATGAAAGCGTCCTCGATGCGCTGAAGCGGGAATTCCTGGAGGAGCTTGGCATCACCGTATTGTCGGCGGAGCCCTGGTGCTGCATAGAACACGTTTATCCACACGCCCACGTCCACCTGCATTTTTATATCAGCCGCGAATGGCAGGGCGAACCTCAAAGCCTGGAAGGGCAGGCGTTTGCCTGGCAGGGTAATGTGGCTCTGACCCCATTATTGCCTGCCACTATTCCTTTGCTGGAATGGCTGGACGATTTCCGCGCTCAGAAGAATTTTTCTTCCTGAGTTTTATACATGCGCTAGCCCGCGGTGGTGCATATTCTTTTCAATTGGTATCCTCACTGCCGGGCTATTTTCGCTTGAGCAAGTGCAAGTGGTAAATCAATTTTTGGCAATGTATCGTTTTCATTACACTGTATTTAAATTGATACAGTGTTTGAATTTGACTACACCATAGAAGCTATACTGTCACTTTACTGCAAAGCAAAAAATCACTGTATTGAAATGTGTACAGTTAAATTTCCATTATTCCGATGAAAATTTCTTAAGCACTTGAATTTTATCAATAAAATTTTGTGGCACGGGCTTTGCTATAACAAAACCCATGTTGACGGGAATACGCGGCCAAAAAGATGCGTCGGCATAACTTATAAAAAGCTTAAAAGCAGCATGTTTCAAAACGGAGAGAGTTTGATGCAGCAAGCAGCAGGACGGGCGGGAGCCATACTGACGATAGATTTGGGTGCGGTGCGCAGTAACTATCGCTTGCTGCGCAGCCGGCTCGGTTCAGCGCAGTGCGGCGCGGCGGTCAAGGCAGACGCTTATGGGCTGGGCGCGATCCGCATCTCTGAAGCACTGTTCACCGAAGGCTGCCGCCATTTCTTCGTTGCCCATCTTGATGAGGCAATCACACTGCGCCCGTATCTGCCTGAGCAGGCCAGTATTTATGTCATGCATGGTTCGCCGGTCGGCTATGAAGCCGAATTTATCGAGCACCGCTGCATTCCCGTGTTGAACAGCTGCCAGCAGATAGCGGCCTGGCGCGAACTGGCCCAGCAAAGGCAAACCGCCTTGCCGGCGATTATTCAATTGGACACCGGCATGTCGCGTATGGGCATGTCGGCGCAGGAGGTGCAAGCCTGGCTGGCAGACCCTGAATTCATTGACGGCATCGACCTGCAATACCTGATGAGTCACCTGGCCTGTGCCGAAGATCAGCAAAGCCCGATGAACCGCCAGCAACTGCAGGCTTTCCAGGCACTCAGAGCGCAGTTGCCCAATTGCCGCGCGACGCTGGCAAATTCTTCCGGTATCTTCCTCGGCCCCGATTTCCATTTCGACCTGGCGCGGCCCGGTGCGGCGCTGTATGGGCTGACGCCGGTTGCCGGGCAGGCTAATCCCTTGCAGCCGGTAGTCCACCTGCAGGGAAAGATCATACAGACACGCGAAATTGCCTCCGGCACGGGAGTAGGCTATAGCCTTACCTATCGCAGCTCGCAGGTTCGCCGTATCGCGACTGTCGCAGTCGGCTATGCAGATGGCTGGCTGCGCAGCCTCAGCAACCGAGGCATCGTCTATATAGGAGACAAGCCTGCACCCATGGTGGGCAATGTCTCCATGGACACCATTACACTAGACGTAAGCGATGTTGCACTGGAACTCCTTTATCCGGGAGCACTGGTCGATCTGATTTCTACAAAAAATACAGCCGACCAGGTAGCGGAACGTGCAGGCACCATAGGCTACGAAATTTTAACCAGCCTGGGATTGCGTTATCAGCGCCATTACATGGATACATCCGCTGATCAACAACAGACCATCAGTCATACAAGTTAATTCAGCGAGACCAGGCTTTCGGGGGAGTACGAATGAAGGTATTGATTTTAGGAGCGGGCGTCATCGGTACCGCGTCGGCTTATTATCTGGCCAAGGCGGGACACGAGGTGACCGTGGTAGAGCGGCAGGCCGCAGCCGGTCTGGAAACCAGCTATGGCAATGCAGGCGAAGTATCGCCGGGATACTCGGCGCCTTGGGCCGGCCCCGGCGTGCCGCTGAAGGCCGTCAAGTGGCTGCTGATGAAGCACAGCCCTCTGGCGATACGCCCCAGCCTGGATCCGCATATGTGGCGCTGGGTCACGCAGATGCTGATGAACTGCACGACCGCGCGCTATGAAATCAACAAGGGCCGCATGCTGAGGCTGGCCGAATACAGCCGCGATTGCCTGCAGCAACTGCGCGCTGACACCGGCATCCATTACGACGAGCGTACGCAGGGCACCATGCAGCTGTTCCGCAACCAGCAGCAACTGGATGGTTCGGCAACTGATATTGACATCCTGAAGCGCTACGACGTGCCGTATGAAGTGCTGGACAAGGCAGGCTGCCTGGCGATAGAGCCTGCGCTGGCGAACGTGCAGCAGAAATTTGTAGGCGCGTTGCGCCTGCCCGGTGATGAGACGGGCGACTGCTTCAAGTTTACCCAAAACCTTTCCAGGCTGGCAGAAGAGCTGGGCGTTAAATTCCAGTACGGTGTCAGTATCAAGCGCATTTTGAAAGAAGGCGACCGTATTACCGGCGTGCAGACTTCCGCTGGCGACATGACGGCCGACCGTTATGTGCTGGCGCTGGGCAGTTACTCGCCTATTCTGCTGCGCGAACTGGGCATCAAAATCCCGGTCTATCCTATCAAGGGATACTCGATCACGGTGCCGATTACCGACGCGCAGCGTGCTCCCGAATCGACGGTGATGGACGAAACCTTCAAGGTCGCCATTACTCGCCTGGGCGACCGCATCCGCGTTGGTGGCACAGCGGAAATCGCCGGTTACAACCTGGAATTGCGCAAGGACAGACGCGATACGCTTGAGCATTCTGTAACCGACCTGTTCCCGGGCGGTGGCGACGTGGCAAAAGCGGAATTCTGGTGCGGCCTGCGGCCGATGACGCCGGACGGCACACCGGTAGTGGGCCCTACGCCTTACCGCAACCTGTTCCTGAATACCGGCCATGGCACCCTGGGCTGGACGATGGCTGCCGGCTCCGGCCGCATGATCGCCGACGTGGTTTCGGGTAAACGCCCGGAAATCGCGACGCAAGGTTTATTCATGGATCGTTATGGCAGCGCCAATCGTCCTATCATCGTGTCCGGGGAGCTGCAGTCATGAACCAGTTAGAACGCGAACAGCTGATTTCCTGTACCGAAATCTTTGCCGACCCCAGCTTGAACATGCGGTTTTATACGGCGATAGAATTGCTGGCGCAGATCGTCATGGTGATGCCGCGTACGGCAACTGCGGCGGCGCTGGCGCAGACCACCGGCCGCACGCCGCGCCTTGTGCGGTCCATCCTGTCCACGCTGAGCAAGGAAGGCCTGGTCTCGCGCGACGCCAAGGAAAAGGATGCCTGGCATTGCCGCGGCTGCAACGGCGTGATAACGCTGGCCGATGTCTATCGCTGTTTTTCTCTGGCAGAGGAAAAGGCCATTGCCAAGGCAGCGCAAAAAGCAGTTGAAAAAGCAGACGCCAAGGCGGAGGCTGAGGGAGACATTGATGATGCGGTCAAGCCCAAGTCGCGCAGCTCCAGCCAGCAAAGCGTGGATCTGCTGATGATGCAGGTCAAGATGACGGTGAACCGCGCGGTGCTGCAACAGCTGGAGCAATTCGACTTGGGGCGCTTGCGTGGCCTGGCGTCCACGACCAGCTTCCGTTCCTACAACGCACGTCCGCGCGGCTATATTCCCGAGCCATACTGATATGATGGAGGCTTGCCCACCCGCTTTTCCACGGCGGAGCCTCCATCCCACAGTGTAGAAATCCATGCGCATCAATATCCAGTTCAAAGACCGTGTCGGCATTGCCCATGAAATCCTGGCGGTACTGGCGCGCCGTGGGCTGAATGTCGTTGCCGTCGAGGTTGACCCACCGAATATTTATATCGATAGCCCTGAACTGCTGGAGTTCATGCTGCCTTCACTGCAGCAGGACTGCGCCAGCGTGCGCGGCATAGGCAATATTGAGGTGGTCGACATCCTGCCCGGCATACGCCGCCGCCTGAACCTGGATACGATGATGGCGGTGATGGAAGATCCCGTGCTCGCGATTGATGCAATCGGCAAGATCGTCATTGCCAATGCGGCTGCGGCAACTGCGACTGGCATGAGTGAAGCTGTGCTATGCCAGAAAAATCTAAGCGACCTCGTGGATGACTCTGCCGTGTTGGAAGAATTGATTTCCAGTGCATTCAAGGTGCCTTCGCGCGAAGTGCTGCTGAGCGGCGAGCCTTTCCTGATGGACGTTACCCCAGTGTCTGAACCTTTTAGTGCAGGTTTGCCCAAACCGGGGCAGGCCGTGGGTGCGGTGCTGACCCTGCACGCGCCGCGCCGCATAGGCGGGCGCCTGCATGCACTGCAGCATTCAGAAGGCAGCGGTTTTCATTTCATCATCGGCGAATCGGAACAGATACATTCGCTGAAAATCCGAGCGGCCCGCGTAGCGGCCGTGGATGCACCCCTGTTGATCACCGGCGAAACCGGCACCGGCAAGGAATTGCTGGCGCAGGCTTGCCATGGCGTCAGCACGCGCAGCAATGCGCCTTTCCTGGAACTGAACTGTGCAGCGTTGCCGGAGAGCCTGGCGGAGAGCGAATTGTTCGGCTATATGGCCGGCGCGTTTACCGGCGCCCAGCGCGGCGGCAAGCCCGGCCTGATAGAAATGGCCGATGGCGGCACGGTGTTTCTCGATGAAATAGGCGAGATGTCGCTGTATCTGCAGGCCAAGCTGCTGCGCTTCCTGAATGATGGAAAATTCCGCCGCATAGGGGGCGATAAGGAAGTTAAGGTCAATGTGCGCATCATCAGCGCTACCCATCGCAATCTGCGAAAAATGGTACAGGAAGGGCAGTTCCGCGAAGATCTGTTTTACCGGCTGAATGTGCTGCACCTGGAAATGCCGGCGCTCAGGGAGCGTCCCGACGATGTTCTGCTATTGGCACGGCATTTCATAGAGCGCGCCTGCACGCAGGCGCAGAAGCCTATCTGCAGGCTGAATTCGTCCGCATGCGCCGCGCTGGTGTCGAACCGTTGGCCGGGCAATGTGCGCCAGCTGCAGAACGTGGTGTTCCGCGCGATCACGATGTCGGATGAGAAGGTGCTGGATGCTGCAGACCTGGACTGGGCAGAAGACAGCATCAGTGCTGACGAAGTGAATATCCACGCGGCAGAAAGCTGGGAAATTTCGGTAGATGCGTTTGAGCGCTCATTGCTGGAGAAGCTGTATCCGCAATACCCCTCCAGCCGCAAGCTGGCGGCGAGGCTGGATACCTCACACTCGATGATCGCAGCCAAATTACGCAAGCACGGTATCCCGCAAACCAAGCGCTAGCAACAGGGATAGTTGAGCCGCTTGGCGTTTTTACCAGAGGCGCGACTTATTCCTTGAGATCTGGATCTTCGGGCAGGTTGACGGCAGGGATTGTGTATTTTTCTTCTGCCCATGCGCCAAGGTCGATTTGTTTGCAGCGCTCGGAACAGAAGGGACGGTATTTGCTCGTCTCGTTCCAGATCACTTTGCCGCCGCAAGTGGGGCAGTCAACTACAGTAGCCATTACAAATTCCTAAACAAGCTGATCTTTAAAAATTGCACAAGGTCAGGTCAAACGGTATATCGCTTTCAAATGCCTTGGGTTTCATGTCCCCATCTTGGGACATAAAACGTATCCACAACATATATTTGTTGGCGGAAATCTCAGGGATTGCGCCCATTTCCTGCACGACATTCACGCGCAGCAACTGATAAATCTTGCCTTGCAGCATTTGTTGATAGCTGCCGGCTTGCGCAATGACCTTGGTCGTCACGCCCGACTCCCGCAATAGCCGAAGCACGATATTGATTGCATCAAATAATGGTGCAATCGGCGCAAACCAGGCCGAGATATCGGCGAAACGTTTTTCGGGAGTATTTTTTTGCCACGCGTAGTAGCTGGGCAAGTCAAACTCGCAGGCGCCACCAGGGATAATGGTGCGGCCGCGTATGCTCATCAGCCACTCGTTGTCGCGTACGTTCTGGCCGGTTTTGCCTTGCGACGCCATCAATGCGCTGCTGGCCCTGTCTACATCTTCCAGGATGCGGTCCAGCATGTCTGCCTGCACATTGGGATTGGAGCGGAAGCTGATCAACGTATGTTTCTGGCGTTCAAGTTCTTGCAGCAAATCGGATTTCAGGTCGGCGCGTCCGGCGACTTCCAGCATTTCAAAGATGGTGGACAGTGCGACGTGATGTTGCAAAGGGTCGGGCTGGTGCAGAAAAAAACTGAATTTCTCGTACAGATCCTCTAGCCGCAGCAGGGTGCGTATGCGTTCATTGAACGGATATTCATAGACAATCGATGTAGGGTTTATATGCATATAATTGGGTGCGCAGTGGCTACGACATTGCAGGGCCAGTCACCGGGTTTACAGAGGCGGAATGGTTTGCTGGTACAGGCAAACGAATAGTCACAACTTGTTGCAGCGTTGTTTTCATCAGCCCGTCAAACCGGATTCCGGTTTGAGCGTATCTCCCAATTTATATGCCGACTAACCCTGATCTCTGTAAATATGTGCCAACCACGTTTCACGTGATTCTGAACCAAGCTGACAAAAATTACAAACGTTGTATGAGATTTGTTTTAGCTGATTCTGCCAAATCGATATATTTGGCGTGCAGCAGGCGGACCTGGGTGGTGATTTGCATGATATCACCCTCGTTGCTGACAACGTCATCGGCTGCCTGCAGCCGTTTTTCGCGATTGGCCTGCGCATTCATAATGGCCTGCACTTGCGGCTCAGTCAGGCCGCTCCTGGCCATGACGCGCCGTATCTGAGTCTGCTCCGAGCAATCGACTACCAGTACCCGGCTGACGCGGGTTTTCCAGGAGCCTGACTCCACCAGTAAGGGGACGACAAAAATGGTATAGGGGCCGGTAGCCTCGGCACCGGCTTTTTCGGTTTCGCTGCGTATCAGCGGGTGCAGGATGGCTTCCAGCTTTGCTTTTTCCACGGGATGATTAAATACGCGTTCACGCATTTTACTACGGTCCATTGCGCCATCAGGCAGGATGAATTCCGGGCCGAACTGGCGGCTGATCTCAGGAACGGCGATACCGCCCGGGCTACTGAGCTGGTGGGCGATCAGGTCAGTGTCGACAAGGCTGGCACCCAGGTCGGCGAACATATTGGCAACCGTGGTTTTGCCGCTGCCTATGCCGCCCGTCAAGCCCAGCGAAAATGCGGTTGCCTTACCCATACTCTTAAAAAGATATGCCGATGTAATTCTGCGTCAGGGTTTTTCCCCATACCAGTGCAATCAGGCCCGCTGCTGCCAGATAAGGCCCGAAAGGGATGGGGTTGTCCCGTCCCCTTTTCGTCAGCATGATCAAGCCCAGTCCGACGATGGCGCCGACAATGGAAGACAGCAGGATAATAATCGGCAACATATTCCAGCCCATCCATGCGCCCAGCGCTGCCAACAGCTTGAAGTCGCCGTAGCCCATGCCTTCCTTACCGGTTGTCAGCTTGAACAGCCAGTATATCGACCACAATACCAGATAGCCCGTAGCCGCGCCGATAACGGCGTCCTGTAGCGGCACGAAGACGCCGGCGACGTTGGCCAGCAGTCCGCACCATAGCAGGGGATAGGTGAGATCGTCCGGCAGCAACTGGGTGTCGGCGTCGATGAAGGTCATCGCGATCAATAGATAGACAAAGACCAAGCTGGCCAGACCCATCCAGCCGCTGCCGAAGTGCCAGACCAGCCCGGCGGACAGGCAGCCCGTCAGCAATTCCACCAGCGGGTAGCGCGCGGAAATAGGCGCCTTGCAGCCGATGCACTTGCCGCGTATTGCCAGGTAGCTTAATACCGGGATATTTTCCAGCGCGGTGATCTGGTGCCCGCAATGCGGGCAGGCGGAGCGCGGGACAACCAGATTGTAGCGGTCGGCATGCGGAGGCTCCAGCCCGTTTTCCATCGCGACATAATTGTCCGATTCACGCTGCATCATTTTCGGCACACGATGAATCACGACATTGAGGAAGCTGCCTATCAGCAGGCCGAACAAGCCTGCGATCGCTGCGCTCAGGGTAGTCCCTGGCGCAGTGAACAAAATCAATTCCATCATCAGACCACGGATCCCAGCTTGAAGATAGGCAGGTACATCGCGACTACCAGGCCACCGATGATCACACCCAGAATCACCATGATGAGCGGCTCCATGAGGCTGGACAGATTGGCGACCGCTTCGTCCACTTCTTCTTCGTAGAAATCAGCTACCTTGCCCAGCATTGCATCCAGAGAACCTGATTCCTCGCCGATGGCAACCATCTGCGTGACCATATTGGGGAATACATTCGCGTTTTGCATTGATACCGTCAGACTGGTGCCGGTGCTGACCTCGGTCTGTATCTTGACGGTGGCATCCAGATAGACTGCATTGCCCGCTGCACCGCCTACGGAATCCAGCGATTCTACCAAAGGTACGCCTGCTGCGAACATCGTTGCGAGCGTCCGCGTCCAGCGTGCTATGGTTGCTTTACGTATGACCTCGCCAAATATAGGTATCTGCAGCAACAGCCTGTCCATCGTCTGCTGCATTTTCAGGGAGCGCCTCCAAGACTGCATGAAGAAATATACCCCACCAAAAATTCCACCGAAAATCAGATACCAGTATTTCACAAAAAAGTCGGAGATCGCCATCACAAACAGGGTAGGCGCCGGCAGATCGGCGCCGAAGCTTTTGAATACCTCCTTGAAAGCCGGTACCACCCAGATCATGATAACGGCCGTCACGATGAAGGCAACGCTCAGAATCGCGATCGGATAGGTCAGCGCGGATTTGATCTTTTTCTTGATTGCCAGCGTCTTTTCCTTGTAAATCGCCAGCCGCGTCAGCAAGTCTTCCAGAATACCTGCCTGTTCGCCTGCACCGACGAGATTGCAGAATAGAGGATCGAAATACAAAGGGAATTTGCGGAATGCTTGATTCAGGCTGGTACCGGTTTCCACATCCCCGCGAATGTCCTGCAACAGTTTGGACACGGAAGGATTGGCATTGCCTTTGGCAACGATGTCAAAGGATTGCAGCAAGGGCACGCCGGCTTTCATCATCGTTGCCAGTTGCCGGGTGAACAGCGTGATGTCTTTTTCAGTTACTTTTTTGCCTGAACTGTAGGATTTCTTTTTCAGTTTGGTGACCAGCACGCCCTGGCGTCGGAGCGTGGCATTGACGATGGCCTCGCCGCCGGCACGGATTTCTCCGCGCACGGTCTTGCCATACTTGTCCTTGCCTTCCCAGGCATACAGGAATTCTTTTATCTGGCTTGTTTTCGCCGGCCTATTTGCTTGCGTTGCCATGCACCTGCTCCAGTCTTATCATTCGTTGGTACATCCGAGAACTTCTTCCAGGCTGGTCAGGCCTTGCTTCACTTTTTGCAGACCGGATTCGCGCAGTGTTCTGACGCCCTCGCTTTGAGCCTGTTTCTCGATTTCCAGCGCGCTGCCATGCGCCAGGATGATTCTTTCTATCGATTCTGTAATCGGCATGATCTGGTAAATGCCCACCCTGCCTTTGTACCCGCCGCCGCCGCACCGATCGCAGCCCACAGGCTGATAGGGTTTCCAAGTGCCGTCCAGCTCTTCTTCCTTGAATCCTGCCGCCAACAGAACTTCGTCCAGTATGTCCGCCGGTTTTTTGCAGGTACACAGGCGGCGCGTCAGCCTTTGTGCCGTGATCAGGATGACCGACGAGGCAATATTAAACGGAGCCACCCCCATGTTCATTAACCGGGTCAGTGTCGACGGCGCGTCGTTGGTATGCAGCGTCGAGAACACCATATGCCCGGTTTGCGCCGCCTTGATCGCAATGTCGGCGGTTTCCAGGTCACGGATCTCACCGACCATGATGACGTCGGGATCCTGGCGCAGGAAGGATTTCAGCGCCACGGCAAAAGTCAGCCCGGCCCGGTCATTGACGTTAACCTGGTTGACGCCAGGCAAATTGATCTCGGCCGGGTCTTCGGCGGTGGAAATATTGATGCCCGGCTTGTTGATGACGTTCAGGCAGGTGTACAGCGATACGGTTTTACCCGAGCCGGTAGGCCCGGTGACCAGCACCATGCCGTATGGCCGGGTGATCGCATTCATCAGGATTTCTTTCTGGTCCGGGTCATAACCCAGCGCATCGATACCCATCTGCGCCTGCGAACCATCCAGAATACGCATTACGATCTTCTCGCCGAACAGCGTAGGCAAGGTGCTGACCCGGAAATCGATGGAGCGCGATGCCGACAGCACCAGCTTCATGCGGCCATCCTGGGGGACGCGTTTTTCGGAGATGTCCAGCTTGGAAATGACCTTGATCCGCGATGCCAGCTTTTCTTTGATGGCCATTGGCGGCTGGGCGATTTCCTTCAGTTCGCCATCCACACGGAAGCGTATCCGGTAAAATTTTTCAAAAGGCTCGAAATGCAAATCGGATGCGCCCATATTGATCGCATCCAGCAGCATTTTTTGCAGGAACTTGACGATAGGCGCATCGTCCACCTCCATGGCGGCCGCGTCGGCTGCGGCAGAGGACACGACTTCTTCTTCATTGAAGTCGATTTCCATATCGTCGCCGGCCAGTTCATTCAGGCTTTGCTCGGATGTTTTGAGCAGCCTCTCCAGCGTCTTGACCAGTACGTCGTGCTGTACGACGACCAATTCTATGCTTAGGCCGGTCTGGAACTTGATTTGGTCGATTGCTGCGGTATTGGTAGGGTCCGATACTGCGACGGAAATCTTGTTGCCGCGTTTGGCCAGCGCAACGATGCGCTGGGTTTGCATCAGTTTGCTGTCGACGATTTTTTCCGGCAACAGGCTTTCATTGATGACGGACAAGTCCACCAGCGGATAGCCGAAGGCTTCAGAGCAGAATGCGGCCAGGTCGCGTGCATTGATCAGACCGCTTTGCAGCAGCACATCAATGAAAGGCAGTTTGTCGGCTTGGGCTTTCTTGCTGACGTTGTCAATCTGCGGCATGCCGAGGAGATTTGCCTGCGCCAGCGCGCGGGCAAGTCCTGAGCTGCCGGTTTGTAATGTCAGGGTAGGGGAAACTGCAGCCATAGGATCTTTGGTGTAAAGTTTGACTAAACAAAGAGTTGCTCTAGGATAATGCAAAAAACATTTACGTGATACAAGATGTTTGATACAAGATGTTGCAACATAGAAACCAAAATGGGCAAAAAGCGCGCATTATTGATGTAGCCGTATATTGACGATGGATTCTCCCCTATGGGAAGTATCGCCGCCTAGTATAAGACTGTTCTTGTGTTTAGGGTAATTGCCGTGCCGCCATAGCGATATTCCGCCATGCCAAGCGGTTGTGATGTTGCGGATTAGCCGGATTTGAGTGTGACTTTTATCAGTTTTACCATCTTGATTGCCTGATGTTGCACTTGTACTACCTCGACGATGCAATCATGAATCTTGAGGCTGATATTGGCTTCCGGTATATCCTGCAAAATTTCCAGCAGCAAGCCGTTCAGGGTTTTCGGCCCGTCCAGCGGAAAATCCAGTTTCAGGCGTTTGTTGATGTCCCGCAAGGTCGTCGCGCCTTCCAGCATGCACTCTCCCTGTTCGTTCCATTTGAAGTGATCAATGCCGGCATTGCCTGGCATGGACGTAGTGAACTCGCCTATCATTTCTTCTATGATGTCTTCCAAGGTCACCAGACCTTGCACCTCGCCGTATTCGTCGACAATGATGCCGAGCTTTTCACGATTTTCCTGGAAATACTGCAACTGGGTAAATACGTCGGTATCCTCGGGAATGAAATAAGGATCGCTGAGGATCTCGCGGAAATGGCCGGTCGCAAGATCGTCGCCCCTGTTCAGCAGTGCAATGGCTTTACGCACATGCAATATGCCGATGATCTTGTTGATTTCACCTTCGTAAACGGGCAATTTGTTGTGATAACAGGTGGCCAGTTGCTGCCGGATATCTTCCACCGGCGTGGCGAGGTTGAGTGCTTCCACCTGGGAGCGTGGCGTCATCACGTCATTGACAGAAATACTTTCCAGGTCAAACAGGTTCAACAAGATACTTTTATGCTTCTGCGGAATGAAATTGCCGCCTTCCAGCACGATGGAGCGTAGTTCTTCCGGTGACAAGCGGTGCTCGCGCGCTGCAGCACCAGTGTTGATGCGCAACAAACCCAGCAGCAGATTGACAAACAGGTTGACGAACCAGATGACCGGCTGCCCTATCGCCATCAGCGGTTTCAGCACCAGGCTGGCGGGCAGCGAGATCCGCTCGGGATAGGTGGCGCCAATCACCTTGGGAGCGATTTCCGCAAAAACGATCAGCAGGAAAGCGACGATGGCGGTTGCGATGGTCACCACCCTGTCGTTATTGCCGAAAGCAGAGATCGCAATGGAAGTAACCAGCGCCGTGACCAGTGCGTTGATGACCGTGTTCGCAATCAGCACCACCGACAGCAGCTTGTTAACCCTCTCCAGCAGCCACAATGTGGTTGCTGCCAGTTTGTTGCCGCGCTTGGCGAGGTGGCGCAACCGGTGCCGGTTGGCCGCCATCAGCGCGGTTTCCGTCATCGAAAAGAAGGCGGATAACAAGATGAGCCCGGCAAGGCTAAGGAGTTGCACCCATAAAGGAACACTGTTCACGTTAAGTTTGATGCAATGATGTTAAGGGAATAGGCGCAACCGGACCAGCAGGCCGGTTGCGGATGAAACAAGACTTGAACGTGTTTTCACGCAGAAAAGATGCAGTTCAATGGTTGCGGTCCACTGCAAAATTGCTCAGTGCCAGCAGGGCTTCTTTATAGGGGCTGTCCTTTAGCGAAGACGCCGCCGCAGCCGCTCGAGCGGCTGCCTTGTGGGCTTCCTCTTTCGTGTAATCCAGTGCGCCGGATTGGGTAATGGCGGCCAGAATGGCATTGAACTGGCTTTCATCTCCCTGTTCTATGCAGGTGCGAACCAATTCCCGCTGCGCGGGAGTTCCATTCTTCATCAGGTAGATCAGCGGCAGCGTCGGTTTGCCTTCCCGCAAGTCGTCCCCGACATTTTTGCCGATATCGATCGCGTTGCCCGAATAGTCCAGTACATCGTCAATCAGCTGGAAAGCGGTGCCCAGAGAGCGGCCATATTCGGCAGCGTCTTCTATCTGGGCCGGAGTAGCGCCGGCAATCAGTGCCCCGACCTGTGCCGCGGCTTCAAACAGCTTGGCTGTCTTGGAGCGTATTACTTGCAGGTATCGTTCTTCGGTCACATCCGGGTTGTGCATATTCAGCAATTGCAGCACCTCGCCCTCGGCGATCACATTGGTTGCGTCGGCCAATATCTGCATGACTTGCATATTATTGATGGAAACCATCATCTGGAACGCGCGCGAGTACAGGAAGTCTCCCACCAGCACTGACGCGGCATTGCCGAACATTGCATTGGCGGTCTTGCGGCCGCGGCGCATGGATGATTCATCAACAACATCATCATGCAGCAGTGTTGCGGTATGGATGAACTCAACGATGGCCGCCAGCTCATGGTGATGCGTGCCCTGGTATTGATACGCATTGGCCACCAGCAGGACCAGTACCGGCCGGATGCGCTTGCCGCCCGCACTGATGATATATTCAGCGATCTGGTTGACCAGCGGTACTTCAGAGTGCAGTTTCGTTCTGATAACCTGGTTGACCGCAGCCATATCGGTGGCGATCGTGTCGGAAATAAGGTTCTGGGTTGTTGTTGTGGCAGACAAAGTGGTACCTGCTAAAAAATGCCTAATATCGATAGACGAATCGAGAAGAATAGCGAGATTATACGATGCCCGTGACGATGGCGTGCGCTCCCGGGGGAGCCCGGTGCAGCGAAGTGCATGGCAAAAAACAAATCTTGACTAAATTACAGAAAGCAAATCCAAATTTACAGATAGTTTTTGACCTCTGGGCTAAGTCTATGTATAATTGGAGGTTTTCCCGATTTAATAAGGCTTTTCACGTCAGGAAAAAATCCTTTTTTTATAATTTGATGAGGTTTCACATGTACGCGGTCATAAAAACCGGTGGCAAACAATATAAAGTTGTCGCTGGTGAAAAACTTAAAATAGAACAGATACCTGCAGACATTGGCTCCGAAATCACCATTGATCAAGTGCTCGCTTTGGGCGCTGGTGACACCATTAAGTTTGGTGCTCCTTTGGTCTCCGGTGCTACGGTGCAGGCTACGGTATTGTCACAAGGTCGTCACGACAAAGTTAGAATTTTCAAGATGCGTCGTCGTAAGCATTACCAGAAGCGCCAAGGCCATCGCCAAAATTACACTGAAATACAAATCGTTTCGATCAACGGCTAAGCCGGGTGATTGTTAAAGTCTGAATAGTAGATACCAAGGAGTTCTTAAATGGCACACAAAAAAGGCGGCGGCACCACGCGCAACGGCCGTGACTCAGAGTCAAAACGACTCGGCGTTAAAGTTTACGGCGGCCAGACAATCAATGCAGGCGGCATCATCATTCGTCAACGCGGCACACGTGTACACGCTGGTGAAAATGTCGGCATGGGCAAAGACCACACTTTGTTCGCACTGATCGACGGTAAAGTCAAATTCGCAATCAAAGGCGCTTCCCAGCACCAGTACGCGATTGTAGAAGCGGCTTAATCAAGCGCTGATACAGAAAGCTTTACAAGATAAGGCGTAAGCCTTGTTCAATAGAGGCTCTGCCATTGGTGGAGCCTTTTTAGTTTCAAGAGAATCTTTATAAATCCGTCGTGCCGGCTGTAGTAGCTGTTACGGGATTTAGTGGAACTTATTTCATAAATGGCAGCATTTTCGCTGGTGTCATTCATGAAACGAGTTCTAAGCTCTTTTTAGGTGACAGAAATGAAATTTATCGACGAAGCACGGATAGAAGTGATTGCAGGCGATGGCGGTAATGGTATCGCCTCCTTCTGCCGTGAAAAATTCAGGCCGTTTGGCGGACCCGACGGCGGCGACGGCGGCAAGGGTGGCAGCATTATTGCCGTGGCCGACCGTAACATCAATACACTGGTGGATTACCGTTTTTCCAAGCTGCATAAAGCAAAAAACGGCGAAAACGGCCGTGGTTCCGACTGCTACGGCAAAGGTGCAGACGACATTTTCCTGCGTATGCCGGTAGGCACGCTGATCGCCGACCGCAATACCGAGGAAGTCATTGCCGACCTGACCGAGCACGGCCAGGAAGTGGTGCTGGTCAAGGGTGGCGAAGGCGGCTGGGGCAATATCCATTTCAAATCCTCCACCAACCGTGCGCCGCGCCAGCGCAGCGACGGCAAGGAAGGCGAGCGACGCGAGCTGAAGCTGGAATTGAAGGTATTGGCGGATGTAGGCCTGCTCGGTTTGCCGAATGCCGGGAAATCGACATTTATTACAGCGGTATCGAATGCCCGCCCTAAAATTGCGGACTATCCGTTCACGACGCTGCATCCCAACCTCGGGATGGTACGCGTCAGCCACGAGAAAAGCTTCGTCATCGCCGATATCCCCGGCCTGATCGAAGGCGCAGCTGAAGGCGCCGGCCTGGGCATACAGTTCCTGCGCCACCTGCAGCGTACCGGTTTGCTGCTGCATATTGTGGATATGGCGCCGTTCGACGATGCCGTTGATCCAGTCAAGGAAGCCAAGGCACTGATCAAGGAACTGCGTAAATACGATGAATCCCTGTATGAAAAGCCGCGCTGGCTGGTGCTGAACAAGCTTGACGTACTGACGGAAGATGACCGTAAGAAGAAGGTAAAAGACTTTGTCAAACGTTTCGGCTGGAAAGGCCCGGTATTTGAAATCTCCGCGCTAAACCGTGAAGGCTGTGACGATCTTGTGACTGAAATCTATTCCTATCTTGCCGACAAACGCCAGCAGGAGCAGCGTTCGGAAGAAACCCAGATGGTGCAGGAAGCGCAAGGTATATTGTCCATTGATCCGGATGACCCCCGCTTTAAAATTGTAGACTGATTTAGTTAGCCAACTGCGGCTGCAATGTCCTATTGACGAACCCGCTCGATAAAATATTGCCTGCCGCAGGGTTCTACCCCATCGCGGCCGCCTTACCCTGGCGACCCGGCACTAGCCCGCATGCTATCCGTATGCCAGCATTGCAAGCAGCCCTTTCCTGTATTTGCCTAACCGTGTTTAATTTGGCGTCAGCGCAGATAGTATGGGCAGAAGTACATACAAGTTACAGGCAGCCGGGTTATCTTCCGGCATCTTCAACATGCAGTCTTGTCAGCAGGTATTTTTTCTCCTATGCATTCTGTAATTCAACAGGCCAAAAGGCTGATTATCAAGGTAGGTTCTTCGCTGGTCACCAACGACGGCAAGGGTCTGGACCAGGCCGCAATACAAAAATGGGCTGCGCAGATAGCCCAGTTGCGCGCGCTCGGCAAGGAAGTGGTGCTGGTCAGCTCGGGCGCGATTGCCGAAGGGCGGCAGAGACTGGGTTTCGACAAGCGGCCCACCGGCATCCATGAACTGCAGGCGTGCGCCGCAGTCGGCCAGATGGGACTGGCGCAAATTTACGAAACAAGCTTCCGTGCACATGGACTGGGAACAGCGCAGATTTTGCTGACCCATGCCGATCTGGCGCATCGTGAACGCTACCTGAACGCGCGCTCCACCCTGTTCACTTTGCTGCGCTTCGGCATCGTCCCCATCATTAACGAGAACGATACCGTTGTGACCGACGAAATCAAATTCGGCGACAACGATACGCTGGGAGCGCTGGTTGCGAACCTGATCGAAGGCGATGCGCTGATCATCCTGACGGACCAGAAAGGCCTGTATACCGCCGATCCGCGCAAGCAGCCGGATGCGGAATTTGTGCATGAAGCCAACGCGGGCGATCCCGCGCTGGAGGCGATGGCCGGCGGCGCCGGTTCCAGTCTCGGCAGCGGCGGCATGCTCACTAAAATATTGGCGGCCAAGCGCGCCGCCAAGTCCGGTACGCATACCGTGATTGCCTGGGGGCGTGAGGAAGACGTATTGGTAAGGCTGGCGCATGGAGAGGCGATAGGCACGCAGCTGATTTCGCAAATGGCGCCATTAGCGGCGCGCAAGCAATGGATGGTCGATCATCTGCAAACGGCGGGGCAGCTGGTGCTGGATGCGGGGGCAGTGCAGAAGCTGACAGCGGAGGGAAAATCGTTACTGCCCATCGGCGTGCTGGAGGTGCGCGGCGAGTTCGGGCGCGGCGAAATGGTGACCTGCTATAACGAGGCAGGGCTAGCCATTGCTCGCGGCCTGAGTAATTATGCGGGTGTGGAAGCACGCCGCATCAAGCGCCATCCTTCTTCTGAAATCGAGGCGATCCTGGGTTTTGTCGAAGAGCCGGAACTCATACACCGGGATAACCTGGTGCTGCTGTAAGAAGCCGCTAAAAACGACGCTGGCGTTGTTGCTTATCCTGACCGTGCTACGCGCATTGTCACCGTTGTGCCTAGCCAGCCCAAATTTTGCAACAGCTTTTAAAAACACAAGCCTCCACTAGGGAGGCTTGTGTTTTTTTAGATGGAAAAGCTGTCTATTAATACTGCTTGATTACCGTCTGGTTTTTCTTGATCCTGTCCAGAATATCCCTGGCTTTTCCCGCTACAGTAGGACCTTCGCAGAAATAATCGACCGCCAGGAAAGAGTGCTGCTTGTTGGCGCCCAGATTGGAAATCTGTGTCCATTCATTGCGCCTGGAGCGTGACCAGCTGCCATCCGGGCGTCCAAATGCATACAGTTTTTTTTCAAACGATTCGCAGCGTATCGCTTCGTAGCTGATGTTTTTAGCTCCGCCGCGGCTGACGGCAACCAGCGTATAGCGTATGGTGCCGTCGCTCACGATGGTCAGCGATTTTGCATCAATCGAAAAGGCTTGCGTGCCACTGTCGTAAAAGCTGATCAGGTTCTCCGCTTTCGGTGCTTCCGGCAATTGTGCGGCGACTTCTTTCCAGTCTTTTTCCATCTCTTCGTCGTCTTCCGGCGATTGCTGGGCGGATGCGGGCAACTGAAAGCTCAGGCAGGCAGCCGCCACCAGGGCGGACAGATATAGGGATTTTCTCAGCATAGGTTACTTGGTTTTTTCTGTATCAATAGCACCCGCCGCTTGCGCAGCCGGCACGGTGGGCAATTGCTGCGACGGCTTGCTGTCGTCGCAGGGGTTTGCCTGATGTTGTTGCCGCAGGTAGCGGCTGGTCTGGCGCGAAGCGCTGCCGTGATCCGAACGGTTCAGGAAACGTGACAATTCCTGCAAGGCCAATTGGTAGACGCCGCGTTTGAATTCGATGACAACGTCCAGCGGCACCCAGTACTCATGCCAGCGCCATGCATCGAACTCCGGATGGTTGCTGGCGCGCAGGTTGACATCGCAATCG
Organism: Undibacterium sp. TJN25; assembly: GCF_049339885.1. NCBI lineage: Bacteria > Pseudomonadati > Pseudomonadota > Betaproteobacteria > Burkholderiales > Oxalobacteraceae > Undibacterium > Undibacterium sp. TJN25. Next base: position 411,922 of record NZ_JBMPPM010000004.1, on the reverse strand, counting down.
CGGCCCACCATGCGCAGCAGGAACCAGATCTGCTTCTGACCACGGTAGTGGCCGCGGATTTCGCGCTTGATAAAATGGTCCGGCACCTCATAGCGCAGCCAGTCGCGGGTGCGACCGATGACCTTGACGTGCTCAGGCCGCAAACCGGTTTCTTCTTCCAGTTCGCGGTACATGGCCTGCTCGGGCGATTCGCCGTATTTGATGCCACCCTGGGGGAATTGCCAGGAGTGCTCGCGCACGCGCTTACCCCACCAGACCTCATTGTTGGCGTTAAGCAATATAATGCCTACGTTAGGCCGAAAGCCTTCACGATCTAGCATGTTCAACCTCAAAACTTTCTGTGGCTAAACGGCCTTCCCTGAGGATGTGAGGGTGACGCTACGTTTGGAAATCCGGTGCTTTTCGTTTGCTCGGCACGTTATTCCATAGATAAAACGCAGTTTCCGTCATCAAATATGCAAAGAGTGGGCGCATTAGCCAGCTAATCCTTTAAAATTGGATTGATTATAACCCTCAATTTTTGAAAAGAATCATTGTCATGCGCGCTACACGATTTTTTATTTCTACTTTAAAAGAAGCACCTGCCGATGCAGAAATCGTCAGCCACAAGCTGATGATGCGCGCCGGCATGATCAAGCGCCTCGGCTCCGGCATCTACAACTATATGCCCATGGGTTTGCGCGTCATCCGCAAGGTGGAAAACATTGTCCGTGAAGAAATGAATCGTGCCGGCGCGATAGAAATGCTGATGCCGGTAGTACAGCCCGCAGAGCTATGGCAGGAAACCGGCCGCTGGCAAAAGTATGGCGCAGAACTGATGCGCGTCAAGGACAGGCATGGCCGCGACTTCATCATCCAGCCTACGTCGGAAGAAGCGATCACCGACGTGGCGCGGCATGAGATCAAGTCCTACCGCCAGCTGCCTATCAATTTTTATCACATCCAGACCAAGTTCCGGGATGAGCGCCGTCCGCGTTTCGGACTGATGCGCGGCCGCGAATTCACGATGAAGGATGCGTATTCATTCGACCGCGATGTAGCAGGCCTGAAGAATTCCTACCAGGTCATGTATGACGCCTATTTCCGCATTTTCAGCCGCTTCGGTCTGGAGTTCCGTGCCGTGGCAGCCGACAATGGCGCCATCGGCGGTTCCGGCTCGCACGAATTCCACGTCATTGCAGATACCGGCGAAGATGCGTTGGTCTATTGCCCCACTTCGGACTACGCAGCCAATATGGAAGCGGCCGAAGCGATGCCGCTCGCCGATGCGCGGGCACCGGCGCAGGCTGCGCTGCAAAAAACAGCGACCCCCGGCAAGGCTAAATGTGAAGACGTGGCCGAATTGCTGGGCCTGCCTCTGCAGCAGACCGTCAAGTCGATCGTGCTGACGGTGGAAACTGAAGAGAAAGAAAAAATCAGCAAACAGGTCTGGCTGCTGCTGCTGCGCGGAGATCACGAGCTCAACGAAATCAAGGCAGCCAAAGTGCCTGGCCTGGCCAACTACCGTTTCTCCACCGAAGAAGAAATTATCGAAAGCTTTGGTACACCTCCCGGTTACCTCGGCCCCATCAATACCAAGCTGCCGGTGAAGGTCGTGGCCGATCGCACGGTGGCGTTGATGAGCGATTTCGTCTGCGGCGCCAACGAAGCGGATTTCCATTTCACCGGCGCTAACTGGGGCCGCGATATTCCAGAACCGCTCGTTGCCGACCTGCGTAATGTCGTCAACGGCGATCCTTCGCCGGATGGCAAAGGCGTGCTGGCGATACAGCGCGGCATCGAAGTGGGTCATGTATTCCAGCTCGGCACACGCTACTCGGAAGATATGAAAGCGAGCTTTCTGGATGAAAACGGCAAACCGCAACTGTTGCAGATGGGCTGCTACGGCATAGGCGTGACGCGCATCCTGGGTGCGGCGATCGAACAGAATTACGACGACAAGGGCATTATCTGGCCTGCAGCGATCGCACCTTTCGAAGTGGTGATTTGTCCTATGGGCATGGACCGCAGCGAAGCGGTCAAGGCTGAAACCGAAAAGCTGTACGCATCGTTGCTGGCGGCTGGTGTCGACGTGATCCTGGACGATCGTGGCGAACGCCCAGGTGCAATGTTTGCCGATTGGGAGTTGATTGGCGTGCCGCACCGCATTGTCATCGGCGACCGCGGGCTGAAGGAAGGCCAGCTGGAATACCTGGGCCGCCGCGATGCTGCCGCCAGCAATGTGCCGCTGCAGGAGATGCAGGCCTTCATCCTGCAGAAATTGCAAGGGAAGTAGTATTGTTGCTCTTTTTTAGCAAGCCCTTGATGCGTCGCAGCCAGGTTTGGCTGCTGGCAGGTCTCGTCATGTTGGCGGGAGCTGCCGGTAGTCCTGCCATCGCCGGCAACCAGAAGGAAGAGGCGATGGCGGATGCCGTGCGCATTGCACTGGCCAAGGCCATCAGCGATGCACGTCCGCCGCGCGCCAGCTTCCCCAATATCGACGAAAGAATCAAGTACCTGCGCTGGCTGGGGGAGATGTCCGGCCGCCTGAAAAAGCGCCTGCCGGATAACCAGACGCGCCTGGAGTTCCTGGAGACTGTCTGGTATGAGTCTACAAGGGCAGGGCTGGAGCCGGCATTGGTGCTGGGGCTGATACAGGTCGAATCTGCATTCCGCAAGTATGCAACATCGGTGGTGGGGGCTCGCGGCTATATGCAGGTGATGCCGTTCTGGTCGCGCGTGATCGGCGACAACGATGCCAAGAAGCTGTTCCAGATGCAGACCAATCTACGCTACGGCTGCGCCATCCTGCGGATGTATATCGATATGGAAGGCGGCAGCCTGTATCTGGCGCTGGGCAGGTATAACGGCAGCCGGGGCCAACCGGACTATCCGAATGCGGTGCTCGCGGCGTGGAAGCGCTGGGAGTACAAGGCATAGTCAATATGGCGTGGAGGGGGAGTACCTGGCCGTAAGGATTGATGCCGGACTTAAAAAACGACGACAAAAAAGCCCGCGCGATGCGGGCTTTTTTGTTTGGGATTGGGATTGAAAGTCCCAATAAGTCTCCCAACGAAACTGCGGCTGCTGCTTAGGACAGGTGGCCGGAAATCAGCTTGGTCATTTCAAACATCGAGACTTGTTTTTTGCCGTCGAAAACAGCTTTCAACTTGTCGTCAGCGTTGATGTTGCGTTTGTTCGCTTCATCTTGCAGCTTGTGCTTCTTGATGTATTCCCATACTTTTTTAGTGACTTCTGTACGCGGAATAGGTGTTGCACCGATCACAGCTGCCAGGGTAGGGGAAATCGTCATCGGCTTCATGAACGCTGCGTTTGGCTTGCGGGCTGCTGCCGGTTTTGCGGCTGCTTTAGCTGCTGGTTTTGCTGCGGCTTTTTTAGGAGCTGCTGCTTTGGCCGGGGCTGCTTTGGCTGCCGGTTTCTTAGCAGCGGGCTTTTTTGCCTCTGGTGGTTTTGGTGCTGTTGCCATCTTTAAGCCTCCTTCACAAATATCGTGGAAAATGCGTCATTTCACGCATCGCTAATAGTGGTGGGGTTTTTCTGGTGACGCAAGTGTTTTTTGCGGCTTTTTACGGAAAATGTATCCTATACAGCAGCCAGCAAGGGCGGCGAGCCCAAAAACAGCCGGGAAAGCTGTTTTCAGGCGATTTCAGAGGGAAAGATCTAAAAAAGAAAACGGCACCTCATCAGGTGCCGCATCTCAACAATGCAGTTTACCTGCGGGCCTAGCGCCTGCCGGGGCCGGATTCCGCGCCTGGCATCATGCCTTTCATGCCGCGCAACATCTTCATCATGCCGCCGCCTTTGAGCTTCTTCATCATCGACTGCATCTGCTCGAATTGCGCCAGCATCCGGTTCACTTCCTGAATCTGCACGCCGGCGCCGGTGGCAATGCGGCGCTTGCGGGATGCCTTGATCAGTTCCGGCTTGGCCCTTTCCAGCGGCGTCATCGAGTTGATCATGCCTTCCATGCGGCGCACCTGTTTTTCGGCCTGGTCCATATTGGCGCCATTGGCTGCCTGCTGCAATTGTGCCGGCAGTTTGTCCATCAGGTTAGACAGGCCACCCATCTTTTTCATCTGCGTCAGCTGCAGCTTGAAATCGTTCATATCGAATTTTCCGCCGACCTTCAGCTTTTGTGCCAGATCCTGTGCCGCGGCCACATCCATGCCTTTTTGCGCCGATTCCACCAGTGCCAGGATATCGCCCATGCCCAGGATACGGTTGGCCATGCGGGTAGGATCGAACGCTTCCAGTCCATCCAGTTTTTCTGCAACACCGGCGAATTTGATCGGCTTGCCGGTGATATGGCGCACCGACAATGCGGCACCGCCACGCGAATCGCCGTCCAGCTTGGTCAGCACGATGCCGGTCAGCGGCAGTGCGTCGTTAAAGGCTTTGGCAGTATTGACCGCATCCTGCCCCAGCATCGCATCGACTACAAACAGGGTCTCGATAGGCTTGACGGCGGCGTGCAGCGCGGCAATCTCCTGCATCATCGCCTCGTCGATGCCCAGGCGGCCGGCGGTATCGATGATCAGCACGTCATGATAATGCTTCTTCGCGTAATCCAGAGCGGCCAGCGCGATATCCACAGGTTTGTCGGTCGGCAGCGAAGGGAAGAAATCGGCGCCGACCTGTTCCGTGACGGTCTGCAACTGGCCGATCGCCGCCGGACGGTAGACGTCGGCAGAAACGGTCAGCACTTTTTTCTTTTTCTGTTCTCGCAGGTATTTAGCCAGTTTGCCGACGGTCGTGGTTTTACCCGCACCCTGCAGGCCAGCCATCAGGATAATTGCCGGTGGCTGGGTCGCAAAGCTCAGTTGATAGGCTTCTTCGCCGAGATCGGCGCCCATGATACTGGCCAGCTCTCTTTGCACCACACCCACCAGCGCCTGGCCGGGGGTCAGTGAAGAAATGACTTCTTCGCCCATGGCCTTTTCCTTGACGCGGGCAATCAGTTCCCTGACGGCAGGCAGCGCCACGTCGGCTTCCAGCAAGGCCATGCGTACTTCGCGCAGCATCTCCGCGGTGTTGGACTCGGTCAGGCGAGCCTCTCCGCGCATGGTTTTAACGACTTTGGCAAGGCGTTGGGTCAGATTATCGAGCATGGTGTATTTCTTGAAAATAAGTCAATGTAGCGTAGGTGCGCGCATATATCAGACAACGCACAGAAATCAGCCCTCCATTTTACCCGATGACGCCGCACGTCTGAAAAATAGAAATCCCCGCCGGTATTTCCCGGCTGCTTTATCGAAGGCAAATTTCAATGTAAATACGCTATGATGCGGAAAACCGGAATATTTTTTTGTCATTCTGGTTTTTCAGAATTGCCGAAATTCTCGTGATCAGAATAATCGATCAAAATCAAGCACTTGGCAAAAGATTCGGGATAATTGATGTTGGCATAAAGCATGCTATATCGCTTGCACAAACAATTACATAATGGAGACCTTCATGTTGAAAAAGACATTTGCAGTGAGCTTTTTGCTGTCCGCCGTTGCTGCACTCAGTACCGGTTCCGCGCTGGCGCAGGAAACCGTCCGCCTCGGCAACCTCAAATTTGCGCACTATGGCGCGGTATCCTATATCAAGGAAATCGCTCCCAAATGCGGCATCAAGATAGAAGAGCACGTTTTTGCCAAAGGCCCGGACATCATGCAGGCTATCCTGGCCGGTGAACTCGACGTCGGTGCGGCGTCTTCCGAAGGCGCCATCACAGCACGCGCCAATGGCGCACCTATTTACGTGGTCGGTGGCTTTGCCAAAGGCGGCGTGCGCCTGGTAGCGCGTGCCGACGCGGGCATCAAAAGCGTCAAGGACCTGAAAGGCAAGAAGGTGGGTGTAACCCGCGGCGTGATCCAGGACGTGCTGCTGACGTCAGAACTGGCGCAGAATGGCCTGACTGCATCGGACAAGCCGGGCAAGGATGTGCTGATCGTGTACCTGGCTTTTGCCGACCTGAATCAGGCCCTGCTGGGCAAGGACCTGGATGCAATCATGCAGTCCGAGCCGCAATCTTCGCAGGCCATCAACAAGGGCTTCGGCGTCGAAGTTATCAAGCCTTACGATACACCTATCGGCGAGCCTGTGCGTACGCTGGTAATGACGGAAAAATTCTATGCGGAGCGCCGTCCTCTGGCGGAAAAATTCATGCGCTGCTTCGTCGATTCGACCAAGCTGTTCATCGACAACAAAGGCCTGGCGGAAAAATACGTACGTGAGACTGTCTTCAAGGGCCAGATATCCAAGGAAGACTTCAATGATGCCATCGCCAACTCCCCTTATTCCTACGATATCACTCCCGAGCATATCCAGATCACAACCGACGTGATGGCCAAATACGGCATCGGCAAGATGGCCAAACCGCCGGTCGCCAAGGATTGGGTAAAAACCGATCTGCTGGATGCCGCCAAGAAGAGCGCCGGCGTCAGGTAAGGGGCTGTTAATGGCAAAATTCAATTGGCGCGGCATCATCGCCGGCCTGATCGTGCCGGTAGTCGTTATTGCGATATGGCAGGCCGTATGTTCTGCCGGTTTCGTCAGCCCGCTAAAGCTGCCTTCGCCGTTTGCAGTAGCGCACCGCTGGGTGGAATACCTGTTGCCGCCGGAACCGTATACCGCCGAAGCCGGTTCATGGCTGGTGTGGGCGTTGTCCGGCGAACTGCTGCACGACGCTGCCGGCAGCATGTACCGGGTAGTGACAGGCTTCCTGATCGGCGGTGGCCTGGCGTTGCCGCTGGGTGTGGTCATGGGCGCCAGCAAGCGCGTGTATTCTCACATGTATCTGCTGATACAGGTACTACGGCCTATTCCGCCCAGCGCTTACACGCCGCTGGCAATGCTGTGGTTCGGCCTGGGCAATCCGCCAGCCACCTTCATGATTTCAATTGCCGCTTTTTTCCCTATCCTGATCAATACCATTACCGGTGTGCGTCAAGTTGACAGTATTTACCTGCGCGCCGCGCAAAACCTGGGCGCCAGCCGTGGGACGCTGTTGCTGCGGGTGATGCTGCCGGCGGCAACGCCGTATATATTGGCAGGGATCAGGATTGCGATAGGCTCTGCCTTCATGATCGTTATCGTGTCGGAACTGATTGCCGTGCCGAACGGCCTTGGCTTCCGCATTAATGAAGCCCGCGAGTATTCATGGACCGACAAGGTCATGGCCGGCATGTTTACGATCGGTTTTATCGGCCTGGCGCTGGATGTCGGCATGAACAAGCTCAACAACTACCTGCTGCGCTGGCATCGCGGCCTGGAGAGTTAATATGAACAGTACGCAGATCAGCGTGAACGCTGTCAACAAGGTATTCCAGACTGCCGACAAGGAAGTGGTCGCACTGAAAGATATCAACCTGGAAATCCCGCAGGGGCAGTTTGTCTGCCTGCTCGGGCCTTCCGGCTGCGGTAAATCCACGCTGCTGAATGCAGTGGCGGGGTTCTCGCTACCTTCGTCCGGTTCCATTGTGACCGATGGCAAAGAGGTCACGGCTCCGGGGCCGGACCGCGGCATGGTGTTTCAGGAATATGCACTGTTCCCGTGGATGACGGTAGAGCAGAACGTTGCCTTCGGCCTGGAAATCAAGGGTAGCGGCAAGGCCGAGATACAACAGAAGGTCTCATCGCTATTGGGTATGCTGGGCCTCAGCGATTTCCGGGCGCGTTTCCCCAAAGACCTGTCCGGCGGCATGCGCCAGCGGGTTGCCATTGCACGCGTGCTGGCGCTGGATTCTCCTATCATGCTGATGGACGAGCCTTTCGGTGCGCTGGATGCGCTGACCCGCCGTAACCTCCAGGATGAGCTGCTGCGCATCTGGGCCGAACTGAAAAAGACCATCATCTTCGTGACCCACAGCATAGAGGAGGCGATCTACCTGGCGGACCGCATCATCGTGATGACTTACCGCCCTGGTACCGTCAAGCGCGATATTACGGTTGACTTGCCTCGCCTGCGCGACCCTTCTGCTGCCGAGTTCAATGCGCTGAAACGGGAACTGGGCCAGCTGGTGATGGAGGAGCAGCAGCGCCACCATCATGATGAATTGAAGCTGGCAGCGGTAGACTGATCATGGTGGACTATCCCTCTAATAGAGAGAGGTAGTCCGCCATCCGGCCGCCGGCTGTTTTTGACATGCTGTTGCAACAGGTAGTGAATTATTTAGCGTAGTCCCCACGTCAATATCCTATTGTTGCGCGTGGGGCTGGCGCAGCAAGGAAAATCAGTCTATGGCCTCATCCAGGCGCATAGCCCTGCTGGCAGGGATGGCCGCAATGGCGGTGGCGCTGGTATTCGCCGCCTATCTGGTCGCGTCCAGGAAAGCGCGCGACGACTATCGCTACGCTGCCGAGCGGCAATTGCAGATCATCGCCCTCGATCTCGGCTCCACGCTGGAAAAATACGAGACGCTGCCTTATTCGGTCGCCTACCTGCCGCTGACCTCGCAATTGCTCGCTTCTCCTGCCGATGCCGGCCTGGCCCGTACGCTGAACACCACGCTGAAAGACATACAGCAGCATGCCAAGGTTGCCGCCATCTACCTGATGGACCGCAACGGCCTCACCATTGCCGCCAGCAACTGGGATGCGCCGCAAACTTTCATGGGACAGAATTTCAAGTTTCGGCCGTATTTCTACGATGCCATCAAGGGCAATGCGGGGCGATTCTATGCGGTAGGCAATACCACCAGCATTCCCGGATATTTTATTGCGCAACCGGTTTATCCCCCTGGCGCTGAGCGCGGTTCCACGGCGCCGATAGGCGTGATTGCCGTCAAGATCAGCCTGAATGAATTCGAGCAGGCATGGCGCAGCAGTGAGGAGGCCATTGCACTGACGGATAGCCAGGGCGTTGTTTTTCTCAGCAACCGCGAAGCCTGGCAATACCACAGCCTGCACGCGCTGGATGCAGCGGTGCAGCAGGATATTGCCGATACGCTGCAATATGCCGGTAGCCGCATCATGCCCATCCTGGACCTGCCCAAGCCGCAGCGCGAGGGTTTCGGCGAATACGTCGCACGTCCGATCGGGAGGCTGGGCTGGCAACTGATGCTGTTTCCGGTGGAAGCCAAGGCAATTCGCGCCGGTATGCAGGCCTCCGTGCTTTGTATCCTGGTGCTGATCGTGCTGGCCGCTTTCCTCGGGGCTTACGACCAGCGCCGGCGGCGCTTGGAAGAGGGCATCGCGGCGCAGAGGGCATTGAAGCAGGCGGCGCAGGACCTGGATTACAAGATAGCGGAGCGCACCGACCAGCTGACGTCCGCCAATCAGCAACTGGAGCATAAATACGCCAAACTGAAAGAAACGGAACTGCTACTGCGCTCAACGCAGAACGAGCTGGTGCAGGCCGGCAAGCTGGCGATGCTGGGCCAGATGGCGGCCGGCATAACGCATGAGCTGAACCAGCCGCTGACCGCGATCCGGGCCTTTGCCGATAATGCCGGCACCTTCCTGTCGCAGGGGAAGGTCGCGCAGGCGACGGAAAATCTCAGCCACATCAGCCATGCCAGCGCGCGCATGGGCCAGATTGTCGGCCAGTTAAAAGGATTTGCGCGCAAAAGCCCGCAAGCGGTGTCGGCAATGAATGTGGCCACCGCCATCCACGCGGCGGCGCGCTTGCTGCATGGCGAATTTGAGCGGCAGGCAGTGCAGCTTGAATTGCAACTGGACGAATCTCTGTACGTGCAGGGCGATCCGGTCCGGCTGGAGCAAGTGCTGCTGAACCTGCTGCGCAACGCCATTGATGCGGTGGAAAGCGCAGAGATCCGAAAGGTGACCGTCCACCTGAGCGTGGAAGGCCGGTGGGCCAGTATACGTATACTGGATACCGGGCCCGGCTTGCAGGACGAGGCCGTGCAGCACCTATTTGAACCTTTCTTTACTACCAAGCCCTCCGGCAAGGGCCTGGGTCTGGGACTGGCCATTTCATCTTCCATCATTCAGGCGATGAATGGCGTGCTGCGAGCAAGGAACACTGCCGGAGGCGGCGCCGAGTTTGTCATAGAAATACCTGCCGGTGAGGCAGAACGCGTTGATACAAAACAAGAAGCAGGATAAGGATGTCGCAATGGACGCCGCAATGGAAGCCATACTAATAGAAGATGAACAGGCCGTACGCTTGGCGACGGCGCAGACGCTGGAGCTGGCAGGTTTCAGTGTACATGCCTGCGCCAGCGCCGAGCAGGCGCAGCACTACCTGAACGCCGGTTTCGCCGGCATCGTTGTTACCGACGTGCGCCTGCCGGGCATGTCAGGGCTGGATGTGCTGGCGCAGGTCATGGCGGCCGATGCCGATTTGCCGGTGATCGTCATTACCGGCCACGGCGACATCAGCATGGCGGTCAATGTCATGCGTACCGGCGCCTATGACTTTATAGAGAAGCCGTACGCGGCCGAGCGCTTGCAGGAGACGGCACTGCGGGCGCAGGAAAAGCGCCGGCTGGTACTGGAAAACCGTGTGCTGAAGCAGACCCTGGCGGCGCATCCCGATACGCCGGACCTGATAGGCCAGTCGGCGCCGATAGAAAAAGTGCGCAAGTTTATCCAGAATATCGGACCCACGCAGGCCGACGTACTGATCAACGGCGCTACCGGCACCGGCAAGGAGGTTGTCGCCAGGCTGCTGCACGCCAGTTCGGGCCGCAAGGGCGAGTTTGTCGCCATCAATTGCGGGGCCCTGCCCGAATCCATGTTTGAAAGCGAGATTTTCGGCCATGAGGCAGGTGCCTTCACCAGCGCCCAGAAGCGCCGCATCGGCAAGCTGGAATATGCGCATGGGGGCACCATTTTCCTGGATGAAATAGAAAGCATGCCGCTGGCGCTGCAGGTAAAGCTGTTGCGGGTATTGCAGGAGCGCAGGCTGGAAAGGCTGGGCGGCAATACGCTGATTGACCTAGATTGCCGCGTGATTGCCGCCAGCAAAATGGATTTGCTGGCCTTGAGCGCGGAGGGTAGATTCCGCGAGGATTTGTATTACCGGCTGAGCGTAGTCAGCCTGGCCCTGCCGCGGCTGAACGAGCGGCGCCAGGATATTCCACTGCTGCTCGCCCATTTCGTGCAAAAAGCCGCACTGCGCTATCGGAAATCCGTACCCGGCTGGGACGTCGCCCGGCTGGAGATGTGGAGGCAGCGCGACTGGCCCGGCAACGTGCGTGAATTGCGCAATTTTGCAGACAAGCTGGTGCTGGGTGTGCTCGATGACGAGCCAGGGGCATTGCAGTCGGGCATTGCCGGCGCCGCGCAGGATGGCGACACCTTGCCGAAAAAAATGGATGCCTACGAGGCCGGCCTGATCGCCGCCGCGCTGAAAGCCCATGGCGGCAATGTTGCCGCCACTGCCGAAAGCCTGGGAATACCAAAGAAAACCCTGTACGACAAGCTCAAGAAATACAGGCTGCTGGAAGCGCGCAATGCCGATTAGGCAAGCGGCGGGAGGCTTTTATGAAAGAACCCCGGAAGCTGCCGCGGCACCGAATCAGCGTGGAATGGAATTTCAACGCTGACATAGTGTAAACTTGTGCCATGCAAAACTATCTATCATTCCTGGCGGCCGCCCTGTATATCGGCTGCGTGTTCATTCCCGCGCAAAAACGGCTGTCTGTATCGCTGGTTACTGCGGCTGGCTGGCTGGTGCACGGCTTTGCGCTCTGGCAAACCACCTTTTCTCCCGATGCTGTCAGGGTAGGGTTTGCGGTCATGCTGTCGTCGGCGCTGTGGATATCGGTGCTGGTGTACTGGCTGGAAAGCCGTAATTTTTCACTAGATGGCTTGCGTGTGCTATTGCTGCCCAGCGCGGCGCTGATGGCGATCCTGCCGGTATTTTTCCCCGGCAGCGTGATTACGCTGGCCGGCCAGACTGTCATGTTTCCATGGCATATCGCAATTGCACTGCTGGCCTACAGCACACTGACCATTGCCGCCTTCCACGCCGTTGTCATGACTTTGCAGGATGCGCACCTGCACATGCGCCGCCGCAATAAGCCCGCAAAGTGGCTGAGTGCCCGTCTGGCTACCGCTGTGGAGCGGCTCCCCGCCTTGCTGACGATGGAAAAAATCCTGTTCCGGCTGGTGCTGATAGGCTTCCTGCTGCTGAGCCTGACGGTGCTGTCCGGCGTGATTTTTTCCGAGCAGGTGCTGGGGGTGGCGTTCAAATGGGACCATAAGACCATCCTGTCGTTGCTGTCCTGGCTGCTGTTCGGCATTTTGTTGGCGGGCCGCAAGTGGCGCGGATGGCGCGGCAAGACCGTGCTGAACTTCACGCTGACCGGTTTCCTGACGCTGCTGCTGGCGTATGTCGGCAGCCGTTTTGTGCTGGAAGTGCTGCTGCACAGGAGTCTGGCATGAGAATCCTGTTCTGGCTGGCGCTGTTTGTCGTCGTGATCCTGGCGCTGAAAAAGAAAGTGCAAACCGTCGCTTCCCCCGCGCGTGAACAGCAGGCGCCTCCGCCATCAGCCGGCAAGCCTGCCCGCGATGCAGAGGCCATGGTGTGCTGTGCAGCATGCCAGGTCTATATTCCTGCATCCGAGGCGGTATACAAGGGGCAACAGGTCTATTGCAGCACAGAGCATGCAGAGCAGGCAGGTGCCCGCTGATACCGATGCCCGCCGCGCCTACCTTCCGGCCTAACTACAATACCTTTGGGCGTTCACTGCAAACGCTGAACGTGTCGCGGGTCGTAGTGGCGATAGTGCTGCTAGGCTATCTCAGCCTGAAGAGCGGGCAGTTCTGGTCACCGGCGCAAATGCTGTTCCGGCAGACCTGCATGGTCTATCTGATGCTGACGGTCGGTTTTGTCTTGCTGAAAATATACTGGCCGCGGCGCTTCATGCTGCAGCTGGCCGCGCAGACCGCGGTCGATATCACGATTATTTCCATCCTGTATGTGGGCACCAGCGGCGCCAAGAATGGGCTGGCTATCCTGTACCTGTTCCCGCTGGCCGGAGCAGGCGTGCTGGCGCCGCTGGTATGGGCACTGTTTTTCACATCGATCGTGGCATTGTTCCTGCTGCTGGAAAGCGGATACCAGGCATTGCAGCTGGATGACGGCATCCCGATTTCCCAGGCGGGCTTGTATGGCGCCGCGTTTTTTGCCGTTGTATATGTGCTCAACCGGCTGGCGCGCAAGCTGATCTGGCAGGAAGAACTGGCGGCGCGGCGTGGCAAGGAGCTGGCCACCCAGCAGGCTATCAACCGGCTGGTGATTGCCGACATGGGCGATGGCTTGCTGGTCGTGGACCAGGGGGGGCGCTTGTTTGAGATCAATCCTGCTGCCGGGCGCATGCTGGGCGGCCTGCTAGGCAGCAATGAAATCCATTCCCGGCTGCAGGATTTTGCAAGCCTGAGACCGATTTCGGAGGCGCTGGTCGCCTGGCAGCAAAAATCGGCTCCGAGGGCCGAACCAGCCGATCCCGACACTGCGCTGGTCGCCGTGCGGCTGCTGGACGACAGCCGCAACGACGACGCCGGTGCCGATAGCCGGCGCGAGTTCGTTGCCCACCTGAAGCTCAGGTTTGTCGCGGTGGACAGCAGCGACATTGCCGTCATCGACCAGGACCGCGGCGATTACACCATCATTTTCATTCAAGATGTGTCCGAAATCGAGAATCAGGCACAGCAGCTCAAGCTGGCATCGATGGGGCGCCTGACAGCGAGTATTGCGCATGAGGTAAGAAATCCGCTGTCGTCCATTTCGTATGCTGCATCGCTGTTGGGTGAGGATATTCCGCACGATACCCAGGCCCGCCGCCTGCTGAAGATCGTCGATGACAATGTGCTGCGGCTGAACCAGCTGATCGAGGACATCCTCAAATTGTCGCGCAAGGCGCAGACGGACCTGGAGCCCTTCCTGCTGATACCGGTTATCCAGGAGATAGTGCTGGACCTGAATGAAACCCGCGGACTGGCGTCCAGCCTGATCTATGTCGATCACAGCGTCAATTTCAAGGTACAGTTCGACCCCATGCACCTGCGTGAAATTGTGATCAACCTCTTGTCCAATGCGATACGCTATGCCAGCGGCAAGCCGGCCAGCATCCGGATATGGGCCTATGCGGGGCAGCCGGACAGGCAGGAACTGCATATTCAGGACGATGGCCCAGGCATCAGTCCTGAGGTGCGCTCCCATTTATTCGAGCCTTTTTATACCACCTCCAGCAAGGGAACCGGATTGGGATTGTATATGGCGCGCGAACTTTGCCTGAATAATCATGCTTTGCTGGATTATGAATACCGGCTGGAAGAGACCCAGGCGCCGCATACCGCGCCACAGTCGCTGGCAGGCCGTTTTGTCATCAATTTTTCCGTGGACAAGCCATGAGCGCCAAAGAAATCCAGAGTGTGCCGCGCATCCTCGTCGTTGACGATGAGGCGCACTTGCGCGAGCTGCTGGAAATTACACTGATTAAGATGGGCCTGGACGTGGACAGTGCCGAGTCGCTGGCGGCAGCGCGGGCCTGCCTGGCTAAGGCCAGCTATGCGCTGGTGCTGACCGACATGCGGCTGCCGGACGGTTCCGGCATGGAGCTCGTGTTTGAAGTCGGCGCGCATTACAAGACGACGCCGATTGCGGTGATCACCGCCTTCGGCAGCGCAGACAATGCAGTGGTGGCGTTGAAGGCCGGTGCTTTCGACTACGTATCCAAGCCGGTGGCACTGGACCAGCTGCGCAAACTGGTCCGGTCCGCATTGCAGATGAATGAAGCTCCGGCTTACCCGGATAATGCGCAGTCCGGTCCCGCCAGCGTGGGGATAGGGGACGGTGAGGGCGGCACGCCGGTAGTCTCCGTGCTGATAGGAAAGTCGGCCGGCATGCAGGGTGTGCGGGGCCAGATCAGCCGTCTCGCTCGCAGTATGGCGCCGGTGATCATTACCGGCGAATCGGGTAGCGGCAAGGAACTGGCCGCGCGCGAAATCCATACCCATAGCGCGCGCGCGGGCAAACCGTTTATTGCCGTCAACTGCGGCGCCATCCCCGAGACGCTGATGGAGGCGGAATTTTTCGGCTATCGTAAAGGCGCGTTCACCGGCGCCCAGGATGACAGGGAGGGCTTTTTCCAGGCCGCCGGCGGCGGTACGCTGATGCTGGACGAGGTGGCCGACCTGCCGCTGGCGATGCAGGTCAAGCTGCTGCGCGCGATTCAGGAGCGCCGCGTGCGCAAGGTGGGGGCTACCGTGGAAGAGCCGGTGGACGTCAGGATCATCAGCGCCACCCACCAGAACCTGGCAGACTGCGTGACGGCAGGCAAGTTCCGGCAAGATCTTTATTACCGGCTGAATGTGATCGAGCTGGGCTTGCCGCCGCTGCGCGAGAGGCTGGAAGACATCGCTGAACTGTCTGCCGCAATCCTGCAGCGGCTTAGCCCCCCTGGCGAGGCCATCAGCCTGTCTGCGGACGCGCTGCAGGCACTGAAGGAATATGAATTTCCCGGCAATGTGCGCGAGCTGGAAAATATCCTGGAGAGGGCGGTCGCCTTTGCCGACAACGGCCATATAGAGCAGGAAGACCTGGCGCTGCGCAACGGACGGAATGGCAAAAGCGACCGCAGCGCGAGTGAAGCCCCTACCGGGGCTGAAGTCCTGCCTGTATCGGTATCTTCGGCCGCTACTATTGCTGAAGGCGGGGCTGGAGAACCGGCAAGCCAGCCGGTACAGGAGCCTAGAGGCGATGACATATTTGCCGCGCCCGATTTGCCCTGCAGCCTGCCCGACTACCTGGAGAGGATAGAGCGGGAGGTCATACGGCGGGCACTGGCCAGGACACGCAATAATCGCACGCAGGCGGCCGAGCTGCTGGGCGTGAGTTTCCGCCAGCTACGCTATCAGATACAGAAGCTGAAGATCGGCGACGAGGAATAAGGAGATCCCCGCCCATGAGCGCATCCGTTGCAGGTTCCGGCCTGCTGATCGGCGAAGACGGCTGGTGCAGCGGCGCCGACCGGCTGGAATCTCCGAATGCGAACGAACGGCCGGACGGCACGGCCATTTCGCTGTTGGTGATTCACAACATCAGCCTGCCTGCCGGCCGCTTCGGCGGTCCTTATATTAGTGAGCTGTTCCTGAACCGGCTGGATTCCGCTGCCGACCCCAGCTTTGAATCGCTGCGCGGCGTGCAGGTGTCATCCCACTTCCTGATCCGGCGCGATGGCAGCCTGCTGCAGTTTGTTTCCGCCGCCAGGCGTGCCTGGCATGCCGGCGCCTCGTCGTTTGGCGGTCGCAGCGGCTGTAATGATTTTTCCATCGGCATAGAACTGGAAGGCAGCGACGCGCTGCCGTTCGAAGCCAGCCAATACCGCATGCTGGCCGATCTCAGTGCCGCCTTAATAACAGCGTATCCGCTGACGCATGTCACCGGGCATTCGCATATCGCACCCGGCCGCAAGACCGATCCCGGCCCCCATTTCGACTGGAAATTTTACCGCCGGCAGGTACAGGAAAATTTCGCAACAGCGTCAAGGTTAGCACTCACTCACGCGATACCGACCTTTGTATTCGACGTTTGAAAAAGTCAATCGGCGCAACGACTTTTATATCGATTAAATAATTCTCTTTTTAGCAAAGAAAGCGGTTGCATTGCCCGCATAGCGGCACTAGAATTAGTGCAAATCAAGGCTTGTACACTATATCTAGTGGTTTTTATTTGTTTCCCTACCTTGCTTTTGTTTTCGGTCTGAAGTAAAAAATGACGCTGTTTATGCTGAAAAACGACCGGAAAAGAAGCGATCCGGCTTTGCAATACACCGCAACACCTTGTTTATATTGATTAATCCGACAATGCCCGCAACTAGCTTGTAGTACTGCTGCGTGGCGCTGCCGACTCGTACTTAATAATGCTGACCCTGGAGGCGAAATGCACTCTTCAATTGAAATATCCACCCCTTCGACACCTGACCTGGCATCGGTAGCATCGCAAGCCGCGCACAATGCAAATAGCGCCGCCGCGCAAGGTTCCGGTTACAGCGAATACCGCATCATTCGCCGTAACGGCGCCGTGGTCGGTTTCGAACCGTCCAAGATTTCTATCGCCGTGACCAAGGCTTTCCTGGCGGTGAATGGCGGCCAGGGTGCAGCGTCGGCGCGCGTGCGCGAGCTGGTGGAACAATTGTCTTCCAATGTCGTGTCGGCGCTGGTGCGCCGCCAGCCTACCGGCGGCACTTTCCATATTGAAGATGTGCAGGACCAGGTGGAACTGGCACTGATGCGTTCCGGCGAGCATGACGTTGCCCGCGCCTATGTGCTGTACCGCGCCAAGCGCATGGAAGAGCGCCGTTCGCAGGTCGCCCCTGCCGCAACGGACACTGCGGCATCCCCTTTGTATATGATCGTTGACGGCCAGCGCCAGCCGCTGGACGTGGCCCAGGTGCGCGCGCTGATCAGTGCCGCCTGCGTAGGACTGGAAAACCTGGCAGATGCCGAAGCGATCCTGGCAGAGACATTGAAAAACCTGTACGACGGCGTGCCTGTCGAAGAATTGTACAAATCGGCCATCCTGGCAGCGCGTGCACTGATGGAAAAAGAACCGGCCTATAGTCAGGTCACCGCCCGCCTGCTGTTGCATACAGTTCGCAAGGAAGTGTTCGGCAAGGAAGTCGCACAGCAGGACGCCGCCGCCGAGTACATCGACTATTTCCCTAAATTCATCAAGAAGGGTATAGAAGCCGAGCTGCTGGATTCCAAGCTGGCCCAGTTCGACCTGAAAAAACTGGCGGATGCGCTGGTTGCCGACCGCGACTTGCAGTTCGGCTACATCGGCCTGCAAACTTTGTACGACCGTTACTTCCTGCACGTCCGCGATACCCGCATAGAAATGCCCCAGGCTTTCTATATGCGCGTAGCGATGGGTCTGTCGCTGAACGAAATCAACCGCGAAGCCCGCGCGATCGAGTTCTACAACCTGTTGTCGTCATTCGACTTCATGAGCTCCACCCCGACCCTGTTCAACTCCGGCACGCTGCGTTCCCAGCTGTCTTCCTGCTACCTGACCACGGTCGCCGACGATCTGGATGGTATCTACGAAGCAATCAAGGAAAACGCCTTGCTGGCCAAATATGCCGGCGGCCTGGGCAATGACTGGACTCCGGTGCGCTCGCTGGGTGCCCATATCAAAGGGACCAATGGTAAATCGCAAGGCGTTGTACCGTTCCTGAAAGTGGTCAACGACACTGCTGTGGCCGTCAACCAGGGCGGTAAACGCAAGGGTGCGGTCTGCGCCTACCTGGAAACCTGGCACATGGACATCGAGGAATTCCTGGACCTGCGTAAAAACACCGGCGATGACCGTCGCCGCACGCACGACATGAACACCTCCAACTGGATTCCCGACCTGTTCATGAAACGCGTGATGGAAAAAGGCGACTGGACCCTGTTCTCCCCATCCGATGTGCCTGACCTGCATGATAAATACGGCAAGGCGTTTGAGTTGGCCTATACCGGCTACGAAGCGAAGGCCGCCAGCGGCGAGCTGAAACTGGCGAAGAAAGTCGCTGCGCTGGACCTGTGGCGCAAGATGCTGTCGATGCTGTTTGAAACCGGTCACCCATGGATCACATTCAAGGATCCTTGCAATATCCGTTCGCCGCAGCAGCACGTCGGTGTCGTGCATTCGTCCAACCTGTGCACGGAAATCACACTGAACACCAACGACAGCGAGATCGCAGTCTGCAATCTGGGCTCGGTCAACATGCCGGCGCACATGAAAGACGGCAAGCTGGATCACGTTAAATTGAAAAAAACTGTAAGCACAGCGATGCGCATGCTGGATAACGTGATCGACATCAACTATTATGCAGTGAAGAAGGCACGCGATTCCAACTTGCGCCACCGTCCGGTCGGCCTCGGCATCATGGGTTTCCAGGATTGCCTGCATATGATGCGCGTGCCGTATGCTTCCAACGAAGCAGTGCAGTTTGCCGATACATCGATGGAAGCGGTCTGCTATTACGCTTATCTGGCATCGACCGAACTGGCGGAAGAGCGTGGCCGTTACAGCTCATACCGCGGTTCCTTGTGGGACAGAGGCATCCTGCCGCAGGATTCGATGAAGCTGCTGGCCGAAGAACGCGGCGGCTATCTGGAAGCGGATATGTCGGAAAGCATGGACTGGACACTGGTGCGCGACCGCATCAAACAGTACGGCATGCGTAATTCGAACTGCGTGGCGATTGCGCCTACGGCAACGATTTCCAACATTATCGGTGTTGCTGCCTGTATCGAACCGACTTACCAGAACCTGTATGTAAAGTCGAACCTGTCCGGCGAGTTTACAGAAATCAATGAACACCTGGTGCGTGATCTGAAAGAGCGCGGCTTGTGGGATGAAGTCATGATTGCCGACCTGAAGTATTTTGACGGCAGCCTGGCAAAAATCGACCGCATCCCCGAAGATCTGCGCGAACTGTATGCAACGGCGTTTGAAATCAGCCCATCATGGCTGGTGGAAGCAGCTTCCCGCCGTCAGAAATGGATCGATCAGGCGCAATCGCTGAATATCTATATGGCAGGCGCGTCCGGCAAGAAACTGGACGAAACCTATAAGCTGGCATGGCTGCGTGGCCTGAAAACCACCTACTACCTGCGTACCATAGGCGCAACACATACAGAGAAATCGACCAGCAAGACCGGTGCTCTGAATGCGGTGGCAGTCGATGGCGGCAGTGGCGGCATGATGGCCAGCACACTGGCAGCAGCGCCGGAACAAGAGCTCGACGGTCCGGCATGCGTGCTGCGCCCAGGCGATGCCGGCTTTGAAGAGTGCGAAGCCTGCCAGTAAGCAGCGGCTGTAAGTGAATCAGCGGTGCCTTGTTGCAGAGACGGGCGCCGCAGCAATAAAAGCAGGAGCGGCCGGCAGATGCATTGCCGGTTGTTTCAAGGCAGATACAAATGCAAGGCCGGAATGCGGGAATACAGCAGTCCGGCCGGCAATGAAGAGGAATAAAAGATGCTTTCTTGGGATGATGAAGTAGCGCCGGCAGCACCACAGCGGCCCGCAAGCCAGCCGGACACGGCTTACCAGGCACGTTTGCAGACGCAGGATGTGGCGCTGAACCCGTCGCTGGTCGTCAAGCAGGTTGCCGCCGCGCCAGAAGAACTGGCCCGCCGCGTCAACGCCGCCGACAAACGTATCATCAACGGCAAGACCGATGTCAACCAGCTGGTGCCGTTCAAATATAAATGGGCGTGGGACAAGTATCTGGCCGGCTGCGCCAACCACTGGATGCCGCAAGAGATCAACATGCAGCGCGACATCGAGCTGTGGAAGAACCCGAACGGGCTGACCGAAGACGAACGCCGCCTGGTCAAACGCAACCTCGGTTTCTTTGTCACCGCCGATTCACTGGCCGCCAATAATATCGTGCTGGGCACCTATCGCCACATCACCGCACCGGAATGCCGCCAGTATTTGCTGCGCCAGGCGTTTGAAGAAGCGATCCATACGCACGCCTATCAGTACATTGTCGAATCGCTGGGCCTGGACGAGGCGGAGATCTTCAACGCCTACAACGAAGTGGCGTCGATTCGCGACAAAGATCAGTTCCTGATCCCGTTCATCGACGTGCTGACCGACCCTCAGTTCAAGACCGGTACTACCGAAGCGGACCAGACGCTGCTTAAGTCTCTGATCGTTTTCGCCTGTCTGATGGAGGGCCTGTTCTTCTATGTCGGCTTCACGCAAATCCTCGCGCTCGGCCGTCAAAATAAAATGATGGGCGCGGCAGAACAGTACCAGTACATCTTGCGTGATGAGTCGATGCATTGCAATTTCGGGATCGATCTG
This sequence comes from Undibacterium sp. TJN25, assembly GCF_049339885.1. Lineage (NCBI taxonomy): Bacteria > Pseudomonadati > Pseudomonadota > Betaproteobacteria > Burkholderiales > Oxalobacteraceae > Undibacterium > Undibacterium sp. TJN25. Next base: position 391,158 of record NZ_JBMPPM010000004.1, on the reverse strand, counting down.
ATCAACACAATCAAGATGGAAAATCCGCATTTGTGGACCGCCGAATTTCGCGACGAAATTAAATCGTTGTTTTTACGTGCAGTAGAGTTGGAATATCGTTACGCAGAGGATACAATGCCGCGTGGAGTGCTTGGCTTGAATGCGCCGATGTTCAAAGGATATTTGAGATTCATTGCAAATCGCCGCGCACAGCAAATCGGTCTTGACGCATTATTCCCGCAGGAAGAAAATCCGTTCCCGTGGATGAGCGAAATGATAGACCTGAAAAAAGAGCGCAACTTTTTTGAAACACGTGTGATCGAGTATCAAACTGGTGGAGCACTGAACTGGGAATAATTTTGGCCGATATCCAAAGTTCAGATCGACACTCAAGTTTGCCCTCCCTTTGCACACCTTCGGGCCTGACCGAATACTTCGGGCTCCAAACGCGAGAGGCCTCACCAAACTGAATGGACAGTCCTAGACCGAATAGCGCTGCTCTGAATTCGCCGCAATACCTGGCAAAGCCGGGTGTTGCGGTTTTGGCGTTGCAAAATCCTCTTGCTGCACAGAATACCGACGCCCGCACCGATGTGCAGGCGTTTTTTTTGGCTGATTGAATAGCCGTCTGTTAAAGCTTTAACCCTTGATGCAGTAGCCTTGCATTTAACGGATGGAAATGAGCCAATATGGCTGAAGCGCTGCATCAATAGAGGGGATGCAGCAGTTCAGCTGGTGCCGAATTCATTAGCGCAAACAACATTCTGTTTGTGCCGATGAATAATCCGCTCGTTCGTTTACTGATCGGATTTTAATTTTTTAATTGATTTTTTCCATCTTTTGAAGGAGAAACAAAATGGCAACAGCACCAACCCCACCAGAAGCAAAGAAAACTGCGGCGAAGAAGCCTGCAGCGAAAAAGGCAGCAGCAAAGCCGGTAGCTAAAAAAGCAGCAGCGAAACCTGCAGCCAAGCCAGCAGCCAAAAAAGCGGCAGCAAAGCCAGCAGCGAAAGCAGCAGCCAAGCCAGCAGCTAAAAAAGCGGTAGCAAAGCCAGCAGCGAAAGCAGCAGCCAAGCCAGTAGCTAAAAAAGCGGCAGCAAAGCCAGCAGCGAAAGCAGCAGCCAAGCCAGTAGCCAAAAAAGCGGCAGCTAAACCTGCAGCCAAGCCAGCAGCTAAAAAAGCAGCGGCTAAGCCAGTAGCTAAAAAAGCGGCGGCTAAACCTGCAGCCAAGCCAGCAGCTAAAAAAGCAGCAGCTAAGCCAGTAGCTAAAAAAGCGGCAGCTAAACCTGCAGCCAAGCCAGCAGCTAAAAAAGCAGCAGCTAAGCCAGCAGCTAAAAAAGCGGCAGCTAAACCTGCAGCTAAAAAAGCAGCGGCCAAGCCAGCAGCTAAAAAAGCAGTAGCTAAACCAGCAGCAAAAGCAGCGGCCAAGCCAGCAGCTAAAAAAGCAGTAGCTAAACCAGCAGCGAAAGCAGCGGCCAAGCCAGCAGCTAAAAAAGCAGCAGCTAAACCTGCGGCCAAACCAGCAGCAAAAGCAGCAGCCAAGCCAGCGGCTAAAGCAGCAGCAAAACCTGCAGCTAAGCCAGCGGCCAAGCCAGCAGCTAAAAAAGCAGCGGCCAAGCCAGCGGCGAAACCAGCTGCAGTTGCAGCAGCCAAGCCAGCAACACCTGACGCAAAAACCGTGGTAAGCCCAACAGCAGCATGGCCTTTCCCGACAGGTGCCCGTCCAGCATAATTTAGCATGCTTGGAGGCCTGATCTTATTCAGGCACAATACCCACTGTGTGATGTTTATCACCCAGTGGGTTTTTTTTAGGAGCAAGCTGTGCTGTACGGAATTTTTACCTTTGTCGTTGATACCATTGCCGGGTTGTTTGCAGGCTTCCTGCTGCTCAGGTTCTGGATGCAGGTACAGCGGGTGCGTCCGCCCATGGGCCTGGCGCAGTCCATCTATCAGCTGACCGACTGGCTGGTGCATCCTATCCGCAGGCTGATTCCCGGGTTTGCCGGCTACGACTGGGCCAGCCTGATCGCCGCTTTCCTGGTTGCTCTGCTTTCCATCGTGATCAATATCTGGTTAAGCCCGCAGTTTTCTTTTTATAGCCTTGCCCTGCTCGCCGTATTCAGGCTGGTGCAATGGATACTGTATGGCTTGATGGCCCTGCTGGTGATTGAGGCGGTGTTCAGCTGGGTGAATCCGCATGCGCCGTTCGCGCCGTTTATCCGTGCATTGAACGAGCCGCTGCTGTCGCCTTTGCGCAGGCTGCTGCCGCCGCTGGGCGGACTGGATTTTTCACCTCTGGTCGCGCTGATCCTGCTGCAGGTGCTGAACCGCATCCTGAACGAGATGCTTCCCGCCATCCTGATGATGTAAATGCCGGCTGCCTGCCCGGCTCTAGCGCGGCTTCAGAGGTGCGGTAGACTGGCGCGCCGTCAGGCTCGTGGCCAGCAGTTCGCGGCGGAACGGCAGCTCGGCATTATTGATCCTGTCCACCAGCACCCGTGCCGTCAGCACGCCGATGTCGTATTTAGGCTGCACCACCGTCGTCAGCGGCGGGTTACTGAACGAGGCCAGTGCGATATCGTCATAGCCTATCACCGATAATTCTTCCGGTATCCGTATGCCGGCCTGCGTGGCGGCGCAGATGCCGCCTATCGCCATCAGGTCGTTGCTGGCAAAAATCGCGGTCGGCGGGTCTGCCAGCGCCAGCAGTTGCTGGAAGGCGGCAAAGCCGCCCTGGCTGGTAAAGTCGCTATGTAGCAGCCAGTCTTCGCGGAAGGCCACGCCGGTTTCCGCCAGCGCTTTCATATAGCCGCTGACGCGGTCACGACTGGGTAGCAGCGCGCGTGGACCGGAGACGCAGGCAATCTTCCTATGGCCCAGCCCCAGCAGATAGCTGGTGGCGAGGTAGCCTCCCTGCTCGTGATTGGCCTCGATGAAGTCGGCCGCTACACCGGTCAGCTCGCGATCCACCAGTACCTTCGGTATGCTTTCGTCGTCCAGCAGCTGGCTTAATTCGTCGTCCGAGCCGGATGACACCAGGATCAGGCCGTCTATCCTTTTTTCCATCAGCACACGGATGTAGGCGACCTGCTTCTTCGGGTCGTCATAGGAATTGCACAGGATGATGTTGTAGCCCAGCTTGAAGGATTCGTCCTCTATGCCCTGGATCAGTTCGGCAAAATAAGGGTTGGAATTGTTCGGGATCATCATCCCTATTGTGTGGGTACGGTCGTTCTTCAGGCTGCGCGCCACCGCGCTGGGGATATAGCGCAACTCCTGGATGACGGTCAGCACGCGTTCGCGGACATCGCTGCTGACGACCCGCGTATTGTTGATCACGTGCGACACCGTCGTGGTGGACACTCTCGCTTTCTCAGCCACCTGCTTCATTGTTGCCATAAATATCCTGCCTTTCTCGACAAGATTATGACTCAGGAAATCAGGTAAACCAAAGTTTTTGAAATGTAAATCCGCCGCAGGCGCAATCTTTTGCGTGAAAGCCGCACCACCAGCGTATTTGGCGGCGAATATCCGCCGCTTTCAGCCCGCCAGGGCCCTGGCCGCTCAGCCCTGCGGAACCGGCGAGGGAGTGATGCTGATCGCTGCCAGCACCATGTCGGTGATCAGTTTTTCAGCGTCGGCAAAATCGGTGCGTGTCAGCTGCTTGCGGTTCAGCACCAGACACATCTGTGTGGAGAAGTCGGCATAGGACTGCGTCATCGCCCAGATCGTGAACAACAGATGGGTGGCGTTGACCGGGGCAATCTTCCCTTCGCTTATCCATTTTTCGAACACGGCGATGTCCTTGCGCAGCAAAGGAACCAGCTTTTTTTTGATTTCCTGGCCGTACATCGGCGCGCCGCCTATCACTTCCATCGCATACAAGCGCGAACCCCATGGTTGCTCACGGGAAAAGCGCAGCTTGGCCTGTATATAACTGTGCAAGACTTCCTGCGGCTCTTTACTGTCGTCGGCCAGCAGGTCCATACGCTCCAGCCATTGATCCAGCACGTCGTCCAGCACCCTGTTGTATAGCGCCTGCTTGGTCGGAAAGTAATACAGCAGGTTTTGCTTGGACAGGCCAGCCTGCTCGGCAATGGCCGCGACCGAGCTGCCTTCATAGCCGCATTCGGCAAACAGCCTCACTGCCTGCTCCAGGATGTCCGCCTCCAGCTTGTCGCGGTTCAGCATGCGGCGGGTGCCGGCGGCTGCCGGTGCGCGTGTCGGTTTATTCTGTTCGGATAAGCTCATTGGTGCTCATTTTTGTATTTGGCGCCGGATGTTTGCGTGGCGTAGCAGATGCAGACTCGCAGTCAAAAGCTCCCACGATGCCAGCGTAGGCAATAGTAAAGCCAAACTCGCTGGACAGGGAGGCAGCCAATAAAAAATCCCCCCTGGCCTCTGTTGTCGCGCCAACGGATAGGTGACGAGGAGCAATCTGGTGCGGCAAAAGCGCCACATTCTGGCGAGCGGCAACGGGATTTTTACCCATTGTGCCATCGTTTGGTGCAATATTAGTTTTTACCACTTGGTAAAAGTTGGTACAGGATTTGCTTGTTGTAAGGTGCGCTGAAGACAAGCGCTATGGCAATACATAGCGATCCATAGCACCACGTGGCAGCACATAGCAGCGTAGAGTCAGGTTTCAGCAGTTCATTTCGGTAGCGATGAGTACGAATGCCATTCACTAGCCAGGAATATCACCATGATCGAGTCTCTCCAATACCTGGCCAGGGCCGGGTCCACCAATGATGCATTGGCTGCACAGTTCACCGACCTGGCGCCGCCGCTGACCCTGCGGCAGGCGCTGATAGAAAGCCAGCGCTGCCTGTATTGCTACGATGCGCCTTGCACCCGCGTCTGCCCTTCGGACATCGACGTCGCCAACTTCATCGGCAATATTGCCCAGGGCAATATCAACGGCGCTGCCCAGGTCATCTTGCGTGAAAATATCCTCGGCGGCAGCTGCTCGCGCGTATGTCCTACCGAAATCTTGTGCGAGCAGGCCTGCGTGCGCAACCACGATGCTGAAGCGCAACCAGTCAAGATAGGCCTGCTGCAAAGGCACGCCATAGACCATATGCATTTTCAGCAGCACCCTTTCCAGCGGGCAGCAGCCACAGGGCGCACCATCGCCGTTGTCGGTGCCGGACCTGCCGGCCTTGTCTGCGCGCACCGGCTGGCAATGCTGGGCAATGAAGTGATCATTTTTGAGTCCCTGCCCAAGCCGGGCGGCCTGAACGAATACGGCATCGCCAAGTACAAGCTCACCGACGATTATGCGCAGAAGGAAGTCGATTTTCTGCTGCAGATAGGCGGCATACAGCTGCGCCACGAGCAAACGCTGGGCGATAACCTGAGCTTGAAGCAGCTGGCGCAGGACTACGATGCAGTGTTTCTCGGCCTGGGCCTGGGCGCCAGCCGCAAGCTGGGGCTGACCGGAGAAGACGCACCCGGCCTGATGGCGGCGGTGGACTATATTTCGGTGCTGCGCCAGGCGGAAGATCTGACGAACCTGCCGCTGGCCACGCGTTGCCTGGTAATAGGCGCCGGCAATACCGCCATCGACATGGCGGTGCAGATGGCAAGGCTGGGCGCGGAAGAGGTGTCTATTGTATACAGGCGCGGCGCCGACGCCATGTCTGCCACCGGCCATGAACAGGATATCGCCAAGGCGCACCAGGTCAGGCTCAGGACTTGGGCGCAGCCGCAACAGGTGCTGCTGGACGAGGCCGGCCGCGTGCGCGGCATGCGCTTTGAAAAAACGCAGATGGCGGACGGCAAGCTGAAAGGCACGGGAGAAACATTTGAACTGGCAGCCGATGCGATCTTCAAGGCCATAGGCCAGACGCTGGACGGCGATTTGGACAGCGACGAAGTAGGCCGCGAGATCGCATTGGCCGGCGACAAGATCCGGGTGGACGAACACTTCCAGACCTGCGTGCCGGGCATTTATGCCGGCGGCGATTGCGTACAGGCTGGCCAGGACTTGACCGTGCAGGCAGTACAGCATGGCAAACTGGCTGCTGTTGCCATGCACCAGCATTTGACTTCATTGAATTCCGTCAGCAAGGAGGCAGCATAATGGCCGATCTGAGCATTAATTTCGCCGGCATCAAGGCGCCCAATCCTTTCTGGCTAGCTTCCGCTCCGCCTACCGACAAGGCCTATAACGTCGTGCGCGCCTTCGAGGCGGGCTGGGGCGGCGTGGTGTGGAAAACGCTGGGCGAAGACCCGGCGCCGGTCAATGTATCGTCGCGCTATTCAGCGCACTACGGCAAGAACCGCGAAGTGCTGGGCTTTAATAATATAGAGCTGATTACCGACCGCAGCCTGGAAATCAACCTGCGCGAAATCACCCAGGTCAAGAAAGACTGGCCAGACCGCGCAATGATCGTCTCCATGATGTATCCGTGCGAAGAAGAAAGCTGGGCCAAGGTGCTGCCTCTGGTGGAGGCCACCTGCGCCGATGCGATAGAACTCAATTTCGGCTGCCCGCACGGCATGCCGGAGCGCGGCATGGGCGCTGCCGTGGGCCAGGTGCCGGAATACGTGGAAATGGTCACCCGCTGGTGCAAGAAATACTGTTCGCTGCCGGTGATCGTCAAGCTGACGCCGAATATCACCGATGTGCGCCTGCCAGCGCGGGCAGCACTGAACGGTGGCGCCGACGCGGTGTCGCTGATCAACACCATCAACTCCATTACCTCGCTGGACCTCGACAATATGGTGGCGCGACCCATTGTTGGCGGGCGCAGCACGCATGGCGGTTATTGCGGTTCGGCCGTGAAGCCGATTGCGCTGAACATGGTTGCCGAGATCGCGCGCGATCCCGCTACCTATGGCTTGCCCATTTCCGGCATAGGCGGTATTTCCAACTGGCGTGATGCAGCGGAATTCATCGCGCTGGGCTCCGGCTCGGTGCAGGTGTGCACAGCAGCGATGCTGCACGGCTTCCGTATCGTGGAGCAGATGAAAGACGGGCTGTCCCGCTGGATGGATGAGAAGGGCTACGCGACCATAGAAGATTTCCGCGGCAAGGCCGTCGCCAATACGACGGACTGGAAATACCTGGACATGAATTACCAGGTCATTGCGCAGATAGACCAGGACAAGTGCATACAATGTGGCCGCTGCTACATCGCTTGCGAAGATACCTCTCACCAGTCGATCTCGCAGCTGATCGCTGACAACGGCGCCAGAAAATACGAAGTGATCAAGGAGGAGTGCGTAGGCTGCAACCTGTGCGAGATCACTTGTCCGGTGGAAAATTGCATTACGATGGTGCCGCAAGCCGGCGATAAACCCTATATGAACTGGACGCAGGACCCGCGCAACCCGAGGGCAGTGGCTGTCTGAGCTCGCAAGGAAGAAAACGGGATCGCCGTGTTTGCCGGGAACAAGATGGTGGCATGGGCTTTGCATGCTGACGTGCAGCATTGTCCGCAGTTTCAAACTGCGCAACGGTGCTGTATATTTGTTTCAGCCCGGCGCCGTTGTTCTTGTGCGTCCATAAAAATCAGGGGCTGCTGCACGCTTTAAAAATCCACCTAGGGAGATGCGAACCGTGAACAAAGATCTATCCGGCAATAATGGCTTGTGGAATGAAGACCTGGCGCCGACGACCGAGAGCCAGCGGACTTGGCGCTGGTACCATTTTGCATCGCTGTGGGTGGGCATGGTCATGTGCATACCGGCGTATACGCTGGCAGCCAGCTTGGTGGAAGGCGGCATGTCGGCCTGGCAGGCGGTGATCACGGTATTCCTCGCCAACGCCATAGTGCTGCTGCCGATGCTGCTGATCGGCCATGCCGGCACCAAGTACGGCATTCCCTATGCGGTGCTGGCAAGGTCTTCGTTCGGCACCGCCGGCGCACGTCTGCCGGCGCTGATGCGCGCGATCGTCGCCTGCGGCTGGTATGGCATACAGACCTGGTTCGGCGGCTCGATGATCTACACGCTGCTTGGCGTGCTGATGGGGCATTCATTGGAAGGCGACAAGATCGCCGGCCTTGGCATCAATGCCGCGCAGCTGGTCTGCTTCCTGGTATTCTGGGCGATACAGTTCTGGTACATCTTCCACGGCATGGATTCCATCCGCAAGCTGGAAACCTATACCGCGCCGCTGAAAATTATCATCTGCTTCGTGCTGCTGGGCTGGGTCTATAACAAGGCCGGCGGCTTCGGCCCCATCCTGGACCAGCCCTCGCAATTTATCGAGGGCGGCAAGAAGGCCGGCCAGTTCTGGTCCACGTTCTGGCCTTCGCTGACGGCGATGGTCGGTTTCTGGGCTACGCTGGCATTGAATATCCCCGACTTTACCCGTTTTGCCAAATCGCAGCGCGATCAGGTGCTAGGCCAGAGCATAGGCCTGCCGGTTCCCATGGGTCTGCTGGCGATGCTGGCGGTGATCGTGACTTCGGCAACCGTCGTCCTGTACGGCAAGGCCATCTGGGATCCGGTGGACCTGTCCAGCCGCATGACCGGCATTGCGGTCCTGGTGGCGCTGCTGATCCTGCTGATCGATACCGTCAGCGTGAACCTGGCGGCCAACCTGGTGGGCCCGGCTTACGATTTTTCCGCCCTGAGCCCCAAGCTGATCTCGTATAAAACCGGCGGCTACATCACTGCCTTTATTGCCATTGCGATGATGCCGTGGAAGATACTGGAGTCCACGCAAGGCTATATCTTTACCTGGCTGATAGGCTATTCCGCCTTGCTGGGCCCCATCGCCGGCATCCTGATCATCGACTATTACTTCATCCGCCATACACAGCTGGATGTGGAGCAGCTGTATAAGGAAGACGGCAAGTATTCATACGGCAATGGCTGGAACATGGCGGCAATCATCGCCTTTGTGCTGGGTGTGGCGCCGAACATGCCGGGTTTCCTGAGCGCCGCTTTCCCGGCGTCTTTTCCCGGCACTGCGGAGGTGTTCAAAACCATTTACACGTATGCGTGGTTCATCGGCATGGCCATTTCGGCCGTTGTGTACGGCGTGATGATGAGCGGCAAGAAAGAGACTTTACCGGCAGTTGCCAATGCGTCGTAAGCGCAGCCGGCTATAAAAGACAGCAAGGAGGCAGTATGAGTATCCTGATTCGTGGCGGCACCGTGGTCAATGCAGACCGCGAGTTCAGCGCCGACGTCCTGTGCGAAGGCGGCAAGATCGTCGCCATCGGCAATAACCTGCAGGCGGCCAATGCCACTGAAGTCATCGACGCCGGCGGCCAGTATGTGATGCCGGGCGGCATAGACCCGCATACCCACATGAACCTGCCCTTCATGGGAACGGTGACGGCAGATGACTTTTATACCGGCACTGCAGCCGGCCTGGCCGGCGGCACCACGATGATCATCGATTTCGTGATCCCGGACCCGAAGCAGCGCTTGATGGATGCCTACAAAACTTGGCGCGGCTGGGCGGAAAAATCCGCAGGCGACTACAGCTTCCACGTTGCCGTCACCTGGTGGGACGACAGCGTGCATGACGACATGGGCACGCTGGTACGTGACTACGGCGTGAACAGCTTCAAGCATTTCATGGCGTATAAAAACGCCATCATGGCGGATGACGAAATCCTGGTCAAAAGCTTCAGTCGCGCGCTGGAGCTCGGCGCCATGCCTACCGTGCACGCAGAAAACGGCGAACTGGTATTCCAGTTGCAGCAGGCGCTGCTGAAAAAAGGCATCACCGGCCCCGAAGCCCACCCGTTATCTCGCCCCCCGATGGTGGAGGCGGAAGCGGCCAACCGCGCCATTTCCATCGCCAATGTGCTGAACACGCCTCTTTATATAGTGCACGTATCCTGCGCGGAGTCGCTGGAAGCCATCGTCCGTGCCCGCAGCAAGGGCCAGCGCGTATTCGGCGAAGTGCTGGCCGGCCACCTGACAATAGATGAAAGCGTGTACCGCCACCCCGATTTCGACGTCGCCTCCGGCCATGTGATGAGCCCGCCGTTCCGCTCCAAGGAACACCAGGCTGCATTATGGCAGGGCCTGCAAGGCGGCAACCTCCACACCACCGCCACCGACCACTGCACTTTCTGCGCAGAGCAAAAAGGCGCAGGCCGCAACGACTTCACCAAGATCCCCAACGGCTGCGGCGGCGTGGAAGACCGCATGGCCGTGATCTGGGATGCCGGCGTCAACACCGGCAGACTGACGCCATCGGAATTCGTCAAGGTCACCTCCACCAACGCCGCACAGATATTCAACATCTACCCGCGCAAAGGTACGGTAGCAGTAGGCGCCGACGCCGACCTGGTGATCTGGGACCCCCAAGGCACAAGAACCATCTCGGCCAAGACCCAGTTCGCCAAAGGCGGCTTCAACGTCTTCGAAGGCCGCACCGTCAAAGGCATCCCCAGCCATACCGTCAGCGGCGGCAAACTGGTCTTCAAACAAGGCGAACTGCTCGCAGTACCAGGCGCAGGCCGCCACGTAGACCGCCCGGCGTTTTCGCCGATGTTCGATGCGCTGGGAAGATCGGCAAAACTGGCGGAGCCGGTTGCCGTGGAGCGGTAAATAAATGCCAAGTTGGTTACGGGAATTGCGTGTGCAATAACCTGGTTTTGAATGTGGGGTTTTCTGTTGTTTTTGACTCAAAACCGCTGGGGACGCTGCATTTTGTGCTTTGCCGAAAATGGATCAGAAATAGACGTTGTTTGAGCCGCAGGCGAGTTTCGTCTATTTCCCATTTTTGGCAATGCGCAAAATGTGATGGAGCTTTGCTTCATCACCCGTAGGGCAAGTCTGCGGTCGCCTTCTTTTTGCTTACTTTTTCTTGGCGAAGCAAGAAAAAGTGAGTGGCCGCCGGGCCACCCCCGGCCTGTATCCACGAAGCGCAAGCGTACACGAAATACAGCGAGCGCATAGGAAGCAAACCATGACCCAAGACACCCTCAAAATCAACGGCGACCGCCTCTGGAAATCCCTGATGGAGCTAGCCCAGATAGGCGCCACCCAGAAAGGGGGCGTCAAACGCCTGGCGCTGACCGACCTCGACAAACAAGGCCGCGACCTCGTCACCGGCTGGGCCAGAGAGGCCGGCATGTCCGTCACCGTGGACCAGATCGGCAACGTCTTCATGCGCCGCGACGGCAAGAACAATGCGCTGCCCCCCATCATGTCCGGCAGCCACATCGACACCCAGCCCACCGGCGGCAAGTTCGATGGCAACTACGGCGTGCTGGCTGCGCTGGAAGTAGTGCGCACGCTGAACGACCGCAACATACAGACCGAAGCGCCGATAGAAGTCGCCTTCTGGACCAATGAAGAAGGCTCGCGCTTCGTGCCGGTGATGATGGGCTCCGGCGTTTTCTGCGGCGCCTTTACGCTGGAGCATGCGTATGCCGCCAAGGACGTGGAAGGCAAATCGGTCAGGGATGAACTGGCCCGCATAGGCTACCTCGGCGACCAGGTGCCCGGCGACCATCCCATCGGCGCCTATTTTGAAACGCATATAGAACAAGGCCCGGTACTGGAAGATGCCGACAAGGTCATCGGCGTCGTGCCGGCCGTCATGGGCCTGTCCTGGTACGACTGCGTGGTGACAGGCATGGAGGCGCACGCCGGCCCCACGCCCATGCACCTGCGCAAGGACGCGCTGCAGGTCGCCACCAAAATCATGCAGGAAGTCGTCAACATCGGCAACCGCTACCCGCCCTATGGCCGCGGCACGGTGGGTATGGTGCAGGTATTCCCCAACAGCCGCAACGTGATCCCCGGCGAGGTCAAATTCAGTATCGATTTACGCAATGTCAACGACGAACTGCTGAACAAGATGCATGAAGAAATCCTGGCCTTCGTCGACCAGACCAGCAAAGCCACCGGCCTCGGCGTGACGGTGGAGCGCGTGTCCTACTACCCACCTTGTCCCTTCCACCCGGAATGCGTCGATGCGGTCAGGAACGCTACCGCCAAGCTCGGTTATTCGACGATGGATGTGGTCTCCGGTGCTGGGCATGATGCGATCTATGCAGCACGCCTCGCCCCCGCCGGCATGATCTTCGTGCCCTGCAAGGACGGTATCAGCCACAATGAAATCGAGGATGCGAAATCGGAGCACCTGGAGGCCGGCTGCAATGTGCTGTTGCATGCCATGCTGGAGAGAGCAAAAATCGTTTCCTGATCACCGGATGTATTTGCCAAGGAATTGCATTGACCGACCTTATTCTCCGTAACGCCACGCTGCCGGACGGCAGGAAATCCATCGATATCGCCATAAGCGGCGGACTGATCACTGCCGTCGGCCCCCGCCTGCCGCTGGCTGCCGCGCAAGAAATAGACGCTGCCGGCAACCTGGTGACGCCGCCTTTTGTCGATGCCCATTTCCACATGGACGCCACGCTCAGCTACGGCCTGCCGCGCGTCAACCAGTCCGGCACCTTGCTGGAAGGCATAGCGCTGTGGGGTGAACTGAAGCCGCTGCTGACGCAGGAAGCGCTGGTGCAAAGGGCAATGCAGTACTGCGACTGGGCCGTTGCGCGCGGCTTGCTGGCGGTGCGCTCACATGTAGATATTTGCGACGACAGTCTGCTGGCTGTGGAAGCACTGCTGCACGTGAAGAAGCAGGTCGCCCCTTATCTTGATCTGCAACTGGTCGCTTTCCCGCAGGATGGCATCCTGCGCAGCGCGACAGCGTTCGCCAACCTGAAGCGTGCGATAACGATGGGAGTCGATGTCGTCGGCGGCATCCCGCATTTTGAGCGGACCATGGCAGACGGCGCCGAGTCGGTCAGACTGTTGTGCGAATACGCGGCGGAGCAGGGCCTGCGTGTGGACATGCACTGCGACGAATCGGATGACCCGCTGTCGCGCCATATAGAAACGCTGGCCTACCATACACACAGGCTGGGCATGCAGGGCAGGGTGACAGGTTCGCACCTGACGTCCATGCATTCCATGGACAACTATTACGTCAGTAAATTGCTGCCGCTGATGCATGAATCCGGCGTTGCCGCCATCGCGAATCCGCTAATCAATATCACGCTGCAAGGCCGGCACGACAGCTATCCAAAGCGGCGCGGCATGACACGCGTACCGGAAATGCTGGCCGCCGGCATCCCGGTCGCCTTCGGCCAGGACTGCGCAATGGACCCGTGGTACAGCCTGGGTTCCAGCGACATGCTGGAAGTGGCGCACATGGGCCTGCATGTCGCGCAAATGACAGGGCAGGACGCAATGCGCGCCTGCTTCAAAGCTGTCACCGAGACGCCCGCGCAGATACTGGGTTTGCAGGGTTATGGCCTGGAAGTCGGCTGCAATGCCGACATGGTGCTGCTGGACGCGCAGGATGCAATAGAAGCGATAAGGCTGCGTGCGGCCAGGCTGTTCGTGATCCGGCGTGGCAAGATCGTCAGCCGCACGCCGGCGCCGCATGCGCAATTGGATTTACCCGGCAGGCCAGTTGATGTTGACTTTCGCCTTGGCCAATAAGCGCAGCGATCAAAAAAGAAATTAAAAATTAATGCAACAAAATGGTTGCATTAATTTGGATGCGACATATAATGCAACCAGGAGGTAGCATATTATGACATCTACAGATCGTATCGAAAAAGAAATTCAGTTGAAGGCGCCTTTGCCTACAGTCTGGAAGGCGCTGTCAAATGCCGAGGAGTTCGGCAACTGGTTTGGCGCGGCGCTCAAGGGGCAATCCTTTGTGGCCGGCAAAAGCGTTAAAGGGAATATCATTATCCGCGGTTTCGAACACATCGTATTTGATGCGCTCGTGGTCAGCATGGAGCCGCAGCACCACTTTTCTTTCCGCTGGCACCCTTACCCGATGGATCCGGCTATCGACTATGCTGCCGAGCCGACTACGCTGGTGGTGTTTGAGCTGAAGGAAACCGATACCGGCACGCTGCTGCGGGTGGTCGAATCTGGCTTTGACCAGATACCGGTATCGCGCCGTTCCGAAGCCTACCGCATGAACAGCGGCGGCTGGGAAGGGCAGTTGAGGAATATCGAAAAATATGTTGTCACCTGAATCTGTAAAATCAATAGTATCGCCTCTGCAAACCGTACTGCCACGCTCGGCCGCGCTGTTTGCAGCGCTGGGTGACGAAACCCGATTGAGGCTGGTCGCGGTGCTGTGCGTCGGCGGTGCATTTTCCATTGCACAACTGACGGCCGGTACCGACATCACGCGGCAGGCAGTGACCAAGCATCTGCAGGTGCTGGCGGGAGCGGGGCTGGTGCGCGACGTCAAGGCGGGGCGGGAGCGCCTGTGGGAGTTTGAACCTGCGCAGCTGGATGAGGCACGGCGTTCGCTGGAGATGATTGCGCGGCAGTGGGATGATGCGCTGGAAAGGCTGCGCAGGGCGGTGGAGGACTAGTGTCGTCTTTTCGCTTCTGCTGCGATTACGCAATAACGTCTTTCAGCTCTCTGCTGAGATGGTGCGTTAGGAACGCACCCTACGGGACCGTATAAAAACGTGCCGCTGTTTTGCGAAGATGTTGGGCTGGTAAAGCTTCAGCCCAACCTACAAAATCAGCTTGTCGGCGATTGAAAGCACTCCAATAGCTTCGAATGTACGACAGTATCTATCGATTTCGTAAAACTTTTCAAGCTTCCGGTTTCAGATAAAATGCATCCGGCAGCTGTTTTGCTGCGGTGGTCAGCTTGATGTCGCCTTTCAGATTGGTCAGTATCACTTCCAGTTCCGGGCCGCCCAGTTCGATGATGACCTGGCGGCAGGCGCCGCAGGGGGCGATTGGGTCTTCGGTGTCGCCTACTACGGCGATTTTGCTGAAGTCGCCCGGCTTGTAGCCGGATGCCACTGCGCTGAAGAAGGCGGTACGCTCGGCGCAATTGCACAGGCCGTAAGAGGCATTCTCTACATTACAGCCATGGAAAACCTTGCCGTCCTTGCCCAGCAGCGCTGCGCCTACCTTGAATTTGGAATAGGGCGTGTAAGCTTTCAGGCGCGCAGCGACGGCTTCCTGGATCAGTTGTTCTTGGTTCATGGGGTTCTTTCGGATGGGTTGACGATGTTCAATAACGGAGTACGGAGCCGGGAAATGAAATGCGGCCCTATCGGCCGCATTTGCTTGAAACTCAACTACTGCTTGGGTTTCTTCGCGCCCAGTTCAATCAGGCGTTCTTCCAGGTACTCGCCCGCCGTGTAGCGGTCCGACAGCTTCACATCCAGTCGTGGATGCAGGAACAGTGGCAGCGACACACGCGATTTTTTCGCTTCGTCACCGCTTGGATTCATCACGCGGTGGCTGGTGGACGGATAGTAGCCTTCCGATGCTTCATCCAGCATGTCGCCGATGTTGACGATCAGCATGCCGAAGTCGCACGGTACATCAAACCACTTGTCGTCCTTGCCTTGCACCTGCAGGCCGGCCTGCGTGGCGGCCGGCAGGATGGTCAGCAGGTTGATGTCTTCATGTGCGGCGGCACGTACCGAGCCCGTTTCTTCGTCGCCTGTCAGCGGTGGATAATGCAGCACGCGCAACAGGGTTTGTTCGCTGCCGGTGATCATGTCGGACAGCGGCATCGAATACTTGGCCTTGATCTCGGCAGGAGTATGTTCTTCCACCCACTGCAGCAATTCTGCTGCGAGGCCGGCTCCCTGGTCATAATATTTGCGCGCAGCATCCGACACTTCCGCCGGATAACGGCCCCACGGGAAGATATGATAAAACTCCTTCAGGTCGCGCTTGGTATTGCCTTTTGCGGTTTCCGACACCTTGGGCGAGAAGTAGCCGTCCTGCTTTTCCGGATCGAAGCTGTAGTGGGTCTTCGCATCGCTCTGGAAGAAGTCGTACCATTCCTTATAGATGGTTTCCAGCACTTCTTGCGACAGCGGATGGTTCTTCAATACGCCGAAACCGGTGCGGTGCAGGCTTTCCGTAAACTTTTGCGCCGCATCGGGGGCGAGATAATCAACAGGTTCTATATGCATGATAAACCTCCGTGGCTTATTTGGTCAGGGCCGGCAGCAGCCAGTCGCTGCTGAGGATCTGGTCGATCAGTTTTTCACAGGCTGGCGCATCCACCTTCATGCAGACGCGGGTTTCCGGCTTTTCCTTTTCCCAGCCCGTTTGCGGGTAAGGGATGCCTATCTTGTCCATCATGGTCTGGCCGTTGCCGATGCCGTCCATCGCCACCCGCACGCGACCGGATTTGGTCTCGAACAGTTCCGGCGCCACCAGCCATACAAAGGCCAGCACGTCGTGACCGAAGCAGCCGTGGCCCATATTGGGGCGAATGCTGCTGTAGAAGTCGCTGTAGAAATTGACGGCATGCGACAGCGTTTCCATCGCGATGTGTTTATGTTGCTCTGCCAGGCGCTTGAAGAAGCTGGACATCAATACCACGCGGTGCGTCACATCCAGGCCGACCATGGTCAGGTCCCAGCCGGCGGTGAATACCAGGTCGGCCGCGTCCGGATCGTTCCAGACGTTGGCTTCGGCAACCGGCGATACATTGCCCGGCTCGTCCACGGTGCCTGCCATCAGCACGACCTGCTTCAGCAGTGTAGGCAGCTTCGGTTCCAGTTTCAATGCCAGGCCAAGATTGCCCAGCGGGCCAACCGCCACCAGCGTGATTTCGCCGGGGTGCTTGCGTGCCATGTCAACGATGAACTCGGCGGCGCTGCGCTCTTCCGGCGCGCCCTCGACGTTGACGCGGCTGTGCAGGTTGCCCAGGCCGTCGGCACCGTGGATGAAGGCCGGCGGTTCGCCGGGAGCCTTGGCAAACGGCACGGGCACGCCGCGTGCCACAGGAATCTGACGGCCTGCGATACGGGTCAGGTAGATGGCGTTGATCGTTGCCTGCTCTACGGTAACATTACCGAAAGTAGTGGTGATGCCGACCAGGTCGATATCCGGGTGGGCCAGTGCAAAGTACAGCGCCATTGCGTCATCGACACCTGGATCGGTATCAAAGATGACCTTATGTTTTGCTTGTGCGTTTTGCATACTATTCTCCAAACTATTCTGGTATTAGCCATGTTACTGAACCTAATACCAGCGATTGTTTTACATGGACCCGGTTCAAGGAGGCCGTAGGAATTCTGTTATTACTGCCGCGTTTACCTTTAAGGGCAAGCGCTCAGCGCGATTTCACGAAAGGTATGCCGATCGCCTTCGGCGCCACCGACTTGGCCATGAAGCCGGCCAGCACGATCACGGTGACGACGTAGGGAATCATCTGGATCAGGGAACCTGGAATCTTGCCTATGCCGGGCAATTCCACGCCTTCCATCTGGATCTGCAGCGCGGCAAAAAAACCGAACATCAGGCAACCCATCGCCGTGTATAGCGGACGCCAGTTGCCGAATACCAGCGCTGTCAGCGCCAGGAAACCGTTACCGGCCGACATGTCGCGCAGGAAAAAACCGCTCTGCACGATGGCAAGGTAGGCGCCGGAGAAAGAGCACAGCACGCCGGCTGTCATCATCGCCATGAAGCGGGTACGCTCGACATGGATACCGGCGGCGTCGGCCGCATGCGGATTCTCGCCGACAGCGCGCAGACGCAGGCCGAAGCGGCTATGGTAGATAACCCAGTGCACCATGGGCACCAGCGCAAACGCCAGGTACACCAGCGCGCTATGGCCGCCGATCAGTTTTCCGTAGAACCAGCCAAGGAAGGGGATATTGGCGACCAGGTCGGTGCCGGGCAATACGATGTCAAACAAGCGTGCCTGGCCCAGGTCCGGCGTGCGGCCGCCCTGGCCGAAGAAAAATTGCGCCAGCACAAAACTGAGGCCGCTGACAGCGATATTGATGGCGATGCCGGCGACCAGCTGGTTGCCTTTTTGCGTGATGCTGACATAACCCTGCAGCAAGGCGATTGCCGCCGAAATGCCGATGCCCGCAGCAATGCCCAGCCACGGACTTTGCGTGACGTAGGCGACCGATGCCGAAACAAAGGCGCTGGCGAGCATCTTGCCTTCCAGCGCCAGATCCACCACGCCGCTGCGTTCTGCAAACAGGCCGGCCATTGCCGCGAAAATCAGCACGGGCGCATTGCGGATCGTGGATACCAGGATGCTGGCTAAATGAAAATCTTCGAACATGGCGGTCACTTGGTCCGGGAAGTTGGTCGATTGGGTAGTCGGCCAGGTAGCCGATTAATCAGGGCAAGGATTGCCGGCGCATAGAAGTTTTCCATGGCGCCGCAAAACAGGATGATCAGGCCCTGGATGAAAATAAAGGTTTCCGGAGGGATATTGGATTTTTCCAGCGACAGGTCGAAGCCGCCCTGTATCAGCGCGCCGAACAGCACGGAGGACAGCAGGATGCCGATCGGGTGCTGTCTGCCCATCAGCGCAATTGCAATACCAATGAAGCCGGCGCCGGCCGGGAAGTTCAGCGCCAGGTAATGGGTGGAGCCCATCAGCGAATTCACCGATCCCAGGCCTGCCAGCGCGCCGGAAATCAGCATCGCGACGACGATCATCTTGGTAATCGAAACACCCGCATAGTGCGCCGCATGCTTGTTCAGGCCCGTTGCGCGCAACTGGTAGCCCCACGAAGAGCGCCACACGGCGGCGCCGTATATGACCAGCGCCAGCAGTGCCAGCAGGAAGCTGATGTTGAGTGGTGTATCGCCGAGTATCGGAAACCAGGCATTCATCTTCGGCAGCCACGCGGATTCGGCAAACAGGCGGCTGGCAGGGTTTTGCTGCCCCGCAGGGATCAGGTAGGTCACGATGATGAAATTCATCAGGCTGGCAGCGATGAAATTGAACATGATCGTCGTCACCACGATATGGCTGCCGCGCTTGGCCTGCAGATAGGCCGGCAGCCACGCCCAGGCGGCGCCGAACAATGCGCTGCCCAGTAAGGCCAACGGGATCAGCAGCCAGGATGGCAGGCTGGAATCCAGCGCCAGGATGACGGCGGTCAGCCCCAGGCCACCCAGGTACATCTGACCTTCGGAGCCGATATTGAACAGGCCGGCCTGCATCGCGATCGATACCGACAGGCCGGTGAATATGAAGGTGCTCGCGTAGAACAGCGTGTAGCCCAGGCCTTCAGGGTTCATCACCGCGCTGTTGACCAGGATACCCAGCGATTCCAGCGGATTTTCGCCCAGCAGGTAAATCACCAGTGCCGCCACCAGCAGGGCGGACAGCAGGTTCAGCAGCGGCAGGACGACAGCGGTGGCCCAGCGTGGGAGCTCGTTGGTACTCATTTGTGCAGGCCCCCCATCATCAAGCCTATTTTGGTCGTATCAAATTCGCTGGCGTTCAGCTGGCCGGTAATGCGGCCGCCCGACATGACCAGGATGCGGTCTGCCAGTGCGCGTACTTCTTCCAGTTCCACCGATACCAGCAGGATGGCGACGCCGGCGTCGCGCATCTTCAGCAATTGTGCATGGATGCTTTCTATCGTGCCGATGTCCACGCCGCGCGTGGGCTGGCCGACCAGCATCAGTTTAGGTGCTGCTTCCATTTCGCGTGCGATGACGACCTTTTGCTGGTTGCCGCCGGACAGCAGTGCAATCCTCAGGTTGGGATTGGCGGGGCGCACATCGAACATTTTCAGCAGTTCGGCGCAGCGCTGCATCACCGACTTGAAGTCGATCATGCCCAGCGCCTTGCTGGCCTTGCGCTGGTAGCCTAGCATCAGGTTCATCATCACCGAGAAATCCTTGACGACGCCATCGCGCAGCCGGTCTTCCGGTATGTGCGAAATGCCGAGCTGGCGGAATTCTGCCGGCAGGCCGTCTGCATCGCGGCGGCGGCCGAAAGGCAGCAGCTTGTCCAGGAAACTGACGCTGCCCTTGCTCGGCAGGCGCATGCCACTGAGGATTTCCAGCAGCTCGCTCTGGCCGTTGCCGGACACGCCCGCAATGGCGACGATCTCGCCGGCACGCAGTTCAAAATTGATATTGTCCAGCAGCGTGACATTCTGATCGTTGTGCAGGTTCAGGCCTTCCACCTTCAACACGGTGGCGCCGGGTTTGTACGGCCCGCGCGGCAACTGCGTTTCTATCGGGCGGCCCACCATCATGTTGGCCAGCTCTTCCTTGTTGGTATTGGCTGTCTGCACGGCGCCGACCACGCGGCCAGCGCGCATCACGGTCACGCTGTCGGTGATTGCCAGGATCTCCTGCAGCTTGTGCGTGATCAGTACGATGGTTTTGCCCTGTTCCTTGAACAGGCGCAGCACCTGGAACAGGGATTCGGTTTCCTGTACGGTCAGCACAGCGGTGGGTTCGTCCAGGATCAGGATATTGGCGCTGCGGTAGACCTGCTTCAGGATCTCTACCCTTTGTTGCGCGCCTACCGACAGGTCTTGTATTTTAGCCAGAGGATCCACATCCAGCGAATAGCGCTTGCAGATGTCGCGCAGCTTGGCTTCAATGTCGGCGCGGTGCGCTTTCAGCCGCATGCCGCCTTCAGCGCCCAGCATCACGTTGTCCAGTACCGTCATGTTTTCCACCAGCATGAAATGCTGGTGCACCATGCCTATGCCCAGGCGTATCGCTTCCTGGCTGCTGCGGATGTGACGCTCTTCGCCGTTCAGCAGTATCTGTCCACTGTCGGCCTTGTAGTAGCCGTACAGGATGCTCATCAGCGTCGATTTGCCCGCACCGTTCTCGCCGATCACGCCATGTATCGCTCCCTGCGCGATGGAAAAACTCACATCGGCATTCGCTTGCACTGCTCCGAAGCGTTTGGAAATATGTCGAAATTCTACTGCTGGCTGCATGCTGATCACTAAGTAGGTTCGGGGGAGGGCCGGCGGATCCGGCAAGGCGCTGCCGCCTTGCCGCTTGTCTCCGTCAATTCGCTATCAGACCGGGCACTTGTTGTTTTCGCGGTAGTCGATGACCTTGACCTTGCCGCTGATAATGTCCTGCTTGGCTGTGTTGACTTTCTTTTCGATATCAGCGCTGATCAGGCTGCGGTTGTCCTTGTCCAATGCCCAGTCCACGCCGCCTTCTTTCAGGCCCTTGTTGGTGGTGCCCGCTTTCCAGGTGCCGTTCTTGACCTGCATGAAGCTGTCATAGACCGCATTGTCGACGCGTTTCATCATCGATGTCAGCATCGTGCCCGGATGCAGGTAATTCTGGTTTGAATCAACACCGATGGCCAGCTTGCCTTTTTCCTTGGCGGCCTGCAATGTACCCATGCCGCTGCCGCCAGCCGCTGCGAAGACGACATCCACGCCGCGTTCAAACTGTGCGCGCGCCAGTTCGCCGCCCTTGGCAGGATCGTTCCAGGCGGTGGGGGTCGTGCCGACCATGTTCTGCGTCACGTCGATCTTGGCGTCCACCGACTTTGCACCTTGTGCATAGCCGCATTCAAACGAGCGGATCAGCGGGATATCCATGCCGCCGACAAAACCGACCTTCTTGGTCTTGCTGGCCAGAGCAGCGGCTACACCGACCAAATAGGAGCCTTCCTGTTCCTTGAACAGCACTGAGTTCACATTGGGGCCGGCAGCCACGCTGTCGATGACGACGAATTTAACCTTGGGGAATTCCTTGGCAACGGTCTGTACCGCCTGGCCCTGCGCAAAGCCGATGGCAGCGATCAGATCCATGTTTTTACGGGCAAGATTGCGCAGCACCTGCTCGGTCTGCGTATCGCTGCTGACCTGGACTTCCAGGAAATTGATTTTGGTTTCCTGCTTGAAGCGGTTCGCGCCTTCGGCAGCGGACTGGTTGAATGACTTGTCGAACTTGCCGCCGGCATCATAAACCACGGCCAGCTTGGGATCAGCCGCATAGGCGGTGACGGTGCCGCCTGCGCTGCAGAGCGCGGCGATGGCGAAACAGAGGCGATTGAGTTTCACGCGATTCAATTTCATGTGCAATCCTAATCTCGATAGAGGTGTGAATGTGAGAGTGCTGCTCAAGCCCGGCCTGGAAGCACTATATCTGTCAAAAGTCCACGGCAGCCGTCATTCGCTGCCGGACTGCTTTTTTATGCCTGCGGCGGCGGTATCAAACCACCAGTAAGCTAGCACGAAGTCTGCCAGAAAGCCGGGAATATCGCGTGAATTCAGCGATGTTTACCGTCGGCGACGCCAGGCCTGCCGCATATCCTTGTATCAACCGGCAATCCGCGTTAGCCAGCCGCCCGGCTTTGCATAAATTCTTCCACTTCGCTGCGGCTGGGAATTGATGTTTGCGCCCCCAGCTTGGTCACTGTCAGTGCAGCGGCGTACTGCGCCTCCACGCTGGCAGCGTGGATATCCAGGCCACGGCCTATACCAACCGCAAATGCACCCACGAAGGTATCGCCGGCAGCCGTGGTATCGACGGCGTCCACCCTGATGGCAGCAATATACTGACGCTTGCCCGGCTCGGTAATGCACAGGCCTTGCTCACCCATGGTCAGCAATACGGCGGAGACGCCGCGCTGCAGCAGCTTTTCCGACGCCAGGTGCGCGCTTTCCTGGCTAGTGACGGGAATGCCGCTCAGCTGCGATGCTTCGGTTTCGTTGATGACGAGGTAATCGACCTGCTGCAGCAACTCATCGGCCAGTGCCTGCACAGGCGCCGGGTTCAGGATGACTTTGACGTTGTGTTGCTTGGCGAGCTGGATGGCGCGGGTAACGGTGCTGAGCGGAGTTTCCAGCTGGCAGACCAGCAATTGTGCGGAAGAAATTGCCGTTTGCGCGGCGTCGACGTTTTCTGCCGACAGCGCGGCATTGGCGCCCGCCGCCAGCACGATGCTGTTGTCGCCGGCATCGGTGACGATGATGCCGGCAACGCCGGTGGCAATATCGGGCACGGCAGACAGGTAGCTGACGTCGATGCCGTCTTCGGACAGGCAGCGGATGGAATACTGGCCGAAACCGTCATCGCCTACGCGTCCGATAAAGGCGACATCGGCTCCCTGGCGCGCCGCGGCAACAGCCTGGTTGGCGCCTTTGCCGCCAGGTATCTGGCGGAACTCATGGCCGCTCAGGGTCTCACCAACTGCAGGCATGCGCGGTGTACGAAACACCAGATCCATGTTGACGCTGCCGACAACAGCGATGCGTGGCTTCATTTATATTTCTCGCAAAAGGCAAAGCCAGGGAACTGGCAAAACGGGTAAAAATCCTGCAAGTTTAGCAGAAATTCAAGCTGTTCTGCCCTTGGATGGCCGCTTCTCAATTTCGCTAAAAGGCAAAAAAATAGGCCGCGCAATCGTTTGCGTAGCCGGTTCTCTATTTAACTATGGCGGTGTAAAGCAAGTCAAGAATTAATTCCCGGGGCTTTTGGTTTTTGCGCGCATTCACCAAAAGATTACGTTATATGCATCAATATAGTGAGGTTTGGCGGCGATTGTTTGACAGTATTTGAACATTTGTTTAATAATATAAACAAATGTTTGTTTTTGGCCGTAAAGGCCTGTTTGACGATTAACCAAACCAATGGCCTCCGCAGAGATTTCCAAGAAAGACCAGCTCTATCAGTTGATACAGGCCAATCCGTTCATTTCGCAACAGGAGCTGGCAGCGCAACTTCAGCTGTCGCGGTCTGCAGTGGCCGGCCATATTGCCGGGCTGATCCGCGAACGCAGGCTGCTGGGCCGTGCCTATGTGCTGCCGGACAACCGGCCTGTCGTCTGCATAGGCGGCGCCAACGTGGACCGCAAGGTGCGCACGCTGGCATCATTGCAGATGGGAACCTCCAATCCGGTGTCCCAGCATGAAAGCCTGGGCGGCGTCGCCCGCAATATTGCGGAAAACCTGGCCAGGCTGGGCGCTCAGGTCAGCCTGCTGACGGCCTTGGGCGACGATGCCGCTGCCGGCGCAATGCTGGCGCACGCAGATACCGTGGGCCTGGATATGCGCGGCAGCCTGAGGCTTGCCGCCACGGCCAGCGGCAGCTATACCGCAGTGCTGGATGACAAGGGCGAAATGCTGCTGGCCTTGTCACACATGCAGCTATGCGACCAGCTGACGCCGGAGTTCCTGGCATCGCGGCAGCCGCAGCGCGCCGCTGCTGCAATGACGGTGGCAGATTTGAACCTGCCGGCAGAAAGCATCAGCCTGCTGCTGCAGGATGCCGTGCGCGACGGTCTGCCGCTGGTGCTGGTGGCGGTTTCCCAGCCCAAGATGGCGCGCTTGCCGGCCCACCTGCACGGTGTGCGCCTGCTGATCCTGAACCGCGGGGAACTGGAAACCCGGTTGGGCCATGCGCTGGCCGGCGATGACGAGATTGCATCGGCCTGCGAGGTTGTTCAGCGGCAGGGCGTGCAGGATCTGGTGGTGACGCTGGGCAACCAGGGCGTGCTGTATACATCGGGCAGCGGCGTTCGCCGGCTGGCTGCGCCGCCGGTGCCGGTGCGCGACGTCACTGGCGCCGGCGATGCATTTGCCGCTGCCGTATGCTGGTCGCTGTGTAGTGCGCCGGATGACCTGGAACTGGCCTGCCGCCGCGGCCTGACATTGGCTGCGTTGACCATACAAAGCAGCGCTACCGTCTGTACCGACCTGGCGCCGGATAGCCTGGAAACATTGCTGGCCTGAGCCGCAAGAAATCATGAAAGCCGGTGTCGCAGGCACTTAACCTGGTCTAAAGCCGGCTGAAAAATCAAGGTATCAACAAAAGGAAAAAACAAATGCAAAATTACCTGGTGTATTCGGAAGAAGTCGCGCATGCGCGTGCCACAGGCAAGCCCGTCGTAGCACTGGAATCGACGATCATTGCGCACGGCATGCCTTACCCGCAAAACGTGCAGACCGCGCGCGAAGTGGAACAGATCATCCGCGACGCCGGCGCCGTGCCCGCCACGATTGCCGTTATCGGCAGCAAAATCCGCGTTGGCCTGTCGGCGGCGGAGCTGGAACTGCTGGGCACAACGCCGGACGTCATGAAAGTCAGCCGGCGCGACCTGCCTTATGTGCTGGCCAGCGGCAAGATGGGCGCCACCACGGTAGCGGCCACGATGATCTGCGCAGAGCTGGCGGGCATCGAAGTATTCGTCACCGGCGGCATAGGCGGCGTACATCGGGGCGCTGAAACCAGCTTCGATATCTCGGCTGATTTGCAGGAACTTGCGCAAACCTCGGTGGCCGTGGTTTGTGCGGGTGCGAAGTCAATACTGGACCTTGGCCTGACGCTGGAATATCTGGAGACGCATGGCGTGCCGGTCATCAGCGTAGGGCAGCGGCAGTTTCCGGCTTTCTTCACACGCGATAGCGGCTTCAACGCCGATTTTCAACTGGACAGCGCGCAGCAGCAGGCCGGCTTCATCCGCACCAAGTGGCAGCTGGGCCTGCGCGGCGGTGTGCTGGTCGCCAATCCTGTGCCGGAAACCGATGCAATGCCGAAAACGGAAATCGACGCCATCACCCAGCAAGCCTTGCAAGAGGCGGATAGCCAGGGAGTGGCCGGCAAGGCAGTCACGCCTTTCCTGTTGAACCGCATCAAACAGCTGACCGGCGGCCGCAGCCTGGCGACCAATATCGCGCTGGTGAAAAACAATGCGAGGGTGGGGGCGCAACTGGCGATAGCCCTGCGCGGTTGAAATCCTCAAATAAATGCTTGCTTCAATCCCGCCTTGTCAGGCATAAGCAGGAGTAAAACAGAGGCAGATCAGGGATAAAACAGCATCACGTGATAGCCGGCTGCCTTGATGGTTTCCAGCTCAAAAAACAGGCTGGCCGGCTGTTCGGATGTGCCGGGGAAGCCCTTGACCAGGTCGGACTTGTTAGCCAGATATTCGGCGGGGGTAAAGACCTTGCGCAGGACCGGCTGGCCCTTGTCGCTGTCCAGCGTCAGCTCCAGCATTGGCCAGGCCTGGACGCTGCTGCCCTTGTTGCGCAATAGCAGCGTCAGTGAAAATACATTCTTGTCCGGCGACAGCCTCTGCAATTCATTGGATTCTATCGAGACCATATCGATCTGCGCCAGCAGGCTGATCTGGCAATTCAAGGGCTTGCATGCATCGGCCAGCATAGGCTTATATTGCGGAAACCAGGCGGCAAGCTGGTTGCGCATCGTATAGGCGGCCTGCGCCAGCAATGCAAGGAACAGCAATACCGACATCAGCATCATCGCAATGCGCACTGTTTTGCTGCGCGCTTTTTTGCGCTCTGCCTGGACTACAAAATCCGGCGCATCCGACTCCAGTACATCTGAAATATTGTCGCCTATATGTTCGGCGCGTATGGATGCCGCTTCCAATGCCTGTTCGGCATCGCTGCCCACATAGGTGTCCGTTGTTTCCGGTACCAGCGGCTCTTCGTCGGCATCGGCTATCTCCGCTACGGTTTCTACTGTCGCCTCGGTATGCGGTGTCGCGGCTTCTAGGGCTTCTGGGGTTTCTGCAACTTCTTCCAGCGCATGTGCATTATCTGCCGCATCCTCTGCAATGGCGTCGGCGTCGGCAGCGTGTGATGTTTCAGCGGCAGGTGCCTGTTCGGCTTGTTCCGGTTCGGCCTCCGGTTCGGCCAGCGATATTGCCTGGCCGTCGTCTGCGGCGGCGGCGTCGAACCCGGATTCGTATGCCGCTTCAAATTCAGAAAGCAATTCGGGATGGAATTCAGCCTCGGAATCGAAGTGTGATACTGTTTCCGACTCTGCTTCCGTTTCGTTTCCTTCACCGGCCGCCGGCTGCTGCGACTCGTCCGCGAGCAGCGCATCTGCGGCAGGCAGGAATACCTTGGTGTCAGTGGCAAGCAATGCATCGCGCGCCAGCTTGTTTGCATCAACCGGGCTATCGGCGATGGACCAGTCCGCCTCCGCTTCTACCAGCAGCGCCATGCGGTGCCGGTGCTCGGCTTCCTCCTCATCCTCTTCATCCGCCACGTCAATGGCCGGTTCCGGCGGCACCGCGTGAACCGGATCTGAAGCGGGCTTGCCGCTGGCGAAGGGAAGGGGCTCGGTGAACAGCTCTTCTTCAAAGTCCAGCATGTCAGCGGAAAACGGAGCAGCTTGCTGAGCGGGCGCCTGAGCGGCTTCCTGTATAGGAACAGCCTTTGCTTCTTCCAGCGTTGCTGTTTCGGTGGAAGTTGCATGGACAGGTGCTGCATGAAGCGTGCTGGACGTTTCAGCGATGGCAGGCGCTTGTTGCTGCGCTGCCGGGGCAGCGGCTTCCGGCGCGGCAGCAGGAACTACCGAAGGGGCTGAAGGATGTGAGGGAGCGGCGCCGGGCGCCACCAGGTGTTCTATGCCGTTAAAAATCTGCTGGCAGGAGCCGCAGCGGACGATGCCCGCGTGCAGCTTCAGCTGGTCATTGGCGACACGGAATGTCGTATGACAGTGAGGACATTGGGTGGCGAGGGCCATCGCTGTCGTCCGCGTGCCGTCGCGCTAGGCGGGAAGTTTGCCGGCCAGGGCGACCCAGCCCTCGTGCTCGGCCCATACCGACAAGGTGATATAGGGAGCGTAAGCTGCCGCTACCTCATCTGCCTGCCGGGACAGTACGCCGGACAGCACCAGCGAGCCGCCCGGAATAACCCGGCCGGACAGCATCGGCGCCATCAGTTTCAGCGGACTGGAAAGGATGTTGGCAACCACCACGCCGAATTTGTGACTGGCCGGATGGGTGACCGAAAAATCTTCGGGCAATGCATAGTGGATGTCGCAATGATTGCGCTCCGCGTTGTAGCGTGCGGATTCGATTGCCTGCGGATCGATATCAACGCCGACCACATCTTGCGCGCCCAGCTTTTTGGCGACCATTGCCAGGATGCCGGAACCGCAGCCGTAATCGAGCACTGTCAGGTCCTTCGGTGCATGGGCTTCCAGCCATTCCATGCACAGCCGCGTCGTGGGGTGGCTGCCGGTACCGAAGGCCAGTCCCGGATCTAGCTCCAGGATCAGCGCATTCGCATCGGGCGCATCATGCCAGCTGGGAACAACCCAGATGTTTTTGCCGATGTGGATAGGCTCGAACTGGGATTGCGTCAAACGCACCCAGTCCTGCTCTTCCACCGGGCGGGTGGTATAGGCCGGCAAAGTTGTCAGGGAAATGGCGGCAGCAGCTTCGGCCACGATCGCAGCGTGGTCGCTGTCGACTTCAGCCAGTGCCACTACGCGGCTGCGGTCCCATGCGGTTTCATCCGGCTCCATGCCGGGTTCGCCGAACAGGGGATTTTCCGCATCGGTGCCTTCGTCGGCATCTTCCACCGATACCGACAGCGCGCCCGCTTCCATCAATGCATCGGAAAGCGGTTCCGCGTGCTCGCGTGCAACTTCAATAACAATTTCTATCCAGGCCATTACGGTAATACCCTCTTATTTCTTGCCTGCTTTTGCGTCTTTCGGCAAATCCGGCTTGTCGGCGAGCTTTTGTTCCAGGTAATGGATATTGGTGCCGCCTTCGATAAAGCGGGCATCAATCATCAGTTCGCGGTGTAGCGGGATATTGGTCTGTATGCCTTCGACCACCATTTCAGACAGCGCGATCTGCATGCGCTTGATTGCCTGTTCGCGGGTGGCGCCGTAGGAAATGACCTTGCCTATCATCGAATCGTAATTCGGCGGCACGAAATAGCCGGCGTAAGCATGCGAATCCACACGTATGCCGGGGCCGCCCGGCGCGTGCCAGGAAACGATGCGTCCGGGAGACGGCGTAAACTTGAATGGGTCTTCCGCGTTGATGCGGCACTCTATCGAGTGGCCTTTCAGTTCGATGTCGGTCTGGCGGTAGCGCAGCTTTTCACCAAAAGCAATGCGGATCTGCTCCTGCACGATATCGACGCCGGTAATCATTTCCGTCACCGGATGTTCCACCTGCACGCGGGTATTCATTTCAATGAAATAAAACTCTTCGTTTTCGTACAGGAATTCAAACGTGCCGGCACCGCGATAGCCCAGCTTGCGACAGGCTTCAGCGCAACGGTTGCCGATTTTTTCGATGATCTTGCGTGGAATGCCGGGTGCCGGTGCTTCTTCTATTACTTTCTGGTGGCGGCGCTGCATGGAGCAATCGCGTTCGCCGAGCCAGATGGCGTTTTTATGCTCGTCGGCCAGAATCTGGATTTCCACGTGGCGCGGATTTTCCAGGAATTTTTCCATATACACTTCGGGATTGCCGAAGGCTGCGCCGGCTTCCGCCTTGGTCATCGTCACGGCGTTCAGCAATGCCGCTTCGGTATGCACAACGCGCATGCCGCGTCCGCCGCCGCCGCCGGCAGCCTTGATAATGACCGGATAGCCTACTTTGCGGGCGATCTGCACGATGGTCTTGGGGTCATCCGGCAAGGCGCCTTCAGAACCAGGCACGCAGGGTACGCCGGCCTTGATCATTGCGTGCTTGGCGGAGACCTTGTCGCCCATCATCCGTATCGATTCCGCGCGCGGTCCAATGAAGACGAAGCCGGATTGCTCTACGCGCTCCGCGAAATCGGCGTTTTCAGACAGGAAGCCGTAGCCCGGATGGATCGCCTGCGCATCGGTGACTTCCGCCGCGCTGATGATGGCCGGCATGCTCAGGTAGCTCAGCGCGGAGGGTGCCGGTCCTATGCAGACGGATTCATCCGCCAGCTTGACGTATTTGGCTTCGCGGTCGGCCTCGGAGTGCACGACCACGGTTTTAATGCCCATCTCGCGGCAAGCGCGCTGGATGCGTAGCGCGATTTCACCACGGTTGGCGATAAGGATTTTTTCAAACATAGTAGTAGTCTGTAGTGATTGCAGCGCTTGATTGCGGTGCAGTGATAATGCTGCTGAACAACGCTGGACTTAGGCCGCGGAAAGCGGGTGCCGGCGTTTAGCCAATCACAAACAAAGGTTGACCATATTCGACCGGCTGGCCGTTTTCGACCAGGATCTGTTTGACCACGCCGGTAGTGTCGCTTTCGATTTCATTGAGCAGCTTCATTGCTTCAATAATGCACAGCGTAGCGCCGGCCTTGACGCTGGCGCCAATTTCAACAAAAGCGGCTGCGCCCGGAGCGGACGAGCGGTAGAAAGTGCCGACCATAGGCGACTTGACGATATGGCCTTCAGGAACTGCAGGAGCGGCCGGCGCAACCGGCGCCGCGGCAACAGGGGCTGCCTGCATGGGCTGCTGCATTGCCTGCGGCTGCATCATGACTACCTGGTTCTGGGGTATCGCGGAAGTTTTAACAATGCGAACCTTGCCTTCGCCTTCCGTGACTTCGAGTTCTGCAATATCAGACTCGGCAACGAGGTCGATCAAGGTTTTTAGTTTTCTTAAATCCATGTGGAATTCCCCTGGGAATAATGGTTTTTAAATTATTGGATACACAAATCGATACTCAGGCAAATCGCTGCGACTGGAATCGTAGGGCGCGATTATATGCCAATATCGGCTAATTGCGTGAAGATGGACGAATTTAAAGACTTTTTAATGCAAAGTCAATCGCCAGTCTGTAACCGTCGGTACCAAGGCCGCAGATGACGCCTGTTGCAATGGAAGACAGAAAAGAGTGGTGGCGGAAAGCCTCTCTCTGGTGCACATTGGAAATGTGCACTTCGATAAAAGGAATGCCCACGCCGGCAAGTGCATCTCTTAATGCGACGCTGGTATGGGTCAGACCGCCCGGATTGATGACAATGGCATCGATCTTTTCATCACGCGCTGCATGGATGCGGTCTATCAAAGCACCCTCGTGATTACTTTGAAAAGCATGCAGCCTGGCATTGGCAGCTTCTGCCTGTTGCCGTGCTGCAGACTCCACATCCGCCAAAGTGGTGTGACCATATACCGCAGGCTCTCTGGTTCCGAGCAGGTTCAGGTTGGGTCCGTTCAGCAGCAGGATGTTACTTGCCATAATACCAATTGGTTTATCGACGATAGGCGCATTTTGCCGCCAATTACCCCACATTGGCAAGGAAAACTCGATAGCTTACATAGTCAGTTTTGTTATATCGGCACGTAACTCATTCATGTTCAGGCGTCCTAGATAGCTTTTTACCAAGCTTCCGTCCGGCGCGATCAGCACGGTAAATGGCAGTCCGCCTGCCTGATTGCCCATCTGGCGCGACAGTTCGGTGCCGTCCATGCCGGCGGCAAAGACCGGGTAGGTAATTTTATATTTATCGGCAAATTCGGCAATATTGCTGGGACTGTCTATGCCCAGGCCCAACAGCTGGATATTCTTGGATGCGAGTTCACCTTGCAACGCAGACAATTCCGGCATTTCCTGCACGCAGGGGCCGCACCAGGTTGCCCAAAAATTAACGACCAGGAACTTTCCCTGCCATTGCGATAATTTTTGCTGCTGGCCTTTACTGTCCGCCAGCGTCATCTTCATTAATTGTCCGACGACCGGCGACGGCTGTTTGGCCGGCGCCGCGTGCTGGGTGCCGAAGTAGATACCCGCGCCGGCAAAAATAACGGCGACGATAGCGGCGCTGGCAATAAAACTCTTTTTCATTCTGTTGTGCTTTCTTCTATTAAATTACGTACTGCGGTAATATTGCTGCGTTCTGTGCGGCCGCCGGCCCGCAGGTCATCCAGGTTATACAAAGCCAGATGCACTCCTTCCTGCTGGTGCAGGAAGCTCAGGGTTTCGACGGTTTCGTTGCGGTTGCCGGAGGTTTCAGACACTTCAAAGCGCACATCCTTGTTCAGAAGGAAGATCGCTACTTCCTTGGTATTGTCGGCAAACAGCTGCAGGTGGATATCGCTATGCTGCCCGGCAGTGCCGTTCAGCACCGCGCCGGTCAGGTAGGGATTGAATTTTTCCAGTTCCAGCATCAGGCCGAGCGCAATCTGCCTCAGCAGCAGCAGACGCTGCGGCTGCGTATCGCCGAAAAACAGCGCATTGTATTCCCGGACTTCCTGCTCTATCTGGCTATTGTCCGGCAATACGTCGCCTTTGGGCTTCTTGTTGCCGAGGATCTGCTTGGCGGCTTTGCGCTTGGCGGACCCGTAGTCGGCGCCGTCTTCCGCGATCATGCGGGCTGCCAGCATAGCGATTTCGCTACGCAGCATTTCGGCATCACTAGGGTAGTTAAGCATTGCTTGAATATTCATAGGTCTTGATCGGACAAGCGGCCCGCCGTCCATCCGTTAGTGATCGTTAATGATCGGCAGGCCGCTTGCCCTAGATAATAGCCCAGACTTCTAAAGTCTGCCTCTGCTTATGCCGCTCAGGTAGAATTGCGGGATTCTCAAATTTATTGCCTGTCTTTTGAGAGGTAATACGCCTAAAAGTTTCAGATTCGGTTCAGATGCGCGACGACTAAAGATTTCCTTATCAATTAAATATGCATATTCACATACTAGGTATTTGCGGGACTTTCATGGGCGGTCTGGCGGTATTGGCAAAGGAAGCCGGCCATAAGGTGACAGGTTGCGACGCCAACGTATATCCGCCGATGAGTACGCAATTGCAGGCGCAGGGAATAGAACTGACTGAGGGTTATGGCCCCGAGCAAATCCATCTGCAGCCCGATCTGTTTGTGATCGGTAATGTGATTTCGCGCGGCAATCCGCTGATGGAAGAAATATTGAACCGGGGGCTGCCTTATATATCCGGCCCGCTGTGGATGGGCGACCAGCTATTGAGGGACCGCTGGGTGCTCGCGGTGGCAGGCACGCACGGCAAGACAACAACCTCTGCAATGCTGGCATGGATACTGGAGGCAGCAGGGTATGCGCCAGGTTTCCTGATCGGTGGCGTGCCGCTGAATTTCGGCATTTCCGCGCGCCTCAGCGGTCCCGGCCAGCAATCCGACTTCTTCGTCATAGAAGCGGATGAATATGACACCGCTTTCTTCGATAAGCGCAGCAAGTTCGTCCATTACCACGCAAAAACTGCGGTACTGAACAACCTGGAGTTCGATCATGCCGACATCTTTGCCGATGTGAAGGCCATTGAAACCCAGTTTCATCATCTGGTCCGGACGGTGCCGGGCGTTGGCCGGCTGATCGTCAACGCACAGGAGCCGTCGCTGCAGAACGTACTGCAGCGAGGCTGCTGGAGTGAGAAAGAGTTTTTCGGCAGCGATGTGGAGCAAGGCTGGAGCCTGAAATTGCGGGATGGCGAAGATTTCGACGTGTATTTCAACGATGTCCTGCAGGGCACGGTGCAGTGGCAACTGAACGGCGCCCATAACCGCATGAATGCGCTGGCGGCCATAGCGGCGGCAAGGCACGTAGGCGTAGCGCCGGCACTGGCAATAGAAGCACTGGCGCAATTCGTCAATGTAAAGCGCCGCATGGAAGTGCGCGGCGTGGTGAACAATATTACCGTGGTGGACGACTTTGCCCATCATCCTACGGCGGTGGCAACGACGGTGGAAGGCCTGCGCAGGAAAGTCGGGCATGCGCGAATACTGGCCGTGCTGGAACCGCGCTCCAACACGATGAAGCTGGGTACGATGAAGCAGGCGCTGCCGGGCAGCCTGGCGCAGGCCGACCTGGTGTTTGGGTATG
This sequence comes from Undibacterium sp. TJN25, assembly GCF_049339885.1. Lineage (NCBI taxonomy): Bacteria > Pseudomonadati > Pseudomonadota > Betaproteobacteria > Burkholderiales > Oxalobacteraceae > Undibacterium > Undibacterium sp. TJN25. The sequence continues at coordinate 357,905 of NZ_JBMPPM010000004.1, read as the reverse complement.
GCGCCAGCGCAGGCAAGGATGCGCTGGGGTGGGACCTGGGTGAGGCTCTCGGCCCGCTGGGCAACAAGGCCAGCGCCTACACTGACATTGCCACACTGGTGGAGTCCATCGTCAAGGCGGCACAGCCGGGCGACCATATCCTCGTGATGAGCAACGGCGGCTTCGGTGGCGTGCACCAGAAACTGCTGGATGCACTGGCGGCTGTGCAGTAAATGATACTGTACCTGCACGGCTTTCGCTCGTCACCGCTGTCCTTCAAGGCCCGCATGATAGGGCAATATCTGGAGCAGCATGGCCGCGGCAATGAATACCTGTGCCCGCAGCTGTCCGCATCGCCGCTGCAGGCGATAGGCCAGGCTGAGCAGTTGCTCAGCTTGCATGGAGCGGAAAACGTGGTGCTGATCGGTTCTTCGCTGGGCGGATATTATGCAACCTGGCTGGCGGAGAAATACGGGTGCAAGGCTGCCTTGTTGAACCCTGCTGTCAGGCCGCCGCGCGAGCTGGAAAAATATGTGGGAGTAACTACTGCTTACCATAGCGACGAGGTGTTTGAATTCAAGCAGGAATATGTGGCCGAATTGCGCTCTTACGAGGTGCCGGCAATCACAAGGCCGGAACGCTATTTTCTGCTGGCGGCAACCGGCGACGAGGTGCTCGACTGGCGCGAGATGGCTGAACATTATCCCGCCGCGCAGCAACTGGTGATAGACGGCAGCGACCACGGGATTTCGGATTTCGAGCACTACCTCGACCGGGTAATGGCTTTTTGCGATGGCAGATGAAGTAGTGCGGCAGACGGTATCAGGGAACATGGGTGTGGCACCACGGATAGCGCAGCATAGTAGGACCAGCCTCGCGCGCTGGCATGCCGATATCAACGCGGTACAGGCCCCTGGGAACATGCAAGGCTGGCTTAGTGACAGGGGATCGCTTACTGCCAGGCTGGTGGCGCGTTGCGGGCAGTTCCGCGTGCAGCAGCTCAGCCAGCGGCAGGCGATATGCCTGGCGGACGAATATGCGGAACTGGGACTGGCGAGGCGCCAGCGGGTGCATGAACGGCAGGTCTTGCTATGCTGTGACGGCCGGCCAGTCGTGTATGCGCATACGGCAGTACCGCTGACGGCGACGGCGTCGGCATGGCCCTTGTTTCACAACCTGGGAGAAAAGTCGCTGGGCACGACGCTGTTCAACGACCCTCTGGTGCACAGGGGTGCATTGACTTACGCCCGCCTGCGCGCATCGCATCCGCTGGTGCGCAGGGTGCAGGCGCTGCAGCTGGAGTTAGGGCAAGGCGAAGCAGTGCAGGGTTTGCTTGCCCGGCGCTCGGTTTTTCGGCGCAAGGGGTCTTGCCTGCTGGTGACCGAAGTGTTTTTACCCGTAGTGACGGCCTTAAGGCTGCAACGGCCCGGTACGGAAAAATAGAATAAAGAGAGTTTTTGGATATACTCCAAAAATTGAGAGATTAATAGGCCGGAATCTGGCGGTGTGGCGGCAAATACAGGCGCCAGCCGGCCAGGTTTGTTGAGAAAAGATGTGTTGAATGAATTTATTTTTTGAAGAGTCGGGCGATTTCAAGGCGGGATCGGTATTATCACAAGCGGGCGAGGCTTACCAGGTAGAATTGGCCAGCGGCAAGCGCAGCAAGGTCAAGGCCAAGGATGTGCTGCTGCAATTTACATCGCCCGATCCGGTCAGCCTGATGGCGCAGGCCAAATTGTCCGCAGCCGATATCGACCTGGAATTCCTGTGGGAAGTCGCCGGTGAAGAGGAATTCGGTTTTGCGGAACTGGGCGCAGAATACTTCGGCCATGCGCCGAAACCTGAGGAGGCCGCCGGCCTGATCCTGGCGCTGCATACCTCCCCTATCTATTTTTACAAAAAAGGCCGCGGCCGTTATAAGGCCGCGCCGGAAGCCTCGCTGAAAGCAGCGTTGGCGGGCATAGAAAAGAAAAAGCAGCAAGCCCTGATGCAAGCTGCCTATGTCGATGAACTGAAGCAGCAACGCCTGCCGGCTGCATTGAAGCCGCTGGTCCTGCAATTGCTATTCAAGCCGGATAAGAACAGTATCGAATACAAGGCCATGGCCGAAGCCTGCGACGCGCTGCAGACCCCGCCGCCGCGGCTGATGCTGGAAAATGGCGGCCTGGCGTCGGCGAAGGACTATCACCTGTCCAAATTCCTGTTCGACAGCTTCCCCAAGGGCACGGCTTTTCCCGCCGCGCCTATCCCTTCGCTGCCTGACAACCTGCCGGTGGCGGACGTGCAGGCATTCTCTATCGATGATGTCACGACAACCGAGATCGACGACGCGTTTTCCGTGGTCACGCTGGCAGACGGCAAGATAAGGGTCGGCATCCATATTGCCGCGCCGGCGCTGGGCATCAAGCGCGACGATGCGCTGGACCATATTGCCAGGTCGCGCATGTCCACCGTGTATATGCCGGGCGACAAGATCACCATGCTGCCGGACGAACTGGTGGAAACCTATACACTGGGCGCGGGACAGACCAGGCCGGCGCTGTCGCTGTACGTGACGCTGGATACGCAGGAATGGTCAGTAGTCTCTACCGAGACCAGGGTGGAAGCGATTCCGATGGCGTCCAACCTGCGGCATAACGACCTGGATGCGCTGGTCACCGAAGACAACCTGGCCAACGATGCCGGCGAATACCCGCATAAGGCCGAAATTGCCGTGCTGTGGCAATGGGCGCAGGTGCTGGAAAAAGGCCGCATGCTCAAACGCGAAGGTTTCGGCCTGAAACCCGAGCAGACCAACCGCGTCGATTTCAATTTTTACGTGGAAGACGACGTTGTCTCCATCGTGCGCCGCAAGCGCGGCGCACCGCTGGACAAGATCGTCGCCGAACTGATGATCTTTGCCAACAGCAGCTGGGGCAAGCTGATGCATGAGCATGGCATCCCCGGCATTTACCGCAGCCAGGGCGCCGGCAGCGGCGGCTGGGCCGCCAAGATGCAGGTGAGGATGGTCACCCATGCCGCGCCCCACCAGGGCCTGGGCGTAGACCAGTATGCATGGAGCACGTCTCCGTTGCGCCGCTACACCGATCTCGTCAACCAATGGCAGATTATCGCCTGCGTCGAACATGGCGTGACCGCGCCGCTGGTCGCCACCTTCAAACCCAAGGATGCCGACCTGTTTGCGATCGTGTCCGGTTTTGACGCCGCTTATTCGGCCTATGGCGATTTCCAGAGCAATATGGAGCGCTACTGGTGCCTGCGCTGGCTGGGCCAGGAAAACGCGCGCCAGGTCGATGCTGTTGTATTGAAGGACGAAGTCTTGCGTTTGGTGGACATTCCATTGATCATACGCCTGCCCGGCATGCCGCAGATGGCACGGGGCGCCCAGGTGAAACTGGATTTGCTGCGCTGGGATGAGCTGGACCTGAGCGTGGAAGCGCGTTTGCTGGAAATGCTGTCCACCGTTGCGGAAGAAGACCTTGGCGATGTGGAAGAGGATGCGGCCGATGGGGCCGTTGGCCCGGTTGCGAGCGAGGAAGCTGCGGACGTAGAAGAAGAAACCGCCGAACAGCCTGCTGCGGTAGCGGACTCTGATGCCGGGGAAAGCGCCGCTGGCGCGGATACGCCGGTCGCCGGGTAACGAAGACTGTCTAACGGAAGCCTGTCAAAATTTCAGCCAAACTATTTGTGGACTCCCTACTTAAAAACCTGGTCCTGACGACGGCCATTGTGATCTCGCTGGTGGTACACGGCGTGGCTCTGCTATTGCATTTCACGCAGCCCGCGCCGGAAAAATCGCTGCCGGACGACCCAGGCCTGGAAATCATCCTGGTCAATGCCAAGCACGACACCAAGCCGCTGAAAGCGCAGGCGCTGGCGCAGGCCAACCTGGATGGCGGCGGCGCCAACGATGAAGGGCGCTCCAAGTCGCCGCTGCCGGATATGAAAAATATCCAGAACGGCGACACCTTGCTGGTGACCAAGAAACGGATAGAGGAACTAGAAGAAAGGCAGCAGAAGCTGCTGGACCAGGCTGCCCACAAGAGCGACCTGACATCGCCGCAACTGAGCGACAAGACCAGGACCGACGAAAACAAGCCGGACCCTGTTGCGCGCGACCTGGTGGAAAGCAGCAAGGCGCTGGCCAGGCGGGTAGCTGAAATTTCCGAAACGATAGAAGACCAGAACAAGCGGCCGCGCAAGACCTATCTGGGCCCGAGCACCCAGGGCGTCGGCTATGCGATCTATTACAAAGAGATGCAGAAGCGTATAGAAAATATCGGGACGCTGAATTTTCCCGTGCATAACGGCAAGAAACTGTATGGCGAACTGATCGTGTACATACCGATCTCGCGCGACGGCCAGATATACAAGAAAGAAGGCGGCCCCAGCATTGCCAAGTCCTCCGGCAATCCTGCGCTCGATGCCGCAACCTTGCGTATCATCGAGCGTTCGGCGCCTTTCGGCGTATTTCCGCGTGACCTGCTGAGTGACGACAAGGAACATGTGTGGATATTCTCGACCAAGTTCAAGTTTACGCGTGAAGAACTGCTGCAAACCGAGATCAGGGGAGGCGGAAATTGAATACGGCATCTTCTTTCCCTGCCGTGCCTGAACGTTATGTGGTCATAGGCAATCCTGTCGCCCACAGCAAGTCTCCTTTTATACACGGCAGCTTTGCCCGCGAAACCGCGCAGCATATAGACTACCGGCACCTGCTGGCGCCGCTGGATGGGTTTGCCGATGCGGTGCACGCCTTCCGCGAGGCCGGCGGCAAGGGCGCCAACGTTACGGTGCCGTTCAAGCTGGAAGCGTTTGCACTGGCGACCGAACTGACGCCGCGTGCGCAGGCGGCGGGCGCCGTCAACACATTGAAATTCGATGGCAGCCGCATGCTGGGCGATAACACCGACGGCGTCGGCCTGGTGGCAGATATCATGCGCAATGCCAGCTGCAGCCTGGCCGGCAAGAGAGTGCTGCTGCTAGGGGCCGGCGGCGCGGCGCGGGGCGTATTGCTGCCGCTGCTGATGGAATCGCCGGCGCAGCTGGTGATTGCCAACCGTACGCTGGCCAGGGCAGAAGAGCTGGCCGCACAGGCGCGCCGGCACGGCCATGTATCGGCATGCGAATTCTCTCTGCTGGATGGCCGTTTTGACCTCGTGATCAATGCGACCTCGGCCAGCATCAATGATGAAGTGCCTCCCATACCGGCAGGGGTGTTCGCCGGTGGCAGCCTGGCCTACGACATGATGTACGGCAGCCGGCCGACGGTTTTTCTACATTTTGCCGCGCAGCACGGCGCGCAGACCAGGGACGGCCTTGGCATGCTGGTGGAGCAGGCGGCGGAGGCGTTTCACCTGTGGCGTGGCGTGCGGCCCGATACGCAGGCTGTATTTGCGGAGTTGCGCCGCGCAATGGAGCAGCAGGCATGAAGATTTTTCGCCGTCTGCTATTCTGGCTGGTCTTCACGCCGCTGCTGATTTTTATCCTGGTGCAGGCGTATTTCTTTACGCAGATCTGCTGGTGGATAAACCATAATCCTTCGTCCACCAGCTTCATGCGGCATCAGCTGGAAGTATTGCAGGAAAAAAATCCGAATGTGAAATTGCAGCAAAAATGGGTGCCGTACGCGCGCATTTCCAACAACCTGAAACGCGCGGTCATCGCTTCGGAGGATGATACTTTTTCCGAGCATGACGGCGTGGACTGGGACGCGATGGAGAAGGCCTATCAAAAGAACCTGAAGAAGGGCAAGGTCGTGTCCGGCGGTTCCACCATCACGCAGCAGCTGGCGAAAAACCTGTTCCTGTCCGGCGAACGCAGCTATGTGCGCAAGGGTGAGGAACTGATCATCACCTATATGCTGGAAATGTGCATGGACAAGGAAAGGATACTGGAGATCTACCTGAACGTGGTCGAGTGGGGTGTCGGCATCTTCGGTGCCGAGGCTGCGTCGCAGCACTATTATGGTATCAGCGCCGCGGCGCTGGGCCCCGCTCAGGCCGCCAGGCTGGCCGTGATGCTGCCCAAACCCAGGTTCTTCGACAAGAATACCGGCTCCGCCTACCTGCAAAGGCGCACGGAAATTATCGTACGGCGCATGAATGCGGCGGAGTTGCCGTAAATGACAGGCTAGACACATGATCAACGTATTTGTCTTGCAAAATGGGCGCCTGAGCCAGATCAACATCGAGAACCGGGCCGATCTCGAAAATATCGCGCCTGTATGGGTAGATCTGACCGACCCCAATGAAGACGAGCGCGACTGGGTCAAAAGCATTTACGGTGTCACGCTGCCTGGCGAGGACGAAGTCAAGGACATCGAAGCCTCTGCCCGCTATTACGAAGCGGACAACGGCGACCTGCACCTGCGCACCGATTTCCTGATCGACGACGATGACGAACCGGCGAGCATTGTCACCGTCGCGTTTATCCTTGCACGCGACATCCTGTTTTCCGTTCATACGCTGGACCTGCCGGTATTTCGCCTGGTGCGCATGCGCGCCCGCTCGCGTCCCGGCTCCATTGTCGATTACAAGGATGTGCTGCTGGACCTGTACGCCACCGACGCCGAATATTCGGCCGATGCGCTGGAAGGCATCTACCAGAACCTGGAAGATGTCAGCCGCAGCGTATTGAAAAAAGATTTTTCCGATCAGGATGCGGCGGCGGCGCTGAACTCGATTGCGCAGGAAGAGGATCTGAACGGCCGCATACGCCGCAACATGATGGACACCCGCCGCGCCGTCAGCTTCCTGATGCGCGGCCGCCTGCTGAACGCGGACCAGTTCGAAGAAGCACGCCAGATCCTGCGCGACATCGAATCGCTGGATGGGCACACGTCGTTTTTATTCGACAAAATCAACTTCCTGATGGACGCCACCGTCGGCTTCATCAACATCAACCAGAACAAGATCATCAAAATCTTCTCGGTGGCCTCGGTCGCGTTCTTGCCGCCTACGCTGATTGCCAGTATCTATGGCATGAATTTCCGCATACTGCCTGAGTTGCAGTGGGATTTGGGGTATCCGTTTGCACTGGTGTTGATGCTGGCTTCGGCGGTTACGCCGTTTTGGTATTTTCGGCGGAGAGGGTGGTTGAAGTAGATAGGTACCTTTGGCGCGCTTTACTGGCCCTATTAGTCGGTGTTTCTGCTTGTAGCTGAATTTTTTAAGATTGCTGGCCGGGGGTAGCCCGGCGGCTGCTTACTTTTTCTTGCTTCGCCAAGAAAAAGTAAGCAAAAAGAAGGCGACCGCAGACTTGCTCTTCGGGTGATGGCGGCAAGCGCCATCACATTTTGTGCATGGCAAAAAATGGGAAACAGACGAAACTCGCCTGCGGCTCAAACAACGTCTGTTTCTGATCCATTTTCTGTCACGCACAAAATGCTGCGTCCCCAGCGGGGGTACTTCAAAAACAACCCCAACATCAAAATCAGGCTGCTGAAATTTTGTAGATTCATTCTCTGCAAAAAATTAGAAAATCTGGTTGCCGTTGTTTTTGAATTTGCTGTTGAATTTGGTTTTGACTTTAAACCGCTCGGAGCCTCGCCGATTGTGCGGTACAGAAAATGGATCAGAAACGGGTGTGTTTGAGCCGAAGGCGAGTTTCGCCCGTTTCCCAATTTTTGTGCCGCATAATCGGGCACCCCGAAGGGGCGAGGCTTGCGGTCGTCTTTCTTTGCCTACTTTCTTTGACGAAGCAAAGAAAGTAGGTAGCATGCCGGGCTACCCCCGGCCAGCAATTGCAGCTTACATTGATCGTGGATAGAAACAGGGCCGCAAGACATGAAGGGCAGCTTAGCTGCCCTTCAAGAAAGTTACCCCCAGCTTAAGCCAGCTGCCCAAACGCCCCGCGCGCTGCCTCCAGCGTAGCCTCAATCACTGCATCGTCATGCTGCGCCGATACAAATCCTGCCTCAAAAGCGGAAGGTGCCAGGTACACGCCCGCATCCAGCATCAGGTGGAAGAAGCGGTTGAATTTTTCCTTGTCGGACTGCATGACAGCCGCATAGCTGCCGGGAACTTCCGCAGCGAAATACAGGCCGAACATGCCGCCCTGCGAATCGGCGCAGAAGGTGACGCCGGCCGCGGCTGCCGCGGCGCTCAGGCCTTGCACCAGCTTGCGGGTTTGTGCGCTGAGGTTTTCATAGAAGCCTGGCTGCTGGATCAGTTTCAGCGTGCTCAGGCCGGCGGCGACGGCGACCGGGTTGCCGGATAGTGTGCCTGCCTGGTAGACGCCGCCCAGCGGCGCCATGTGTTTCATCAGGTCGGCGCGGCCGCCGAAGGCAGCGACCGGCAGGCCGCCACCGATGACCTTGCCCAGCGCGGTGATGTCGGCCTGTATGCCGTACAGCGCCTGTGCACCGCCAAGGCCGACGCGGAAGCCGCACATCACTTCATCGAAAATCAGTACGCTGCCGTGCTCGGTGCACAGGCGGCGCATGGTTTGCAGGAATTCCTGCGTGGGCTTGATCAGGTTCATATTGCCGGCGACCGGCTCCACGATCACGCAGGCGATTTCGCTGCCCATGGCCTTGAACGCGTCTTCCAGTTGCTGGGTGTTGTTATAGTCCAGCACCAGCGTATGCTTGGTGAAATCTTCCGGCACGCCGGCGGAAGTCGGGTTGCCGAAGGTCAGCAAGCCGCTGCCGGCCTTGACCAGCAATGAGTCGGCATGGCCGTGATAGCAGCCTTCGAACTTGACGATCTTGTCGCGGCCGGTGGCGCCGCGCGCCAGGCGCAGCGCGCTCATTGTTGCCTCGGTGCCGCTGGATACCAGGCGCACCTGTTCCATCGATGGCACCAGGCGGCACAGTTCTTCCGCCATCTCGATCTCGCCTTCCGTCGGCGCGCCGAAGCTCAGACCGCGCGCGGCCGCTTCCTGCACCGCCTTGACGACGACGGGGTGCGCATGGCCGACGATGGCTGGGCCCCAGGAGCCGATATAGTCGATATAGCGGCGGTCTTCGGCATCCCAGAAATAAGGGCCTTCGGCGCGGCGGATGAAGCGGGGCGTGCCGCCCACCGAACGGAAGGCGCGCACCGGCGAGTTAACGCCGCCGGGCGTGGTTTTCTGGGCGCGTTGGAAGAGGATGTCGTTGCGGTCTGTCATGGCGGGTATCGTCGTGAAATGTCTTGTAGGAAGACGGCGGCAAGGGCCGTCCAGGTAACTGCTTTATTTGGCGGGCCAATCTGCCTATTCGGCTTCCTTGGCCCAGAAATTACGGTCGGGGATCAGTTTGCCCATGCCCAGCCTTTGCGCATGGTTGATGGCGGCCACTGTGAACTCCTGCGCTTCGAGCACGGCTTCAGGGATTTCCAGGCCGTTGGCGAGCAATGCGGCAATGCTCGCGGACATCGTATTGCCGGAACCTACATGCAGGCCGGGTATGCGCTGCCAATGGTCGTTGCGTACTACGCCGGACTCGTTGAATAAAGTATTGGCAACGTCATTGCCTTCTGCCGGCGTGCCGGTAACCAGTACGTATTCGCAACCGGAATCGATCAGGTACATCACGTCGGCGACAATATCTTCTTCGTTCGGGCCTTCTTTCCAGGTCTCGGCCAGGCGCGACAGCTCCACGGCGGAAAGCAGCAGCAGGGTGGTTTGCGGGATCAGCAGTTCGCGTATCGCCAGCAGGATATCTTCCGCATCCGGCCCCTGGTCGGGGATGGAGGAACTGAAAGGATCCAGCACCAGCGGCAGGTCCGGATAGTCGGACACGATTTCGGCGATGGCCGTGGCGTTTTCGACGCTGGCAATTTGTCCTATCTTGAAAGCGACCACGGGCATGTCTTCCAGGATGGTGCGAGCCTGTTCGACGACCAGGTCGGCCTCCAGCGCGTGCACATCGTCCACCTGCGAGGTATCGCCCACGAGGATGCAGGTGACGACCGGTAAGCCATGGCAGCCCATCGCTGTAAAAGAGGCAAGATCGGCCTGTATGCCTATGGATGCAACCGGATCCGAGGCCCCGAAAGACAAGATGAGTGGAGAAATTTGGTTTTGCACGTTGGGTAGATTAATATAGCTGCCTTTGTGGTGGACTTGCAAAACGGCTGCGGCATTCGTCCGTTCTGATATGCAGCAAGAAGAGTTTGCAGAGCACCCCGTATTTTACTTTATTAAGGGCTTTAGTCGTGAGTGATAAGGAAACAACAACTGTGGAATTCAAAACCTGGATGTGCCTGATCTGCGGATGGGTATATGACGAAGAACAGGGTTTGCCGGACGAAGGCATTCCTGCCGGCACCTTGTGGGCCGACGTACCGATGAACTGGACCTGTCCGGAATGCGGCGCCCGCAAGGAAGACTTTGAAATGGTGGCAATCTGAGCGTGATTGGTATTTGGGAAACCAAATACGCCATTCCAGGCTAGAAAAAACCTACGCAAACAACAAAAGAATGCGCGCACACTAGCTGATATCGGGCTTTTGTGCGATATTGCGTTGTTGTTGCGTCGTGGAAACTACCTTATTCCATGAAAAGCGGCGCAAGGCACTTAAATTTTGCTACAGTTCTAAGTGACTTATCCACCTACTCTAGAGATGATGTTATGTCCACGCCGACTGGTAATGAAAACTTGAAAATCATGGTGATCGACGATAGCAGCACAATTCGCCGTTCCGCCGAGATTTTCCTGGGGCAGGTAGGGTACAAGGTGGTGCTTGCAGAGGACGGCTTCGACGCCTTATCCAAAATCAACGATTCCCATCCCGATTTGATTTTTTGCGACATCCTGATGCCCAGGCTGGACGGTTACCAGACCTGCGCGCTGATCAAGAAGAGTGCAAAATTCCGCGATACGCCAGTGATCATGCTGTCCTCCAAAGACGGCCTGTTCGATCGCGCGCGCGGTGCAATGGTTGGCTCCGACGAATACCTGACCAAGCCCTTTACCAAAGACAGCTTGTTGAAGACCGTACGTAACTACACGACGAACACGACGCCTGATCCATCCAAGTAATTAAGGTGAATACCAAAATGGCTATACAAAAAATTCTGATCGTTGACGATTCTCCTACCGAACGCTATTTTCTGACCGACATCCTGGTCAAGAACGGCTTTTCGGTATCCACCGCCGAAAACGGCGAAGAGGCGCTGACCAAGATCAAGGCCGACAAGCCGCAGCTGATATTGATGGACGTGGTGATGCCGGGACAAAACGGCTTTCAGATCACCCGCGCGATTGCGCGCGATCCTGACACCCAGGACGTGCCCGTCATCATCTGCACCAGCAAAAACCAGGAAACCGACCGCATCTGGGGTCTGCGCCAGGGCGCGCGCGACTATCTGGTCAAACCAATCGATCCGCAGGAATTGCTGGCAAAGATTGCAGCCTTAGGATAATGGACCACTCCCCGGACCCCACTTCGCTGGAACAAGCCAGCCCCGCGCCGGATACGGCAAGGCCGGACAAAAGCGTCCGTCGCACGCGGCTGAGGGAATTCCAGGCCCAGCTCGTGCAGCGCATGCAGGCGGCACAGAGCGGCACGGCTGTCAGCGCCAGCCAGCTGGGTATCATGGTCGGCCACACGCGCTATCTGCTGGAGCTGAAGGAAGCCGGCGAGATTGTCACCGTGGCGGCAATGACGAAGGTACCGTTGACGCGCGACTGGTATCGCGGCCTGTCCAATATTCGCGGCAACCTGACCAGCGTGGTGGACCTGGCGCGTTTCCAGGGCAAGGACGTCACGTCAATTGACGCCGGCTCCAGGGTGGTGGCCTTTGCACCTGCGCTGGCTTTCAACAGCGGTCTGCTTGTGTCGCAGGTATTTGGCTTGCGCAACCTGACGGACATGGAGCCGCTGGATGATCCGGACGATGGCGTGCGCAAGTCCTGGATGGTCAAGAAGTACAAGGACAAGGACGGCAATATCTGGATGGCGCTCAGCCTGTCGCTGCTGGTCCAGGATCAGGAATTTTTGCATGTAGGTTTGTAAGTAATAGTCGGATGCGGGCAATCGTATGCATGGCAGGAAACACACAAGCCACACGTTGCAAATCGGGTTTCATTGAGTTCTAGTCAGTATCAATCAGTTTAGGAGACTTTGTAATGGCGGCATTTAAACTACCGTTCCTGTCGAAGGCAAAACAAGAGCAAGAGCTTGACGGAGAAGCTGCGGGTGCGCGGGAGTTGGCGAATGCCGTTCACTCAGTCGAAGATGCGAGCAACGTCAAGATGCTGAACAGGAAGTCCGTTGAAGACCACGCCGATGCGACCTTCATCGGTGACGCGCTGGAAAAAGGCGGCGATATCCGGCTGCCGCTGATCGGGCACCTGCCCTTGCAAAGGCAGATCCGCGTGCTGCTGGCCACGATGATTGCGGCACTGCTGCTGGTAGCGGTGTTTGTGTATTTGAACTCCACCCAGTCCACACAGATTTCCACGCAGGCGCAGATCGCCGGCGAAGCGCTGATGCACTCGCAGCGTATCGGTAAAGCGGCGCCGAATGCGATTCAGGGCAACCCCGCTGCGTTTACGCAGCTGCAGGAAAGCCGCACCGAGCTGAATACGGATTTGAACACGCTGTTGAACGGAGGCACTTATCAGGGCCGCAAGGTGGACCAGCCGGATTCATCGCTGGAAGCGATTCTGAAAGACACGCAAAAATCCTGGAAAAACTCCGACAAGGCTGCCGAGACGATTTCCAAACTGCGCAATGAGCTGACCGGTTTCGGCCAGACACTGCAAAAACTGAACAACCTTTCGCCTGCGCTGCTGGAACTGACTGAGCAGATATCCACACTGAAGGTGCAAGGCGGCGGCTCTGCCCGTGAAATTTCCGCATCCGGCCAGCTGGTGATGCTGACCCAGCGTCTGGCCCGTAGCGCCAATGAATTCCTGACTTCCGAGGGTGTCAATCCTGAAACGGCTTTCCTGCTGGGCAAGGATACGAATACTTTCCGCGATCTGGTCGAAGGTTTCCTGAACGGTAGCGACGTACTGCGCCTGACTGCGACCAAGGATCAGGATACCCGCGACAAGCTGACTGAGCTGCAAAAGACTTTCGGCGAATACCAGACTTCGGTATCGAGCATTCTGGGCAACCTGCAAAACTTTATTGCGGCGAAACAATCCGAACAGCTGATCTTTAATGAAAACGAAGATCTGAAACAGCGCCTGACCAAATTGCAGAAAACTTATGCGGCCGAGCAGGATTCGATAGCCTGGCCGTTCTGGCTCCTGCTGGCCAGCGCGCTCGTCGCGCTGCTGGCTGCGGCCGGTATTGCCGCCGTGCTACTGCAAGACAGCCGTAACCGCGCCAAGGAAGCGAATGAACGCCGGGTCGAGGCCGATGCGCAGATGATGCAGGCGCAAAGGCAGGAAGAAGAAGCGAAGGCCGCGAATGACCAGAATCAGGCCGCGATTTTGCGCCTGATGAATGAATTGCAGGAAGTGGCGGATGGTGACTTGACTGTGCAGGCAACAGTGTCGGAAGACATTACCGGCGCGATTGCCGACTCGGTTAACTACACGGTGGAAGAGTTGCGCGGCCTGGTAGGCCGGGTAACGGCGACCGCGGCACAGGTTACCTCTGCATCCAATCAGGCACAGAGCATATCGACCGACTTGCTGGAAGCCTCGCAGCAGCAGTCGCGCGAAATTACCGATGCCGGCCAGGTGGTATTGACGATGGCCGAAGAGATTACCGATGTATCCCGTTCGGCGAATGAATCCGCTGAAGTGGCGCGCCAGTCGGTGGCGGCGGCAGAGCAGGGTGCGCATGCGGTGGAAAACGCGATCAAGGGTATGCATGAGATCCGCGAACAGATCCAGGAAACATCGAAACGGATTAAACGGCTGGGCGAATCCTCGCAAGAGATTGGCGAGATCACCGAACTGATTTCCGACATTACCGAACAGACCAACGTGCTGGCGCTGAATGCGGCGATCCAGGCCGCGTCTGCGGGTGAAGCAGGCCGGGGTTTCTCGGTGGTTGCGGAAGAGGTGCAGCGCCTGGCGGAACGTTCCGCTGAGGCGACCAAACAGATCGGTGCGCTGGTGCGTACGATTCAAACGGATACCCATGATGCGGTAGCCGCGATGGAAAAGTCCACGCAGGGTGTGGTTGAGGGTGCCAGGCTGTCGGATGCGGCGGGTGCTGCGTTGTCCGAGATCAGCCGGGTTTCCAACCGTCTTGCGGAGCTGATTCAGGGCATCTCGCTGGCGACGGAACAACAGGCAACCTCCGCGAACGGCGTTGCGCAAAACATCCAGCATATTCTGACCATCACCGAACAGACGCAAACCGGTACCCAGCAGACCGCCTACTCGATTCGCGAGTTGTCGATGCTGGCGGAAGAACTCAGGAACTCGGTGTCGCGTTTCCGCGTTGCCGCCTGATTTTTGCGTCGCTTGTTACGGCCAGGGCCTTCGCCGGGGTTTGTCGATTTGTGCCGATTTTTTTGCCGGCACGCGGTATGCGCAGCCTGAGTGCTGCACATGCCGGCCGGCCCTGGTGTGATCATAAATATGCGGTAATAGTGACGGGCAGTTTGCCGTTGTTGCCCTTTGAGTTTGCGGAGCACGCATGACATCCGATTTTTCAGTGTCGTCAGAAGAGCAGTTTGATATCGGCCCCTTGTCCTGGGTCATGGGTGAAGTGCGCGAGGCGATCACCAGCGCCGGCAAACAGCTGTCGGACGCGATAGGCCAGGACAGCGAGACGCAGGCAACCATGCTGCGCCATGCCAAAAGCTACCTGCACCAGGCGCACGGCGCCTTGCAGATCGTCGATATAGACGGCGTATCCATCGTCACCGAAACCATAGAAGACCTGATAGACCGCCTGCACGCCGGCCAGTTGGAGCTGAACGGCGCGCATGTGGAAGTCATCAGCGATGCCTTCCACGCCGTCCTCAGCTACCTGGAAGACCTGTTGTCCGGCAGTCCGCACCAGCCGGTGCGCCTGTTTCCCTACTACCGCAGCCTGCTGGAATTGCGCGGAGCGGACCGCATCCACCCTGCAGACCTGTTTTTCCCGGCGCTGTCGGTGCAGGAGCAGATACCGGAACTGACGCTTAGTCCGAATATATTGCCGGTCAATTATGTAGAGCTGAGGCAGCGTTTTGAAAAACTGCTGCTGCCTGTACTGACCAGCAAGGATGCTGCGCAGCAAAGGGCCGGCGCCCAGGCCATGCACGAACTGATCAAGGAAGTGGAGCAGGGGCAGACCAGCCCGCAGGCCAAGGCCTTCTGGGTTGTCATGCGCGGGTTTATCGAATCGGTGGCGCAAGGCTCCATCGAAAATACGCAATACGTCAAACAGATTTTTGGGCGCATCAACCTGCAGATCAGGCGTCTGGTCGAAGGCGTCACCAATATTCCCGAACGCCTGCTGCGGGATGCGTTATTTTTTATCGCACAGGTCAAGCAGCCGTCGCCCTTCGTTGCGCAGATCCGCAAGGCGTACCAGCTGGAAAACCAGGTGCCGCTGGATTACGAGCAGAAAAATTATGGCCAGGTCGCCGCCAATGTGCTGGCCAGCGCCAAAGAACACCTGTCGCACGTCAAGAACCTGTGGGGCCGCATCGCCAATGGCGAAGCAGGCCTGGCAGATAAATTTGCCGGCAAGATGAAGGAGCTGGCGGATGCCGGCACCGGCCTGGGTTCGGCCCCGCTGACCAAGTTGCTGCGGGAGCTCAACGGCCTGGCCCGGCATGCGGCGCATGCGCCTGAGAGCAACAACATCGGGCTGGAACTGGCCACCAGTCTGCTGTTCGTCGAAAATGCGCTGGACCATATCATGCGCCTGCCCGCGAATTTCTCGGAACGGGCCGATGAAATTACCGCGCGCCTGCTGTCCATCGT
Source organism: Undibacterium sp. TJN25 (assembly GCF_049339885.1). Lineage (NCBI taxonomy): Bacteria > Pseudomonadati > Pseudomonadota > Betaproteobacteria > Burkholderiales > Oxalobacteraceae > Undibacterium > Undibacterium sp. TJN25. The sequence continues at coordinate 342,109 of NZ_JBMPPM010000004.1, read as the reverse complement.
GTCCGGCGATATACCCGAAACCCAGGCTGCCTGGATAGGTGAAATTTCCAAGGAAGCACAGCAGCGCCAGACCATGGCCGTGCTGGTCGGCGAAATGCAGAACAGCCTGCGCCAGGCGGAAAAAACGCTGGATGAATATTTCCGCGACCCCGTCAGCAAAGACAGCCTTACGCCTATCGACGGCGTGCTGCATCAGGTGGGCGGCGCGCTTGCCATCCTGGACCAGGACGATGCGATGCTGGCCGTGGAACACACACGCAACATGATTGCCCAGTTCCCCGAAGTATCCGGAGCCGAGCAGGTAGACGCCAACGCGGCGGTTTACCAGAACGTGGCGCAAAACATAGGCGCACTGTCTTTCTTTATTGAGACACTGCAGAACCAGCCGGAAGCGGCGAAGAAAAAATTCAGCTTCGATGCGGAGCAGGGCTTGTTCCGCTCCAACATGCTGGAGAAACCCGCCGAAAAGGAGTTACTGCCGGCGAGCTACGCAAACACGACGCCGCAGGAAAGTAAGCACCAGGAAGCGCAAACGGTCGTCACTGCCGAGCAGGAACTGGTGCTGCAACAGCAGCAATCGGCCAAGCTGGCGGCATCGCTGGCGGATCATCCCGGCAGTTCCGAACTGCACGCGCAATTGAAGGACTCTCTGGAGCAGGAGCGTTCGGTTGCCAGCCTGCTGGACGACCCTGCGGCGTCCGATCGCGCACGTAACGCGATCGACCTGCTGGACAATACCGATTTCAGCGCATCGCCGGATGCAGGCTCGCTGCACGAGATCGTTGCCGCGACCAATACGGAACAGGTCGCCGCGCCTGCCGCCGACCTGGAAATACCGGGTAGCGATGAAGCGATTGATGCCGAGTTGCTGGAAATTTTCCTGATGGAAGCGGATGAGGTGCTGGAGTTTGTCCAGAAAACCATACCTTTGTCCCGGCACGATACGGGCAACCAGGAATACCTGACCAGCCTGCGCCGTTCTTTCCATACGCTCAAAGGCAGCGGCCGCATGGTCGGCCTGAATACTTTCGGCGAAGCCGCATGGAGCATAGAGCAGGTGATGAACCTGTGGCTGTCCGATTCGCGTATTGGTAACGAAAACCTGTATTCGCTGCTGGACAAGGCTGCACAGGAATTATTCCTGTGGGTGGAAGACCTGAAGCAACGCGGCCATTCTCCGCGTACCGGCGCTGCGATCATCGCTGCGGCGGAAAGAGTCAAGGCGGGGCAAAGTTTCGCGTATGAAGAGCCTGTTGTCGTTACTCCCGTTATCGTTACTCCCGCTGCCGCAGCGGCTGTGGTTGACGCCGTAGCTGCCGAACCTTTGAGTGCGCCGGTGCCTGAGCTGGAGCAGGCTGCGCCTCTGTTGCCACCGCTGGCCGTCGAAGCGGAACCGGCAATCGAGCATGTTGTTGTTGATGCGTTTGCACCGCATGAACTGCCTTCCATCGATGCGACTCTGCCGCAAGCAGATGATATCGAATCGCTGGATATTGCGCCTCTGGATTTCGGCACGCCTTTATTGCCGGAACTTTCCCATGTTCCGGATACGCCAGCCGACATCCCTGCATTCGAGATTTCCGAGCTGTCCGCAGCGCCGGCAGCCGAGGCGATTCCCGACTGGGCAGCCGGCCTTGCATCGGAACCCGAAATTTTGCTGGAAGCCTTGCACGTGGAAGACCTGCCTGCTGAGGTAGAGGCTGTTGTCCCTGTTCATCCTGCAGAAGAACCTGCTGCCAGTCCAGGAATCCCGGAACTGGATTTGCTGCCTGAAGCAGCAATTGCGACCGAATTTGCCATGCCGGCCGAACACGGCGGCACTATGGCGGAGTTTACCGAGCCAGCTGCTGAGCATTCCATTCCTGACGTTTTTCCCGAGGTTTCGCCGGAGATGCCGGTAGAGGCGCCGCAGGAAATCGTCAGGGAGGCCGAACCTGTTGCGTCGATCGAACCGCTGCATTTGATTACGGAAGCACCGGCGGAACCGGTGGAATTGCCTGAAGCGGTGCAACCGGAAGAGCATGGAGATGAGCACCACCATCCCGATCATCAAGCCGTTCACCATGACAATGTCTTCCAGTTGGAGCCCGCGCACGCCCATCCGGAAAACCTGCATCTGGTCAGCAGTGCGGATACCCATGACAGCGTGATGGCGCAAGTGCTGGACTTTCCGGATATGTCCCAGGCCATGCCCGTGCAGGACGACAACATCAAGCGTATCGGCGATATAGAAATCAGCCTGCCGCTGCATACGATCTACATGGCCGAGACCGATGAAATTGTCCGCTACCTGGCGCAGGATTTTGCCGAGTGGCGGCATGAATCGCACCGGCCGGTGTCATTGCACGCAGTGCACGCTGCGCATTCGCTGGCGGGAAGCTCTGCCACGGTAGGCCTGAAGGCCGCACAGGAGCTCGCGCATGCCTTGGAACTGGTATTGCAAAGAATAGAAAAACATCCGGTTGTACTGGATTCCGCCGAATTCGATGTTCTGGATAATTGCGTGGAATGCGTGAAGCGCATGCTGCAAAAATTTGCATTGTCCGAAATGGCTGACCGCGCGCCGGATGAAGTGCATAACCTAGAGATACTGTTGCAGGCGCTAAGTGCGCGCGCCGATTCGGACGCCGATCCGGCGCAATTTACCGCTGCTGCCGAAGTGATCGACATCACCGACGTGCCTGTCGAGTTGGTCGAGCCGCTCGTGGAAACGCCTGCCAGCGTCGCGGTGGTGCCGGCGTTTGAAGCAGCAACAGCAGCACTGGATCCCGAACTGCGGATCAAGGACGACCTGGATGCCGATTTGCTGCCGGTCTTTATTGAAGAGGGCAACGATTTGCTGCCAATGGTGGGCCAGTTGCTGCGCTCATGGCAGCAGCATCCCGACGACGGCGCCATACCGCAATCCATTCTGCGTCTGATGCACACTATCAAGGGTAGTGCGCGGATGGCCGGCGCCATGCAATTGGGCCAGCATACGCATGATATGGAAGCCCGCATAGAAAACCTGATGCATGCCGGTGGAGCGGTGCGCCAGCCTTTGCTGGACGACTTGCTGATGCGGCATGATCATTCGATGCACCTGTTTGAGCGTCTGCAAAATCCGGCTGCTGCCGAAATTCCCGTGCCGTCCTCCGGAGCAGCGGCAGGTGCAGACGACGAGCCTATGCAGGCCGTCGGCGAGTTTGATCGCGGCCAGTCGGAAGAAGCTGCAACCGGGGTTGAGCAGGATACTGGGGCAAAACTGCCTGTAGTACAGGGTACCGCGTCCGCAGCCAGGCCCCAGCCTGCGCATGCGGCAACGGCGGCGCCGAGGGCGGTTGCCGCTGCGTCTCCGCTGGTGCGGGTGCGCGCCGATATCCTGGATCGCCTGGTCAACCAGGCCGGTGAGGTATCAATCTCGCGTTCCAAGCTGGAAAATGAAGTCGGCACGCTCAGGTCTTCAATGGTGGAATTGACTGAAAACGTCAACCGCCTGCGCGACCAGTTGCGCGAAGTGGAAATCCAGGCCGAAACGCAGATCAGTTCCCGCATGTCGCTGTCCGGCGACCGTGAATTCGACCCGCTGGAATTCGACCGGTTTACCCGCCTGCAAGAGTTGACGCGGATGATGGCCGAAAGCGTCAGCGACGTCGCAACAGTGCAGACCAATCTGACCCGCACCATCGATGGCGCTTCGGACGGCTTGCATGCACAGGCCCGCCTTACCCGCGAATTGCAACAGGACCTGATGCGCGTGCGCATGGTGCCTTTCGCCAGTATTTCAGAGCGGCTGTACCGCGTTACGCGGCAGGCGTCCAAGGAACTGGACAAGCGCGTCAACCTGGATATACGCGGCGCGTCGGTTGAGATGGACCGCAGCGTGCTGGAAAAAATGGCCGGGCCATTTGAGCATCTGCTGCGTAATGCGATCGTGCACGGCATAGAAACCCGCGACCGCCGCAGTGCGGCAGGCAAGAACGAAGTCGGCGAATTGCTGGTGGAAGTGCGCCAGGAAGGTAATGAAGTGGTGATCCATTTCACCGATGACGGCCAGGGCCTGAATCTGGGCCGCATCCGCGAAAAAGCCAAGTCGGTCGGCCTGCTGGGCTATGACGACGAGGCCACGGATGCCGAAGCAGTCAACATGATCTTTGAACCGGGCTTCTCCACTGCCAGTGAAATTACCGAGCTGGCTGGACGTGGTGTGGGCATGGACGTGGTGCGCTCGGAGGCGGCATCGCTGGGCGGCAGGGTATCTGTGACATCGGTAGACGGCCAGGGCGCGCATTTCACGATCCATCTGCCATTGACGCTGGCGGTAACCCAGGTGGTCATCCTGACTTCCGGCGGCAGGACTTACGCCTTGCCATCCGTGCTGGTGGAGCAGGTGCAGCAGCTGAAGGCGCCGGTACTGGCGGCCGCGTATAACGACGGCGCCATCATGTGGCAGGGCAGCCGCGTTGCACTGCACTACCTGTCGGCGATGCTGGGCGAGCATGATACCGCTCCGGTATCGCAGCAATATTCGCCTGTGCTGATCATGAAGAGCGGTAGCGAGCGTGTTGCCGTGCACGTCGACGACGTGATCGGCAATCGCGAGGTCGTTGTGAAGAACATCGGCCCGCAGTTGTCCCGCATGATAGGTATTGCAGGCGCCACGGTGCTCGGTTCCGGCGAAATCGTACTGATCCTGAATCCGGTGCCGCTTGCCGCGAAAATGGAGCATGAACAGGTACGCCATCCGCTGGCGCAAACCGAATCCGGCCTGCCGGAAATGGGTGCCGTCGCCGATATTGCGCATAATCCTGAATTGAACCGAACGCAGGTAAAACCGGTGCAGGGTCTGCGCACGCAGCATATCGTCATGGTGGTCGATGATTCGCTGACGGTGCGCCGTGTGACGCAGCGCCTGCTGTCGCGCGAAGGCTATCAGGTCGTGCTGGCAAAAGACGGAATTGACGCACTGGAGCAGTTGCAGTCGGTTACGCCGGACGTGATGCTGGTCGATATTGAAATGCCGCGCATGGACGGGTTTGACTTGACACGCAATGTGCGTAGCGATGCGCGTACTGCCGGTATTCCAATCATCATGATCACGTCGCGTACTGCCGATAAGCACAAGAACTATGCGTATGAACTGGGTGTCAACGAGTACTTCGGCAAGCCTTACCGCGAGGATGATTTGCTGGAGGCGATTATCCGTTTCGTCGGCGAGAAAGCAGTGAACTAAACGCCTTGCCACATTGAGCATCGGAAACGCCCGGACCTGTTCCGGGCGTTTTTTATTGGGATTCCTGAACCTTCTTCACTACCGCATAGCGGGCCAGCGTTTCCTTGCGGGCCGCATCATGTTCCACGATAGGCGGCGGATACTCTGCGCCCAGGGTGATGCCTGCGGCTTTCAGCGCCTGCGGCGTCAGTTTCCACGGCGCATGGATCTGGCGCGCGTCCAGCTTGCCGAGTTGCGGCAGGTAGCGGCGGATGAATTTGCCATCGGCATCGAATTTCTCCGATTGTGTGACAGGGTTAAAAATCCGGAAGTAGGGCTGTGCATCGCAGCCGGAAGAGGCCGCCCACTGCCAGCCACCGTTGTTGGCGGACAGGTCGAAGTCATTGAGCTGCAATGCAAAATAGCGTTCGCCCCAGCGCCAGTCTATGCCTAGGTCCTTGATCAGGAAGCAGGCAGTCACCATCCGCAACCGGTTGTGCATGTAGCCGGTCTGGTTCAGCTGGCACATCGCGGCATCCACCAGCGGATAGCCGGTCTTGCCCTGGCACCATGTGTCAAACAGTCTTTCCGCATGGGTGCCGGATTCCCATCGGATGGCGTCATAGTCGAGCTTGAATGCACGTTCTGCTACGTGCGGATGGTGGTGCAGGATCATGAAATAAAAATCGCGCCATATCAATTCCGACAGCCATACCTGGGCGCCTGGATTGACGGTCTCCGTGCGTATGCAGTTCAGCGCTTCCCGCACCAGGTGGCGTATCGATACGGTGCCGAAGCGCAGATGCACCGACAGGTAGGATGGTCCCTTGACGGCGGGAAAATCGCGTGTCACGTCATACTGGTGGATGCGGAACAGGAAATCCTCCAGCAGGCTGGCGCCGCCCGACATTCCGGGCGGCGTCACCATGCGAGTGCCTTCGCTGTCGCCAAAGCCCAGCTGCTGCAGCGAAGGGACGGTACGGTCGCCATGCGCTGCCAGCCGCGCCGTATATCGTTCAACGGGGTAGGATGTGCAATAGAAATCACCGCCTTCCGCGTACATCTTTTTCAGCCACGCATTCTTGTATGGCGTAAAAACGGAAAAGGGCGTGCCGGCCAGTGACAGCACTTCATCCTTCTCAAAAATGACCTGGTCTTTGTACGTATTCAGCGTACAGTCGAAAGCCGCCAGGTTTTTTCGCACCGCATCATCCCTCTGCACTGCTTGCGGCTCATAGTCATGATTGGCAAATACGGCCTTCGCCCCCAGTTCCGCCGCCAGCCTGGGGATTTCCTGTTCCGTAAGGCCATGCCGCACAATCAGCGAACCGCCGTATTTTTCCAGTTCCCGCGCCAGCTCCGTAATGCTGTCGTGGATGAAGGCGATCCGCCTGTCTGCTGACGGCAGGTCTTGCAGGATGGCCTTGTCGAATATGAAAACGCAATACACCTGCTTGCTGTGTTTCAGCGCATGGTAAAGGGCCGCATGGTCAAAGCAGCGCAAGTCTCGCCGAAACCAGACCAGCGAGCAGGGGAGTGTAGAAGGCATGGAAGTACCGAGAAACTGACAAGTGTCTATTGTAACGATAACAGCACTCAAACAGCAGCCAGGACTGAAACATGGGATTGCTTCGATGAAATTTGTTTAAAAAGCAATTTCATGGGCATCTTATTTTTGTTTCTGCCTCTTGTGGCTTCATGGCTTGCGACGGTAGCGGCGGTTTTGCCGGGAATCGGCCTATATCGGACTATAAAGCAGCAAAAATGCTAAAATGTCGTCCATGGCGAAGCAAATCAAACCTCATCTCTCCAGCCTATTTGGAGAAAGTTCAAAGTCGGAGCCCAACACTCCGTCCCAGCCTTCTGTTTTATCCGATTCTGCGGATGCTGCAGACAACAACGGGCTGAATCTATCCAATCATTTCCTGATCGCAATGCCTTCGATGATGGATCCTATGTTCGGCGGCTCTGTCATTTACCTGTGCGAGCATAATCAGCGCGGAGCGATGGGCCTGGTCATTAACAAGCCGACCGACATGACGATTTCCGGCCTGTTCGACCGCATCGATCTGAAACTGGAAATCATTCCCAATTCCCACCCCATGCGCCAGCAGCCGGTCATGTTTGGCGGCCCGGTGCAGGATGATCGCGGATTTGTGCTGCATGCGCCGGTCGGCAAATTTTCTTCTTCGCTGCAGGTGACCGATGACATTGCCTTCACGACGTCGCGCGACGTACTGGAGGCGGTGGCCGCAGGCGATGGACCGGACAAGGTGCTGATCAGCGTCGGCTATGCCGGCTGGAGTGCCGGGCAACTGGAGCAGGAGATCTTGGCAAACGGCTGGCTGACAGTTGCCGCCGATGCCAGCATCATGTTTGATTTGCCGATAGAAGAGCGTTTCCTGGCCGCCATCAAGCTGCTGGGCATAGATCCGATGATGCTGGCCTCCGAAGCCGGGCACGCCTGATGGCTGCAGTGGAAACTGCAGCTTCCCGCCTTGGAACCGCTGAATCCGTCGGGTCCGCTGTAAATGGCACCGTACTGGCCTTCGATTTCGGCCTCAAGCGCACCGGCGTTGCGGTAGGAAATACCGTATTGCGCCAGGCACAGCCGCTATGCATCATCAGCGCCGCCACCAACGACGGCAAGTTCGCTGAAATTACCGCAGTCATCAACACCTGGCAACCCGCACTGTGTGTCGTCGGCCTGCCGATGCACCAGGATGGCGAAGCCAATGAAATGACCCAGCGCTGCCGGCGTTTCGCCAACCAGCTGCACGGCCGTTATGGCGTGGCGGTGGAACTGGTGGACGAGCGGTATTCGTCCGCGGTGATTTCTGCAAAACGCGGCGAGCGCATCGATGCGCAAGCGGCAGCCCTTATCCTGCAACAATATTTTGACCAGACCCCACTCCCATGACCACGTCCACCTCCAGCCTTGATGCAGAAGCCCTGTACCGGGATCTGCTGGCCCAGATTCAGTCGTATCTGAAGTCTCCCCTGACGGCTGGTTCCGCTTCGCCGGATACGCAAAAACTGGCGATCGTCGGTATCTATTCCGGCGGAGCCTGGCTGGCGGAGCGCCTCGTTCGCGACCTCGCGCTGCACAGCAAGCCGGGATTCATCGACGTCTCTTTTTACCGCGACGACTATGCGCAAAAAGGCCTGCATGCTGAGGTCAAGCCCACGCAAATTCCTTTCGATGTCAATGGCGCCAGCATCATCCTGGTGGATGACGTACTGTACACCGGCCGCACGACCCGTGCGGCAATCAATGAGCTGTTCGACTACGGCCGGCCTGCCAAGATCATGCTGGCCACGCTGGTGGACCGCGGCGGCAGGGAGTTGCCCATTGCCGCTGATTTTGTCGCGCATACCGCCGACGCAGCCGCTTACGACACAATCTGTTCCATCAACCTGCAGCGCGCAGATGACGGCACATTCAGCCTGAGCATAGACCATGCATAATCCCCAACTCAACAAGCACGGCGAACTGCAGCACCTGCTGACCATAGAAGGCTTGCCCAAGTCGATCGTCACCCATATTTTGGACACGGCCTCGTCCTTTGTCAGCGTCAGTGACCGCGAAGTGAAAAAAGTGCCGCTGATGCGCGGCAAAAGCGTGTTCAACCTGTTCTTTGAAAATTCCACGCGCACCCGCACCACGTTCGAGATCGCGTCCAAGCGCCTGTCGGCCGACGTCATCAACCTGAACATCGCCGCCTCCAGCACCAGCAAGGGCGAATCGCTGCTGGATACGATAGACAACCTGGCGGCGATGCATGCCGACATGTTCGTCGTGCGCCATTCTTCTTCAGGCGCACCCTACCTGATCGCCAAGCATCTCAACGATACCAACCAGCAGCATGTGCATGTGGTCAATGCCGGCGACGGCCGTCATGCGCATCCCACGCAGGGCTTGCTGGACATGTACACCATACGGCACTACAAGAAAGACTTCAGCAAGCTGACGGTAGCGATTGTCGGCGACGTGCTGCACAGCCGCGTGGCACGTTCGGACATCCATGCGCTGACCACGCTGGGCGTGCCGGAGGTGAGGGTGATAGGGCCGCGCACACTGATGCCGTCCGGCCTGGAGCAGATGGGTGTGCGGGTCTTCAGCGACATGAACGAAGGTCTTAAAGGCGTGGACGTGATCATCATGCTGCGCCTGCAGAATGAACGCATGAGTGGCGCGCTGTTGCCGTCGGCGCAGGAATATTTCAAGAATTATGGACTGACGCCGGAGCGCCTGGCGTTGGCCAGGCCGGATGCAATCGTCATGCACCCGGGGCCGATGAACCGCGGCGTGGAAATCGATTCTGCAGTGGCAGATGGTCCGCAGGCAGTCATCTTGCCTCAGGTTACCTTCGGTATCGCGGTGCGCATGGCGGTGATGAGCATCGTCGCCGGAAACTAAGCAGGAAACAAAACAATATGAAAATCCATATCAAGAACGGCCGCATCGTAGACCCTGCCAACGGCATGGACGCTGTGCAGGATATGTTCATCGCTGCCGGAAAAATTGTTGCGCTGGGCCAGGCGCCCGCCGACTTTATCGCAAATAAAACCATAGACGCCACCGGCCTTGTCGTAGCGCCCGGCCTGGTGGATCTGAGCGCCAGGCTGCGCGAGCCCGGTTTCGAATACAAGGCCACGCTGGAGTCCGAACTGCAGGCCGCCATGCGCGGCGGCGTCACCAGCCTGGTATGCCCGCCGGACACCGATCCGGTTCTGGATGAGTCCGGCCTGGTGGAAATGCTGAAACAACGCGCCAGGACCCAGAACAAGGCGCACGTTTATCCGCTGGGCGCACTGACGGTGGGCCTGAAGGGCGAAGCGCTGACCGAGATGGCCGCACTGACCGAAGCCGGCTGCATCGGCTTCTCGCAGGCGGAAACCGTGATCCAGGATACCAATGTGCTGCAGCGTGCGCTGCAATATGCGGGTACCTTTGGGTACACCGTTTGGCTGCGTGCGCAGGACGCCTTCATTGGCAAGGGCGGTGTCGCCCATAGCGGCCCGCTGGCGTCGCGCCTGGGCTTGTCCGGCGTGCCGGTAATGGCCGAAACCATTGCCCTGCATACGCTATTCGAACTGATGCGCGCGACAGACGCCAAGGTCCATTTGTGCCGCATCTCGTCCGCCGCCGGGCTGGAATTGGTGCGCCAGGCCAAGAAGCAGGGTTTATCCCTGACTTGCGATGTCGGCGCCCATCACGTGCACCTCACGGACGCCGATATCGGCTTCTTCGATTCCAACGCCCGCCTGACCCCGCCTTTACGCTCGCAACGCGACCGCGATGCCATCCGGATTGCCTTGCAGGACGGCACGATCGATGCAATCTGCTCCGACCATACGCCGGTTGACGACGACGAGAAGCTGCTGCCGTTCGCTGAAGCCTCGCCTGGCGCCACCGGGCTGGAACTGCTGCTGTCGCTGGCACTGAAATGGGCGGAAGAAAGCCGCGGCGAGGTCTCGCTGGGCCAGGCTGTATCCCGCATTACTGCGGATGCGGCGAGGGTTACCGGTCTGCCTTGCGGCCAGCTCGGTGTCGGCCGGGTAGCCGACGTCTGCCTGTTTGACCCCGCTGAGCGCTGGACCGTGGAAGCGAAGAAGCTGATCAGCCAGGGCAAGCATACGCCTTTCCTCGGCTATGAATTGCCGGGCGTGGTAAAGGCAACCATCGTTGCCGGTCATCTGGCGTTCGATGCGATGCATTGAACAAGCTTCCGTCAATAAGAATAATCAAAAAAGGTAGGCATGATAGCTTGGCGCTTCGCACGCGTAACCGTGCATTTGTTTGCAGGACTGCTGACCTGCGCACTGGTATTCCCATGGACCGGCGCGGCCTTCCATGAGCGCCTGATACGCCGCTGGTCGCGCAAGCTGCTGCAGATCGTCAAAGTCGATGCAAGCTTCCGCGACCAGACCGAGGGCGCCGTTGCCGGCCGCGCGCTGATCGTAGCCAACCATGTGTCGTGGCTGGACATCTTTGTGATGAACTCCATCCAGCCTTGCCATTTCGTTGCTAAATCCGACATCCGCCAATGGCCGCTGATAGGCTGGCTGTGCGAAAAATCCGGCACGATCTTTATCGCGCGCGGCAAGCAGCGTGAAGTCCGCAAGATCTATGAAGGTCTGGTACACCAGATCAAGGCCGGCGAGCGCGTGGCATTTTTCCCGGAAGGCACGACCGCGCCGCAAGGCAGCCTGCTGCCTTTCCATGCGAACCTGTTTGAAGCCGCAATACAGGCACAGGTGCCGATACAGCCGTTTGCAGTACGCTATGTAGATGGCAGTGGCGCACTGCATCCGGCAGCCGACTTCATTGGAGACATGACTTTCGTGGAAAGCATGGCGGTAATATTGAGGGCAGGCGGCATGCACGCGGAGCTGGTGCGGATGCCGCAGATTGCCACGGATGGCGCACACCGCCGGGATGTAGCCTTGGTGGCGCGGGCTGCTGTGGCACGAGGTTTGGGGATGGCGATTGACTGATCTTCGCATCAGTACTTCGCTTTGCGGCCCCGATGACGGGCGGCTTGACTTCCAGATTGCTGGCCGGGGGTAGCCTGGTAGCTACTTAGCTTTCTTTGCTTCGCCAAAGAAGGTAAGCAAAGAAAGGCGACCGCAGACTTGCTCTACGGGTGATGACGCTAGCCTGGCGTCATCACATTTTGTGCACAACAAAATGCAGTATCCCCAGCGGATTTAACTTCAAAAACAAGCTCGACAGCCACATCAGGCTGGTTTTGCTTTAAGGGATGTATTTCTTCAAATGTTGGAGATGGAGCAAAACCGATAAAAGCCGTCAAGCTACTCGCTCGGCCAACAATCTTGAAATATGATGTTTATTGTGCAGAAGCTGAAGCAGTCAAAAGCTTGGTAGACGCTGCGAGGATAAGCTCATTCCCCCGGCCGCATCTGTTGCGGACACTCTACCTGTACGAGTTCCCTGTCATCCAGTGCAACCGCAGTCAGTTGGCCTCCCCAGATGCAGCCTGTATCCAGGCTCAGCAGATTGGGCCGCATGATCAGGCCTAAGGTAGACCAGTGGCCAAACGCGATCGGCGTTGTGGCGGTCTGCCGGCCCGGTACATCGAACCACGGCAGGAAACCTTTCGGGATGTCGGCGATGCCGTCCTTGCTGTCGAAATCCATGACGCCATCCGCATTGCAAAAGCGCATGCGGGTAAACGCATTGATGATGCAGCGCCAGCGGTCGGGGCCGCGCAGGCTGTTGCTCCATTGGGCGGGCGTGTTGCCGTACATCTGCTGCAGCAGATCCAGCCAGTTGGGACCTCGCAATATGTCTTGCACTTCCTGCGCCAGATCGAGTGCCTGTGCCAGCGTCCATTGCGGAAACACACCGGCGTGCACCAGCAAATGTCCTTCCGTATGCAATGCCAGCGGGCGGTGCCGTAGCCAATCCAGCAGGGTGTCCTTGTCCGGCGCCTGCAGGATGTCGTTGAGCGTGTCGCTGCGGTGTATCTTGCGCAAGCCGTTGGCGATTGCCAGTAGGTGCAGGTCGTGGTTGCCGAGTACGGTATCGGCTTGTTGGTGCTGCGCCAGCCGGTGTACGAAACGCAGCGTGGCCAGCGAACGGGGACCTCGGTTGACGAGGTCCCCGGCAAACAGCAGCCTGGCATCGGGATGCCTAGACGTGATCTCCCGGTGCAGCTGGTCCAGCTGGTCGCAGCAGCCCTGGATGTCGCCGACCACGAAGGTCTTCTGTGCCGTTGTCACTGCTCGGCCCCAATGCGTTTGGATTCCGAACGGCTGATCAGCGCGTCCTGCTTTTGTTTTTCGCGCAGGCTGCCGGTCATCATGGTCGGCCAGCCTATCAGGTGCTGTTCGGCGATTTCCGCCATGCCGCGCATCCATGCCGGGTTTTCATTCAGGCAGGGAATGTAGTGGAATTCCTTGCCGCCCGCGACCAGGAAGTCCTGGCGTACTTCCATTGCGATTTCTTCCAGTGTTTCCAGGCAGTCGGCGATGAAGCCGGGGCAGACCACGTCCACGCGTTTCACGCCCTGTTTGGCCAGCGCCTTCACGGTAGGCGCAGTATAGGGCTGCAGCCATTCCGCGCGACCCAGGCGGGACTGGAAGCTGACGATGTACTGGTCTTTGTTCAGGCCCAGTTGTTCCGCCAGCAGGCGCGCGGTTTTATAGCATTCGCAATGATAGGGATCGCCGCGCATCAGGAAAGCCTTGGGCAGGCCGTGGAAGCTCATAACCAGTTTTTCCGGCCTGCCGTTGGATTGCCAGTAGTCCAGTATCGAGGTTTTCAGCGCATCGATATAGGCCTCGTGGTCGTGGTAGCCCCTGACCAGGCGCAGCTCCGGGACGTTCCTGACCTGCTGGTAGTAACGGAAAACGGTGTCGAAATTGGACGCAGTCGTAGAGCCGGAATATTGCGGGTAGGCCGGCAAGACCATGATGCGTTCATAGCCGTCTGCCTTCAGCTTTGCAAGCACCGACGGGATGGAAGGGGAGCCGTACCGCATCGCATAGGCGACATGCACTTCATGGCCGCGTTCTCCCAGATAGCCTTTCAGCAGCAGCGCCTGCTTTTCGGTATGGATTTTCAGCGGCGAACCTTCACGCGCCCATATCGATGCATATTTGGCAGCCGATTTGCTGGAACGGAAAGGAAGGATGATGCAATTCAGGATCAGCCACCATAGCGCGCGCGGTATTTCCACCACGCGCGGATCCCATAGAAACTCTTTCAGGTAGCGCCTGACAGCGGCCGTGGTCGGCGCATCGGGCGTGCCGAGATTGATCAGCACCACCGCCGTTTTGGCGATCCTGCCATGCGAATATTCGGGTTCTTTCAGAAAGGACATGGATGCAATTCTTTATTGTCAATTGTTTGCAGACAGCCAAAGAAGTCCGGCTGCGCTGGTGTTACAGGGGACTGCCGGCGCCAGGGACTATTAACAGGCCTTAGGACGCCAGCAATTCCCGCGCGTGCTTGCGGGTGGTGGCGGTGATTTCTATGCCGCCCAGCATGCGGGCAATTTCTTCCACACGCTGCTTGTTGTCCAGTCCATCTATCTGCGATACGGTCTTGCCGGCGCTGCTGGCCTTGCTGACCTGGAAATGCTGGTTGGCCTTGCTGGCCACTTGCGGCAGATGGGTCACGCACAAGACCTGCCTGTCCTGTCCCAGCCGCTTCAACAGGCGGCCGACGACTTCGGCAACGCCGCCGCCTATGCCGCTGTCCACTTCATCGAAGATCAGCGTAGGCGTCGCTGTCGCGCAGGACGTAATGACGGAAATCGCCAGCGATATCCTGGCCAGTTCACCGCCGGACGCGACCTTGCCCAGCGGCCTTGCCTGCACGCCGGCATGTCCGGCGACCAGGAACTCTACCTGCTCCAGGCCGGATGCGGCCGGTTCGCACGGATGCAGCGCGATGGAAAAGCTGCCGCCGGACATGCTCAGGTCCTGCATCGCGACGGTAACCGCCTTGCCCAGGTCTTTTGCGACCGTGCCGCGCGCCTTGCTGAGTTTTTGTGCTGCTTTCAGATAAAGTTGCCGCGCACTTTCTTCCTGCGCTTTTAATGCATCCATGTCGGATGCATTCGACAGTTGCTGCAACTGTTCAGACAGGCTGGCAAATTCCTGGTGCAGCGCGTCCGGCGCCACATGGAAACGGCGTGCGGTCGAGTGTATCGCTTCTACCCGGTTTTCCACGCTGCGCAGGCGCGCCGGATCCAGGTCCACGCGGCCCAGGTAATCATTCAGCGCATAGGTGGTTTCCTGCAGGTTGATGCGGGCCGAATCCAGTGCATCCGTCACCGGTTTCAGCGCAGCATCGTACTCCACCAGTTTCAGCAGTTTCTGATGCAGCGAAGACAGTTGCGACAGCATCGGGTGATCCGACTCGGAAATCAGTTCGGCCGCTTCCTGCGCGCCTTCCAGCAGGCTGGCGGCGTGTGCCAGCCTGCTGTGTTCATGGCTGATGCTTTCCCATTCGCCGGGCTGTATCTGCAGCTTGTCCAGTTCCTGCACTTGCCATTCCAGGCGCTCCCTTTCCAGCAGCACGTTTTTGGCATTGGTCTCAAATTCCTCACGCTGCTTCGCCAGGTTGCGCCAGTTCTTGTGCAATGCACCCAGTTTCTGCACATCTGCCTGGAAACCGCCCTGCATATCCAGCAGCGCGCGCTGGGCTTCCGTTTTGAGCAGCGACTGGTGCGCGTGCTGGCCGTGGATGTCCACCAGCAGGTCGCCCAGTTCGCGCAGTTGCGCGGCAGTGGCGGTGATGCCGTTGATGTAGGCCTTGGAGCGTCCGGCATTGTCGATCACACGGCGCAGCAGAAGCTGATTGTCTTCACTGGCAAAATCGTTGCCGGCCAGCCAGGCGGCTGTGTTCTCATCCTGGGAGAACTCAGCTGAAATGTCGGCCTTGCCTGCACCTTCACGCACCATGCTGGCGTCGCCGCGGCCGCCCAGCGCCAATGCCAGTGCATCGATCAGGATGGATTTGCCTGCACCGGTTTCACCGGTGAAAACGGTAAAGCCGGCTGAGAATTCCAGCTCTATGGCGTCAACAATAACAAAGTCACGGATGGCGAGCGTGCGCAGCATAAGATGTCAGACAAGGAATAAGGGAAAGCGGCCTGTATTTTAGCCTACTGACCGACAACGGAGGGATACTCGTTCCAGTGCAGTTTTTGGCGCAGGGTATCGTAATAATTCCAGCCTTGCGGATGCAGGAAAGTGATCGTGTGCTCGGAGCGCTGGATGATGATCCTGTCCTTGTACATCAGGCTGGCGAAGGACTGCATGTCGAAATTGACGGTGATATCGCGGCCGGCGGCAATCTCGATGACAATTTCGCTGGTGTCTGGTAGCACGATGGGGCGGTTGGACAACGCATGCGGCGCAATCGGCACCAGTACGATGCCCGCCAGGCTCGGGTGCAGCAGGGGGCCTCCGGCTGACAGGGCATAGGCGGTGGAGCCGGTCGGCGTGGACACGATCAGCCCGTCCGAGCGCTGGTTGTACATGAAGTGGTTATCCACGTCCACGCGCAATTCCACCATGCCGGTGCCGGCGCCGCGCGACACTACGATATCGTTGAACGCCATGCCGCTGAAAATCTGGTCGCCGTCGCGAATCACGATGCCTTGCAGCAGACTGCGTTTTTCCGACACATATTTGCCTTCCAGCATTTCAGTAATGACGGGAATTGTGCGGTCCAGTGGAATATCGGTAATGAAGCCCAGGCGGCCCTGGTTGATCCCTATCAGCGGTACATTGTAGGGCGCAAGCTGGCGGGCAATGCCCAGCATGGTGCCGTCTCCGCCCAATACGATGGCCGCATCGGCATTTTTGCCGATTTCTGCCGCCGACATGATGGTAAAGCCGTCCTCGAGTTGCATGTTTTGCGCGGTTTCCGCCTCAAACACCACGGTATGCCCGACTTCGTCCAGGAAACTGGCCAATTCTGTAATTGAATGAGTGACCCCGGCGGCATTGTATTTGCCGACCAGCGCAATGGTTTTTGGCGACGAAGTCATAAATTAACGAGTACTGATGGCATGGATGATGCAGATTAGAACATAATTAGAGCTAATTTAGTCACGAAAAGTGAGTCGGTATGAGTATTAAGGGGGCCAAGGCCGTGCTGTTCGACCTGGATGAGACTTTATGGCCGGTCGGGCCGGTGCTGCAGCATGCAGAATCCACGCTGTTCCAATGGATGAGTGTCAATACGCCGGAAGTGGCGCGTAATTATTCAATAGAGCGGATGCGCGGTCATCGCAAGGCGATGATCTCCACCAATCCGCGCTTCCAGTATGACCTGTGGGCGCTACGGCATGCGATGCTGACGAAGCTGTTCGAAGAGCATGGCGAAGATGTTGCCAAGGCCGACCTTGCAATGGCGGTGTTTGCCGATGCGCGCAACAAGGTGGAGCTATTCCCGGATGTGCTGCCAGCGCTGGACAGCTTGCGCGACCGCGTGGTGCTGGGATCGGTGTCCAACGGCTTTGCCGACTTGAAAGCGATAGGCCTGGCGCCATATTTCAAGGTGTCCATTGCTGCGCACACCTTCGGCTGCGCCAAGCCGGACCCGCGTATCTTTGCCGCCGCCTGCGAAGCACTGCAGTTGCCGCCCGAGGAGATCGTGTTTGTGGGTGACGACCTGTTGCTGGACGTAGAAGGAGCCCAAAGAGCGGGGATGCAGGCGGTCTGGGTGGACCGCAAGCATTTACAGCCGCATGAAGTGCCTCATTCGCACGTAAGGCCGCATGCGGTGATCAATGAATTAAACGCCTTGCTTGAATGGCTATAATAGATATTTTTGTTTTAACCTCGTTTTAACCATGTAATAGTTGCCCGTATATTATCCATTGGTAGCAGGCAAGTGCCGGTATTGCTGGATGGATTTATTATAATTACGGGGAATGTGCTTATCTCGCATAGAATACTTGCATGCAACTCGATATTCGCGCCCAAACACTACTAAAAGCCCTGGTTGAACGGTATATAGCCGATGGTCAGCCGGTGGGCTCGCGCGCCTTGTCAAAAATCTCCGGGTTGGAACTGTCGCCGGCGACGATACGCAATGTCATGGCCGATCTGGAAGAAATGGGCTTCGTTGCCAGTCCGCACACGTCCGCCGGCCGGGTGCCGACGCCGCGCGGCTACCGGGTATTTGTAGACACCTTGCTGACCGTGCAGGAAATCGATGAAGCCGCGCTGGAATCGCGGCTGCAGCCCAAACTGCTGTCCAATCCGCCGCAAAAGATCATCGCCAATGCGGCGCAAATATTATCTTCGCTGTCGCAATTTGCCGGGGTGGTCATGACGCCGCGCAATGAATCGACATTCAGGCAGATAGAATTTCTGCGCCTGTCCGAAAAGCGCATCCTGCTGGTCATTGTCGCGCCCAACGGCGAAGTGCAAAACCGCCTGCTGCTGACCGACGCCGATTACACGCCTCCGCAACTGATACAGGCAGCCAATTACCTGAACCAGAATTTCGGCGGTCTCAGCTTTGAGGATGCACGCACGCGCATCAACGGTGAACTTCGCCAGTTGCAAAACGACATGACGCGGCTGATGCAGGCGGCGGTGGAAGCAGGCAGCGACGCCATGGCCGACCATAGCGACGACATGGTGATTTCCGGAGAGCGCAACCTGCTTAACGTGGCCGACCTGTCGTCCAACATGACATCGCTGCGCAAGCTGTTCGACATGTTCGAGCAAAAAACCAGCCTGATGCAGTTGCTGGACGTGTCCAGCAAGGCGACTGGCGTGCAGATTTTTATCGGCGGCGAATCGCAACTGGTGCCGATGGACGAAATGAGCATCGTCACGGCGCCCTACGGCGTCAACGGCAAGATCGTTGGCACGCTGGGCGTCATAGGCCCGACGCGGATGGCCTATGAAAGGGTCATCCCTATCGTCGACATTACGGCGAAGCTGCTGTCCAATGCGTTGAGCCACTAACTCGCTCAGCAGACTCGGCAGATTCAGTGCGCATAGTGTATTACGGCGCAAGCACATGTTTTCAATCGCTGTTGGCGCGACCAGGTTTCCTTACATTGAGAGGTTCTACGATGGCAGGTCAGAAAACGATGTCGGTCCTGATTGTGGATGACAATGACATGACGCGCGAGGTGTTGCGTGTGATCCTGAGGCACGAAGGCTATATCGTCGTCGGCGAAGCGACCGACGGTGACAGCGGCGTGGAAATGGCCTTGCGGCTGCAGCCCAATATCATCCTGCTGGATGTGGTCATGCCCACGGTGAGCGGCCTGGACGTGCTGAAAAAAATCAAGGAAGCCCTGCCCAAGACCATCATCCTGATGGTGACGTCCAACAAGGACAGGGATACTTTTACGGCGGCGCTGCAAAACGGCGTCAGCGGCTATATCATCAAGCCTTTCAATGCCGGCACTGTCATGGACGCCTTGCAACTGGCGATCGCCAAGGCCGGCAAGTAGGCGTAGGTCCTTGGCATGGCCCTGGCTGAACGCTGCTGTTCTCATTCTCATTGTGGATATCGATGAAACCATCCCTTGCAAGCAAAGCCTCCGCCGCCAACCGGCTGAACCCCGACAATAATCCCATCGTGCTGGTGCTGCAGGGCGGCGGTGCGCTGGGAGCCTATCAGGCAGGCGTATTTGAGGCGCTGCATGAAAACGACCTGGTGCCGGACTGGGTCGTGGGCACATCGATCGGCGCCATCAATGCTGCGCTGATCGCCGGTAACCCGCAGGAAACCAGGCTGCAGCGCCTGAAAGAATTCTGGCAACGCGTATCCCATGGCGACGGCATCGATCTCAGCAGCATCCCGGACCAGGCCAGGAAGGCGAATATTTCGGTGGCAACACTGGGAACGATGATGCGCGGCGTGCCGGGCTTCTTTTCTCCGCGTTTGTTCAGCCCGTTTGCCGCCGGTTTTCCGGTGGAACCGGATGCCGCCAGTTTTTACGAAACCCAGGAACTTGCCGGCACACTCAAGGAGCTGGTGGATTTTGACTACCTGAACGCGGAGGGCGGCATGCGTCTTACTGTCAACGCGCTGAAGGTCACGTGCGGCGAACTTGCCAGCTTCGACAACCGCGAGCGCGACCTTGGCGCCGAGCATATCCTGGCCAGCGGTGCCTTACCGCCGGGGTTCCCTCCGGTGCGCATAGACGGCGAGTTGTACTGGGATGGCGGCCTGTATTCGAATACACCGTTGGAAACCGTGCTGAACGGCCAGCCGCATGCAAATGCGCTGTGCTTCATGGTAGACCTGTGGAGTGCGCAAGGTGAGGAGCCGCGCACGCTGGATGAAGTGCAGACGCGGCAAAAAGATGTGATGTTCGCGTCGCGTTCGATGCGGCATATCGATGCCTACCTGGAAACCCACAAGCTGCAGCGGGCGTTGCGCGACCTGTATAAGCGGCTGCCCGCCAAGCAAAAAAATGCCTCCGACAAGCAGCTGTTATCGGCGCTAGGCTGTGACACTACACTGCATATCGTCAGGATCCCGTATGCCGGGCAGGACTGGCACATGGCGGCCAAGGATATCAACTTCTCCCGCGGTTCGATAGAATGGCGCTGGGAGCAAGGCTACCGCGACGGCACCCGTGCCATCAAGCAGGCCGGCTGGCTTGCCAATGTATCGGAAGAAACCGCGGTGGTCATCCACGAACTGGCGCCCGAACAACAGTAAAAGCCCTTCATTTCCTGGTAGGCTTGTCGGTCCTGGTTTTACCGGGCGGTGGCGCTACCGGTTTGCTGCCGGCTTCCGCCAACAGGCTGGCGCAGGGGCTGTCGCGGCCCGGGCCTACTGTCACCAGCGGCACCAGCGCGGCAATCGGCGCCAGCACTGCCAGCGCGACCGCGCCACCGGCCTTCATTGCCAGCACACCCTTGTCCAGGCTCAGTTTGGGATTCTTGAAACTGCCTGTCACATATAGCGGCGTGCGTAGCGAGATCAACCGCAAGCCTTTGCTATGCGGGTTGATCTTCAGGTCCAATTGTTCCTTGGACAGATTGACTTGGCCGTCAACATTCGTGATGGATTCCTGCGTATCGACAACGAAGGTGCGCGTCTGCATTACACCGTTGGTGACCGCAAAATCGCTGGCCAGGCAATTGATCTCGATCTGCTTGTCGCCGGACAGCTGGGTCAGCACGATATTGCCGATGTTCAGCCCCATCTCCTCCAGCAGCAGCTTGCTGATGGAGCCCTGATTGATCAGCGCCTTGACTTCACCGTTGGAATTACCCAGCAGGCTCGCAATGGAACTGCCGGTCGCTGACAGCGATGCATCGCCGTTGATTTCACCCAGGCTGGCCTTCATCGCTTCAAATGACGGGAACAGATTTTTCAGTTTCAGATGACGGGCGCTGACCTTCATTTCCGCCTTGATCAGCTGGTTGCGTCCGTCCAGCTTGATATTGGAGCTGAAATTGCCGCCTGCGGCGCCGAAATTCAGCGGCGTCAGACTGATGACGCTGTCTTTCAGGTGGACATTGGTGACCAGGTTATCGATCGGCAGATCCTTGCTGCGAATGATCTTGTTGCCGGTGAACTTGATGTCGGCATCCATGCTGCCCCAGCGCTCGGTATTGAACTGCTCCACCGGCAACACCTTGTCAGAGGGCTGCACCGGCGCCGCGCCCCGATTCTGCTTGCTGGCGTTGGAGTCCGCGCCGATCAGCGGTCCCAAGTCATCGAACTGCAACAGCCTGGATACTAGCGCACCGCTCAGCAGGGGTCTCGCCAACGGAGCACCGTTTTGCTGCGATGTATATTCCAGTGTTCCCGCCAGGTCGCTGGAACCCACCTTGCCGGTAAATTTATCGTAGACCCAGTTGCCGCCGCTGCGGTTTGGGCGGCCGGTCAGATGGCCTTCGGTAGAAAACGGCGGAGTTTCCGGCAGCACGACGCCGGTCAGGGCGTAGAGCTTGGCCATGCTGCTACCCGCCAGGTGCAGCCGCATGTCAACCGCAGCCAGGTCGCTGGGATTGGTCAGTGTGCCTTTGATCTGCACCTTGACGGATTTGCCGATTTGCATGTCCGCTTCGAGCGGAAACGGCGAGTTCAATTTTTGTAGCGACAGTACGCCGCCGGCCTTGCCGTTGCCGCCGACTTTTTCCTGGTTGAGGCTGCCGCTCAGCGTCCAGCCTATGCCGTAGAGATTGCCGGATGCCGCAGCCTGCTTGTCGTCCAGCGTATCGATGTTGGCGGTAATGTCCGCATGCTTGACGGCGTCCTTCAGTTTGACAACGCCTTTGGCGAAGACGATTTCATCCAGTGCGAGCTTCCATTCCGACGGCGTGTCGCTGGTCTTGAAGGTCCAGTTGTTTTGGGTTGCCGACAGGCGCTCCAGCGCGACGCTGGGAGCTTCCAGCTCCAGTGCGGGAATGGATATTTTTTTGTCCAGCAGTGGAAGCGGGTTCAGCGAGAAATGCACGCGCTGTATCTGCGTCATGTAAGGTGCAGATTTTGCCCAGTCCGGATTGGCGATGCGGATATCTTCCCCCGACAGATGAGGCCAGGGAATGTAGTTGCGCCAGCCGGGCAGGCGGGTGGGCGGTTTTTCCCAGGTCAGCGCCAGATTGCCGTTGATGCTGAACGGCCGGCCGATGGCATCCGATACACGCGTGTTCAGCCAAGGCCTGGCACGGTTCCAGTCGTAGTTCAGAAACAGGATGATGGCGATGGCGACCAGTGCCACCAGGGCGAGCACAGTCCCGCTTATTATTTTCGTTGTTCTTGTCATGGGATTGAACCCGTCGTTTCTTTTCGTTAGTGAAGCAGGTGTCCGGTGCCGAACAGGCCTATCAGGCCAATGATGATCAGGTAGATCGCCACAATGAAGTTTAACAGGCGCGGCACAACCAGAATCAATATGCCGGCTATCAGTGAAACCATTGGTGTGAGCAAGACGTTGAAATTCATGTGGAAACTCCCTTCAGGTGGAAATTTAATAGCGTGATTTTTAATAGAGTGAGTTGCGCTGCCAGGGCAAGGCGCAAGGGGCAGGATGCTGCAACATGGAAGAAAGAATACAGCAGGACAAGTGATTTTTATGTGCGTTGGCGTACTGAGGCTTGCTGCCTTTCGCTTTATAAAGTGACATCGCTACGGATTTAAAAAAAGTACGGTGATTGTGGTGATTATCGATGCAATACAAAAACAACTTAATCCACGGAGTTTGATGATGAAAACGCTTAAAACAGAAATGATGGAAATGAAGACGGCCAACAGCACCTGGCTGAAAACGGCATGCTGTGCCGGCCTGGTGGCGATGAGCCTGGTCGGCTGCGCCAGCAAGGAAAAAGTGCCAGCCACTTCCGACGTGGCAGTCAGCAAGGCAGCAGTCAGTGATGCGACTGTGTCCGGCGCTGCCGAGTATGCCCCGGTAGAGGTTGCTTCGGCGCAGGACAAACTGAACCGCGCCAACAGCGCGCTGGCCGCCAAGGATTACGCTACTGCGCGTGAACTCGCCAACCAGGCGCAGGCCGATGCGCAACTGGCACAAAGCAAAGCCAGTTCCGCCAAAGCCCAGGCTGCAGCAAATGCCCTGCAGGACAATATTCGTGTCATGCGCGAAGAACTTGACCGCAGCGCCAGCAATAAGTAATTGAATGCCGGCATACAGCCGGCGTTACTAAAAAATGGATGCTGGCGCCCTCGCGTTTTCATCCTTAAAATCGAAAGGGAATCATCATGCGAAGTTTCAAATTTTTACCCGCTCTTATGCTGGCCGCCGGCGCACTGGTATCCGCCTGCAGTTCCGTTCCTCAGACTAATAGCGCACTGGAAGACGCGCGCCGGGATTTTGCGACGACGCAAAGCAATCCGACGGTAGCCCGTCTCGCTTCTGCAGAATTGAAAATGGCCAGCGATGCGCTGGACCAGGCCAATACGGCATGGGCGCAAAAGGAAAGCCTGCAAAAGGTAGATAACCTCGCCTACGTTGCCAAACAGAAGACCGCCAATGCGCGTGAAGTAGCAAAACAGAAGTCGGCTGAAGAATCCATAACCGACTCCAAATTGCAGCAAGACCGGATTCGCTTGCAGCAAAGGACGATGGAAGCCGACAAGGCTAAGGCAGAGGCAGATGCTGCGAAGAGTCAGGCAGCCCTCGCACAAAGCGATGCCGCCAATGCGCAGCGCCAGCAGATGAATGCGGAAGAACGTGCCCGCCAGTTGCAGGCTGAACTGGATGACCTGTCCGCCAAGAAGACTGAACGCGGCCTGATCATTACGCTGGGCGACGTGCTGTTCGCGGTGGACAAGGCTGAGCTGACGCCGGACGGCATGATGACCGTGCAAAAGCTGGCTCTGATCCTGCAGCAGAATCCGCAAAGGGTTGTGCTCGTAGAAGGCCATACCGACAGCACAGGTACCGCAGCGCATAACCAGTATCTGTCCGAAAGGCGCGCCAATTCCGTCATGGTGGCATTGATGGGCATGGGCATCAGCCGCGACAGGGTTGGCACTCAAGGCTACGGCATGAAGTATCCGGTTGCCAGTAACGATACTGCCGGCAACCGCCAGTTGAACCGCCGCGTGGAAATCGTGTTGTCTGAAGATGACGGCAAGATCGCCCGCCGCTGATTTCAGCCTGCAATAAAAATGGCCTGCAAAAATTGCAGGCCATTTTTTTTATTTCCTTGCAGCGGCTGGAAGCTGCTGGGGAGTATTGAGTATTTGATTATTTGCGTATCTTGTCGCCGCATCCCGGCTTGGAACAGTATCCGTACAGCGCGAGCGCATGTTCGGAGATCGTGAATCCGCGTTCCTTCGCAATTGCCTGTTGTCTTTTTTCTATTTCTTCGTCATAGAACTCTTCCACGCGGCCGCATTCCAGGCACACCAGATGGTCATGGTGTGAGCCTTCGTTCAGTTCGAAGATGGCTTTGCCGGATTCAAAATGGTTGCGGCTGAGCAAGCCTGCCTGTTCAAATTGCGTCAGCACACGGTAGACTGTTGCTAAACCGACATCCATGTTTTCACTGAGCAATATCTTATAGACATCCTCGGCTGTCAGGTGGCGTACCGCGCTGTTTTGAAAAATTTCCAGGATTTTCAGACGTGGCAGGGTTGCCTTGAGTCCGCTGGCTTTCAGGTTTGGAGTGCTATTCGTCATGTTTTCGGTCAAAAAAGTACTATCTGCTTTATGATATAGGGTTTTAGCACTATTGCTCAATAAATTGAGGTTATCCATGCGATTGTTGTTCTCAGAAACATCCCGAAGCAAGGCGTTGCGAGCAGGGCTGCTTATTGCTCTCGCTCCTGTACTGCTGTCCCTGGCTGCGTGTGCATCCAAAAAGCCGGTAGAGATAGAGACCACGCCGCTGAACGGTGCTTCTGCAACCCAGGGCAATGCTGCCAAACCCGATTCTATCACTTCGATGCAGCCGCTGACGGCGGCTTCCGAGAAGGGCATCGCCAGCGGCGCCCAGGTGACTGCGCCTACCGGCATCTACAAGGTCCTGAATTACGTGTCGCCGTACCGTATTACGATTCAGCAGGGTAACTTCGTTTCGCAGGAAATGATCGCCCAACTGAAAGAGGGAATGACGCGCGAGCAAGTCCGCTTTTTGCTGGGCACCGCGTTGCTGACCGATATGTTCCACGAAGACCGCTGGGATTATCCGTTCCGCATCCAGAAGCCGAATGGCGAAGTCATCACCAGCCAGGTCAGCGTGTTCTTCAAGAATAACGCGGTAAGCCGTTTCGACGGCGGCAACCTGCCTACCGAAAAAGACTATCTGGCGCATATCACCAACGCCAAGATCGGTGAGCGGACCGAGTTGGCGCCGACGGTCGAGAAGAAAAAAGAGAGCAGCGGGGAGTAAGGCATGGCAGCGTTGAAAATAGCCGTGGCAGGGGCGTCCGGCCGCATGGGAAAAATGCTGGTGGAAGCGATCGCCAATGCCGACGACACCGTCCTGGCCGGAGCGCTGGATATTGCCGGTTCCCCCCATCTGGGCAGTGATGCGGCGGCTTTCCTGGGGACGCCTGCCGGCGTGCCCATCGTCTCAGACTTGGCGCAAGGCCTGGCGGATGCGGATTTTCTGATCGACTTCACCCGCCCCGAAGGCACGCTGCAGCACCTCGCTTATTGCGCGGAGCACGGCATCAAGATGATCATCGGTACTACCGGCTTTGACGATGAAGGCAAGGCGGCCATTGCGGCAGCTGCGCAAAAGACCGCCATCATGTTTGCGCCCAACATGAGCGTCGGCGTCAACGTGACGCTAAAGCTGCTGGAAATGGCTGCCAAGAGTTTTTCCCACGGCTACGATATAGAAATCATCGAAGCACATCACCGGCACAAAGTGGACGCGCCTTCCGGCACTGCGCTGAAGATGGGCGAAGTGATCGCAGACGCAGTGGGGCGTGACCTCAATGACGTCGCCGTCTATGCGCGCGAAGGCGTGACCGGCGAGCGCGATCCGTCCTCCATCGGTTTTGCAACCATCCGCGGCGGCGACATCGTCGGCGACCATACGGTGCTGTTTGCCGGCATCGGTGAGCGAGTGGAAATCACGCACAAATCCTCCAGCCGCGTCACCTATGCGCATGGCAGCCTGCGCGCGGCGCGCTTCCTGGCCGGCAAGCAGACCGGCCTGTATGACATGTTCGACGTACTGAACCTGCGTTAAACCTGCACGACGGGACATATCGGCCACAAGATGAATTTCTCCATCTCGTCGTACTGGGCACAGGGCGATGCAATCAGCCACATGGTTGCCTACCTGCTGCTGGCGATGTCGCTGGCAAGCTGGTTTACCATCCTGTCCAAAGCCTGGGCGGCATGGCGCGTGCGCCGCAGTGCCGGCTTGCTGGATACTTTCTGGAAAGCGCCCACCATGGGCGATGCCATTGCGATGGCCAATGCGGCCGACGGCGACAATATCTACGCGCCTCTGGCCAGCAAGGCTTTGCACGCTGCCGATCCGTCCAGCCAGGCGGGATCGCTGAGTGCAGGCACTGCGGCCACGGACCTGATCACGCGCAGCCTGCGGCAAGAAATGAACCGCATTACCGTAAAACTGGAGACTGGCCTCACCTTGCTGGCGTCGATAGGATCGACTGCGCCTTTCGTCGGCCTGCTGGGCACTGTATGGGGCATCTATCATGCGCTGACCGAGGTGTCGGCTTCCGGCATTGTGCAGATCGACAAGGTGGCGGGGCCGGTCGGCGAGGCGCTGATCATGACCGCGCTGGGGTTGATGGTCGCGATTCCTGCGGTATTGTCCTATAACGCGCTAAACCGCGTGAACCGCGTCACGATGGCGGAACTGGATGCGTTTGCTTACGACCTGCATGCTCATCTGAGCAAGGCGCACGGTAGTGATGCCGGCGCCAGGAAATAGGCCGGCGCGATGGGATTCGGCCAGTTCAGCAGCGATGGCAACGGCAAGGGCGGCAAGCACCTGCTGCCCATGGCCGATATCAATGTGACGCCGATGGTGGACGTGATGCTGGTGCTGCTGGTGATTTTTATCATCACTGCCCCTTTGCTGACGCACACAATCAAACTGGATTTGCCAAAAGCACAAGCCGGCGCCGCGCCGGAAAAACCGCAGACCGTCACCGTGTCCTTTGATGCGCAGGGGCAGTTGTATTGGAATCAAGACAAAATCGACATTGCAACCCTGGACGGCAAGCTGCAGCAGGCGGCCCAAAGCCGTCCTCAGCCTGAGCTGCAACTGCGTGCCGACAAGTCCACGCGCTATGAAATCATTGCACAAGTGATGTCTTCTGCACAAAACCAAGGCCTGGCAAAAATCGGCTTTGTCACCGAACCGCCGGCAAACATTCCCGCCAAAAAATAGAAAAGCTCCCCTCTGGGGCGTTTCTCTGAAAATCAGCCTGAACAAGTTATAATCAAAGGTTCAGAGTTGTTCCCCGCAATAAACCGAATTTATCCAACCGAGCCGTCATGCAAGAAAAATACAGCCCATCCGAAGTCGAACAATCGGCGCAAAGCCACTGGGAAAAAATCGACGCTTATAAAGCAGTGGAAAACGATCCGCGCTTCCCGAAAGGCAAGTACTACGCCTGCTCGATGCTGCCTTATCCGTCCGGCAAACTGCACATGGGCCACGTGCGCAACTACACGATCAACGACATGCTCGCACGCCAGTTGCGCATGAACGGCTACAACGTACTGATGCCGATGGGCTGGGATGCTTTCGGCCTGCCGGCGGAGAACGCGGCGATCAAGAACAAGGTGCCGCCGGCCAAATGGACCTACGATAACATCGCCTACATGAAGACCCAGATGCAGGCGATGGGCCTGGCCATCGACTGGTCGCGCGAAGTGGCGACCTGCTCGCCCGAATACTATAAATGGAACCAGTGGCTGTTCCTGAAAATGCTGGAAGCCGGCATCTGCGAGCGCCGCACACAGGTTGTCAACTGGGACCCGATCGACCAGACCGTGCTCGCCAATGAACAGGTGATAGACGGCCGCGGCTGGCGCTCCGGCGCCGTCATCGAAAAACGCGAAATTCCCGGCTACTACCTGAACATCACCAAATATGCGGATGAGTTGTTGTCCGCCGTCGCCAATCCGGAAGATCCGAATTACCTGAGCGGCTGGCCGGAACGCGTGCGCCTGATGCAGGAAAACTGGATAGGCAAATCCGAAGGTGTGCGTTTTGCGTTCACGCACGACATTCGCGACAGTGCCGGCCAGTTGATCCAGGATGGCAAGATGTACGTGTTCACCACGCGTGCCGACACCGTCATGGGTGTGACCTTCTGCGCAGTGGCGCCTGAGCATCCGCTGGCGAGCTATGCTGCCGAATCCAATCCGGCGCTGGCGGCCTTTATTGAAGAATGCAAAAAAGGCGGCACGACCGAGGCCGAACTGGCGCTACGTGAAAAAGAGGGCAGGCCTACCGGTCTGTTCGTCACGCATCCGCTGACCGGCGACAAGGTGGAAGTCTGGGTCGGTAACTATGTGCTGATGTCTTACGGCGATGGCGCCGTGATGGGTGTGCCGGCGCATGATGAACGCGATTTCATCTTCGCCAAAAAATACAAACTGCCGGTCAAGCAGGTGGTGGGTGTGGAAGGTGAAACCTATTCCACCGACGCCTGGGCCGAGTGGTATGGCGACAAGCAGCGCGGCGTGACCATCAACAGCGGCGCGCTGGATGGCCTGACGTACAAGCAGGCGGTGGGCAAGGTTGCCGATCTGGTTGGCGCCAAAGGACTGGGCGAGAAAAAAACCACGTGGCGCCTGCGCGACTGGGGCGTCAGCCGCCAGCGCTACTGGGGCACGCCTATCCCTATCATTCACTGCGATGATTGCGGTTCCGTGCCGGTGCCGGAAAAAGATTTGCCGGTAGTGCTGCCGGAAGACTGTATCCCGGACGGCTCCGGAAATCCGCTGAACAAGCGCGCAGATTTCCTGCATGTTGCCTGCCCCAGCTGCGGCAAGCCGGCCAAACGCGAAACCGATACGATGGATACCTTCGTCGACAGCTCATGGTATTTCATGCGCTACTGCGACGCAGGCAATGACCAGGCAATGGTAGGCGAAGGCACCAAATACTGGATGCCGATGGATCAGTACATAGGCGGCATCGAGCATGCGATCCTGCATTTGCTGTACGCGCGCTTCTGGACCAAGGTCATGCGCGACCTGAAGCTGATCGATGCCAGCGAGCCTTTCTCCCGCCTGCTGACGCAGGGCATGGTATTGAAAGGCGCGTTCTTCCAGAAGCTGGAAGGCGCAGGCAAGAACTATTATTGGGAACACGAAGTCGACGTCATCCACAACGAGCAGGGCGTGGTGGTTGGCGGCCGTCTCAAATCCGACGGCTCGCCGCTGGAATACGAGATGACGACGATGTCCAAGTCCAAGAGCAACGGCGTCGATCCGCAAGAGCTGATCAACCAGTACGGCGCGGATACGGCACGGCTGTTCGTCATGTTTGCATCTCCGCCGGAACAGACATTGGAGTGGAATGACTCCGGCGTGGAAGGCGCGCACCGCTTCCTGCGCCGCGTATGGGCTTACGGCGCCAAAAATGAGCAGGTACTGGCCAAGGCCAGTGCTGTGCCGGCGGCATTGAGCGCAGAAGGCAAGACGCTGCGCCGCGAAGTGCACACGGTATTGCGCCAGATCAGCTACGACTATGAACGCATGCAGTACAACACAGTGGTGTCCGGCGGAATGAAACTGCTGAATACCATAGAGTCCTTCAAGCTGGAAGGCGAAGGCAATGCGGCGGCGGCGCGCGAGGCGTTCGGCATCCTGTTGCGTAGCCTGTATCCGGTATGTCCGCACCTTACCCATGGCCTGTGGCAGGAACTGGGTTACGCGGCGGAGTTTGGCGATTTGCTGGATGCGGCGTGGCCGCAGGTGGATGAGGCTGCACTGGTGCAGACCGAAATCGAAATGATGATACAGGTGAACGGTAAATTGCGCGGCAGCATCACGGTCGCCAAGGATGCCGACAAGGCCAGCATAGAAGCCGCCGCGCTGGCGAACGAAAACGTCCAGCGCTACGTGGAAGGTACGCCGAAGAAGATCATCGTCGTTCCCGGCAAGCTGGTCAATATCGTCGCCTGATGTCTATCACAAGGAAACCGAGCATGCGTGTCAACCTGTCCAAGTCCATCCAGTTCGCCAGCCTGTTTGTGCTGGTGCTGATGTTATCCGCCTGCGGCTTTGCCATGCGCGGCGCGGTTTCTTTTCCGTTCAAGAGCATCTACCTGGGCTTTTCTGATTCGTCGCCGCTGGGCGGCGAGCTGAAGCGCAATATCCGCGCCAATGGCGAGACAGCTATCGTCTCCAAACAGGACGACGCGGAAGTGATACTGGACGTGTTGTCTGAATCCCGCGAGAAGGTCATCCTGTCGCTGAACAGCCAGGGCCGTGTGCGCGAATATAACCTGCTGTATACGCTGCGTTTTCGCGTTCGGGACAAAGCCGGCAGGGAATTCCTGGAGCCGACCGAAATCAGCCTGAAGCGCAATATCACCTTCAATGAAACCCAGGTGCTGGCGAAAGAGGCGGAAGAGGTTGTGTTGTACCGCGATATGCAGACCGACCTGGTGCAGCAGATCATGCGCAGGCTGGCCGTGCTGAACATGAGCAAACAGGAATGACCGATGCAATTGCGTTTTGATGCGGTAGACGCCCATCTGGCAAAGTCGCTGGCGCCGCTGTATGTCATCACCAGCGATGAGCACCTGCTGGCGCTGGAAACGGCAGACAAGATACGCCGCGCTGCGCGCAGCCAGGGTTTCCTGGAACGCGATATCCTGACGGTGGAGCGCAGTTTCAAATGGGGCGCTCTGTTGGCGGCCAACCAGTCACAGTCGCTGTTCGGCGACAAGAAGCTGATCGATTTGCGCATACCCACCGGCAAGCCCGGCAAGGATGGCGGGCAGGCCCTGCAGGATTACGTCGCCCACCTGTCGCCGGACAACCTGACGCTGGTCACGCTACCCAAGCTGGACTGGGCGACGCAAAAGGCGGCCTGGGTAGGCAGCCTGCAGCAGGCAGCGGTGTACATCGATATCCCGCTGGTGGAGCGGGCGCAATTGCCGTCGTGGATCTCAATGCGTTTGTCGCTGCAGGGCCAGAGTGCCGACCGGCAAAGCCTGGATTTTATTGCCGACCGCGTAGAGGGCAACCTGCTGGCCGCGCATCAGGAAATACAGAAGCTGGCCTTGCTGCATCCGCAGGGTAAATTGAGTTTTGAACAGATCCACGATGCGGTGCTGAACGTTGCCCGCTACGATGTGTTCAAGCTCAACGAGGCAATGCTGGCCGGCGACGTGCCGCGGCTGGTGCGCATGCTGGAAGGCCTGAAAGGCGAGGGCGAGGCACTGCCGCTGGTGCTGTGGGCAGTGGCGGAAGAAATCCGCAGCCTGCTGAAACTGAAATCCGGCATGAACCAGGGTCGTCCTCTCGGCATGCTGCTGAAAGAATACCGCATCTGGGGCCCGCGCGAAAAACTGATGGCGCCCGCGCTTAATCGTGTCAGCCAGACAACACTGGAAGCCGCGCTGCAGGATGCGGCGCAAGTCGATAAGATGGTCAAGGGTTTGCGTGCCAAGGATTTCGCCGGCGATGCCTGGGATGCATTGCTGCAGCTGGGTCTGCGTATCGCCAGAGGCTGATACGGTGGCAGAAGCCGGCGAGTTGTGCAGGCAAGGAATACCGGTCGACACATTTTGAATGATTGGTTCACTGTGCGGGAGTGCCCACGAGGCGCTGTGCCGTGCAACCGGACGGCATGGTGCGCCGGCTACGCGTTCTTATCCAGCGCAGCGGTAGACGGCAAGCACACAGTATCAGGTTCGCCAATAAGATTGGCTCTTACAGACATTTATTTCAAAGCAAGCAGATGGATATCAAGCAATACATGACCGACGTCGGCATGCGGGCACGCAGGGCGTCCCGGGCGATGGCCAAGGCCGATACCGCCGCCAAGAACCGCGCGCTGTCGCTGATTGCCGCCGCAATTCGTCGCGAGGCGCCTGCGCTGCGCGCCGCCAATGAAAAAGATATGGATGCCGCCCGCGCGAGTGGCATGGTGCCGGCACTGCTGGACCGGTTGGCGCTGTCCGACAAGACCATTGCGACGATGGCCGAAGGCCTGGAGCAGATCGCTGCGCTGGCCGATCCTATTGGCGAAATTTCCAACATGAAGTACCGCCCCACCGGCATACAGGTAGGGCAGATGCGTGTGCCGCTGGGCGTTATCGGCATCATTTATGAAGCCCGCCCCAACGTGACCGTGGATGCTGCCGGCCTGTGCATCAAGAGCGGCAATGCCACGATACTGCGCGGCGGCTCGGAAGCAATCCACTGTAACCAGGCACTCGCAGCGCTGGTCAAGGAAGGCCTGGCAGGCGCAGGCCTGCCGGCGGATGCCGTGCAGATCGTGGAAACCACTGACCGGGCTGCTGTCGGCGAACTGATCACGATGCCGCAGTATGTGGACGTCATCGTGCCGCGCGGCGGCAAGGGGTTGATAGAGCGGCTGATGCGAGAATCCAAGGTGCCGATGATCAAGCACCTGGACGGCATCTGCCATGTGTATATCGATGGCGGCGCCGATGTCGCCAAGGCGCTTGCCATTGGCTTCAACGCCAAGTGCCACCGCTATGGCACCTGCAATACCATGGAAACGCTGCTGGTCGCGCGTGCTGTCGCTGCACAAGTGCTGCCTGGGTTGGCGGAACTCTATGCAGGCAAGGAGGTCGAACTGCGATGCGATACCGAAGCGGCACAGATACTGGCAGGCTACCCGCACCTGGCTGCGGCGACCGAAGAAGACTGGAGCACGGAATACCTGGCTCCCGTCCTGGCAATCAAGGTCGTCGACGGCATGGATGAGGCAATCGAGCATATCAATACCTACTCATCCCAGCATACCGACGCCATCGTTACCGAAGACTACAGCCGTGCCATGCGTTTCCTGCGCGAAGTGGATTCTGCCTCGGTGCTAGTCAATGCGTCCACCCGCTTTGCCGACGGTTTTGAATACGGACTGGGGGCGGAAATAGGTATTTCCAACGACAAGTTGCATGCGCGCGGCCCGGTCGGGCTGGAAGGATTGACGTCGCTCAAATATGTGGTATTCGGTCACGGCGAAGTCAGGCAATAAGATTCTGCGCCGCATACAGAACGGTTGCAATGAAGGTTTAATAAAGGATAAATATGCTGTGGATCAAAGCTTTGCACGTTGTCTTCGTCATCTCCTGGTTTGCAGGCCTGTTTTACCTGCCGCGTATTTTCGTGAACCTGGCTATGGAAAATGAAACGGTGACGACCGAGCGCCTGCTGCTGATGGCGCGCAAGCTGTACCGTTTTACGACCATGCTGGCGGTGCCTGCGATTATTTTCGGCCTGTGGATGTACCTGGGCTATGGCATAGGCAAGGGACCGGGCAATGGCTGGATGCACGCCAAGCTGGGCCTGGTTGTGCTGGTGCTGGGCTATCACCATGCCTGCGGTTCGCTGCTGAAGAAATTCGAGCAGGGCCGCAACAAGCGCAGCCATACCTGGTTCCGCTGGTTCAACGAAGTGCCGGTGCTTTTGCTGCTGGGCATTGTGATCATGGTCGTGGTCAAACCGTTTTAAATCTGTCTGCTTTCCCTATTGTGTTGCCTTGTGTAATTCAGGAGTAATGTATGTCCAAGATTTGCGAATACTATTTTGCGCCCCAGTCGCCGTGGTCCTACCTCGGGCACAAGCGCTTTGTCGAACTGGCCAAGAAGTACGACGTCAAGATAGATGCCCGGCCGTTTGACCTCGGAAAAATTTTCGGCGTATCCGGCGGCTTGCCGCTGGCCAAGCGGGCGCCGCAGCGCCAGGCTTACAGGCTGGTGGAAATGCAGCGCTGGAGCGAGTACCTGGGTTTGCCGATGAACCTGCAGCCGACGTTTTTTCCGGTGGCGGCCGATCCCGCGGCGCTGCTGATTATCGCCGCCCAGCTAACTAATGGCACCGATGCGGCGATGAGCCTGACCCAGGCGATCATGTCCGCCGTGTGGGAAAACCAGAAAAATATCGCCGATCCGGATACGCTGGTCGCACTGGCGCTGGAATGCGAGCTGGATGGGAAAGCACTGCTGAAATCCTCGGAGACTGCCAGCGTACAGGCGGAATACGACAGGTTCACCAATGAAGCGACTGCCGGCAATGTGTTCGGTGCGCCTTGGTTCGTTTACCAGGGCGAAAGCTACTGGGGGCAGGACAGGCTGGATTTCCTGGAGCGCGCGTTCCAGAAGTAAGTGAGTGACAGAGTTAAAAGCAGAGTTTGAAATAGAGTAAGAGTTAAGCTTAGAAACAGAAGCAAAAACGCAACACAGGAGCAAACCCTGATTTATAAAACCAGGGTGTAATGCCCAGGCAGGGCAATGGTGCCCTTCCTGCCACACTTGAATCACAACGGATAAAAGGTACC
The DNA here is from genome assembly GCF_049339885.1 of Undibacterium sp. TJN25. NCBI lineage: Bacteria > Pseudomonadati > Pseudomonadota > Betaproteobacteria > Burkholderiales > Oxalobacteraceae > Undibacterium > Undibacterium sp. TJN25. The sequence goes on along the minus strand of NZ_JBMPPM010000004.1, from coordinate 307,491 downwards.
CCCATGACACGTTATTCCTATTTTTGCCCATGCCCCCGCGGCCTGGAAGCTGCCCTGGCGGAAGAGCTGGACGAAATCGCGCAAGCCGACAAAACCCTGAAAGTGCATACGCAGGTGCCCGGCGGTGTGCACTGTTCCGGCGTTTTACAGGACGCTTACCGTATCAACCTGCATTCGCGCATTGCGTCGCGCGTGCTGTTGCGCATGGCCCATGCCGGCTACGTCAATGAAAATGATATCTACGATCTGACTCTGGAGCAGGCATGGGAAGACTGGTTCGGCTACCACCATACGATACGGGTGGACGTTACCGCCGTGAAATCTCCGGTCAAGAGCCTGGAATTCATCACGCTGAAGATTAAGGACGCCATTTGCGACCGCTTCCGTGACCAGTTCACGCAAAGGCCTTCAGTCGATACCAAGAGCCCCGATATGCGTATCGTCGGTTTCCTTGATGCGCATAATTTCACGGTGTACCTGGATACTTCCGGCGAGGCCCTGTTCAAGCGCGGCTGGCGCATGGAAACCGGTGACGCGCCGTTGCGCGAAAACCTGGCGGCGGGCCTGCTGCGCACATCCGGCTGGAAGCCCGGCGTGCCCTTGTTCGACCCCATGTGCGGCTCCGGCACCATCCTGATCGAAGCGGCGCAAATGGTGGCGGGCATCCCGCCCGGCATACGCCGCGAGTTTGCTTTTGAGAAATTCGGTAGCTTTAATGAGGCCGAATGGCTGGCGATCAAGAATGCTGTCAGGGCCAATCCGCTGCCTGCGGAGCCCAGCATTTTTGGTAGCGATATTTCCGGCGACATGATCACCATGACGCGCAATAACCTGAATAAAGCTGGCATCAGGTTCGACGTACCGCTGAAGCAGATCGAGGCGCAAGAGATCAAGGCACCGACCGACACGCCTGGCGTCCTGTTGACCAATCCGCCGTACGGCGAACGGATAGGCGTGCGTGGCGACAGCACCGTGGAAGCAGACGACATGGCCAAGGATTTCTTCAGCGCGTTCAGCACCACGCTGAAACAGCGATTTGCCGGCTGGAGCGTGTTCCTGTTCACTGCAGACTTGGGTTTGCCGAAAATGCTGCGCCTGAAAGAATCGCGCAAGACGCCTTTCTTCAACGGTGCGCTCGAATGCAGGCTGTTCCGTTTCGACATGGTGGCCGGTTTCAACCGCCGCGAAGAAGCCAAGCCAAAAACGGCCAGCTGAGCTTGGAGCCTGTCAAGTCGAGGTTTGCGCCGCCTGCCTTAGCGCGGCGGTGCAGCTGTACCGCAAAGACTTTTTCTGGCGTGAAAAAGATTCATTCCGCTTCTTCAGCGCTGGGATGCACTTTGCGCTATGCTGGTCAGCTCACTTGTTCATACCTGTTCAGCCGGAGATATCGATGTCCCACGCATTCACACTCAAAGACCCTTCGCTGTTGCGCAACCAAGCCTATATCAATGGATTATGGGTGGATGCTGCCGGCAGTTTCGACGTCACTAATCCTTCCACCCATAAACTGGTAGGCACCGTGCCCAATATGGGCGGCAAAGAGACTCAATCTGCCATTGATGCGGCACAGGCTGCCTTCCCTGGCTGGGCGGCCAAGACCGGCAAGGAGAGGGCCGCCGTCATGCGCAAATGGTTCGACCTGATGATCGCTAACGCCGATGACCTGGCCGCGCTGATGACAGCCGAGCAGGGCAAGCCGCTGGCGGAAGCCAAGGGCGAGGTCATGTATGGCGCCAGTTTCATCGAATGGTTTGCAGAGGAAGCCAAGCGCGTTTCCGGCGATGTCATGGCCTCCACATGGAGTGACAAGCGCATGGTGGTGCTGAAGCAGCCCATCGGCGTATGCGCTTCCATCACGCCATGGAATTTCCCGATAGCGATGATCACCCGCAAGGTGGCGCCGGCAATCGCTGCGGGCTGCTCCATCGTCATCAAGCCGGCAGAGCAAACGCCATTGAGCGCGCTGGCGATTGCAGAACTTGCGCACAGGGCCGGATTGCCAGCCGGCGTGATGAACATCATCACCGCCGATTCAGATAAATCGATAGAAGCAGGCAAGGTATTGTGCGACAGCCCGGTGGTGCGTCACCTGTCCTTTACCGGTTCAACACCGGTGGGCCGCATCCTGATGCGGCAGTGTGCACCGACCATCAAGAAGCTGGCGCTGGAGCTGGGCGGCCACGCGCCTTTCATCGTGTTCGAGGATGCCGACCTGGACGCAGCCGTGGAAGGGGCCCTGCAATCCAAGTTCCGTAATGCAGGCCAGACCTGCGTCTGCACCAACCGTTTCTATGCACATGAATCGATCTACGATGCCTTCGTTGAAAAGCTGGCCGCAGGCGCCAAGAACATCAAGGTAGGCGATGGTTTCGACCAGGGTGTCAGCCAGGGGCCGCTGATTGACGAGCAGGCCGTCGCCAAAGTGGAGGAGCACGTTGCGGATGCGATTGCCAAGGGTGCCAGCGTATTGGCCGGAGGCAAAAAGAATCCACTGGGCTCTTTGTTTTATGAACCTACCGTACTGTCCAACGTGCATGACGGCATGCAGATCATGGTTGAGGAAACCTTTGGCCCGGTCGCTGCAGTAGTCAAGTTCCGTACAGAGGAAGAAGCGGTTGCTGCCGCCAACAATACCGATTTCGGCCTTGCCTCGTATTTCTATTCGCGCGATATCGGCCGCGTGTGGCGCGTGGCGGAAAAACTGGAATACGGCATGGTTGGCATCAACACCGGGCTGATCTCGAACGAGGTCGCGCCTTTCGGCGGCGTCAAGCAGTCCGGCCTGGGGCGAGAAGGGTCGAAATACGGCATCGACGAATATCTGGAAATCAAATACCTGTGCATGGGCGGCATCAGCTGATAGTCAGCTGTTAATCAGCCGACTATCGCTGGTATTGAGTCAGGGAGCTCTGGTGTATCCTATGCGGTAGCGGTGTGCTGTGTCGTGCTGTACTTGGCCGGCATACCGGTATTTAGCGTAACGGCAGGTTTGGACGCATATATAAAAAATCGACGGGCGCGGTGCACCGTTGAACACATTTTTCATTCTACTTATGTCTTCCAATCCTGAACCGGCTTCATCCTCCAAGTTCCGGCTGAGCGGCAAGAACGCGCTGGCCACCTTGCTGGCAGCCCTGGCAATGCTGGGGCCGTTTTCGATAGATACCTATCTGCCGGCATTTCCCACGATACAGTCCACGCTCAGCGCCAGCCCCATCGAAGTCCAGCAGACGCTGACAGCCTACATGCTGGCGTTTGCAGTCATGATCCTGTGGCACGGCGCATTGTCGGACGCCTTTGGCCGCCGCAACATTATCCTGGTGTCGCTGGCGGTATTCGCGGTCGCGTCATTCGGCTGCGCATCGGCGCACAGCATCCATTACCTGTGGGGCTTCCGCATCCTGCAGGGGGTATCTGCAGGGGCGGGCGTGGTGGTGGGCCGCGCAATCATCCGCGATATGTATTCCGGGGCACCCGCGGAGCGCTTGCTCTCCCTGGTAACAATGATATTTTCAATTGCGCCGGCCATCGCGCCGATACTGGGCGGCTGGGTAGTCACGTTCTCGGGCTGGCGGACCATCTTTCTGCTGTTGTTCGGCTACACCGTCATACTGCTATGGGTATGCTACAAGCGCCTGCCGGAATCGCTCCCGGTAGAAAAGCGCCAGCCGTTCAGCGCGGAGTTCCTGTGGCAAAGCTATAAAATGGTGTTCAAGTCGCCGCTGTTCCACCTGAAAGCGGGGACTATTGCATTCAATTTTGCCGGCCTTTTCCTGTATGTTGCCGCAGCACCGGTCTTCATCACCCAGCATCTTAAACTCGGGCCGGACCAGTTCGGCTGGCAGTTCGTGCCTTCCGTCGGAGGCATTTTTTTCGGCGCGCTGACAGCCAACCGGCTGGCCGGGAAAATCACCGTATGGCGGCAGGTGAATATCGGTTTTTACTTCCTGATCGGCGCCTCGCTGTTCAATTTCATCTACCACGTGTTCTGGCCTGCGATGCTGCCCTGGTCGGTCATTACGCTGTTCTTTTATACTTTCGGCATGTCCCTCGTGGCACCTGGCGCCACCTTGCTGGTGCTGGATCTTTTTCCGACGATACGCGGCATCGTCGCCTCCTGCCAGTCTTTCTCGGTGACGGTGCTGGGTGCGGTAGTGGCCGGCGTCGTCGCACCAATACTCGACCGTTCGGTGCTGCTGCTGGCGCTCGGCCAGCTGTTTTTTGCCGTTGCCGGCATGACGACCTGGTACATGTCGCGCGCGTATGCGCGCATGCTGTCGGGCCGTAAAAACGCCTGGGAAAGCATCGAGTAGGCTCCCTGCACGCAAACTGGAATGGGTTTATCATTTCGCACGGGATGCGTTTTCGTAAAACCAATAATTTCCCAATTGCACCAAAATAAAGCGCATTGTTTTTGACAATGCACTTTATTGTTGCGTTGCAAACTTTCTTGTGACGGGGAACTTTTTATCCTCAAACCAGTCACTGTCATTGGCAAAGGTGAAATAAATTTCAATTTAACTACTTGAAATTTAATTGCTCGGCTGCATTTTCTTAATGCTCTGCACCATTTTTGATTTTTGACTATAATGCGAAGCCGTTTGAATAAAGTCTCTGACAAATTTGTAATATGTTAATGAGATTTCGTTAGTGTGTTTTTTTAACGACATCTGTCAGAGTACCGAAGCAAGCCTTGGACAATTCATCAAGTTGTCACTTTCGGCAGGTATAGTGAAAGTCGTCGTTGGGTCTGTATCCCGGATTCAAGGCTTTTGAGACCTGCAAACTTACTGATGTCGATTATGCAATACTATTTTCGGCATGAACCAAATTTCAATTTTTTTTGGAATCTATAAATGAAAAAATCACTACTCGCAGTTGCCTTGTTGGGCGCTTTCTCAGGTGCGGCTTTTGCGCAATCTTCCGTAACTATCTACGGCTTGCTGGATGCTGGTATCTCCCGCGATGACAACGGCGCGCCAGCCGGTGCAAAAACAGGCCTGGACAGCGGTCTGCAAAACGGTTCCCGTCTGGGTTTCAAAGGTACTGAAGATCTGGGCGGCGGTTTGAAAGCCAACTTCGTATTGGAAAGCGGCCTGAAACTGGATACAGGTACTTACGATCAAAACGGTACACCGTTTGGTCGTCAAGCCTACGTTGGCTTGTCCGGCGACTTCGGTGCTGTGAACCTGGGTCATCAAAAATCGATCACTTACTCCATCGGCGAAGCAGTTGATCCATTCAGCCTGGGTCTGGCCGGTAACATCGATCGTCTGTTCAAAACAGGCACACGCCGCGATAACGCTGCAACCTACTTCACACCTAACCTGAACGGTTTCACTGGTAGCGTTCAATACGCTTTCGGCGAAGTCGCTGGCGACAACAATGCTAACCGTACAGTCGGCGCTTCCGGTGTGTACGCTGCTGGTCCTATCTATGCAGCTGTAGCATACGAAAAAGTCAACGACCCAAGCGGCAACACTGCTGTTACTGGTAAAAAGATTTTCGTTGGCGGCGTATATGACTTCGGCGTAGCAAAAGCACACGCAGCATACGAAACAATCAAAGGCGAAACAAGCCTGACTAACCTGACAGAATCCGAACAGCGCGTTTGGATGATCGGTGCAACTGTACCGTTCGGCGCAAGCTCTTTCCTGATCGATTACACACGTCTGAAAGATGAAAACGTCGGCAATGCAGATGCTAACCAGATCGCTCTGGGCTACCTGTACGCTTTGTCCAAGCGCACTAACCTGTACGCTTCCTACTCGCGTACAGCGAACGACGGCAATGCAACATACAATGCCGGCGCAAAAGGCGCGACAGACAAACTGTTCAACTTTGGTCTGCGTCACCTGTTCTAAGCTGCGTCAGGCTTTTGCCTGAAACGGTTTAAACAAATAAAAATGGGGTAGCCAGCGATGGCTACCCCATTTTTTTGCTTTGGCTGCAGATGTATGACGTACTGTCAGGCGATGGCGCTAATATTTTGCAACAATTTTGTCGAGCAAAATGCTGGCAAGTAGCATGGTATTGGGGCAATATCTTGTTCCATAGAGGAAACTCCTCCCGGTTTGCCGGATTTGCTGCTACTGTAAAGAATACAGCCGCCGCATTCCAGTAGGGTCTGCTTGCGCAAAAGCCCCTACCTGGTCAGCATGACGGCACCGGGCTGCAGTTTGCATACTACACAGGAGGCAAGATTGTGCACGGCAGAATCGATGATGAAACTTGAATCCTGGCGGGAATGCCTGCAGCTACAATGGCAAGGCGTGCTGCAGGCGCTGATTGCAGGAGACCGGCCGTGAAGGTGCTTGTCGCCGATGACGAACCTCTTTCGCTGCTGTATTTGCAGGCCGCGCTGGAAGAATGGGGCTATGAAGTCATCACCGCAGCCAACGGCAACGAAGCATGCGAAATACTGCTGGGGGCGGATGCGCCCATGCTGGCCATTATCGACTGGATGATGCCGGGCATGGACGGCATCGACGTTTGCCGCGTCGTGCGCGAAAGCGTCAGGGACCGCTACGTGTATATGATCATGCTGACCGGGAAAAGTGAAACCGAATTCATCGTGGAAGCGATGAATGCCGGCGCCGACGACTTTATCAGCAAGCCTTTCAATATCGATGAGATGCAGGTGCGCGTCAGGGCGGGGCGCCGTATTGCAGAGCTGGAGCAAAAGCTGCGCATGAAGGCCAGCCACGATGCGCTAACCGGCCTCTACAATCGCGGCACCATCATCGAGATTTTGCAAAAGGAACTGACGCGGCATCAAAGGAACAAGCATTCATTTGCGATCATCTTCGGTGATCTTGATCATTTCAAACGCATCAATGACGAATTTGGCCATCTGGCGGGCGATGCCGTGCTGCGCGAAGCGGCAGGCAGGATTTCTTCAGTACTGCGTCCTTACGATTCCCTTGGTCGCTACGGCGGCGAAGAAGTGCTGATCGTGCTGCCGGGTTGCGATGCCAACGAGGCGATAGAAATCGCCGAGCGAGTCAGGCTGGTTGTCTGCAGCAAACCGGTCGCTACCGACGTTGGGGATGTGCCGGCCTCGCTGAGCATGGGAGTTGCGGTCATCGCCCAGGGTCAGCAAGTCAGCTTCAATGCGCTGATCCACCTTGCCGACGCCGCACTCTATATTGCCAAGGATAAAGGCCGCAATCGCGTAGAGCTGGCTATTTAGCCTCTGCGCTGCAAGCACCGGCGCAGACCCCGTGCGCAACGACCCATAGACCGCCAGTCGCACTGGTTGTACTATGCAATTTTGCCTATAATGCATCTCACTCTGTTAATGTTCCTCTGGTGAGATGAATTCCACGCTCTTATTGGATAGAGACCGGTGTTTCAATTGATCCCTGAACCGACAGCCGCTGAGGTGTTCCGATAAATGGAAATGTTCATTACCAATGAGGATGTCATCCAGTTGGAAGGGACATTGGCCGCTTCACCTGAGGTAGAGCGCCTGCCTGTGCTGGTCACGCTAGCCTGGCACTTGCGCCAGCGCGATACCCGCAAGGCGCTGGCGCTGGCAGCCGAGGGCGATGCACTGCTGGCGCGGTCCCGCTTGCCGGAGCACTTGCGGCACAGCATGAGCGCCCGGCTGTCGCTGGTACATGGCGAAGCGCGCTGGCTGTTTGCTGAACTGGAAGACGCGCAAAACCTGGCCGAACAGGCTGTCCATGAATTTGAGGTGCTCGGCGATGTCGTCGGCAGTGCCGATGCCCATTTTTTACTGGGCTCCATACTCCTCAGCCGCGGCAACCCGCCGCGCGTCGTCAGCGAGATGGAGGCCGCAGCAGCCTGTGCCCGCCAGGCGGGCGATATCGTGCGGGAGGAGCTCGCCGAAGGCGGGCTGGCCTTTAACGCTGCCGTCAAGGATGTGCATGATGCGGCCGCGCGCTGGGGCAACCGCTTCTATGCAGACCGGCCGGGCCTGAATCTTGCGCTGCAAGTCAGCGTACATGAATTCCTTTCCCAGATCGCAGGCCTGTCCGGCGACTTCGCCAAGGCGCTGACGCACGGCATGCAGGCCTACGAGGCTGCGCTTGCGACCGGCCAGATACGCCGTGCCATCCATACAGCCGCCAATGTCGGCGACGCATTCAATAGCCTGAACGACCATCAGGAAGCCCTGGTATGGATGCAGCGCAGCCACGACCTCGCGCGACCCACTGGCTGGCCCGCCAGCATAGGTTTGTCGCTGACCCAGATGGCGGAAACGCTGCGCCGGCTTGGGCGGCTTGCCCCTGCGCAGGAGTTGCTGGAAGAGGCGCTGCTGTTGCTAACGCCTCTGAAAGGTTCGCGCAACTACCTGATGGCGCTGCGCTACCAGGGAGACCTGGCGCTGGACTGCGGCGATTTTGAGCTGGCGCTGAACAGCTTCCAGCAATTGAAGCATCGCGCCGATGCTTCGTCGCAGATGGATTTTCAGATCGGCTCGCGGCGCGGCCTCGCGCATGCGCTGTCCGAAATGGACCATGCCGAAGAAGCGCTGAAGACCGCGCAGGAAGCGCTGACGCTGGCACAGCGCAGCAAGGATAATTTCCGTCAGATCGATGTGCTGAAGGTACTGGCCGCCATCCACGCGCGCCACCAGTTGCCGGCGCCTGCGCAGATGAGCGAAGCCAGCGCACCGCTGCACTACCTGCAACAGGCGCTGGACGTCGCCGCTGTCATCAAGGGCTACACGATACCGGGCACGCTGCTGGATGCCATTGCCGATGCGCATGCCGCGCTGGGCGACTTCAAGGAAGCCTTCGTTGTCGGCAGGCTGGCAATCGCCGCGCGCGATAAAACCCACAACCAGGAAGCCAGCAACCGCGCCACGGCGATGCAGGTCAGCCACCAGACCGAGCGCATGCGTGCGGAAGGCGAATATCACCGCCAACTGGCGATTGCCGAGGCGGAGCGCGCCGAAGTCTTGCAGCAAACCAGCGCCAGCCTGGAAAGGCTGGGTGCGATAGGGCAGGAAATCACCGCCAACCTGGATCTGGCGGCAGTGTTCCAGGCGCTGAACCGGCATGTGCACGGCCTGTTGCACGTAACCTCATTCGTCATTTATCTGATGGATACCGACAGGCAGACCATCACCTCCGCATTCAGCGTGGAGAATGGTGTCCGGCTGCCGCCGAACAGCGTATCGTTGTCCAACGATGAATCCAACTCCGTCCGCTGTTTGCGTCAGCAGAAGGAGATCATGATCGACATCGATCCCGGGCAGACCAATCCCAACCTGGTGCCGGGCACCGAGGCCACGCTGAGCCTGCTGTTTGCGCCGCTGACAATTGCAGATCGCGTGCTGGGCGTGATGACGATACAGTCTTCCGAGCAGTTTGCTTATGGCGAGCGCGAGCGCCTGATCTTCCGCACGCTGTGTGCTTATGGCGCAATTGCGGTGGACAACGCCAACGCCTACCGGTTGCTGAAAGAGACGCAGGCGCAGCTGGTGGCGCAGGAAAAACTGGCGGCGCTGGGCTCACTGGTGGCCGGCGTTGCGCATGAGCTGAATACCCCAATCGGCAACTGCCTGCTGGTCGCCAGCACGCTGGCGGAAAACACGCGTCAGCTGACGTCCAAGCTGCAAGGAGAGGGGCTCAAGCGCTCGGACCTGAATGCGTATTGCGCCAATGCCCAGACCTCATCGACGATTCTGATGCGTGGCCTGACCAGTGCCGCAACGCTGGTCAGCAGCTTCAAGCAGGTGGCGGTAGACCGTACGTCAGAGCAGCGGCGCGTGTTCGACCTACGCCAGGTCATGCAGGAAATCGTCGCCACGCTGAACCTGCGCATCGGCCATTCCGGCCAGAGCATATCGCTGGATATTCCGCCGCATATTGCCATGGACAGTTATCCCGGCTCGCTGGGCCAGGTCATCACCAACCTGATCGACAATGCGCTGCTGCATGCGTTTGACGGCAGCAAGCCGGGACACATGCAGGTAACGGCGGCATTGGCCGACAATGAGCGCGTACGGATAGAATTCAGGGACAATGGTGTCGGCATTCCGCAAGAAAACCTGAAACGTATTTTTGATCCCTTCTTCACCACCAAGCTGGGGCAGGGCGGCAGCGGGCTAGGCCTGAACATCTGCTACAACATCGTCACGTCGATAATGGCGGGCGATATCACTGTGCATAGCGAGCTTGGCGCCGGCAGTACTTTTGTCGTCGAGCTGCCGCTGAACGTCCCCGAAAAACGCGAGTAGATTTTTGCCTGCCGGCCGATTCTGCGCTTGGGCCGATCTTGCCTTGCCTTCAGGCTTCTTCAAATTAAAAGGGGCATCATGCGCGTAGCACGATGCCCCTCATTTTTTCAGTCCCGGTATCTCAGGGGGTGCTTTTGTAGGTCGTGAAGAAACGCCTGCCCATATTGTCTTGTGCACCGATCAGCAACTGGTAATTGGAAGGCACATAGCCGTCCGGCAAGGTAATTGCCGGTACGGTAGAGCTGGTGCCGAGGTCATTCGGCACGCTGAAGTCCTTCACCACCGGAGCTGCCGTGGTGCTGGAAATGATAAAGCGCAGCATGAATACATGTGAATCCGGATTGGCCGCGCCCCAGTTGGCCCAGTTGAGCGAAGTGCCGGCGATAATCGCTGCCGGCGCAATCGGGTTGGACGGCGCTACGGCGTCCAGCGTAGGGAACTGCGATGCTGTCGTGCTGCTGGGCACCGAGGCCGGCAGGAAGGCGGTAATATTTTGCGTCGCGCCTGCGCCGGCGGCAGTCGTTGAAATGACATATTTGGCGCCGATCTGTCCGTCGCGGCTGCCTATCCAGCCGAGTGCAGGCTGTTGCAGCAGCAGATCGTCCAGCATGCCGGTGCTGACGGCAGGAACGCTTGGCGAGCTGGAAGCGCACAGGAAGGTGCCGGCGCAATAGACGAAGGGCACGCTGTAGCCGCTCACCAGCTGCACGATGGCGCTATCCATGGTTTTTACGCCGGGGCTGCTCTCGCTGACGATGGCAATTTCCACACCCACGCTGGGGTTGGGCGTCGTGGAAGCAAGCGAACCATCCATGCCGTAGCTTGCATAGGCCAGCGGATACACGTCGATGCTGGTATTGCGGCCATTCCCTGCAAACGTCCAGCTGGTGCTGGCTTTGACGTAGCTGACCGTATCATAAAAAATGTCCACCGGCTTGCCGCTGTTATCCGATACTGTCGCTGCGGCGAGATAATAGGCGCAGGGTTTCAGCGGTGTGGTAGGGGCGTCCGTGCAGCCGATGATCTGCAGCTTGCTGAGCTGGTAGTTATTGGCGGCATACCCGGCGAAACGGTTTGCCAAATCAGTGGCGCTGCGGCCGTTGTAGGTGTACGCGGTTGTCGTGCCTGCAGTGGTGCCGGGCGCCGGCATTGGCGTCGTGGAGATGAAGGCGCTGAAGCCGCTCGCCGCCGTACCTTGTGCAATCGCCTTGTTCAGGCCGACTGTCAGGTTATCCATTGTGGATGCAATCGCCAGCGGCGTGGTGACAACGGTGGCCTTGGCAGTGCTCTTGACGGCATTGGCGAGCGTTGTGCCCGTCGTCTTCGCAAGCTCGGTCTTGGCCGTGGCCAGATCCACGGTGACATCCGGCAGGCCGGGCGGCGCAAACTTGTTGCTGAACTGCAGCTGGTCATTGCCGGACGTGTCCTTGGCAACGCGGATGTTCAGCCCTTCCAGTGCAGAATCCAGCAGGGTCTTGTTGGCGATAAAAGTCGAGTCCTGGAAGAAGTCCAGCGTCTTGGTATTGGTGATCTTGGCGTCAGTCAGGTTATTGGCGACGATGGTCTTGATATGCGTGGTCGCGGCCGCGAGCATCGTCGCATTGCCCAGCAGCGCTATGCTGGCGGCATTGCTGGCTGCGCTGCTGAAAATACTTTTGGGATTGGCCCCCAGTATTTCTGCCACGACGGCATTGGACAGCGGCGTGATATTGGCAACGGTCGGCGCGGTCGTTGTTTGCAGCATGCTGTGCAGTACGACAGAGTTGCCGGTCACGTCGCGTCCTACGACCTGGATAAGCAGAGGCATGGTGATGCCGGTGCCGCTCAGGTTCAGGCGATAGGAGCCGTCCGCCGTATTGGTGGTGCCATAAGGAATGCTGACACCGTTGGCGTCCACCATGTTGACAGCGCTGCCCTTGGCATCCACTACCCGGATATTGGCGCCGACTAGCGGCGCGCTGGTCGCAGCCACGCCGGTCACGGTCAGCGTAGTGATGCTTGGCGTGGTTGGGGTCGTGGGGGTGGTTGGCGTAGTGGCAGCATCGCCGCCGCCACCGCCGCCGCAGGCTGTCAATAGCAGCAGGCAAGCGGCAGACAGGGCGGTTCCGGTACGGAGTGTGGAGAGCTTGGTGCGGAGGGGGCGAAGTTGCATGTGCATGTTTCCGGGCAGAATTTTGGGCGGGATCTCGGGCTTATTGTCTGCCACAGTATAAATACAGGCAGGCTGAGCCTGTGACTGGAACAGAGTGGAGAAATTGAGTCAATTATAAGCTTAGCAAACCCCCGCACAATGCAGCAACAGGAAGAAGTTGATGCCTGGACACATTATTCAGGCGCCGGGCCCTGCTCACGTTCATTACCTGTCTCCTTTGTGATCGCGCGTTGCAGAAACTCCCTGCTGGCATTGATCACTTCGCGCTGAACATCTTCACTGGCCATGGCCCGCGCCAGCAGCAGGGAGCCTACGCATTGCGCAATGAAGCCCCACGCAGCGGTATCGTCTCCCAGCCGCGCGGCCAGCATGTTCCGCGCTTCCAGCATCTGCTGCTCGTGCAATTCCTTGACGCTATCGTCTGCCCGGGCGATTTCTGCACCCAGCGCAGGCAGCACGCAACCCGCTTCCGGGTGACGCACATGGCTCATCGTCAGGTAGCGGCTGGATTCGTGATCCAGCCAGGCTGTCAGATCCTGATGCGGATTGCCGACCAGCATCTTGATGCTGTCTTGCAGCTCCGTTTCGATGACGGCCTTGAATAATTCATTTTTTGATGAAAAATGGCTATAGAACGCGCCGCTGGTGACACCGGCGGCATGCATCAGGCCATCTACACCGACTGCGGCGAAGCCTTTTTTCTTGGTTTCGGCGCCCGCTGTTGCCAGCAGGTGCTTCCTCATTGCGGTTTTATGTTCGGGGCTGTATCGCATGGTTTTAATGGACAGAATGTGCTTGACATGTCGCAAATCATAACATAACGTTCGTTATCTAAAAGGATTTTTGTTCAAAAAAACGGAGGAGACAGCATGACATATCAGGCAACGGCAATAAGAACAGGGGCGGCGCTGATCATTGGCGCCGGCGATGCAACCGGCGGCGCCATCGCCAAACGTTTTGCGAAAGAAGGCCTGGTCGCCTGCGCTACCCGGCGCAACAGCGACAAGCTGCAGCCGCTGATCGATGAAATTATCGCCGAAGGCGGCCAGGCGCGCGGCTTTGCATCCGATGCGCGCAAGGAAGAAGAAGTAATCGCGCTGGTGGAGCAGATAGAACGTGACATCGGACCGATAGAAGTGATGGTCTTCAACATCGGCGCCAACGTGCCGTGCAGCATCCTGGATGAGACTGCGCGCAAGTATTTCAAGATATGGGAAATGGCTTGCCTGGGCGGTTTCCTGGCTGGGCGCGAGGTGGCAAAACGCATGGTCACGCGCGGCAGGGGCACTATCCTGTTCACCGGCGCCACCGCCGGCTTGCGCGGCTCCGCCAATTTTGCCGCATTTGCTGGCGCCAAGCACGCCTTGCGGGCGCTGGCGCAAAGCATGGCGCGAGAGCTGGGGCCGCGCAATATTCATGTCGCCCACGTGGTGGTCGATGGCGCCATTGACACCGAATTCATCCGCAGCAATTTCCCCGAACGCTATGCGCTGAAAGAGCAGGACGGCATCCTGAAACCGGAACACATTGCTGAAAACTACTGGTACCTGCACAGCCAGCCCAAAGATGCGTGGACGCATGAGCTGGACTTGCGTCCGTGGATGGAACGCTGGTAAAAAAGAGGCAAAGAGCAGAGCGGCCAGGCAGGCCGCCATCCACCACCGTCCGTTCAATGACAAAATCAATGGAGGCAATATGAGCAAACAGGTAGAGTTCTACTACGATTTCGGCAGCCCCTATACCTATCTCGCCTACCACCACCTGCCGGTGATCGCCGCCAGGCAAGGCGCAGAGATCATCTGGAAACCCGTACTGCTGGGCGGCATCTTCCAGGCCACCGGCAACCATAGCCCTGCCGAAATTCCACTGAAAGCCGAGCATTCGCAGGTGGATCTGGAACGCTGGGCCAAAAGGTATGGCGTCAATTTCACGATGAATCCGTATTTTCCGATCAACACGCTGACGCTGATGCGCGGCGCCACCGGCATGCAGCTGCGCGGAAAAAAAGAATTCGACACCTATAATGCGGCTGTTTTTCACGCAATGTTTGAAGAGCCGAAAAACCTTAATGATCCCGCCCAGCTTGCCGCAGTGCTAGCGGCCGCCGGCTTCGATGCGGCGGACTTCATGGCGATGATCAGCAACCCTGAAGTCAAAGACCTGCTAAAGAAAAACACCGAACAGGCCGTGCAGCGCAAGATTTTCGGTGCGCCCAGTTTTTTCGTCGGCGAAGAGTTTTTCTGGGGCCAGGACAGGCTGGATTTTGTCGAAGAAGCGCTGACAGCTTAAAAGGCCCGTCTCCATGCGGTAAGATGGTGTTTCCACAGTAGATAGCGTGAAAACACAGCACGATGACTTACCGTACCGAGATAGAAAACTTTATCCGGGAGGCAGCCCTGCCTCCCGACAAATTCAGCCACCAGCCCCGGCTCTATACGCTGGCCTGCAGCCTGGCGCCGGCGCAAGACTACGACGACGATGTGCTGCATGCGGCCGCCTGGCTGCATGACATGGGTGTTTTTATCGGACACAGGCCCACGGAGCCGGCCGCGCTGGCCGTTTGGGACAACGTCAAATACGCGGTGGAACAGGTTCCCGTGCTACTTCAGCGATGGGATTTTCCCGCAAATAAAATCCCTCTCGTTGTGCAGGCAATCCGTGAACACCTGCCGTCAGGGAGCCCGCACAGCATGGAGGGGAAGCTACTGCGCGACGCCGATATCCTGGAGCAGTTGGGGGCGGTCGGCATCTTGCGCACCGTCAGCAAGACCGGGCGCGACACACGCTTTATCCAGCATCAGGATGCCTTGCGTGTGCTGAGAAAAAACCTGGAGGAATTGCCGGGAAAGCTGGCACTGGAGACATCCAAAAAAATCGCCCAGCAACGTTTGACGCTGATGCGCGATTTCCTTGATGCGGCCGATGCCGAAGGGCAGGGGCTGAGCCTATGATGCGGTAATTTATTGCGGCGTGGCAGCCGGCTTGGCGGCAGGTTTGCGCGCAGGCGCCGCTGCCTTGCGTTCCGCCGCAGCGACCCTTTTCTTGGCTTGCTCGAATACCGGCGCCCACAGCGGGTGCTGCTTTTCGCCTGGTTCCAGGTCGAATGCCGGGTCCAGCCTCAGCGCTTTTTCAAACTGCTGGCGGCACAGTGTCTGGCGCGAGCTGACGCAATACGAGAAGGCCATGGTTTTCAGGGCGGACAGCTGCACGCTCTTGTCAGCGGTCCAGATGTCGGGCGAGCCGGACAATTTCTTGATTGCGCCATTAAAGTCCCCTTTGTCGTACAGGTCCATCCCGTCCGTCAGCGCTTGCTGCGCGGCAGAGGGCGGAACCACGACAGGTGCCGGCGCCGGTGCGCTTGGCGCCGGGCTGCTGGCAGTTGGTTTGGGTGTCGCCGGCGAAGCCGGTTTGCCTTGTTCAGGGATGGCACAGCCCGCCAGAATGGCGGCGCCGATGACAACGCTAACAGCAGCACTCAGCGTGGAAAAGCGTAAAAAAATTGGTTTCATTGCGATAGCCCTTGGTTAGGTCCGGATCCGGCAGCGAATGGCGGCAGGCGGCAGCAAGACTTCACCCGCATCCTCTTGGCTGAGCGAGAAGTGTTCAGGGAGTGCTGCCCTGCGCGGTGAAATCGTGCGCCACGGCGACGGTTTTTTTGTTTGCCAGCTGCACATCCGTCTGGTAGTCCGGGAAATTCGGATTGACAATTTTAACCTGATACTTGCCGGGAGGTAACTGTAGTTTTTTCAGCGGCGGGCTGACGCCCTTATTCGTACCGTTGATATACAGCGTACCCCAAGGCTTGATGTTCAGCGATACAGTGCCCGTGGGGAGCACTTCGGCTGCTTTGCTGGCATCGGCGGCGGCAACATCCGTCACTATGGTTTCATTCTTGTCCAGCGTAACGGCCAGTTGAGATGCGGTACTGGCGGCAGCCGCTGCCGGAGTGCTGGCAACAGTAGGTGCGGCATCGAAAACGGGATTCAGGTGTGCGACGCTGTCGGCGGCCGATGCCGTGGTCGCAGCGGCATTGCTGGCAGGCGCCGGCGTGGCCGCGACGCTGCTGGCAGGGCTGCCGGCGGTATCGGCCGTAGCCGGAGTGGCTGGCTTGCCGCCGCTGGTCCATAGCCAGATGCCGGCTGCCGCAATAACCAGCACTGCAGCAGACAGCGTATGGTCCCAGCGCCAGTGCCAGCCTTGGGTTTTCGCTGCCATTGCCGTTGTCGCACCTGGCGCAGCATCTTTGGCGGTTTTTCCCGCTGGCTTGGATGCTGAGGCTGCTGCGGGTTTGTCCGCAACAGGCACCGCCAACATGGTTTTGTCGTCATCGTCCGGTTCGCCGGCTTCTCCGGAAACAGGCGATGTGTGGGCATTTGGTATTGCCCCAGGGGGCAGCGGGCTGGCGGGTGTCACGCGAGCGGTAAACTGCGGCGGCACCTTTGCATGGACTTGCGGCGCCAGCTTGGGTGCGGCTTCCAGGCTCAGCAGTGCGCGGAATTCCGCGGTGGATTGCGGGCGAAACTCCGGCAGCACGCTCAGGCCCTGGTCGATGGCAGCCAGGAATGCATGGCTGTAGCCCGGCGGCGCCAGGTCTTGCAGGCGCTGCATCGGGTCCTTGATCATGCGCGTGACCGAGCCCGGCGGCGTTTTTCTGGCGATGACGCTGTAGGCTACGGCACACAGCGCATAGATGTCGGTCCACTGGCCCTGGATCAGGTTGGAATCGTCTGCGTACTGCTCCACCGGCGCAAAGCTGGGCTTCAGGATCACCGTCAGGTCTTGCGGAGTACCGCCGATGACCTGGCGCGCAGCGCCGAAATCCAGCAGCACGGGCACGCCGTTATGCTGGATCATGATGTTTTCAGGAGAAATATCGCGGTGCAGGATCTGCGCGCTGTACAGGGTTTCCAGCGCGCCGATGATGGCGCGCAGCATATTGGTCAGCCAGGCTTCATTGATGATCTCGGGATTGAATTCCGCAATGTGCTTCAGTGTGTGGCCTTCGTAATACTGCATCGCCATGTACGCAGTCTTGTTCTGCTTCCAGAAACGGTACACCTTGACCAGAGAAGGGTGGTCGAACTGGGCCAGCAGGCGAGCCTCGTTGATATAGCTTTCCAGACCGGCGCCGAAGGCGTCCGTATGCTTGACGGAGCGTATCAGCACGCTGTCGTCTACACCGCGCCCGGCCAGTGCCACCGGCATGTATTCCTTGATGGCCACGGTACGGCGCAGGCTATGGTCAAACGCCAGGTAGACAATGCCGAAACCACCTTCGCCGACGATGCCGGTGATCTCAAAATCCCCCAGGCGCGACCCTATGGGCAGACAATTCTCCGAGCCCGCATGAACAGCGGTGGCGGGGTTGATCTGCCGGGTATCAAGGCGCGTCAGGTCATCGTCTTGTTCGGGGGCGGGTGTATTCATTGATCTGTTTGGCGTAATATTGTTGCTATCATACAGCGTGTCTATGAAATTTCCGTGGCATTACACCGTAGAAGCGCTGATCCAGACCGCAAAAGCTGTTGTATTGTCGCGAATCGCACCGGATTGGGCAAATCTGCGGCCAGCAAGCGTCTGCATGCCTTCCAGCCAGTCCTCCGGCGATGTGGCCCTGGCCAGTTCCGCTTCCATCTCGTTCTCCAGCACCCATTCCCACAAGCCGTCCGTACATAGCAAAAAAACATCTCCAGCCTGCAGCGGCATGCCGTATTCGGTCACTTCCACCGGCGTATCGTCCGCCGCGCCCAGCGCGGCATACAGGATATTGCGTTGCGGATGGGTGCGGATCTGTTCGCCGGTGCTATATCCCGCGTCCACGAACTGCTGCACCAGGCTATGGTCCTTGCTCGCAAAGACGATTTTTTTCTGGCGGAACAGGTAGATTCGCGTGTCGCCCAGGTGCGCCCACAGCGCTGCCCCGCGCCGCGTGTCTATCAGCAGTGCCGCCACGGTGCTGCTCATTTCATGCCGGGCCGGTTGCTCCAGCTGGGCATTGCCTATCTCGATATTGGCGCGGTCGGCATAATAACGCAGCGCCTGGCCACTGAATTCCGGCTCCGCCGCAAAGGCGGCGATCAGGCCTTCGGTCGCCAGCTTGCAGGCTACCTCGCCGCCGGCATGGCCGCCGGCGCCGTCGGCCACCACATAGCAGGCAAGATCGCCCTGCCGCGCGCTGAGCAGCGCGTCCTGGTTGCTTGTTCTGCCGCCTGCGTCGCAGATCTGCGCGGACCGCAACTGCAGTCCGATAACGGCTGTTTCACTTGTCTCCATCAGCCTCGTCTTCACAACGGGTGATCTCTGCCTCATAGCCACTCAAAAACGCATTGCCGAAAGGCGCTTGCGACTCCTGCAGCACCTCGCGCCGCACGATCTGGAACCTTTCCACTTGTTTGTCCCACATCCTGGCCTTGCGCTTGGCCGGGAACATGTTCTCCAGTGTGCCTTCGGGCGGCGTCTGCTGGATCACGTGTTCGGGGTTGTAGCGCTCCATCATGTCCAGCAAGGCGGCCTGCATGCCCGCAACCAGCGCGCTCTGGTGAGCGTGCATGTCCAGAAAGGCTTCCTGCATCGCCGATACCGGGTCCATGAAGCCCGGCATTTTCTTGCGCAGCATCTGCAGCATGATGGTGTCGGAGTCCTGTAAAAACTTGAGCGGGTTGTTATTGCGGCGTACGACCATCGTCATGTCGGCGTTCACTTCGCGTTTGACCTGCGTGCGCCGCGCCAGCAAGCCGTGGGCGCCGTGCACGGATGCCGCCAGCAGCTTGCCCAGCATTTCCATCAGTTCCGGCGTCAGTTTGGAGCCTGCCCCCAGGCCTATCGTATTGTTCCCCAGGCCGGCCCCGCGCAGGAATGCATCCAGCAATTCCTGGTTACTGGCTTCTTCCGTCTCTGCGGGTTCAAGCGGGGTGTGGGTGGACATATAAGACAGCTCCTGAAGTATTCTCAGCCGGGAAGAGGCAGATTGCGGTATATAGCGAAGTCCTAAACACTAGCGCAGTTTGTACTCCCTAGCAACAAGCGGATAGATTTCTTTAATGCAATACGCTTTATTTTTAGCTAGTTGTTAAATAACTACCAATTAAATGCCCAATATTTGTCTATTCTAGGCATACTGCTGCCCGTTAATCCGATTATCGGCAACGCTGCCGGGGCATTCTTCACCTGATAAGGAACTACCATGAAATACCGCTTCTCACTGATCTCTTCTTTCTGCGCCGCGGCGCTGCTTTCCTTCAATGCCCACGCAGCTGCACCCACCAAGGAGTCGATAGAAAAACTGATGACCGTCGCCCACGCCGAACAGGTGCTGGATGCCATGCGCCCGCAAGTGCAGGCAATGACCAAGCAGGTAATGGCCCAGGCCATGCAGGGAACGGACATAACACCTGCAGAGCAGAAGATCCTGGACGACTTCAGGGCAAAAGCCGTTGCCATCATCAATGAAGAACTGAGCATGGAAAAGATGAAGCCCATGTACCTGGAGATATACAGCGCCAGCCTGACGCAGGAAGACGTGGACGGCCTGATCGCTTTCTATGAAAGCCCCACCGGCCAGGTATTTGTCACCAAGATGCCGCAGATCGCACAATCCATCCTTAGCCAGATGCCGAAACAGATGGCGCCTATGCAGCAAAAAATGCTGCAAGCTGCTGGGGAAATGCAGGAGCAACTGGCTGCCTTGAAAAATAAGCCGGCGAAGTAGACGATCTGGGGAAAGGGGCCGGGAAGCCGTTAAGCGTTTGAACCGGCTTGCAGCATGCAGGCATATACACACGCGTTTTTCGTCCGGCTGCAAAGCTTGATAGAATGGCACGCAGCTTTAGGTGCTTACCGACAACTGACCTACCTCACCAATACCGGGCCTTATGATCACTTTTTTGAGCTTCGCCACAAGGTCCGCCGCGGCCATGCTGACTATTACCACCTTGTTCCTGTCCACAGCCCACGCGGCTGCCGTAACAAAAGACAAGGATGCCAAACCTAGCGTGGACACTGATTCCATCATCAGTACCGTCAGCGCATCGGAACGCACGCGGCCTTTCCCCGTTGGCGAGAAAACGGCCTACTTCGTCAACATCAAGGACGGGGACCAGGTCAAGACGCCTTTCCGCGTCGCGTTTGCCGTCACCGGCATGGGTGTCGCGCCGGTTGCCGCCGGTAGTATTCCCGGCACCGGCCACCACCATATCCTGATCGACATGCCCATGCCGGCAGACATCAAGGCGCCCATCCCGTTTGACAAGCCGAATGAATACGCCCACCAGCACTACAAGCATTTCGGCAGCGGCGAAACCGAAGCGCTGCTGGACCTGCCGCCGGGCAAACACACGCTGCGCCTGCTGTTTGCCGACTTCAAGCACGTGCCGTATTACATCTCCAGCAAGGAGATCAATATCGTGGTGGTGGAGAAGGCAAAATAAAAGCGATGCCGGCTGCGTGGACAGCGGGCATCGTAGCAGTGGAACAGATGTTTAGCTGGCCAGGTTTTTCAGCGTCGCCATGTCGATGACGAAGCGGTACTTCACATCGTTCTTCAGCAAGCGCTCGTAGGCATGGTTGATATCCTGAATGGCGATCATCTCTATATCGCTGACGATGCCGTGCTCGGCGCAAAAATCCATCATCTCCTGCGTTTCCGCCATGCCGCCAATCGCCGAGCCCGCGATGGACTTACGGCCGATAATCAGACTGACGCCGGTAATCGGCGGGGTGATCTCGGTCAGCACGCCCACCAGCGCCATGGTACGGTCCCGCTTGAGTAGTGCCGTGTACGGGTTCAGGTCATGCGCCACCGGGATGGTATTCAACAGGAAATCAAAACTGCCGCGATGTGCTTCCATTGCCGCGGTATCGCGCGACAGCAGCACCTCGTCGGCGCCCAGCCGCGCGGCATCCTTTCCCTTGTCCGGCGAAGTCGTAATCATTACTACCTGCGCACCCAGCGCCTTGGCAAACTTGATTCCCATGTGCCCAAGGCCACCCAAGCCGATGACGCCGACTTTCTGGCCTGGCCCGACTTTCCAGTGGCGCAATGGCGAGTAGGTCGTGATGCCAGCGCAGAGCAGCGGCGCCACTGCCTTCAGGTCCAGTGCGGGAGAAACTTTCACCACAAAGCGTTCGTCCACGACGATCTGCTCGGAATAGCCGCCAAAGGTGAGGCTTTCACTGTTGCGTTCCTTGCCGTTGTAGGTGACCGTCACGCCTTCTTCGCAGTATTGCTCCAGGTCTTCCCGACATGCCGAACAGTGGCGGCAGGAGTCGACCATGCAGCCTACGCCTGCCAGATCGCCGGCCTTGAATTTTTTAACCCCCGAGCCGACGCGGACCACGCGGCCGACGATTTCATGGCCGGGAACCATAGGGTAAAGGGAGCCGCCCCAATCGTCGCGCGCCTGATGCAAGTCGGAATGGCAGACGCCGGTGTAAAGGATTTCAATCTGTACGTCATTGACGCCTGGATCGCGGCGTTCGAACTGATAGGGGATTAGGGGCGATTGTGCATCATGGGCGGCATAGCCGTGTACCTGGAACATAGAATCATCCTTTCATAGCAAGTGATTGTTTTGTGCATCTGCATAATAAGCCCAGGACATTTCTGTAACAAACTTGAAGATTTGCATGGTTTGATGCAAAATTCTGCATAATCATGCAACTCGACAATCTCTCCCATCTTGCCGTCTTCGCATCGGTCGCGCGGCACAGCAGCTTCCGCAAAGCGGCCGCCGACCTTGCGCTGTCCGCGTCGGCCGTCAGCTATGCAATCCGCACGCTGGAAGACCGTCTCGGTGTCACACTGTTCAACCGCACCACGCGCAGCGTAGCGCTCAGCGATGCCGGAAAACGCCTGCTGGAAAGGTTGCAACCGGCGCTGGGCGACGTCAGCAATGCGCTGGAAGAAATGAACAGCTTTCGCGCTACACCCAGCGGCACGCTACGGATCAACACCTCGCGCAATGCAGCGCAGCAACTGATTGCACCGCTGATGCAGCGCTTCCTGGACGCTTACCCTGATATCCATCTGGAGATAGTCAGCGACGACGGCCTGGTTGATATTGTAGGCGCCGGTTTCGATGTAGGCGTTCGTTATGAAGAGGCAGTGCCGGAAGACATGATCGCCGTCTCCTTTGGCCCCAGTCACCGTTTCGTCCTCATCGGCTCACCGGATTACCTGAAACGGTACGGCGTTCCGCACCACCCGGATGATTTGCACCGGCACGAATGCATCCGTTACCGCTTTCCAAGCGGCGCTGTCTATAAATGGGAACTGGCAAAAGACGGCATGCAGATGGAGGTCGACGTAAAAGGGCGGCTGACGGTAGGCGACCTGCAACTGTCCGTACACGGCGCCCTCGACGGCATAGGGTTGGCCTTTGTCAGCGATGATATCGTGACGCCGCTGTTGGCATCAGGCAAACTGGTTTCCGTCATGGAGGACTGGTGCCCGCCGGTGCCGGGCTTCATGCTGTATTACCCGCGCCAGCGGCAAATGTCGTCGGCATTGCGCGCGTTTATCGACATGGCGCATGCGTTTCATGTGAAATCGTGAATTTGCCGGATCAGGACATCATGACCTCATACCTGTATAGCTGATTTGCAAGCGGCGTGAAAAGCCGTAATATGGGTTTGCCGCGGGTGTAGCTCAATGGCAGAGCAGAAGCTTCCCAAGCTTACGACGAGGGTTCGATTCCCTTCACCCGCTCCAAGGCAGCGCTACCCGCAAAACAGACTGAGCACAATCACGCTCTGGTAGAATGTCACACTCTGGAAACGCGGAGTATCCCGGATTGCATTGGATTCTCCCGTTCCGCAGCAAAATGGCAACTCTCTATTCCCGATATTCCGCCAGCGGAATTCATTTTATTCTCATTTTCTAGCATGTCTGATAACAAACCGGCCGATAGCGGCAAACCCCTGTTTTATGATCCTACCGAGCACCGCATCCGCAGTTTTGTGACGCGTGCGGGGCGTTTGTCCATTGCGCAGGGGCGGGCGATAGAGACACTGGGACCGCAGTTTTGCATTCCTTATCAAAAGGAAACACTCGACCTGTCGGCGCCGTTTGGCCGGGCTGCGCCTACCATCCTGGAAATCGGTTTCGGCATGGGCGAGACCACGGCGAAGATTGCGGGCGGCATGCCGGACAAGAATTTTATTGGCGTGGAAGTGCATACGCCGGGTGTCGGCAGCCTGCTGAAGCTGATCGATGAGAACGGCTTGCAGAACCTGCGCCTGATCCAGCATGACGCGTTTGAAGTACTGACGCACATGATTGCGCCGGCGTCGCTGGCGGGCGTGCACGTGTTTTTCCCTGACCCTTGGCATAAGGCGCGGCATAACAAGCGGCGCTTGATACAGGGCCCGCTGGTGGCCTTGCTGGCGTCGCGGATTGCGCCGGGCGGCTACCTGCATTGCGCCACCGACTGGGAAGAGTACGCACAGCAGATGCTGGAAGTACTGGGGGCAGAACCCGCGTTGCAAAACACCGCCGAAGGCTATGCGCCACGGCCGGACTACCGCCCGGTGACCAAGTTTGAAAACCGCGGCCTGCGTCTCGGCCACGGCGTGTGGGACCTGGTGTTCAGCAAGCGCTGAATATACAGCTTGCCTGCCTTGCAGCAGGGTGCCCTATGAGAACAAACCTTGAACCGCGATCTGAGTATCGCGGTTTTTTTATGGCTTGCGGCCTACAACGCTGGGTCGTAAGGGGCAAACACGCGCAGGCGGTGGCCGTCCGGGTCTACGGCGGTAAAGGTGAAACCGAAATCCATGCTGACAGGCTGCTGCAGTATCTGCAGGCCGCGCTGCTGCCATTCAGCGTAGAGCGCTTTGACTGCAGCGGCGTCGGCCACCGCAAAGGCCAGTTCGCCGCTGCCGCCCAGCGGGATTTTGGGAGCGGCGGGTTCTACCGTATGCTTGGACCACAGGCCCAGCATCATGCCGGAATCCAGTGCAAACATGACGAAGCCGGGTGAGGATTCCATTGGCTGCTTATCCAGCAGCGGTGCGTAAAACTTGGCGCTTTGCTGGGGATTGTCCACGTACAGCAAAATGAAGTTGGGATGGGGCATGGTCATCTCCTTGGTGAGTGTTCCCTTGGCGCTGGATTGCGCCGGGTGAACCATTGTCACTTCGGGAGATGTCAGTTTCTGTCAGTAGCATGCGGCCCGGCCCTGATGTGGCCGCCTTATATTTCCTGGCCGGCCTCGACGCGGTCGCGCCCGTTTTCCTTGGCGCGGTACATGGCCCTGTCGGCGGCATCCAGCAAGGCTTCCGGGCTGAGTTCCGGGCCGGGCTGGCCCGAGACGACGCCGAAGCTGGCCGATACGCTGATGCTGCCGCCGGATGTGGCAAACGAGCTTGAGGCCAGCGCCTGGCGCAGTTTTTCGGCGACGGCGGCAGCGTCTTCCAGCGTGGTGCCGGGCAGGATCAGGCAAATTTCTTCGCCGCCGTAGCGGCCTGCGCTATCGGTCACGCGCAGCCGGTCCTTCATGAATTTGCCGACGCCGTGCAGCACCACGTCGCCCGCCAGGTGGCCGTGGCTGTCGTTGATCTGCTTGAAATGGTCCAGGTCCAGCATGATGATGCTGAGCGGGTGCACGATGCGGCGCGCGCGTTCCACTTCTTCCTGCAGGCGGGCCAGCAGTGCGCGGCGGTTCAGCAGGCCGGTCAGGTCGTCGTAGGTGGCCAGTTTTTGCATGACGGACAGCGCGGCGCTCAGTTCCCTGTCCTTGGCGCGCAGTTCTATCAGCGCCATCACCTGGCAGGCCAGCCTGGTCAGCATCCTGACCTGCTGGCCGCTGAGCGCACGCATCTGGGTATCCATCACGCACAGCGCGCCGATACGGTAGCCGTCGGACGTGATCAGGTTGGCGCCGCAGTACATCATGTAGTGCGGTTCACCGGTAGTCAGCGGCAGATAGGCGGTGCGGGCGTCGGCGCTCAGGTTGGGGATATGCAGGCTGCTTTCTTCCAATATGGTCCAGGAGCAGTATTCTTCGTCGCGCGGCAATTGCTGCGCCTGGCGGCCGAAGGAGGATTTGACCCACACCCTTTCCGCATCCACCAGCGTGATGACGGCGTAAGGCACTTCGCAGATGAGCGCCGCCATCTCGGCCAGGAAATCGAAATCGGCATCGGCTTCGCTGTCCAGCAGCGCATAACTGCGCAGGGCTTCCAGGCGGGCGGCTTCATCGGCGGGGCGGGGAATGGCGGGATGGGGCGACAGAGCTTGCGACATGCGGACTCCTTAAAAAGCCGGGCAGGCGAAATGCGATGCGGACGGGAAGAACAGTCCATTAGCTGTTGCAATTTTACTGCAGGGCTTTTGCCCCAAAACTGTGCCAGTGTACCCCGGCTGTCATATCAAGGCCACTTTCTCGACGCCGTTCAGGGCCACTTCTGCAAATCCATTTCCTGGCGCCATTCTTTTATCAGTGCCTGGCGCCGCCGCGGATAGCGGCTTTCGCTGACCGTCAGCGCGGTAATGCGGTCCACGCGGAAATGGCGGAAGCTCTGGCGCAGCTCGCACCAGGCGACGATCATGCGCACCTGGTCAAAAAAGGCCAGGGCGCAGGGCCAGATGATACGCTGGCTGATATCTTCCTTCAGGTCGCGGTAGCTGAGTTCCAGCTTGCGCTCGGCGCGTATGGCGTGGCGCACCTGCGCCATCTGCTCATCATTGACTTCCAGTCCGTACGAAGGGGCGACCAGCAGGCCGGAGGAATCCAGGTCATGCCGCAATTCGGCCGGCAGCACGGCGGCGATTTTTGCCAGCGCATCGTTGGCGGCGCGGCTCAGGCGGGTATCGGTGCGCTCCGCGACCCAGCGCGAGCCGAGTACGATAGCTTCGATTTCTTCTTCGGAAAACATCAGCGGCGGCAGCGTAAAGCCCGGGCGCAATACGTAACCCAGCCCCGGCTCGCCTTCGATTTTTGCGCCCTGGCTTTGCAGGGTGGCGATGTCGCGGTACAGGCTGCGCACGCTGATGCCCAGTTCGGACGCCAGCGACGTGCCGGTGACCGGATAGCGGTGCGTGCGCAAAAGTTGCATCAGATCCAGCAGGCGTTCGGTGCGGGACATGCTGCGCTCCTCGTTAAGCGAATTCCGAGATCAGGGCGACAATTTCTTCGCCATAGGTTTCCAGCTTTTTCTCGCCGACGCCGGATACGCCGCGCAGGTCGTCCAGCGAAGAAGGATGCGCCTTGGCGATCTCGCGCATCGTCGAATCGTGGAAGATCACGTAAGCCGGCACATTGTGCTTGCGCGCAGTTTCCACGCGCCACCAGCGCAGCTTGTCGAAGATTGCCTGCTCGGTGTCGGACAGGCTGGTTTCCGCATAGTCCTTGGCAGACTGGCGCTTGTGCTTGACCGCTTTTTGCGGTTTCTGGTATTGCCGCAACTGCACCTTCTGTTCGCCGCGCAGCACGGCACGCGAACTGTCGGTCAGCTTCAGCGAGCTATAGGATTCATAATCGACTGAAATCAGGCCCAGCGCGATCAGCTGGCGCACCAGTGCGCGCCATTCGGCCTCGCTCTTGTCGGACCCTATGCCGTAGGTGGACAGCTGGTCATGCCGCCATTGCTTGACACGGTCGGTGTCGATGCCCCGCAGGATGTCGATCACATGGCCGGCGGCAAAGCGCTGGTCCACACGGTACACGGTGGACAGAATTTTTTGCGCAGCAACGCTGCCGTCAAACGAGCTTGGCGGGTTAAGGCAGGTGTCGCAGTTGCCGCAAGGCCCGGCCTGCTGGCCGAAATAGTCCAGGATATGGACGCGTCGGCAGTTCAGGGTTTCGCACAGGCCCAGCATCGCGTCGAGCTTGATGCCTTGTACCCGTTTGAAGGTTTCATTAGCTTCGGATTCGTCTATCATGCGGCGCTGCTGTACCACGTCCTGCAGGCCATAGGCCATCCACGCATTGGCGGAAGCGCCGTCGCGGCCGGCGCGGCCGGTCTCCTGGTAGTAGCCTTCTATGCTTTTGGGCAGGTCCAGATGGGCGACAAAACGCACGTCTGGCTTGTCTATGCCCATGCCGAAGGCGATGGTGGCAACCATGACGATGCCTTCTTCACGCAGGAAGCGCGACTGGTTCTTGCTGCGCGTCGCAAAGTCCATGCCGGCATGGTAGGGCAGCGCGGTAAGCCCGCTTTCATTCAGGAACTCGGCGGTTTCTTCCACTTTCTTGCGCGACAGGCAGTACACGATGCCGGCGTCGTTCTTGTGCTGCGCTTCGATGAAGTCCAGCACCTGCTTGCGGGCATTGGCCTTTTCAACAATCTGATAGCGGATGTTGGGGCGGTCAAAAGAGGAGACGAATTGCAGCGCCTCTTCCAGCTGCAGCCTGTGGATGATTTCTTCGCGGGTCTGCTGGTCGGCGGTGGCTGTCAGCGCAATGCGCGGCACGTGCGGGAAGCGCTCGTGCAGGATGGACAGCTTGATGTATTCGGGGCGGAAATCATGGCCCCACTGCGATACGCAGTGGGCTTCATCAATGGCGAACAGCGCCAGGTCGGTGGCGTCCAGCAGGTCCAGGCAGCGCTGCGTCATCAGCCTTTCCGGCGCGATATACACCAGGTCCAGCTCGCTGTTGCGCATCATCCTTTCTATGCGCATCGCTTCATCGAAAGACTGCGTGGAATTGAGGAAGGCGGCGCGCACGCCGACTTCGGCCAGCGCATCGACCTGGTCCTGCATCAGGGCGATCAGCGGGGAGACGACGATGCCGACGCCGCGGCGCAGCAGCGCCGGGATCTGATAGCACAGGGATTTGCCGCCGCCGGTTGGCATCAGCACCAGTGCATCGCCGCCGCCGGCAACGTGCTGCACGATGCGTGCCTGCTGGTCGCGGAACGACGGATAGCCGAAAACGGTCTGCAATAAATGCAGCGCGCCGTCTTCCAGGCTGGCGCCCTGGCTTGCTTCTGCTTTTGCTTCTACTATATCCACTCTTGCTTCCGTAATTCTTTTTAATCTGCCCAGGTGATGACGCCGGTATAGGCTGTTGCCAGGATCATCAGGCCAAACACGATGCGGTACCAGGCAAACGCGGTAAAGTCGTGCGAGCTGATGTAGCGCAGCAGCCAGCGCACGCAGAAAAATGCCGATATGAAGGCGGCAACGGTGCCCAGCCCGAACATCGGCATGTCCGCCGCCGACAGCAGCGCGCGCTCTTTATACAGGGAGTATACGGTAGCGCCGAGCAGCGTGGGAATGGCGAGGAAAAAAGAAAACTCGGTCGCGGCCTTGCGCGACAGCCCGAAAATCATGCCGCCGATAATCGTCGCGCCGGAACGACTGGTGCCGGGGATCAGCGCAAACGCCTGGGCCAGGCCGATTTTCAGCGCATCGACGGCGCTCATGTCTTCCACCGCATTGACCTGCGCCGCTGCCGCTGCGTTGCCTTGTTTGCGCTCCACCCACAGGATGATGACGCCGCCGATGATGAAGGCCAGCGCCACCGGCACCGGGGCAAACAGGTATTGCTTGATTTTTTTGCTGAACAGCAAGCCCAGCACTGCTGCCGGCAAGAAGGCGATGATGACATTCATGGCGAACTTGCGCGCCTTGGGGTCGTGCGTCAGGCCGCCCAGCACGGACGCTATCTTTTGCCGGTATTCCCAGCATACGGCAAATATGGCGCCGGCCTGGATCACGATCTCGAAGACTTTTACCTTCTCGCCGGTGAAATTCAGCAGGCTGCCGGCCAGGATCAGATGGCCGGTGGAGGAAATGGGCAGGAATTCGGTCAAGCCTTCCACGATACCCATGATGATGACTTTTGCGGCGAGGAGTAGTTCCATAGGGTTTGTTTTGTTAAGAAGCTGTTGCGAAGTCAGGCCGGTCACATGTGGCGAAGCCGCAGGGGACGCCCCGTCTATGAATGGGGCAGCTGGAGCGCGCACCAATGCCAGCGCAATTTTGCAGCTGCCTCTAAGAAATTGAAAGCGTTTGACCGGCACGAAGGTTACCACGAGCACCGCTGCCCGTGATGTTTTTGGTGCAGGAAATGGCAAGCCGCAGCCGGGCGGCTACAGGTATTTTCCCCACCTTCGCAGGCGGACGCAAGCAGGAAAGCGTGGCGGGGAGATTCCGTGCACACCGGCCTCCCCGGGGCGGTGCTACAGCTTGTCTTTGGGTTTGAACTGTTTGTCGCTGATGCGGAATTTGCCGCGCCGGTCGCCCATGATGTAGCGCAGCTGGCTGATGTCCAGACCGCTGATTTCATTCATGCGTATCAGCATGGAGGCACCAACGGGCATGGTGCGGTGCCGTATCTTGCTGATGATGGGGGGGGCTACTTCCAGCGCCCTTGCCAGGGCGGCATCGTTTTTAAGCTTTAATAGCTCTATGAGTGCGTCGAGCAGCCTGTTGGGGTCATATCCCAGCGGGTTTGGTGCTATTTCAGGTAAATCAGTCATCGAGCTCTCCTAATTGCTTTATATCAATTATGCTCCCGACTTGAGCGAATAAAATTAGGTGAAAGCCTCCATTGTGTCGCAGGGGCAACAAGCTTTCAAAATAAATAAGCCTGCTACCGGTGTGCGAATGCAAAGCGTGCTGTCTTGATATGAGGAGGCAGGCGGTGTAGGCCTGGTTTCAGAAAAGTGCGTCCGGACGCGTCATTTCTTCCAGCTTGCCTATCCATTGAAGTGCGTACTCACGTCCAGTGCCACACATCTCTTCGCTGGCAGCCAGGCCGCCGCAGCATGCCGGGCGTTCGGGCCGGCCGAAGATCGCGCATTGAAGCTCGTCGGTTAATTGTATGCAGCGAATTCCAGCGGGTTTGCCATCCGGCATGCCGGGTATGGGGCTGGAAATAGAAGGGGCGATGCAGCAGGCTCCGCAACCTGGACGGCAGGCCAGCGGAGGCGGCATGGAAAGGGGAGCAGCTTGCTGATGGGATGGCTGTTTCATGATTCGGGCTGTAAGTTGCAGCCGAATGGTAACCTGAAACGGCAGCCGGATCGCCGCGATTGCATCCTGTACCCGGTATTTTCAAATTCAAGCCTCTATTTCGCTGGTTTGTCGCATAGTAATTGTTGGATATCCATCAACTCGGGCACACTCTGCTCCATGCAATAAAATGATGCGGCAACGGGTGGAACTTGACGCTCTGGCCTGGTGGGATTACATTACTGACTCGCGAGTAAGTTAGTGTGCCTAGCCTGATTATGTCTGCCGATTCAAAACCCCGTTGGGAACGTCGTAAAGACGCGCGCCCCCAGGAACTGTTGTCCGCTGCCCTCGACCTCTTTGTCGAGCGTGGATTTGCGGCGACGCGCCTGGACGATATTGCAAAAAATGCAGGTGTGTCCAAAGGGACGCTGTATCTGTACTTCAGCAGCAAGGAAGAGTTGTTCAAGACGGTGGTGCGGGAAAATGTCGTGCCGATGATAGGCCAGGCGGAAGAAACCGTGGACCAGTTCACCGGCACCAGCGCGGAGTTGTTTCGCGAGATCATCATGGGCTGGTGGCAGGTGATGGGTAATACCAAGCTTTCGGGCCTGAGCAAGCTGATGATGGCCGAAGCCTGCAATTTTCCCGAGCTGGCGCAGTTTTATAACGAAGAGGTGATTTCCCGCAGCGACGCAATGGTGGCGCGCATGCTGAAGCGGGGCATCGCTCGCGGCGAAATACGGCCGATGAACCTGGAGATGGCGCCGCGTATATTGATCGCGCCCATCATCATGCAGATGATTTCCCGGCATTCAGCCAATGCCTGCAGCGTGACGGAAGATGAGCTGGCCCCTTATATAGACGCATATATGGACATGATTTTAAACGGCATTCTGGTCTAGCCACCGCGCAAACGCGGTTCCGGGGCCTGGAACGGAGCCGAATCTGCCGGTTTGGCGGATTTAAGGCCGGATGAATACATTTCCATACATTCTTCAGGCATTGCACCAGCTGCATTTGATAAAATGCGGGTTCCTCATTAATGCTACCGAGTTAAGAACATGAATATCGAACAAGCACGCTTTAACATGATTGAGCAGCAGATTCGCCCCTGGAACGTGTTGAACCAGGACGTGCTGGACATGCTGGTGATCGTCAAGCGCGAGAATTTCTTTCCGGAGAGCCAGCTCGGCCTGGTGTTTTCAGACACTGAGCTGCCTTTGTCGAAAGGCGCGTATTCGCTGTCGCCGAAACTGGAAGCACGCATTTTGCAGGAACTGGCTGTCAATAAACATGAACAGGTGCTGCTGGTTGGCGCAGGTTCCGGCTACCTGGCCGCCTTGCTGGGTCACCGCGCGGCCAAGGTCACCGCAGTAGAAGGCGATGCGGAACTGAAAGCGCTGGCGGAGCAGAATTTGTCGAAAAATGGAGTGCTGAATGTGGGAGTGGTGCAGGGCAATGCGCTGCAATCCAACGCATCGGCCGCCTACGATGTGATCGTTGTGCATGGTTCGTTGCCTTCAGTGCCGGACGGCCTGTTGCAGCAACTGAAGGTGGGGGGCCGCCTGTTTGCCGTTGTGGGGCAATTGCCGGTGATGTCGGCTGAAATTGTAACGCGCACTGCCCAGGATGCTTTCAAGGCTGTCGCGTTGTTTGAAACCGTGGTGCAGCCGCTGCCGCAGGCAGTGCAGCCGTCCAGCTTTTCTTTTTAAGGCGGGCGACCATGGAACACATTTCAGCGCAGGAACTCGCCGGCCGCCTGGCGGACAAGACAAAAAACTCGCCGGTTCTGCTGGATGTCAGGGAACCTTGGGAGCACGAGACCTGTCATATCAGCGGCGTGATTTTAATGCCGATGCAGAGCGTGCCTGAGCGCGCCAATGAGCTGGAGCCTGATGCGGAGATCGTCTGCATCTGCCACCACGGCGGGCGCAGCATGCAGGTGGCCGATTTTCTGGAGCGCCAGGGTTTTTCCAAAGTGATCAACCTGACAGGTGGCGTCCATGCATGGGCACAGGAAGTTGATCCGGCGATGCCGACTTATTAAAATTATCAGCGGCGCGCTCAACTTCAGATTCCGTTTGTCGAGTTTTAAAAATCTAATTAATAATCCTTATCTCGGAGCGTTTCATGCGTAAGCCCATTATTGCCGTTTTGATTGCCGGCGCTTTTTTGTCGTTGAATGCCGGCGCGACCGATTTGCTGCAGATCTACAAGGATGCTCTGCTCAATGACGCGCAATTCGGCAGTGCCCGTGCAAGCCTGGCTGCAGGTCAGGAAAAGCCGATACAGGGCCGCGCGCTGATACTTCCGACAATCGCGATCAGTGGCAGCGATACCCGTGCCAGGAACAATGTGTCATCCGATGCCTTCTTGGGCAGTGTGGAATACACTGGCAACACCAACGTGTATGCGCTGACCTTGTCGCAGCCTTTGTTTCGCTGGGCTAACTGGCAGCAATACCAGCAGGGCAAGCTATCGCTGGTCGTCAGTGAAGCGCAGTTCGCGCTGTCCCAGCAGGATCTGATCACGCGTGTCGCCCAGGCTTATTTCGACGTGCTGGCGGCGCAGGACACGCTGACCACGCTGCAGGCGCAAAAGGTGGCGATTTCCGAACAGCTGGCATCGGCCAAGCGCAATTTTGAAGTAGGCACATCCACCATTACCGACACACACGAAGCGCAGGCGCGTTACGATTTGACGGTGGCGCAGGAGTTTGCGGGCGTCAGCGATCTGCAGGTCAAGCGCGCAGCCTTGCAGCAGATTATCGGTAAGGAAGCCGGCGAACTGAACCTGCTGAAACCCGGCATCCAGCTGAGCGCGCCTCAGCCTGAACGCATCGACGACTGGGTCGCTTCTGCCGAGAAGGAAAACTACAACGTGGTGGCCTCGCAGGTAAATGTGGAAATCGCGCAGCGTGACATCCAGCGTAATCGCGCCGGCCATTATCCTACTGTGGACCTGGTTGTCAGCAGCGGCCGCAATTCCAACAGCGGCATACCGCCGACGATAGGCACCGACAGCGTCGCCAAGAATAATTCGATAGGTGTGCAGTGGAATATCCCGATCTTCTCCGGTTTTGGCGTGGACAGCCGCGTGCGTGAATCGATCGCGCTGGAAGACAAGGCCCGCAATGACCTGGAATTCGCTCGCCGTACAGCAGCACAGGGTGCGCGCCAGTCGTATTTCGGCGTCAGCAGCGGCCTGGCCCAGGTGAAGGCGCTGGAAGCGGCGGAAATTTCCAGCCAGTCTGCGCTGGACTCCAACAAGCTCGGCTATCAGGTTGGCGTGCGTATCAATATCGACGTACTGAATGCGCAGCAGCAGCTGTACACCACGCAGCGCGACCTGGCCAAGGCCCGCTACGATACGATCATGAACGGTTTGCGCCTGAAGTCGGCTGCTGGCACCTTGAAAGAGGAAGACCTGGCCGAAGTGAATGGATTGCTGCAGCACTGATATTCGGTGTTGATAGCGTATGTTGATATGCAAAAAAGCCACCGGGCTCCGGTGGCTTTTTTTATGGGTATCCAACCGGCAGGTGCTGCGCCGGCTTTCCTGCTAGGCGGTGATTGCCTGTATAACGGCCTGCTGCTGTTCTGCACTCAGATGGGGGCCCATAGGCAGGCTCAATACCTGCTTTGCCATAATTTCCGCCAGCGGGAACTGCCCGGCTGTAAAACCGGCGTCTGCATAAGCCTGCTGCAGGTGCGGCGGAATGGGGTAATGGATCAGGCTGCCCACGCCGGCGACGGTCAGTTTTGCCTGCAAAGCTTCCCTGTCTTCTGCGCGCACCACATACAGGTGCCACGCCGCCTCCATGCCTTCCGGCACTTTCGGCAAGATTAGGCCGCTATTTTCCAGATTCGCGGTATACCGCCTGGCGACTTCCGTGCGGCGCGCATTCCATGCATCCAGGTATTTCAATTTCACGCATAGCGCCGCGGCCTGCAATGGGTCCAGCCGGCTGTTGTAGCCCTGCACCTCGTTAACGTATTTCACGCGCGAGCCGTAGTTGCGCAGCACGCGTATGCGATCCGCCAGTTCCGGGTCGTTGGTGGTGACTGCACCCCCATCGCCCAGCGCGCCCAGGTTCTTGCCCGGGTAAAAACTCCATGCCACTGCATCGCCGTGGCCGCCCAGGCGTTGGCCCTGGTAGCGGGCGCCGTGCGACTGGGCGCCATCTTCCAGCACGCGCAGGCCGTGTTTTTTTGCGATTGCCAGGATAGGGGCCAAGTCAGCCGGCTGCCCGTACAAATGCACGGGGAGGATGACCTTGGTGCGCGGCGTGATTGCCGCTTCTATTTGTGCCGGATCGAGGTTATAGCTGGCTTCGACCGGTTCCACAGGCACAGGAACCGCGCCGCACTGGCTGACTGCCAGCCAGGTAGCGATATAGGTGTTGGACGGCACGATGACTTCATCGCCGGCGCCCACGCCCATCGCGCGCAACGCCAGGTGCAGCGCGTCCAGGCCGTTGGCCAGGCTGACGCAATGGCTGGTGCCGCAGTATTGGGCGTAATCGTGCTCAAAGGCGTCCACTTCGCCGCCGAGTATGTACCAGCCGGAATCCAGCACACGCTGGACGGCAGCGTCGATCTCGGTTTTTAATTCCTTGTAGGAAGCCTGGATGTCGAGGAAGGGAATAGTCATTTTGCCAGTGCCGCCAGATAGTCGTTGTAGTCGCGATAATAGTCGGATTCATCATACGGTGCTGACGCCAGCACCAGGCAGACCGAGCCCGCATCGAAATTGATTTCAGACGCCCAGATCATCGGCGGGATATGCAGGCCCAGCCATGGACGGTTCAGGTGGACAGTACGCTTTTGCGTGCCGTCATCCATTGCAACGTCAAAGCTGCCGGACAGGCAGATCAGGAACTGGTGCAGTTCCTTATGCGCATGGGCGCCGCGGTCCGATGCCGTAGGCACGTCGTACAGGTAAAAAACCCGCTTGATATCGAAGGGCACATGCCGGTTCGATTCCATGAATGTGAGGTTGCCACGGGGATCATGAATTTTAGGGAGTTCAATAATGCGGCAATTGTCTACGGACATCGTCTTTCCTTATTTTTGATTTACCTCGCAGCGCTAGCCGAAGCGATGCTGTCAGTGCTATGACTATCAATGCTATCTATAAACAGGGCCGGATGCATGGATTTTTAAGTATCCGGAAAATCCAGCGAGATTAGCATATCCAATTTTTAATTTCTATTAGGCAATATTGAGCAATATTTAGTAACAAAGCTGCGCATTGCCCCGCATCAGCTCAGGCGGCCGCCGCCGGCAGGAATTTCCTGAATTTTTGCATGGACTTGCGGATGTCGTCTCCATCGATGGAGAAAAAGATATCCTTGTCCGTCCTGCCGGTTTCCACGGCGCCAAACTTCTGGTGGAAATGAATGACGCTGTCATTGCCTATGCGTACATCGAAGTGGCTCTTGGTAAAACCCTGTGCCAATGCATATTGGTACACCAGCAGCGCCGACTCTATGGCGGTCATGGACGGTGCGCCCGGCTTGATCAGCCAGCTACCCCAGCAAAAACTGTCACCTTGCTGGTCGTATAGCCGGACCAGGCCCAGCGGCTCATCCGCTATCGAGCTGATCACAAAGTAGAACTGGCCGGGATCGGCATAGGACTTTTCCAGCCAGGCCTGCTGGTCTGCTACCGTGCCTTCTATCTTGTTCAGGTAGCGCGATTTGGCTTCATTGCTGCGCATGTCGAAAACGAAAGCAGCATCGGCGCCGGTCGCAGCGCGCAGGTAAATATTCTTGCCGGTAACGGTATCCGTTTTGTTGAAATTTCTCATGATTGCTGTCCGTGCTTCGCCATGCCTATGGTTTCATCTTGCATCAACGGCATGCCGTGTTAGAGGCTGCCGTCTTTTTGGTATCTTACAGTAAGGATCTGCGAGGGCAAGTATTCGCTGATGCTATGCCAGCGTGGCGCACTCGGCCAGCAGTTCCACGGTACGTTCCGTCGCGCCCTGGTGCTGCATGAAGAAGGCGTGCGCGTGATGGCCCATCGTTTTCCGTTTGCCGGCATCGGCGATCAGTGCAAAGGCCTGTGCCATCAATGCTGCCGGGTCGGCGACACGGATGGCGGCGCCGATGGCGATGGCGTCTTCGGTAATTTCCGAAAAATTGAAGGTATGTGGTCCAGTCAGCACCGGTCTGGCCATCGCGCAGGCTTCGATCAGGTTGTGTCCGCCCAGGGGAACCAGGCTGCCGCCGATAAATGCGACGTCGCATGCCGCGTAATACATATACATTTCACCCATGCTGTCGCCCAGCACCACTTGTACATCCGGCTGCAGGATTTGCTGCCCGGCTTCGGCATCCAGTGCTGAACGGCGCACATGCTTCAAGCCCCGCGCGGCAATCATTGCCGCCACCTGGTCAAAGCGCTGCGGATGCCGGGGAGTGACGACCAGCAATGCCTGGCGCTGCAACTCTGCAGGCAGTGCGCAAAAGGCGTTCAGTATCAGTTCTTCCTCGCCATCGCGCGTGCTGGCGCACAGGAATACCGGACGCTCGCCGAAATGCCGGCGCAGGCGTGCGCCGCGTTCCGCCATCTGTGCCGGCGGGCTGACGTCGAATTTCATGTTGCCGGTAACAATCATCCTGCCCACACCCAGTTCTTTCAGGCGTTGTGCATCCGGCCCGGACTGCGCAGCAACGCAGCGAATGGCCTGCGCTGCCGGCAGGATCAGCGCAGAGAGCCTGCGGGCTTTCTTCAGCGATTTTTCCGACAGTCTGGCATTGACGAGTGCTACCGGGATGTTGTGTCCTTTGCACTGTGCAATCAGGTTCGGCCAGACCTCGGTTTCTATCAGTACGCACAGCTGCGGCGCAAAATGGCGCAGGAAGCGCTTGATCATCCAGTTGGTGTCATAGGGAAGGAAGCTTTGCACGACCCTGGCCGACACATCGGCAAACAGCAACTGGCCGGTTGCGCGCCCGGTAGGCGTCATGTGGGTCAGCAGGATCTGGTGCCCGACATAGCGCTTCAGCAGCGCGCGCACGAGAGGTTCGGCGGCGCGAGTTTCTCCGGCCGATACCGCATGCACCCAGATAATTTTTTTGCCCGTTTGCTGGCTGTAAAAACCCAGGCGTTCGCCTATGTGCCGGCGGTAGCCAGGTTCCTGGCGGCCGCGCACCCACAGCCGCGCCAGCACGATAGGCAGGGACAGCCACCAGAATAGAGTATAGAGCAGGCGCATGGGCTGGTTTCGTTAGGCGGTCAAAGGGCGGTTAAATGGGGCTCATGGCCGGCGGTTGACGAGCACGATGCCGGCCAGCACCAGGCAGGCGCCGGCTGCAAAGCGCGGGCTGATCGCATCATGCAGGAACAATACGCCTGCCGCCACGCCGAACAGTGGCGTCAGGAAGGAAAACACGGACAATCGGGATGCCAGGTAGTGGCGCAACAGCCAGAACCAGGTCAGGTAGCTGGCAAACGCCACGACCACGGTCTGGAACAGGATGCTGCCCCAGGCAAGGGGAGAAGCCGGTATCAGCATGGATTCGCCGAGCGAACATGCGTAGGCCAGCAGGATGGCTGCGGCGCCGGCCAACTGGTACAGCAGCGTGGTGGTGGGTTCCGCTTCCGACAGTTTGGATTTGCGTATTGTCACCGTGGTGGCTGCCCACAATATGCCGCCCAGCACGCCCAGTCCATCGCCGACCAGCATGTGCACCAGATGGGGATCGTCCAGGCCCTTGCTGGAGGTGACAAAGGCGCCGGAGAAAGCGACGGCCATGCCGGCAAATGCGGAGACTATTCCCAGCCACTGGCTGGCATGCATGCGCTCGGAAGGAATGAGCCAATGCAGGCCGATCACGGTAAATACCGGCGCGGTATACAGGAATACCGACATGTGCGATGCCGACGTGAAGTTGAGGCCGATGGCCACGCACAGGAATTCAAACGCAAACAGCGCGCCGGCCGCGAGGCCCGGCAGCAGCGTGCCGTCCCGCAGGGAAAAAGGAATGCCGCGCACCAGGATCAGCGCATAAACCATCAATGCGGCAAGCCCGGATCGCAAGCCTATCTGCATGCTGGAACTGACAATAGGGGCTGCCAGCTTGACGGCAACCTGCTGCAGCCCCCAGCATACGCAGAGCAGCAACATCAGGGTGATGGCCAGGCCATCCAGGTTTTTACGGGTCATGCTCATGCGGGCTATCGTGTTTCTCGGAAAAATTCAGCGGTGCAGCTTGCGATGGCCGCCGCGTATGACGGAATATACCTTAAAGCCCGGTCTCGCCGGTAGCTGTCGGGCCGAGCAGGCGGACAATCGCCGACTGTACTTCGGCGGCTGAAGGGGGCTTGCCGGCGTCGCCCAGGTTGATGATATTGGGGGACCAGTTGCCCTCGGTCTTCCAGCGCGGCGAATCGCAGTAGATTTCCACGGTGGGCCTTTCGTACGCGGCCGCGATGTGGGTAAGCCCGGTATCCACGCCGATCACCAGTGCCGCGCGCTGCGATAGCGCAACCGCTTCCAGCATGCTGAGCTGCGGCAAGACCGTGGAGCCGGGGATGCGGGCCGCCAGCTGTTCTGCTTCTTTTTTCTCTGCCGGGTTGCCCCAGGGGAGGAGAATGGGGAGGTCGTACCCGGAGACGGTTGCTGCTGTTTCTACCCAGTTATCCTGCGCCCATTTTTTGCTGTCGCGCGCGGTGCCGTGATAAAACACAGCATAGTCCCGGGTTGGCATCCATGCCGGGGTGCCGCCGGTATCAGGCGCATGCATGCCAAAGCTGGCAGGCGTATCCACGGTGTAGCCTGCCGCTTGCGCGGCCACCAGCCTGCCGCGCAATACTGCATGCGTGCGCACGTTGACCACGATGCTGTGGGTATGGAAGATACGCGATGCCGCCTCATAGCCTGACCCTTCGGTGCCGTTTGCCAGGCCGGCCTTCTTGCCGCCTTTGGCTATCCTGGCCATGCCCATGATGGCGCCGGTCTTCAGCAAACCCTGGGTGTCGAGTATCAGATCGTATTGTTCGCTGCGCAAAGCGGCCAGGAAGTTTTTTATTTCCTGGCGCGTGGCTTGGCTGAACAGGCTTTTGCGCCAGCGGCGCAGCGCAAAAGGGATGATGCGCCGCACGCCGTGATTGAGCCGGACCAGGCTGACGTAGGCTTCTTCGACGACCCAGTCGATCCGGGCGCCGGGAAAGTGGCGCAGCAGGTCATCCACAACAGGCATGTTGTGGACCACGTCGCCCAGCGACGATACACGGACCAGCAAGATTTTCACGCAGACGCCGATGAAATATTAATACGGCATTGCCGCATCCGGCTTGACCGCCAGGATGGCCTGTTTCACTGCCGCCTGTATGCGCGCCAATGCTTCAGGGGTTTCGCCTTCAAAACGCATGACGATGACCGGCGTGGTGTTGGAAGAGCGCGCCAGGCCAAATCCGTCCGGATATTCGACACGCAGGCCGTCAATGGTGATGACGTCATCGGCGCCGGGGAAATTGGCGTTTTTCTGCATGGTCGCGATGATGTCGAAATTCTCGCCTTCGGCCAGTTTCAGTTGTAGCTCCGGCGTGCTGCTGGATTGCGGCAAGGCATTCAGCGTGGCTGTCAGGTCTGGCAGCTTGCTGAGGATTTCCAGCAGGCGCGCGCCGGCATACATGCCGTCGTCAAAACCATACCAGCGGTCCTTGAAGAAGACGTGGCCGCTCATCTCGCCGCCCAGCGGCGCACCGGTTTCGCGCATCTTGGCCTTGACCAGCGAGTGGCCGGTTTTCCACATCAGCGGTACACCGCCGCGGGCCTTGACCCAGGCCGAAATATGGCGCGTGCATTTGACGTCGTACAGGATTTCCTTGCCGGGATTGCGCTTCAGCACATCGTCGGCAAACAGCATCAACTGGCGGTCTGGATAGATGATCTGGCCGTCCTTGGTAACAACACCCAGGCGGTCGCCGTCGCCGTCAAAAGCCAGGCCGATTTCGGCATCGGTTTCCTGCAGGCAGCGGATCAGGTCTTGCAGGTTTTCCGGATGCGCGGGGTCGGGATGGTGGTTGGGAAAATTGCCATCCACTTCGCAGAACAGCTCGATGACCTCGCAGCCCATCGCGCGGTACAGGTCGCCGGCAAATGCGCCGGCCACGCCGTTGCCGCAGTCGATGGCGATCTTCATCGGACGGGCGATCTTTACGTCGCCGACGATGCGCTGCTGGTAGGCGGAGGCGATATCATGCGTGGTGTAGGCGCCCGCGCCTTGCCTGAAATCCTTGTTCAGGATGGCCTGGTACAGTGCCTGTATCGTATCGCCGTAGATAGCCTCGCCGGCCAGCACCATCTTGAAGCCGTTGTAGTCGGGAGGATTGTGGCTGCCGGTCACCATCACGCCGGAGCTGGCGCCCAGCACATTGGTGCCGAAATACACCATCGGCGTGGCCACTACGCCGAGATCGATGACATCCACACCGGTTGCCTGCAGGCCCTTGGCCAGGGCTGCTGCGAGTTCCGGGCCGGACAGTCGCCCATCACGGCCAATGACCACTGTCTTTTCCCCCTTGGCCAGCGCAGCCGAGCCGAAGGCCTGGCCGATCAGGTAGGCAACTTCAGCATCCAGGGTCTTGTCGATGATGCCGCGGATGTCGTAGGCTTTGAATATGGTCGGTGAGATCAGGGACATGGTGTTTTTTTGATGGATAGTTATAGGGTGCGGCTCGTTTATGGCCGCTGCTAGATCAATTCTGTCAATGCGATCAATTTGCGGCTAATGCAGCATTGCGCGTGGCAGATCCACCGGTACCGTGGCCGTTTCGCTGCCAGGATGCGTGATCTGCCAAATAAAGTCTTCTATGCCGCACTGCGGTTCGTATTCTGCCACTGTTTCCAGCAACAGGGAACGCACTTGATGCAAATCGAAGCTGTCGCATGCTGATTCCAGCTGCCGCAGCAGCAGCGTCAGGCGGGCCCATGGGATTTCGTCTTCCTGGGCGCGCATGATCAGCGGATGGCTGGTGCCTTCCACATTGTCGCCGATCAATAATTCTTCATATAGCTTTTCGCCGGGGCGCAGCCCCACGTGGTGAATTTCTATCGTGCCCTCGGGTGTCGTGTCGCTCTTCACTTCCAGCCCGCTCAGATGCACCATGCGCTTGGCCAGGTCGATGATGCGCACCGGTTCGCCCATGTCCAGCACAAAAACATCGCCGCCTTCGCCCATCGCGCCAGCCTGCAGCACCAGCTGTGCGGCTTCCGGTATCGTCATGAAGTAGCGTGTAATTTCAGGGTGGGTCAGTGTAATGGGGCCGCCCTGCATGATTTGTTTGCGGAACAACGGCACGACCGAGCCGGACGAACCCAGTACATTGCCGAAGCGCACCATGCAGAAGCGCGTCGTATGTTGCGCGCGCGCGCAGGCTTGCAGGATCAGTTCTGCCAGCCGCTTGGTGGCGCCCATGACATTGGTCGGACGCACTGCCTTGTCGGTGGAGATCAGCACAAAATTCTTGACGCCGGCGCGGATCGCCGCCTGGGCCACGGTCAGCGTGCCGAACACGTTGTTGCGTATGCCTTCCACCGGATTGTGTTCTACCAGCGGCACATGCTTGTAGGCGGCGGCGTGGTAGACGGTATCGACATGGTAAGTCTCGAAGATCTTGTCCAGCTTGGCGGTGTTCTGGATATTGCCCAGGAAGGGGATGATTTCCAGGTCCAGGTTCAGGCTAGAGCGTAGTGCATCGAGCTCTTGCTCTATGGAGTACAGCGCAAATTCGGACATTTCAAACAGGATCAGCTGTGCCGGTTTTTGCCGCATGATCTGGCGGCACAGTTCTGAACCGATGGAGCCGCCGGCGCCGGTCACCAGCACCCGTTTGCCGGTAATACAGGTGGACAGCAGGCGCTCGTCCGGCTCTACTGAATCACGGCCCAGCAGATCTTCAATCTCGACTTCGCGGATATCCTGTACCCGGAGTTCGCCGCTGATCAGGCTCTTGATGGAAGGGGTGACCTTGATTTTCAGCTTGTACGGTTCCAGCTGGTCGAGTATCTGCTTCTGCCGTATCTTGGAGATGGACGGCATCGCCAGCAGTACCTCCTTGATGCCATGCTGGCGTATCAGGTTGCCCAGGTTATCCACGCTGGAAACCTTGGTGCCGCCTATGGATGAGCCTTGCAGATTGGTATTGTCATCGATAAACGCGACACAGACGAATTCATCGCTGGCACGCAATGCGGTGGCCAATTGCGCGCCGGCCTTGCCGGCGCCGTAGATCGCAATATGGATGGCATTGTCGCTGCGGTTGATACCGAGCAGGTAAGACCGGGTCAGGAAGCGGCTGGCTGCCACATACAGGATGGCCGCAGCCCAATAAATGAAAAATACCGCGCGCGATAGCGCCATGATGTGTGTCATCACACTGATGAAGGCCAGCGCCATCACCGACAGCGTGACGCCGAACACCACCACATAGACGATCTTCTGGTCGATGAAGCGGATCACGGCGCGGTACAGGCCTATCCGCACGAAGATGGGGATGGAAACGAAAGGAACCGAAGCGATCAGCCAAAAGTAATGCGAGAACAGTGCACTATTGAAGCCGTCATAGCGCAGCCAGATCGCCAGTACGAAGGCTAGCGGCAGAAAAATCGCGTCTGCGGCAGCGGCGATGATCTGCTTTTGTAATCGGGGTAGCGCGAGTATGGTTTGCATTGCGAAATTAATAATATTATTGTTATTAGAGCTTATCGGCTGTCTGTGCTGGCATCCGGCACAGATAATAAACAAGTTGCTGCTTAAATATGTCTTACATTTGTAACCAAAGTAAACAGCATTGCAGCATTTTATTAAATTAGCAATTAATGTGTTACACCATCCCGCTTGAGCACTTTAAAGAAAGTCAGGAACAGTATCCGCAAATCCAGTCCGAAAGACTGATGCTGCAAATAATACGCATCCAGGGCGACTTTGTCAGGTATGGGCAGCTCGTCCCTGCCATTGATCTGGGCCCAGCCTGTCAGGCCAGGGGGTATCTGATGCACGCCGCTTTCGGTGCGCAGGCCTATCAGATCATGCTGATTGAACAGCGCCGGACGCGGCCCGACGAAACTCATGTCGCCTTTCAGGATGCTCCACAGCTGCGGCAGTTCATCGAGGCTGGTTTTCCTGAGGAAGGAACCTATGGGCGTCAGATACTGGTCTGGGTTGCTGAGCAGGTGAGTCGCCACGGCAGGTGTGTTGGTGCGCATGGTGCGGAATTTGGGCATGCGGAATAGGGTGTTGTAGCGCCCGACGCGGTCTGACCAGTAGACCGCCGGTCCGGTAGATGTCAGCTTGACGCAGGCAGCGACAATGGCAACCGGCAAAATCAGCACGCAGGCCGCAGCCAGCGCCAGCAACAGGTCAAAAAATCGTTTCAGCATGGTCGAATAATCACTG
The DNA here is from genome assembly GCF_049339885.1 of Undibacterium sp. TJN25. Taxonomy (NCBI): domain Bacteria; kingdom Pseudomonadati; phylum Pseudomonadota; class Betaproteobacteria; order Burkholderiales; family Oxalobacteraceae; genus Undibacterium; species Undibacterium sp. TJN25. Next base: position 263,810 of record NZ_JBMPPM010000004.1, on the reverse strand, counting down.
GCTTAATGTCTGGTCAGATGCCGGGCGGTTGCTTGCAAGCCCTGGCGAACGTTAAACGGCGGTGTCCAGCCAAGCCGGCTACGCGCTTTACCGATGTTAACCTGCAGCGATTGGCACAGACGCTGTGCGGCCGGTTTTTTGCCGGCCAGCGCCGCCGCCGCCATCAGCAGCGCAGGGGGAAAGGGTAGCAAGCGGGAGGGCAGGTCGAAGGCTTGTGCGGCACTTTGCAGCAGCTCGGTCGTCGACAAATCTTGGCCGTCGGACACCAGGAAAACTTCATTGTAGGCGGCGGGCTGGTCCATGCAGGCCAGCACCAGGCTGACCAGGTTGTCGAGATAGACAAAGCTGCGCTTGTTGTGGATGCTGCCCAGCGGTAGCGGCAAGCCTTTTTTTACCCAGCGCATCATGCTGAGAAAATTGGCTTTGACGCCGGGACCGTACACCAGCGGCGGCCGTATGATGGTGACTGCCATGGACGTGGTCTTTGCCAGCGCCAGCAGGGCCTGTTCCGCCTCGCATTTGGAAATGCCGTAAGGATCTGAAGGCTGCGGTGCCGCGTCCTCGGTGAATGCGGCGCCGGGCGGTGTTTCTTCGCCATTGACCTTGACCGAGCTGAGGAAAATGAACTGGCGGACCCCGGCTGCGGCGGCCTGGCGGGCCAGTTGCAGTGTCGCATCCACATTGGCCAGCCGGAATGCCGCTAGCGGATCGCTGGCCTTATCTTGCATGACATGCACGCGCGCTGCGCAGTGGATCACTGTAGTGATGCCAGGCAGGCTGGCACTCCAGTCGGTGTCGGGACCGATGTCATCAATCGTTTGGGTGCGCGCGCCTGCCAGTTCAGGCCCTAGCGGTTTCCTGCTCACGCAGGTCAGCGGGATGGATTGCTGAAGCAGGCTTTGGGCAACGGCATGCCCGACAAAACCGGTGGCCCCGGTAAGTAATACGGATAATGTCATGAGGCAACTACTTGGCGGAAGTCAGGTTCGCCTGGCGGTCGTAGATGAAATAACGACGGGACAAAAACTTCAGGAAGCTGCGGAAAAACCAGGACGCATGCTGTGAAATCAGGTTGCGGTTCTTGTGGGCCGCTGTATGCGTGGCTTTCAAGGAAGGATAGTAGCGGACGCCGTTGCCCAGCAGTTTTTGCGAGCGGTAGCAGATATCCACATCCTCGAAATACATGAAATAGCGCGGATCGAATCCTTCCAGCGCCGAATAGTGCATTGCATCAAAAGCGAGGAAAGCGCCGGATGCCCAATCCACATGGCAAATGTTGTCCATCTGCGCTTTGTCGTAAGGCTGCGACAGCGAGCGCACGACTGCCATGCGGATCAGTGAGAAAACGTCGGGGAAGCGGCGGATATTTGAATCTGCAATTGCATACTGGCGGTCGCGGTACAGATTGATGGTAGCGATCGGATACCTGTCCTTGTGCATTTGCTCGGCCAGGCAGACGATGGATTCCGGGTCTATCGTGATATCGGGGTTCATGACGACAAACGTGTCGCCGGGCTTGAAGCCGAATTCGCTGCGCACCAGCTCATACAGGAAATTGTTATTATCGCCAAAGCCCATGCCGGGCTTTGCATCGCTATAGGTAATGCCGTGCTGGGCGCAAAATGCGCGCAGCCCTTTGCTGGGCTTGTTGTCTTTTACCCATACTCTCATGCAGGGGCCGGCATTTTGCAGGCCGCCGAGGCGGCTTGCAATCAGCAGGTCCTCGTGGCCGTGACTGACGATGGCAACATGAATCATATTGAAATGCTATCCTTAGAGCGGGTAAACAAAAGCATTAGCCCCAGAGGGCTTAAGCAGGCGAGCGGGGATCGCTTTTTTTCCCGAAGCGCACCTGCTTCCAGTAAACCAAAAACAGCCACATGAGTTTGAACGATGGCAGGGTATGCACAGGCATACCGGCGCCATTGCCTGACATCCAGATTTTCTCATAAAAACAAGGATCTATAGTGCCTGGATTTTGCCAGGGAGGTTGTTTTTCACCTTTGTTGAGATCATAGGCATAACTGATCCTGTCGGCAACGTTTTCTATACTATGCGCATCATGTATTTGTGCAAGTATTGCTGCTGTTTCAACGCCTTTTCTTTGCTGCACCGCAAGAAAATCCGCCAGATCCCTGACCAGCGCCTTTACATCGGCCGATTTCAACTGGTCAGCGGGCGAGTAGCCATGCGACCCTGTCAGCACACCGAAGCTGGGCACTCCCAGGCTGAATATCTCCGGAAATGCGGTTCCCCCTGTCAGCGGAAAGCTGTCTACATACGCTGTCGCCTGGCGGAGGAAATCCAGATACTTGTCGTGCGGCATCCTGGCATGGAATTCCACCCTGGACCTCAGTTTCAGCCAGGTTTTCCACCACCACCAGTTGGATGCAAGCCGGGGCCCGATCAGCACCAGCCGGTTATTACGTACCTTGGCAAACTTCTGTACAAATTGTGGGAAGGAAAATCCGTCGTTTGGCTTATATTTGTAGGCGGTTCCCGCCGATGCAAGGTAGGCCTGGCTGCTACCGGCAGATTCACTGGCGATTCTCTGTTCGGGCAGCTTCAGTGGAATGCCGGCAAACACCGACTTGTACTGTATGTTGCGGCGTGTGCGCAGCGACCAGCCGAAATAGCTGACTTCCAGCACCCTGTCCGCAATTCCATGGCCGTAAGAAAATACGTGGTCTGCGTGATTATAGAGAAGCACCTTCACGCCGAAAAACTTGCCCGCCAGCGCTGCCGCCAGTACGGCTTCAATATCGTAGGGATGGATATGCAGGATGATGCTTGCATGCTGTGCAAACACATCAATCATGTGCTGGATTCTTTGCCTGCTGCCTGCCTGTTTGGGCGATAGCGCGCAGCCATATCTTGCCCTGGACAGTTTGCGCAGGGCATTCGGCTGTATTGTCTCCGTAATGAAGACGCCGGCTTCTGCCAGCGCTGACGAGGACAGCAGATGCTCTACGACGCGCGTATGTCCGCCGGTATCGTAGGCCTTGGTCAGCACGTGCAGATATTCACAGCGGCGCGCGGGTATTCCTGCAGGCTGGAACTCGCCTCCGTATTGTTGCAGCAGCAAGGATTCCAGCTGCGCCAGCTCGTACTGGCCCACGCTGTTTTTCCACAACAGGTCGCCCAGGAAGCGGGACATCGAGATCGCCTGGTCCAGATGTCTGGCGCCGGCGATGGCGTCTATTGAGCGCTGGATGAAAGCGGAAAGGCTCATACTTTATTGATAGTCCGTTTTATGGAGTATGGCAGCGATGCATATCCAGTACAGCAGATAATTGAGCGCGAATGCCAGCACGGAGCCTTTCAGGCCGAACATCGGGGTCAGCCAGTAGGTCAGTAGCACTAGCGACAGGCTGAAAACCAGTTCGGTAATGATATACTCCTTGGTCATCGCGCGTCCCAGCATGACAAAACCCAGCACCCAGCTGCCGATCTTGATTACGTCGCCGGTCAACTGCCACGCCAGCAGATCCAGCATGGGTGCAAAATCGGCAGTAAATACCAGCTGTATGACCCAGTTGCGCAGCAGATAGACCGAGGCCGCGCCCAGCACCGTTATCGGCAGCACGAAGCGGTAGACACGGCGGATTTCCTTTTTCAGCTCGGCCCCGTCCTTTATCTCCGACAGCCGCGGCAGGTAATATACGGTCAGGGTTGTCGTGATCAGCATCAGGTACATGTCGCTGATGCGGGTCACGGCCTGCCAGTATCCGGCCGCATCCCAGCCGAAATCATGCACCAGGTGGTTGCGGATCAGCAACTGGCTTAAGGGCACCGCGACTGCGGTGACAATCGCCATCAGCGCGAAGGCGGCCAGCTGGCGCGCGATGCCGGGATCCAGTTTACCGAACAGCATGGACAGGTTGAACCAGCCCGAGCGCAGGCACAGCGCCAGCGTGACGAAAGCCACGACAGACTGGTTAATCGCCAGCGCCACCAGCGCCCCGTACAGGCCCCAGGCGCTGGCCAGCGCCCAGGTTGCCAGCAGCGTGACGATGCTGGTGGCGATGTTGGCAGTAACATAGCTCGATACTGCTTTTTTGCCGTTCAGGATCGCCAGCAGCAGCGTGTTCAGTACAAAGAGCGACAGGCAGGCGGCCAGCCACAGGAAGACACTTCCCAGGCCTGCATCTTTCAGCACCGCGAGCGCGAGCGGGCGGTTGAAAACGGCAATCAGCACCGATGCGGTGATGGCAGTACAAAAAGAAATCAGGCCGGCGGTGCGCCACAGCCTGTGCTGCATCGCCGTGTCTTCGTGATACTGGGCCGTATATTTGGTAACGCCGGTGTTGATGGCGCCGCTGGCGAAGGACAGTATCATCGTCACCGCGTTCTGGAACTGGCCTATGACGGCATAGCCGGCTGGGCCGACATAGACGGCAAGCAGCTTGCTCAGGCCGAGCATGGTCAGCATACGCACGCCCACGGCGATGGCATTTAGCAGGCTGGTGCGTACCAGGCTCATGTATAGGCTTTCGGCGCCGCGGCAGTGGGCACGTAAAGTGCAATTGCCGGCACCGGGATATTCGTCAGGGAGCAGTAAGTCATTGCATGATTTCAGGGAGGGGCAGTAGCGTTGCCGTCAGGGCGGTGGTAGTCGCGCTGACCCGGCGCCTGACTTGAAACCGGCAGGCGCACTGGATACTAGGCCGCGTTGACTGTGCCTGCGTTTTCCATACAGGCCTTCATTGCATCTTCCCATTGCGGCGGATGCACCTGGAAGCGGCTGGCGAGCAGGTCCATGGACAGTGTGGAATTATGCGGGCGCGTTGCGGCGACCGGGTATTCGGATGAGGGAATGCCGGTGATGCTGGGCATGGCCTTGTGTAGCAAGCCCAGTGTTTCCGCATGGCCTATGATGGCGCGGGCAAATTCGCACCAGTTGGTATAGCCCAGTGTGCTCATATTGTAAATGCCGCTATGCTCATGCCAGATATCCAGGTCCAGCGCTGAAGCATCACGGCTGCCGGTTTGCAGGCGACGCACGATATCTGCAGTGGCCTGGGCGATCCAGCCTGCCCACGTCGGCGCGCCCCATTGGTCATTGACGATTTTCAAGGCATCGCGCTCATTTGCCAAGCGCAGCATCGTCAGCAGGAAATTCTGGCCGAACCTCGAATATACCCAGCTGGTGCGGAAAATCAGGTGCGCGCAGCCGCTGGCGGCAATCGCCTGCTCGCCTGCCAGTTTGGTTTTGCCATAGACATTGGCCGGATTCGGTGCATCCTGCTCTGTGTAGGCGGCCAGCTTGCCGTCGGCCTCGCGTTTGCTGCCGTCGAACACGTAGTCGGTGGAGTAATGGATCAGCGCTGCGCCCAGCCTGGCAGCTTCTTCCGCGATGATGCCCGGGGCATCGCCATTGATGCTTTGCGCCAGTGTAGTTTCGCTCTCGGCCTTGTCCACTGCGGTATAGGCCGCTGGGTTAACGATCAGCGTAGGCTGGACGGAACGGATGAAGGAACGTATCTGCTCCGGTTTGCCCAGGTCCATTTGCGAACGGTCTGCAATGACCAATTCTCCCAAGCCCCGCAGCGTTTCCCGCAGCGCATTGCCGACTTGTCCGCTGGTTCCGGTCAGCAGTATTTTCATGCAAATACCTCGGCCTCATGCAGCGATTTGCCTTGCTCGTCCTTGGCCGACAAAATAGGAGCCAGATTGTCCGGCCATTGCACACCTACCGTGGGGTCGTTCCACATCAGGCAGCGTTCATGTTCAGGCGCCCAGTAGTCGGTGGTCTTGTACAAAAACTCTGCCTTGTCGCTGGTGACGACGAAGCCATGCGCGAAACCGGGCGGCACCCACAGCATGCGCTTGTTGTCAGCGGACAGCGTCAATCCTACCCACTTGCCGAAGCGCGGCGAACTTTTGCGCAAATCCACGACTACGTCATAGACCTCGCCGACGGTGGCGCGCACCAGCTTGCCCTGTGTTTGCTGGATCTGGTAGTGCAGGCCGCGCAGCACGTTCCTGGCGGACATCGAGTGGTTGTCCTGCACGAATTCCGCGTCTACTCCTGTCAATTCCTGGAATTTCTTCTGGTTGAAGCTTTCATAAAAAAAGCCCCTGTCGTCGCCGAAAACGCGCGGCTCCAGTATCAATACTTCAGGTAGTTCCGTAGCAATCACATTCATTTCTTGTTTCTCCAGAATTCCGGGTTGCTTCTTGTTTGCTGGTTATTGTCTTAGTAGGCTTTGGAATGCAGCAGTTGCAACAGGTACATGCCGTATTCGTTTTTCTTCAGCGGCTGCGCCAGCTTTTCCAACTGGGCGTCATTGATATAGCCGCGCCGGTAGGCGATTTCTTCCGGGCAGGCCACTTTCAGGCCCTGGCGTTTTTCTATGGTTGCGATGAACTGGCTGGCCTCCAGCAACGACTCATGCGTGCCGGTATCCAGCCACGCCATGCCGCGGCCCATCAACTCCACGTTGAGCTGGGATTGCTGCAGATAGACATTGTTGACGTCGGTAATTTCCAGTTCGCCTCGCGCCGACGGTTTGATATTGGTGGCGATATCGCAGACTTGCTGGTCGTAGAAGTACAGGCCGGTCACTGCATAATTGGACTTCGGCTTGGTCGGTTTTTCTTCTATGCTGATCGCTTGCCGGCGTTCATCGAATTCGACGACGCCATAGCGTTCCGGATCGTGCACGTGATAGGCAAAAACGGTGGCGCCGACGGCGTGATTGTTGGCGGCCTTCAGTTTGGCTTCGAATTCATGGCCGTAATACACATTGTCGCCCAGGATCAGCGCGGACGGTGAATCGCCGACAAATTCGCGGCCGATGATGAAGGCCTGCGCCAGTCCGTCCGGGGACGGTTGTACGGCGTACGACAGTTCTATGCCCCACTGCGAGCCATCGCCCAGCAATTCCTTAAACCGAGGCGTGTCCTGCGGGGTGGAAATGATCAGGATTTCGCGCATGCCGGCCAGCATCAGCGTAGTCAGCGGATAATAGATCATCGGCTTGTCGTACACGGGCAGCAATTGCTTGGAAATGGCCTGCGTCACCGGATACAGGCGGGTGCCGGAACCGCCAGCCAGGATAATGCCCTTACGAGTAGTAATTTCTTGAGTCATGCCTGCTCCTGTTTTAATTGCTGTTCTTATTGCCGGAATACTGCAGATCCACCCACTTCAGATAATCGCCCGATTGCACCTGGGCCACCCATTCGTCATTGGCCAGATACCACGCAACGGTCTTGCGCAGGCCGGTCTCGAAGGTTTCCGCCGGTTTCCAGCCCAGTTCGCGCTCTATCTTGCGGGCGTCGATGGCATAGCGCCTGTCATGGCCGGGCCTGTCGGTGACATATTTGATCTGGTCGCGGTAGCTGCCCTTGGCCTTCGGCTGCAACTGGTCCAGCAGGTCGCACAAGGTATGCACGACACTGAGATTGGTTTTTTCATTCCAGCCGCCGATGTTATAGGTCTCGCCGGGCTTGCCGGCTTCCAGCACGCGGCGTATTGCGGTGCAGTGGTCGTTCACATATAGCCAGTCGCGTACCTGCTGGCCATCGCCATAGACCGGCAGGTCCTTGCCTGCCCTGGCGTTGGTGATCATCAGCGGAATCAGTTTTTCCGGGAAATGGTAGGGACCGTAATTATTGGAGCAATTGGTCGTCAGCGTCGGCAGGCCGTAGGTATGGTGATAAGAACGCACCAGATGGTCCGATGCCGCTTTTGACGCGGAATAAGGGCTATTGGGCGCGTAAGCGGTGGTTTCGCTGAAGGGCGGATCTTCCGCCGTCAGCGTGCCATATACCTCGTCAGTGGATACGTGCAGGAAACGGAAGCTGCTGCGCTCAGGCTCGGCCAGTCCTCCCCAGTAGGCGCGTGCGGCCTCCAGCAGGCTGAAGGTGCCGTTGACATTGGTATTGACGAAGGCGGCAGGGCCGTGGATGGAACGGTCCACATGGCTTTCGGCGGCAAAATGGACAATCGCCCGGGGTTTGTGCTCTGCAAACAGCTGGCTGATCTTGGCTGTGTCGAGTATGTCGCCCTGCACAAAAATATGGCGCGCATCCTGTTTGATGCTGGCCAGATTATTCAGATTGCCGGCATAAGTCAGCTTGTCGTAATTGATGACAGACTCTTCGCTCTGTGCAATCCAGTCCAGTACAAAATTAGCCCCAATGAAACCTGCTCCGCCTGTAACGAATATCATTCCGCTATCCCGTTTCGATTAAATCACCATTGAAAGCAGCAATTTTACGCGAGAAGAGGGGATAGCCGAGGCAATTTACCTGCTGGCAGATAAATTCGGCATCAATTTTTTGATGAGAAAAAATAATGTGAAAAAATAAACAGGCGGCGATGCCGCCCGAGGTAGTCAAATTGCCGGGTAACTACTGCTCAGCTGCCGCTGGTCTGTGTGTAACAGATCCACGCTACCGTCATTACGGTATAGGCAAAAACGATCAGGGTTATCAGGGAAAGTTTCATGTGGATTCTCCACGTACGATGTGGTGTTCGATGAGTGGGATAGTGCTTTACTGCATTTGGGTTAATTTCGCCTACCTTTATGGTAGATTGTTTTGTTTGGTTTGCCAGTAAAGGGCATGCCTATTTTGTAACGAAACGTCTCAGGATGCAGTGCAACATTAATTAATTTATTGTTAATTAATTGATGTCAGATCTGCTTTCTTTGCAAAAGTTCACATATACCCCTTGAAATGGCATGGTTACCCCCCCATTTCACGAATGGTATCGTATTGATCGTTGGAGGTATTGAATGCAAGAGCAAGAAAAACAGGCGGAAACACCAAATACTGCCGAACAAATTGTTACAAATACAAACGCAACAGATGCAACAGCCGACGCTGCTACAGGCGTTCCGCCGGTTGCGGACGCAACGGCGGTTGATGCCGTTGCCGTATTGGAAGCCAAGGTATCGGAGTTGCAGGATGCATTTATGCGCGCCAAAGCGGAAGGCGAGAATATTCGCCGCCGTGCCCAGGAAGACATTTCCAAGGCGCATAAATTCGCCATTGAAGGTTTCGCAGAGGCCATGGTGCCGGTAAAAGATAGTCTCGAAATGGCGCTGAAAGTGGAAACGCCATCGATAGAGTCGTTGAAAGAAGGGGTTGAAATGACCTTGCGTCAGCTTAGCTCTGCATTTGAAAAAAATCGCCTGATTGAAATTAGTCCGCAAAAAGGCGACAAGCTGGACCCAATGAAACACCAGGCTATTTCCATGGAGCCAGCCGATCAGGAAGCGAATACTATCGTTACCGTATTGCAAAAAGGATATTCCATCGCCGACCGCTTGCTGCGTCCGGCCCTGGTGACCGTCGCGCAAGGTAAATGATAGGAAATGATGCAAAATTGGGCAAAAACCGCTTGAAAAGCAGGGTTTTTGCCCTATATCTGGATCATTAAGCTTTCGGGCTTGTTTAGTTTAAAAAAACCACTCAAAAATTGAAGAATTAAAAGGAACTATCATGGGAAAAATGATCGGTATTGACTTGGGTACAACCAACTCCTGCGTCGCAGTGATGGAAAATGGCCAGCCCAAGGTAATTGAAAACGCTGAAGGCGCGCGCACTACCCCTTCCATTATTGCGTATCAGGAAGACGGTGAAATTCTGGTGGGCGCATCCGCCAAGCGCCAGGCGGTAACCAATCCGAAGAACACGCTGTACGCAGTAAAACGCCTGATCGGGCGCAAGTTTGAAGAAAAAGAAGTACAAAAAGATATTTCCATGATGCCTTACAGCATCAGCAAAGCCGATAACGGCGATGCATGGATCAGTGTGCGCGACAAAAAACTGGCTCCGCCGCAAATTTCTGCGGAAGTGCTGCGTAAAATGAAAAAAACCGCTGAGGACTATCTCGGCGAAGAGGTGACTGAAGCGGTCATTACCGTTCCTGCTTATTTCAACGATGCGCAACGCCAGGCGACCAAAGACGCAGGCCGTATCGCCGGTCTGGACGTAAAGCGCATCATCAACGAGCCAACAGCGGCTGCGTTGGCGTTTGGCCTGGACAAGGCTGAAAAAGGCGACCGCAAGATTGCGGTATATGACCTGGGCGGCGGTACTTTCGACGTATCCATCATTGAAATTGCCGACGTAGATGGCGAGAAGCAGTTTGAAGTGCTGTCCACCAACGGCGATACTTTCCTCGGCGGCGAAGATTTCGATCAGCGCATCATTGACTTCATCATTGATGAGTTCAAGAAGATCAATGGTCTGGACCTGTCGAAGGATCCCATTGCGCTGCAGCGTATCAAGGCATCCGCCGAGCGCGCGAAAATCGAATTGTCCAGCTCGCAGCAGACCGAGATCAATGAGCCCTATATTGCAATGGCCAATGGCGCACCTGTCCACTTGAACCTGAAAATCACCCGCGCCAAGCTGGAAGCGCTGGTGGAAGAACTGATCAAGAAAACGATAGAACCTTGCCGCACTGCAATCAAGGACGCCGGTGTCAAAGTGACCGATATCGACGATATCATCCTGGTCGGCGGTATGACACGCATGCCTAAAGTGCAGGAACTGGTGAAAGAGTTCTTTGGCAAGGACCCGCGCAAGGACGTGAATCCGGATGAAGCAGTGGCGGTGGGTGCGGCGATCCAGGGCTCGGTATTGTCCGGCGAACGCAAGGATCTGCTGTTGCTGGACGTGACTCCTTTGTCCCTGGGTATTGAAACCCTGGGCGGCGTCATGACCAAGATGATTCAGAAAAATACGACGATCCCGACCAAGTTCAGCCAGGTCTTTTCGACTGCGGACGATAACCAGCCTGCGGTGACCATCAAGGTCTATCAGGGTGAGCGTGAAATCGCCGCCGGCAACAAAGGCCTGGGCGAATTCAATCTGGAAGGCATCCCGCCATCAGCACGCGGCACGCCGCAGATTGAAGTGACTTTCGATATCGATGCCAATGGTATTTTGCATGTGGGCGCAAAAGACAAGGCCACCGGCAAGGAAAACAAGATCACGATCAAAGCCAACTCAGGCTTGACCGAAGATGAAATCCAGAAGATGGTGAAAGACGCCGAACTGAATGCGGAAGAAGACAAAAAGGTCAAGGAACTGGCCGAGTCCCGTAACCAGGGCGATGCGCTGACCCATTCCACACGCAAGGCGCTGGCCGAGCATGGCGACAAGCTGGAAGCCGGTGAAAAAGAGAAAATCGAAGCTGCAATCAAGGATCTGGAAGAGTCGCTGAAGAATGGCGACAAAGTGGACATCGACACCAAGCTGGCGGCGCTGTCTACTGCATCGCAAAAATTGGGCGAAAAAGTCTATGCCGACATGCAGGCTCAGCAGGCAGCTGGCCAGGCAGGCGGAGCAGGTGCATCCGGCGCATCGGAATCCAAACCCAAGGATGACGATGTGGTAGATGCAGATTTCAAAGAAGTCAAAGACAAATAAACGATAGTCCGGCGGCAGCGCAGCATTTGCATCAGGACTTGCTGTATTACCCTCCGCCAAGACTCGCCGGGTAGGTCGCTCGTTCATACGACGCCCTGCTCGGCGTTTTTGCTTATAAAAAACAAGGTGTAATCGAGATGGCGAAGCGTGATTTTTACGAGATTCTGGGCGTCGGCAAGAACGCCGCGGATGACGAAATCAAAAAGGCTTATCGCAAGCTGGCAATGAAGCATCATCCGGACCGCAATCCGGATAGCAAGGGTGCCGAGGAAAAATTCAAGGAAGCCAAAGAGGCTTACGAGATGCTTTCCGATCCGAAAAAACGCGAGGCATATGACCGTTACGGCCATGCCGGCGTCGATCCCAATATGGGCGGCGGTGGTGGTGGCGGCGGCGCGGGCGGTTTCGCCGATGCTTTTGGCGATATCTTCGGCGATATCTTCGGCGGTGGCCGCAACCGTGGGGGCGGCCCACAGGTGTACCGTGGCGCCGATTTGCGCTACAACCTGGAAATTTCGCTGGAACAGGCGGCCAACGGTTTTGACACCACGATCCGCGTTCCTTCCTACGACGAGTGCGAAACTTGCCATGGCTCCGGCGCCAAGCCCGGTACATCGCCGGTTACCTGTACCACGTGCGGCGGCCACGGCCAGGTGCGGATGCAGCAGGGCTTGTTCAGCATTCAGCAGGCCTGCCCCAAGTGCCACGGCACCGGCAAGATCATTCCGGAACCATGCCCGACCTGTTCCGGCATGGGACGTATCAAGCGCAACAAGACGCTAGAAGTCAAAATTCCCGCAGGTATCGATGACGGCATGCGTATCCGTTCATCGGGCAACGGCGAGCCGGGTGTCAATGGCGGCCCTCCAGGTGACCTGTACGTGGAAATTCACATCCAGCAGCATCCTGTGTTCCAGCGTGATGGCGATGACTTGCATTGCGAAATACCGATTTCCTTTGTCAAGGCGGCATTGGGCGGTGAGATAGAAGTGCCTACGTTAAGCGGCAAGGCTTCTTTCACTGTGCCGGAAGGCACGCAGACCGGCAAGACGTTCCGTCTGCGCAGCAAGGGTGTCAAAGGCGTGCGTTCAGGCTACGCAGGCGATCTGTTCTGCCATGTGGTCATCGAGACGCCGGTCAAACTGACCGACAAGCAAAAAGACCTGCTGCGCGATTTTGAGCGGCTGACGGTGGAAGGCGGCTCCAAGCACAATCCGCAGAGCAAGACCTGGATGGACAAGGTTAAAAAGTTCTTCGAATAAGCTGGATCCAGACCAGACAAAACCCTGCCCGCAGCAATGCCGGCGGGGTTTTTTCATGTTTACCGGCGCAGGTATCATCTTTAAGTGTCATTTCCTTATGTTTTTGGGATGCCGTCTGAACATGTAGGATTGCTGACGGGCATCAGTTCCAAAAAGCAACGGTATTCGTACGGAGTTCTGCTAGCATGTTGGGCTACGGCAAATCTATCTTAAGGCTCTACTTTGTCTGACACCGGACTATTACGCGCTTTCTTTACCAATCCCAAGATAGGAGCCGCCGCATCGGCCATGCTGGTATTGCTGGCAGTGTGGGTGCTGGACGGGAACGAGCGGCAGCTGAATACCCAGAAGCAGCGGGTCGAGGTGATAGAAAAGCTCTCCGTGCTGCAAGCCAAGCTAGGCAGCGGCATCACGTCTACTATTTCCGCCGCGCGGGTGCTGGCGATAAGCTTCGCAACGCATCCGGATATCAGCCAGGACGAATTTACCCGACTTGCCGCCGAAGCCAGCACCTCGAATTCCAGCATCAGGAATGTCGGCCTGATACGGGGCACCAAGGTTGACTACGTCTATCCTTCCAAGGGTAACGAAAGGGTGGTCGGCGTCGACTATCGCGATTTGCCTGAGCAATGGCCTATATATCAACGGATGATGCAGGAAAAAGCCATACAGGTGGCAGGGCCGCTGACGCTGATTCAGGGCGGCACCGGGCTGGTGGTGCGGATTCCTGTTTATCGCCAGGACAAGCCGGATGAGCAGCATCATGTAAAAGACGGGCACAGCGGCCCCTTTCTCGGCTCGATCGGCATGGTCGTCGATTATGAGAATCTGCTGGCGGACGCCGGCTTGCCGCAACTGCAGCAGCAAATCAACGTAGCGATACGCCGCCACGATGCCAAAAACGGGCATGGCGACGTTTTCCTGGGCGATCCGGCGTCCTTCAGTCCCGACGCTATCCGGCAGCATATTACGCAGGAAATTTCCTTGCCGGGCAGTTCCTGGGAAATGGCGGCCGAACCTGTGGGCGGCTGGCAGACAGCGTCCAGGGGTAGCAGGGCTATCGAAGTGCTTGGAGGCATCCTCAGCCTGGTGGTGGCCACGCTGAGTTATCAATGGTTGCTGCGCAACCGCCTGCGCGAGGAAAACGAAAGAAAGCTGATCGATAGCGAAGCCTTGCTGCGTTTGCGCAACGACGCGCTCAGTGCAACGTCGCAGGGCGTTATCATCACCGGAACTGATGGCAGGATCACTTATGCCAACCAGGCGGCCTCCTATCTTGCCGGCCTGCCGCCGCATTATCTGCTGGGCATCAACCTGGCCGATCTGTACGGTGACAAGGTCGGCGCATTTCTCCGTGAGGACGCCCGGCTGCAGGCAAAAACCCTGCAGCAGGAAATCAGCCGGGAGGCGCCGGATGGAAGGGTGATATGGCTGGAACTGTCGGTCAACCTCGTCAAGGACGGGCATGGCAAATTCAGCCAATATGTCTGCGTGCTGCGTGAGATCACCAGCAAGAAGCTGGCGGAGCAGGAATTGAAGATCGCTGCGATGGCCTTTGAAACACAGGAAGGCATCATGATCACCGATACCAGCAGCGTCATCGTCCGGGTGAACCGCGCATTTACGGCGATCACCGGCTATGAGGCGGAGGAGGCAATCGGCAAGCCGGTATCGCTGCTCAGGTCTGGCCGGCACGACCTGGCTTTTTACCAACAGATGTGGCAGTCCATTGCGGAACATCGCTACTGGTCCGGCGAAGTCTGGAACCGCCGTAAAAACGGTGAGGTGTATCCCGAAAGGCTGGTCATTTCCGCGGTGACGGCAGCCGACTGCAGCATCTGCAATTATGTCGGATCCTTCACCGACATCACTGAATACAAGATATCGGAAGAAAAAATCCATCAGCTCGCGTTCTTCGATCCGCTGACGGACCTGCCTAATCGCCGGTTGCTGATAGACAGGCTGGGCCGGGCACTGGCGTCGACCAGCAGACATAAGCGGCACGGTGCCATTCTGATGATAGACCTGGATAATTTCAAGACGCTGAACGATACGCGCGGCCATAATGTCGGTGACCAGCTGCTGATCGAAATCGGACACCGGCTGAAAGCCTGTGTGCGCACCGAGGATACCGTATCGCGCACCGGCGGCGATGAGTTTGTCGTGGTGCTGGAAGAGTTGCATCAGGAATTGAGTCAGGCAGCGGCGCAGGCGGAGGGCGTCGCGGAAAAAATCCGCCATGTGCTGAACCAGCCGATTGCGCTGGATAATATCAATTACGAAAGCTCAGGCAGCATAGGCATCAGCCTGTTCAGCGAGGAACCGACAGGTATTGATGAATTGCTCAGGCGCGCGGATATGGCCATGTACCAGGCCAAGGCTCTGGGCAGGAACGGCCTGAGGTTTTTTGATCCCAGCATGCAGGCCGCGCTGGAAACCCGTACCGCGCTGGAGACCGATCTGCGCCATGCGATAGTCGCCGGCGAGTTTGTGCTGCACTATCAACTGCAGGTCAGCGCTTTGGGCGATCCTATCGGCGCGGAAGTGCTGCTGCGCTGGAACCATCCTACGCGGGGCCTGGTATCGCCGCTGGAATTCATCCCGCTGGCGGAAGAAACCGGCCTGATCCTGCCGATAGGCTTGTGGGTGCTGGAAACCGCGTGCCTGCAGATCAAGAAATGGGAAAAAATCGCGGACAAGGCGGGCTTGCAGCTGGCAGTCAATGTCAGCGCCAAGCAATTCCGGCAGCCGTCGTTTGTCGAGGACGTCAAGGATATCCTGAAGCGTTCAGGCGCCAACCCGGTGCTGTTGAAACCGGAACTGACCGAGAGCGTCGTGCTGGACGAGGTCGATACCGTCATTGAAAAAATGCATGCGCTCAAGCAGACAGGCGTATGCTTTTCGCTGGACGACTTCGGCACCGGGTACTCGTCGCTGTCGTATTTGCAGCGCCTGCCGCTGAACCAGTTGAAAATCGACCGCTCCTTTGTGCATAATCTGCCGCAGGACAAAAATAATGCGACGATCGTGCGGACCATTATCAACCTCGGCGAAAGCCTGGGCCTGAATGTGATCGCCGAGGGAGTGGAAACGCTCGAGCAAAGGGATTTCCTGTTGCGTTCCGGCTGCCAGGCTTACCAGGGTTATTTCTTCTGCAAGCCGATATCGATCGCCGCGTTTGAAGAATTGCTGGACGCTTGAGCCCCAAATACATTTATACATTTTGTTGCCCGCACCGCCGGGATTTTCTATAAGCTATCCTTGCCGGCCTCACCGGCTAACTAAAAAATAATTATAGTCTTGCAAAAAGACTCATTGGAGATGAGATGAACTGGATTACCGCGAAACGGGCCCTGCTGACAGGTGTGGCCGCCAGCTGCATGGTGCTGGCAGCGCCTGCCGTGCAGGCGGCAGGGATGGAAGTGGCTGGCGTCAAGCTGGACGATACTGCGCATGTTGCCAACACAGAGCTGAAACTGAACGGCGCCGGCATACGCTATAAGGCGATCTTCAAGGTCTATGTGGCGGCACTGTACCTGACCAGCAAAAAGGCCACCGTGCCGGATGTGCTGGCCTCGCAGGGGCCGCGCCGCGTCACCATCGTCATGCTGCGTGACCTGAGCAACGAAGAGTTCGGCCGCGGCTTCATGTCCGGCATACAGCAAAATACCGAAAAATCCGAAAAAATGAAACTCACCGGCCAGTTCCTGCGGTTTGGAGAATTGTTTGCATCGGTGCCTGAACTGAAGAAGGGCGATGTCATGGTGCTGGACTGGATACCCTCGGTAGGCAGTGTGGTGTCGCTGAACGGTAAAAGGATGGGTGAGCCTTATCCCGATATCGCGTTCAATAATGCCTTGCTGCGCATCTGGCTGGGTGAAAGCCCGGTGGACAAATCGCTCAAAAAGGCGATGCTGGGCGAAACGGAAGAAAGAAGCAATTTCCGTTGAGACTTCCTTAAGGGAATGCTGCGGAACGCTGTGCGCACAAAGAACAGTTTCAACTACGCGGGCCACGGGTCCGCGTTTGTCATTTGGGCAATGAAAAAAAGATAGGCAGCATCTGCGCTGCGGAACGTATAAAATCAGGGCTGTCAAAACATGAGGACGCATACATGACAGTTGCAGGCAAACCAAATCTTTCACCCGAGCAATTATTCGAAAATAATAGGAAATGGGCCGAAGGAATTCGCGCCAAGGACGCCGATTTTTTTAAAAAACTGGCGGCCCAGCAAAACCCTGAGTACCTGTGGATAGGCTGCTCCGACAGCCGCGTCCCTGCCAATGAACTGCTGGGCATGCTGCCCGGCGAATTATTTGTTCATCGCAACATCGCCAACGTGGTTGTCCATTCCGATCTGAACTGCCTGTCGGTGCTGCAATTTGCGATTGACGTGCTGGGTGTCAAACATGTGATCATCTGCGGCCACTACGGTTGTTCCGGCGTGCACGCAGCATTGACCGGGCGGCGGGTCGGCCTCGCAGACAATTGGCTGCGCCATGTCCAGGACGTGCATCAGAAGCACGAGCGCTATCTGGGCGAGACGCTAACCAGCAAGGAAAGACAGGACAGGCTGTGCGAGCTGAACGTGATAGAGCAGGTTGTCAACTTATGCCGTACCACGATCGTGCAGGATGCATGGGAGCGCGGCCAGCAGCTGACCATACACGGCTGGGTGTACGGCCTGCAGGATGGCTTGCTGAATGAAGTCGGCATGACGGTGGACTCGCCGGACATGCTGGCCGCCAAGCTGGAAAGCAGCATGAGCCGCTATCAGGACTAGCCGGCTGAGTGTTGCCAGTTACCGGTGCCTCGCCTGTCGCGGGGCGCCGATTTCCACTAAAATCAGTTAATTAAAAACAGTGTTCAGGCGCAGGGAAGCTGACATCCTTGACTGCCGCTACATACGCCTTGACCGCAGCATCAATGCTGGTCTGGCCATCCATAAAATTCTTCACGAATTTTGCCTTGCGGCCTGGGAACACGCCCAGCAGGTCGTGAATAACCAGCACCTGGCCGGAGCAGTCCGGCCCTGCGCCTATGCCTATGGTGGGGATAGATAGCAAGCCGGTCACTTCCTTGCCCAGCGTGGCCGGTATCGCTTCCAGCACCAGCAGCGATGCGCCTGCATTCTGCAGCGCCAGTGCGTCGGATTTCAATAATTCCGCTGCTGCATCGGTCTTGCCCTGCACTTTATAGCCACCCATCTGATGCACCGATTGCGGCGTCAATCCCAGATGGGCGCATACCGGGATCGCGCGTTCGGTCAGGAATTTGACGGTGGGCGCCAGCCAGGCACCGCCTTCCAGCTTGACCATCTGCGCACCGGCCTGTATCAGCTGAACGGCGCTTTGAAACGCCATTTCCGGCGTGCCATAGCTGCCGAAAGGCAGGTCGGAAAGCACCAGCGCGCTTTTGTTGCCGCGTGCCACGCTGGCGGTATGGTAGGCGATGTCGGCAACAGTCACCGGCAGTGTCGAGTTATGGCCTTGGCTGACCATGCCGAGCGAATCGCCTATCAGCAGCATTTCCACGCCACAGCGGTCCAACAGAGCGGCAAAGCTGGCGTCGTAACAGGTCAGCATCGTCAGCTTCTCGCCCTGCTGATACTGGGCAAGCAAGCCGGGAATGGTGACCGATTTACGGTCTTGCAAATATTCAGCCAAGGTATTTCTCCGTGTTAAGAAAATAGTATGGGTATTATAGATTTGTATCGGGAAGCGCGTATTCAGAACGCTGCCGCAGCATCAGCCTTAGGCTTCAATCGCGGAATATGAAATACACCGCACCGAGCAGGCACAGTCCCGCCCATACATAGTCGAGCTTGAACGGCTGGCCCATGTAGATCATCGCAAATGGCACGAATACCAGCAGCGTCAGCGCCTCTTGCAAAATTTTCAGTTGTGCCAGGCTGTACTGGGTATAGCCGATGCGGTTGGCCGGCACTTGCAACAGATACTCGAATAGTGCAATGGACCAGCTGATTAAAGCCGCCACCCACCATGCTTTTGACGACAGGTTTTTCAGGTGGCCGTACCAGGCGACCGTCATGAAGACATTGGACAGTATCAGCAGGCCGGTGGTTTGCAGGATGACGGGGATTTGCATGAGATTTTTCGCTATCAATGTAACAGAAGGGCGGTCAGGCGAGTTTGCTGATGGCCTGGTCAGCGACCTGCGGCGCAAACCCGTGGGCAGGGCCCTTGCCGGGAATGGAGATGAAAGGATCCAGCTGCAGCAAGGGTATCAGCACGAAAGCCCTTTCCGTCATCCGCGGGTGCGGTACGGTTAGTAGCGGCGTATCGATTTGCCTGTCGGCATACAGCAGCAGGTCCAGGTCCAGCGTGCGCGGTGCATTGCGGTACGGGCGTTCGCGGCCGAAATCCAGTTCTATCTGCTGCAAGGCGACGAGTAGTTCTTCCGGTGCCAGGCGGGTGCTGATTTTTACGACAGCGTTGATGTAGTCGTCTCCGCCGGCATCGACAGGCGTCGTGCGGAACAGGCTGGACTGGCCCGCCAGGCTGGTGTCGGGCAGGCTGGCGAGCCTGGCGATGGCGATCTCCACTGATGCCCGCGCATCGCCCAGGTTGGCGCCTATGCCTACATAAGCCGGATAGTGCTGGGTCACCTGTTCGCTGCCTTTGCCTGTGGTTTGGTTATTCAGTTGCGCTATCCGGCTTGTCGCCGGCATTGCGCGGGCTGCGGCGGCGTGGCCGGCGCTTTTTGGGCGCAGCCGAGTCTTGTTTCGGTTTGACAGTCAGCAGATGCTCGCGCTCGGCGCCGTCACCGGCGATGAAGTCCGTCCACCATTCACCCAGCTCGGCATCTATCTCGCCAGAGGCGCAGCGCAGCAGCAGGAAATCGTAGCCGGCGCGCATGCGAGGGTGCTCCAGCAGTTTGTATGGGGTCTTGCCGGCGCGCTTTTCAAAGCGTGGCTGCATGGCCCAGATATCGCGCATGTCCGAGCCTATCTTGCGTTGCAGCGCCAACGCATCGGTCTGGGTATTCAGCACATCGTCAGCCGCCAGGTGCAGCGCCGGAATGGCAAATTCGCCGGCAGCCTTATAGGCATCCCATTTTTCCAATACCTGGTGCCATAACAGCGATGCGAACAGGAAACCAGGCGACACCGGCTTGCCCTGGCGGATGCGTTCATCGGTATTGGCCAGGGCCAGCGTGACGAATTTTTCGCCCAGCGGCTGTTCCAGCACGACGTCCAGCAGCGGCATCAGCCCATGGTGCAGGCCTTCCTTGCGCAGTTGCTGCAGGCAGGCCATCGCATGACCGCTCATTAGCAGCTTCAGCATTTCATCAAACACGCGTGCGGTCGGCACGTTGTTGATCAGCGGGGCCATGACCGATATAGGCGCGCTGGTGGCGGGATCGATCGTAAACTGCAGTTTCGCGGCAAAGCGCACCACGCGCAGCATGCGCACCGGATCTTCGCGGTAGCGTGCTTCCGGCACACCGATGATGCGCAGCGTCTTCTTGCGGATGTCGGCAATGCCGTTGTGATAATCCAGCACGGTTTGCGTGGCCGGGTCGTAATACATCGCATTGATTGTAAAGTCGCGGCGCACGGCATCTTCGTGCTGTTCGCCAAAGGTATTGTCGCGCAGCACGCGGCCATGCTCATCCTTGGGAGCGCCGTCAGTGACCGTACCGCGGAAAGTCGTCACTTCCAGCAGATCCTGGCCGAACATCACATGCACGATCTGGAAGCGCTTGCCGATGATGAAGGCACGCCTGAACAGGCGTTTCACCTGTTCAGGCGTGGCGTTGGTAGCAATGTCGAAATCCTTGGGCTTGACGCCCAGCAGCAGGTCGCGTACCGCGCCACCGACGACAAAGGCCTTGAATCCTGCTTCCTGCAGGGTTTGCGTTACCCGTATGGCGTTAGACGACAGCAGGCTGGGGTTGATGCCGTGCTCCTGCGCGCTAAGTACCGTCGGCTCGTTGGAATCAGCGCCGGCGGCGTCTGCCTTGCTTTTGACACCCAGCATTTTGCGGATAAACTTTTTAATCATTGCGCATTGAATAAGGTAAGGATGGGCCAGCCCTGCCGGGTGGCGTGTGCCATTAGTTTAGCATTCGGATTTGTCGCCACCGGGTGGGTAACGACGGATAGTAAAGGAATATCATTCTGCGAGTCGCTGTAAAAGTGGCTGCAGCTGAAGTCTTCCAGTTTTTCGCCCCGTTTTTCCAGCCACTGGTGCAGATGGACGACCTTGCCCTCTCCCGACGTGGGAATGCCGAGCAACTTGCCTGTGAGGTTGCCGTCCACGGCCAGTTCGGGCTCGGCAGCAATCAGGTTGTCCACTCCCAGTGCCCTTGCGATAGGCGCGGTGACGAAGCGGTTGGTGGCGGTGATGATGGCCAGCAGGTCGCCGTGGTCCTGGTGGCGCTTGATCAGGGCCAGCGCCGCCGGCATCACTACCGGGTGGATCACCTCGTGCATGAACTGCTCATGCCAGGCATCCAGCTGCTTGCGCGGAAAGCGGGCCAGCGTGCCCAGTGCAAATTCCAGGTATTCGACCGGGTCCAGCGTGCCGGCCTGGTATTGCGCAAAAAACTCCGCATTGCGCTTTTCAAACGCCAGCGCATCCACCGCGCCGATGCGGCTCAGGAACTGACCCCATTCATAATCGGAATCGATGGGGATCAACGTATGGTCGAGGTCGAACAGGGCAATATTACTCATGGCGGCTAGGAAGTGTACGCTTCTTGTTGTAGCAGGAAATCCCGCAGCAGCGGCAGGGTGATCGGCCGCTTGGTTTCCAGAGAAAACTGGTCCAGCGAAATCAGCATCTTGGTCAAGGAATTCATGTCACGCTGATAGTGTGTAATCAGGTAAGGCAGCACACCGCTGGAAATGCTCATGCTGCGCTGCTGCGCGGCTTTTTCCAGTGCGTTGATCTTGTCCTCGTCGGTCAACCCATGCACCTGGTAGATCAGGCCCCAGCCCAGGCGGGTACGCAGGTCTTCGCGCACGCCCAGTATCATCGGGGGATGATTGCCGGCGGCGATCAGGAAGGCGCCGTTGGCGCGCGCTTCATTGAATAGGTTGAAAGCGTCGATCTGCGCACGCGGCGACAGCTTTTCGCAGTCGTCCAGCAGGTACATGCTGATTGCCGGCGTATAGGTAAAGGCTTCGCTGGATGCGTCCGGCGTCAAGAAACGGGCATCGCGGGCATCGCCGGTATCGGCCAAAGCCTGCAGCAGATGGGTTTTGCCGGCGCCCGGCTTGCCCCACAGGTAGACGAAACGCTCACCGTACAGGCTGGGCGTGCGTGTGGAAAACAGGCTGAGCAATTGCGCCAGTTCGGCGTTTTGTCCAACAACGAAGGTTTCGAGGGACTGCGGTTTTTCCGCGTCCAGATCCAGCAATAATTGCCTCATGGCTGATGATAAAAACTACTATTAAAATAATGTGAGCGCAAATGCTTGACCGCCACTGAAATAATGGCCGACGCCGGCAGTGCCACCAGGATGCCGATAAAGCCGAACAGCTGGCCGAATGCCAGCAAGGCAAAAATGACGGTCAGCGGATGCAGGCCTATGCGCTCGCCGACCAGCCGGGGCGTCAGAAAAAAAGATTCAATCACTTGGCCGAGTCCATAAATGACCGCCACCGAGATCAGCCCGCTCAGGTTGTTGAACTGCAGCACTGCGCCAATCAGCGCCAGCACCAGGCCCAGCCCATAGCCCAGGTAGGGAATAAACACCAGCAGCCCGGTTATAATGCCGACCGGCAAGGCAAGGTCAAAACGCGCAATGGCCAAAGCGGAGGAATAGTATACCGCCAGCACCAGCATCACCATGATTTGCCCGCGCAGGTATTGTGCCAGGATACTGTCCACCTCCAGCAGCGAATCCCGCGTGACGCGCGCCCAGCGCCGCGGGACGCTATTTTCAAGCCTGGCCATCATGGAATGCCAGTCCATCAGCAGGTAAAACAGCACGACCGGGATCAGCAGCAGGTTGGCTAGCAGGCCCATCACCGCCGTTCCCCCCACCCGCACCGACGATAATACTGCACGGCCTATAACATCGCCGCTGTCCTTCAATTGCTCAGTCAGCATGGCCTTGACGCCTGCGCTGTCCAGTTGCACGGAAATGCCGAGGTCTTGCAATCTGGGGCTCAGCACCGCATTCATCTTGTCGAGAAAGCGGGGAATCTGTTCCTGCAGTTGCGGAACCTGTTTTTGCAATACCGGCGTTACGATCAGCACCAGCGCCAGCGCCAGTGAAATCAGCAGCACGATCAGCAATGTCGCGGCGATCGCGCGCGGCAGCGCAAACTTCCCCAGCCTCAAGGCGCACAGCCTGTCCACCCACGGATTCAGGATGTACGCCAGTATCGCAGCGACTGCAAACGGCATCAGCACGGGTCCCAGCAGGCTTAGCAAAAGCAGGAAGGCAACGGCTACGCTCAGCCATAAAGCAGTCTGTTTTTGTTCCGGTGTGAAGGAAAATGCCATCGTTGTCGATTTGTTATGGGTAGGTGCACGCGGCGCTAATAACGGCTGTTTCCCCAAAAAGCGGGTATTTGCCGAGTCGATTTGTTAAAATAGCGGTTTCGCAGAGGTATTTTCCGCAATTCTCCTATTTTACCGCCTCTACTGCATCTAATCTCGTTTCTATTGCCTAATATCATGAGCTCAACTAATAATGTTTCCCTTTCTTATCGCGATGCCGGTGTCGACATGGTCGCCGGCGATGCTCTGGTAGAGGCAATCAAACCGTATGCCAAGCGCACCATGCGCGAAGGCGTCATGGCAGGAATCGGCGGTTTCGGTGCGATGTTTGAAATTAGCAAAAAATACAAGGAACCGGTGCTGGTGTCCGGCACGGACGGCGTAGGCACCAAGCTGAAACTGGCCTTCCACCTGAACCGCCATGATACGGTCGGCATAGACCTGGTCGCGATGAGCGTCAACGACATCCTCGTGCAAGGCGCCGAGCCGCTATTCTTCCTGGATTATTTTGCCTGCGGCAAACTGGACGTTCCTTCCGCGACCGACGTCATCAAGGGTATCGCTTTCGGCTGCGAACAGGCCGGCTGCGCGCTGATCGGCGGTGAAACAGCGGAGATGCCTTCCATGTATCCGGACGGCGAATACGACCTGGCAGGCTTCGCTGTCGGCGCGGTGGAAAAATCAAAGATCATCGACGGCAGCAAGATCATGCCCGGCGACGTCATTCTGGGCCTGGCTTCTTCTGGCATTCATTCCAACGGATTCTCGCTGGTACGCAAGATCATTGAAGTATCCAAGCCCGACCTGAACAGCGATTTTCATGGCCGCACGCTGGCCGATGCATTGATGGCGCCGACCCGCATCTATGTCAAGCCTCTGCTGGCGCTGATGGACAGCATCGAAGTCAAGGGCATGGCCCATATTACCGGCGGCGGCCTGGTCGAAAACGTGCCGCGCGTGCTGGGCGACAAGCTGACTGCCGTATTGCATAAAGACGCGTGGGTCATGCCGCCGCTGTTTACCTGGCTGCAACAGCATGGCGGCGTAGCCGATGCAGAGATGCACCGCGTATTCAACTGCGGCATTGGCATGGTGGTCATCGTATCCAAGGAAAATGCGGACGCCGCGCTGGCGCAACTGGCAGCTGCCGGCGAGACCGTCACGCGCATCGGAGAAATCCGCGCACGTGAAGGTGATGAAGCACAAACCATTGTCGTGTAAAGCTCGCCTGCATTCAAAAAAAGCGCACCTGGGTGCGCTTTTTTATTGGCGAAACGACCATTGCCTGATTGCCTGATTGCCTGATTGCCGGCTGTCGGCTATCGGCTGTTTACCTTGTGCCGGGCTTCAGGATACGGTTATTCCGCCATGGGTAGCGTTCAAGCTCAGCAGCGGGCCGGGAGCTTTGCGCCAATTGCGACCGGCTGAAACCGGCGGCAGGGCAGACCGAGTTCTGGCTGTAGCTGAGTGCGGTCGACAGCAGACGCTCGCTGCGGTCGCCTAGCGCATGGTCCAGATCGTCTGTCACGCTGCAGGCCGGTGCGAAACCGTTGGTATAGCTGCCGGTGCCGGCGGCATTGACGCCATCGAACTGGATTGCAAAATATGAGGTGTCGCAATTGTCCTGCTGGATAAAACCATAAGGTTTTCCACAGGTCGTGCCGCCTATGGTGATCACCTGCATAAAAGGCGACAGGCTGTTGATGATGGATTCGGTGGCGGAGCAACTGCTGCCCGTGGTCAGCACGAAGACCCGTGGCAGGTTCAGCTGCGGCAGGCTGATCAGCTGCGTACTCTGGTTGGCAAAATACATGCGGTAGGCAGGGTCGTTGGTTTTTTCAGGATGCTTGTCGTTAAAGCGCAGTTGTTCGAACAACTGGTTCTGCACTTTCGCTCCGCCTATCATCGCGGCCACTTCATTGGCGATATACAGGTAGCCGCCGCCGTTATAACGCACATCCAGCACCAGGTCGTCTATGCCAGCGGCCGCAAAATTCTGGAAGGCCGATAGCAGAGGCAGTTCCGCCGTCGCCACATGGTCGGTGAAGACAAGGTAGCCTATCTTTTTACCGGCTGTTGCGATGATCGTATTGTCCAGCACCGGGGTCTTGACGACGGACACTGCCGCCATCTGTACGGTGCGGCTGCTGAGGGCGCCTTCGTCCAAAATATCGAAAGAGTGTATTGTTCCAGCCGTCGAAGGGTACAGTGCTGCAGTTTGCACGGCGCTGTCCAGCTGGCCTACTGGGGTACCGTCAATGCCCGTAATCTGCGCGCCGCGCGC
This sequence comes from Undibacterium sp. TJN25, assembly GCF_049339885.1. Lineage (NCBI taxonomy): Bacteria > Pseudomonadati > Pseudomonadota > Betaproteobacteria > Burkholderiales > Oxalobacteraceae > Undibacterium > Undibacterium sp. TJN25. The sequence goes on along the minus strand of NZ_JBMPPM010000004.1, from coordinate 238,392 downwards.
GATATGCTGCTGGTCGGCAGGAGAGCCGGGTTCCACATACGCAACGCGCAGCTTGCCGGCTTGATTCACCAAGCTTGCGCCGTATCCTATATCGAACCCGGACTGAAAGAAGCCATTGATGTCGCCAGTGGACGAGGTAAAGCTGAAGCGGTCCCTGTTCCTGACCAGCAGCGCATCAAAATACGAATCCGGCGTCGTGTAGTTGACGGCGGGAACGTCGACAATTTCGTTGTACCACAGATAAACGTCATTCAGATAGGAGCGTATCCACGCCTTCTCTCCATCCGGTGTGCAGATGTTGGCCAACGTCGAGGGCGCGGCGAGCAGTGCATTGGCGCCGTTGCTATTGTCAACCGGGCTGCTGTTTCCTGCGGCGCTGCCGCCCCCTCCGCATCCTGCCAGCGCCAGCGCTGTCACCAGCGTTACCGCAAGGGATCTTACAAATTTGTTCATTGCCAGCAGACTCAAAAGAAATAACATTGCCGAAGCATCATGGTGTCATGTGATAACATTTTAGACTGTTCGGCATTTAACTTTAAAGCGAAGAATGGCCATCAAGCGATGCTCCTGGGCGAACCCCGCCAATCCCCTGTATCTAGCCTATCACGACAATGAATGGGGCGTGCCCTGTCATGACGAAAATCGCCTGTTCGAGATGCTGAACCTGGAAGGTGCACAAGCGGGGCTGAGCTGGGAAACCATCCTCAACAAGCGCGAAAGCTACCGCCTTGCCTTTGACGGCTGGGATGCAAAAAAAATAGCACGCTATGACGCTACTAAAGTAGCCGAGCTTCTGGCCAATCCCGGCATCGTCCGCAACCGTTTGAAAGTGGCCGCCGCCGTGACCAATGCGCAGGCTTATCTGCGCTTGTGCGAGGAATTCGGTGGGCTGGATGCTTATCTATGGGCTTATGTGAAAGGCAAGCCGATCAAGAATAAAGGAGAGCGCATCGTCAAGACGGAGCTGTCGGATGCCATCTCCAAGGATTTGTTGAAGCGCGGTTTCAAATTTGTCGGTTCGACCATCATTTATGCGTACATGCAAGGCATAGGCATGGTGCAGGATCATGCCATTGACTGCAGCTGGCGCAAGAAATAAACGGGATGGCGCCGCAAAGAAAAGGCACTCGCGCAGAGTGCCTTTTTGCTATGAACCTGGCTGTGTATAACTTACGGCTGCTTGCTGCCGAACTGTTGCGCCAGCGATTGCAGTTTGGAGGGCTGGCTGCCGGCTGACTTGTCCAGATGGGAAGGCACTTGTACCCGCACCGGTTTGCTGTGCATATTGGTGGAAGACAGAACGTTGGCAGTCGCATCCGGCGCGGCATCCCACACCGGGTCGTCTATGCCTTCAAACACGGCTTTCAACTGATGAGCCCAGGTGCTGCGTATCATCTGGAAATACTGGTTCCTTTCGTCGATGGTAACGAAACGGTTGACGGTCAGGCTATCCGTTTCATAGACCAGCAGGTCCAGCGGCAGGCCGACCGACACGTTTGAGCGCAAAGTGGAGTCCATCGAGATCAGTGCACACTTTGCCGCTTCATCCAGACTGGTGGCCGGATTGACAACGCGGTCAATGATGGGCTTGCCGTATTTGGCTTCGCCGATCTGGAAATAAGTGCTTTCGTTATGCGATTCAATGAAGTTGCCGGCTGCATATATCTGGAACAGGCGGCAACGCTCGCCCTTGATCTGCCCGCCAAAGATAATGCTGACGTTGAAGTCGATGCCGAATTCGGTCAGCGCTTCGGCATCGCGCTTGTGTACGGTGCGCACCGCTTCGCCGAGCATGCGCGCGGCTTCGTACATGCTGGCGGCGGTCCAGATGCTCTCGCCGTCTTCGCTGACGTGTTCGGTCACCAGCTGGCGTATGGATTGCGAGATCGACAGGTTGCCGGCTGTCATCAACACCATCATCCTGTCGCCGGGATTTTCAAACACACTCATTTTGCGGAAAGTGCCGACCTGATCCACGCCTGCGTTGGTGCGCGAATCGGATAAAAAGACCAAGCCTGCATCGAGGCGCATGCCTACACAATATGTCATGTTTGCAACAGCATTTTGATTAAAACCATTATTTTACACTTGAGCCGGGGAAATAAAGCGTTACCTTGTTTCTGCGGCGTCCGTGCTGTCTCATTATTTTTTTTATTCCTGTGGCAACGGCACTACTTCCACTTTCACCGTTAGTATTTCGTCACCGCCTCCACGGCGTACGCCGCGGATAGGTGCGGCAGAATCGTAATCCCGGCCTATCGCCAGGCGGCAATAGGCATCCGTCATCAGGCGTGCATGCGTGACGTCGACGCTGACCCAGCCGGTGAAATCGGCTTCGCTGACCCATGCATCGATCCACGCATGGCTTTCTGCGTGGCCGGTGGATTCCGGATCGATGTATCCGGATACGTAGCGGGCCGGCACTCCATGCGCATGACAACAGGCCAGGAACAGGTGGGCATGGTCCTGGCATACGCCCCTTCCCAGTTGCAGGGCGTCGGTGGCGGTGGTCGTAACGATGGTTGCACCAGTTTGGTAACTGACTGCACCGCAAATGCGCTCTGCCAGCGCCAGCAGATGCCGTGCCTGGACTGCCTCGCCGGATACCGGCAGGCTGCTTGCGGCAAAGGCCAGCACCATCGGTGTCGCTTCGGTCAGGCGGGTCGCGACAGTAAAGATCAGTGGGGACTGCGGATGTTCATCCACCAGGCGGCCGCGGTCCGGGCTGGTGGTTTCCACGATGCCCTGGGCAACGATAGCAACCTGCTGGTGCGGGCCGGTAATGGTCAGCGTATGGCACAGGTTGCCGTAGGCGTCGGTATACGCATGCATCTGGCCTGTCGTATTGATCAGCCACGACAATACCTGTTGCTGCGCCTCTAGCCGGGGAGTCAGGTGCAGCTGCTGTATTGTATAAGCCAGCGGCGCGCTGTAACGGTAGATAGTCTCATGACGTATGGAGAGTCGCATGGAGTATCCGGCTTATGCCGCAAGGGGAACCAGAAAATCGCGGCTGATGCGGTTCCCCAGTTCGTTGATACGCTCCAGGAATTCCGTCAGCGTGTCGTGCAGGCCGGTGGAAAGAATTTCTTCGATGCGGCCGAATCCCAGTTCAGCATGCAGCTTGCCGGCCACGCGTTCGGTTTCGGAGGAAACGTCGTTGCGTACTTCTTTCAGGTTGTTGACCACTTCATCCATGCAGGCCAGCAGGGAGCGCGGCATGTCTCCTCGCAGCATCAGCAGCTCCGCCACCCGTTCCGGAGTGATCACGTCGCGGTAGACCTTGCGGTAAATTTCAAAGCCGGAGACAGAACGCAGCAACGCCGCCCAGTAGTAAAAGTCCCTCTGCGAAATCTCGTTGTTATGCCGCTTGCCGGTGGCGCCGTGGAATTTTACGTCCAGTATGCGCGCGGTATTGTCGGCCCGTTCCAGGAAAGTACCCAGGCGGATGAAATGCACCGCTTCGTCTTTCAGCATTGTGCCCAATGTGACGCCGCGAGACAGGTGCGAGCGGTACTTGACCCACTCAAAAAACTGGCTGGGATCGCGTTCCAGCAAGCCGCTGTCTATCCGTTTGGACATGTCCAGCCACGTCGCATTCTGGGTTTCCCATACCTCGGTCGTCAGCGTGCCGCGCACCGCGCGCGCATTCTCGCGCGCACCGGTCAGGCAGGCACAGATGGAAGAGGGATTGTCGGGGTCGCGCACCATGAAGTCGACAACGTCTTTCGCGCTCAGGATGCCGTATTTGCGGTCGAAGGCGGATTGCAACTCCGAAATGCCCAGCATCGCACGCCAGCCCTTTTCAGCGTCTTCGGCAGATTGCGGCAGCATCGATGTCTGTACGTTGACGTCCAGCATGCGGGCGGTATTTTCGGCGCGCTCTGTATAGCGGGCCATCCAGAATAAATGATCGGCGGTGCGGCTTAGCATGATATTAGTTCTCCAGTATCCAGGTGTCCTTGGTGCCGCCACCCTGCGACGAATTCACCACCAGCGAGCCTTCCTGCAGCGCGACACGTGTCAGGCCGCCAGGCACCATGGAGACGGTTTTTCCGGACAGCACAAACGGGCGCAGGTCGATGTGGCGCGGCGCGATGCCGCTGTCGACGTAGGTAGGGCAGGACGACAGCGCCAATGTGGGCTGGGCGATGTAGCCATCAGGTTTGGCCAACAGCCGCTGGCGGAAATCCTCGATCTGCGCCTTGGTCGATGCCGGACCTACGAGCATGCCGTAGCCGCCGGCGCCGTGCACTTCCTTGACGACCAGGTCCGGCAGGTTGGCCAGCGTGTAGGCCAGGTCTTCCTTCTTGCGGCACTGATAGGTAGGCACGTTGTTCAATATCGGCTCTTCGCTGAGATAGAACTTGATCATGTCCGGCACAAACGGATAGATCGACTTGTCGTCCGCTACCCCGGTGCCTATCGCATTGGCCAGCGTGACCCTGCCGGCGCGGTAGACCGATAGCAGGCCGGGCACACCCAGCGAGGAATCGGCACGGAAGGCCAGCGGGTCCATGAAGTCGTCGTCAATACGGCGATAGATCACGTCCACCCGTTTCGGGCCGCGCGTGGTGCGCATGTATACCGCATTGTCATTGACGAACAGATCCTGGCCTTCGACCAGTTCCACACCCATTTGCTGTGCCAGGAAGGCGTGCTCGAAATAGGCGGAGTTGTACATGCCCGGCGTCATGACGACAATGACGGGATCGGTCACCCCCATGGGGGCGACCGAGCGCAGGTTGTCCAGCAGCATGTCGGGATAGTGGTCCACCGGCGCGATCTTGTTGCGGGCAAACAGTTCCGGGAACAGCCGCATCATCATTTTGCGGTCTTCCAGCATGTACGACACGCCGGACGGCACGCGCAGGTTATCTTCCAGCACGTAGAATTCGCCGGCGCCGGCGCGGACGATATCTACACCGGCAATATGCGCATAGATGTCGGACGCGACAGAGATGCCCTGCATTTCCGGCCGGTACTGGGCGTTCTTGTAGATCTGCTCGGCGGGGATGATCTTGGCCTTGATGATGTTCTGGTCATGATAGATATCATGGATGAACATGTTCAGCGCCTGCACCCTTTGCACGAGTCCGGCACGCAGGGTAGACCATTCTTCGGCATGGATAATGCGCGGGATGATGTCAAAAGGGATCAGGCGTTCGGTGCCGGCGTCGTCGCCATAGACGGCGAAGGTAATGCCGACCCGGCGAAACATCAGGTCCGCTTCGGCGCGTTTCCTGGCGATGGTGTCTGCCGGTTGCCGCTTCAGCCAGGCGTCGAATTCTCGGTAGTGTTCCCGTATGGTGTCGTTGCTGCTTGCGGTATCACTACCATCGGCATGCATTTCATTAAAGAATTTTGCCATGATCCTGGTTAGTCCTGTTCAGCGTTAATTGTATTTTTGGCGTTATTAGGTGTTTACATCATTACGTCAGGATAACTATCAAGAAACGTGCCAGAGTGCGGCAGAAGGGGTAATGCGGGCGTTAATCTACGTTATTTCTCATCGGGCTCCCTAATGTAGTCCACCAGGTCCAGCGTGTGCAGATCGGTTGCGGGCGTCAGCAGGCTGACGCCGATCAGGGCCGCCATGCCGGCCGGCACGCCGAATACGCCGGCCGAAATGGCGGCGATATGGAACCACTGATTGCTTATATTACCGCCAAACAGCGGATGTGTATGCAGCATGTAGTACACGCACACCACAAAACCGGTGATGATGCCGGCGATCGCGCCATGCTGGTTCGCGCGTTTCCAGAACACGCCCATCACCAGTGCAGGAAACAGGGCCGAAGCCGCCAGTGAAAACGCGGCGCCGACCAGCGATAATATATCAGCCGGCTTGAGCGATGCGACGTAGGCGGCCACCAGCGCCACCACCAGTAGCAGCAGCTTGGAAATGGTGACGCGCTTTTGCGTGGACGCCTGCGGATCGACGATCTTGTAGTAGATGTCGTGCGACAGCGAGTTGGAAATCGTCAATAGCAGTCCATCGGCAGTGGACAGCGCCGCAGCCAGGCCGCCGGCGGCGATCAGGCCGGAGATAACATAGGGCAAGCCTGCAATTTCCGGCGTCGCCAGCACAACGATATCGCCGTCCAGCGCAATTTCCGCCAGTTGCACGATGCCGTCGTGATTGATGTCGGTGATATTGACCAGCGGGTTGATCTTGTCCACACTGCTCCAGTATGTGACCCACGAAGGCAGCTTGGAAAAATCGGTGCCCACCAGCGATGTATAGATATCGTATTTCACCAGAATCGCCAGCGCCGGTATCGTCACATACAGCAGCATGATGAAGAACAGCGACCAGAATACCGAATCGCGGCTTTCCCTTACCGATGGCGGCGTGTAGTAGCGGATCAGGATGTGCGGTAGCGCCGCCGTCCCCATCATCAGGCAAAAGACCAGCGCCATGAAGTTGTTGCGCTTGATGTCCGATTCTTCCTTGGTTTTTGCTGCGTAGGGCTGGAAATTTGACACGGGAGGCTCGGCCCGCGCCAGGTTGGCGCTCCTTGCCTCGTTCCAGCGTATTTCGGCTTCCTGTGGCGTCTTCGGATAGTTTGCCAGCTCTCTTCCCGCGGCCTTGATGTCGATCAGCGATGCGTTGCCCGATTTGAGGTCTTCCAGCTTGCGCTGCACTTCATAGCGGCCTTCCTCCCAGGAGCCGGGCAGGTGCTGTATCTTGTCCAGGTAGGCGTCGGCTCGCTGTTCAAAAATGGCCCGGACTTGCTGTTCCTTGGGGTCATTGGCAAAGATTTTCTCTTTCAGGTTCAGCGCCGGCAGCGTGGTGCCGTAAGCCAGTTGCGGTATCGGCAAATGCGTGTGCTTGGCTGACAGCCAGGTGACCGGGATCATGTAAGCGACGATGATGATGATGTACTGCGCCACCTGGGTCCACGTTACCGCGCGCATCCCGCCGAGGAAGGAGCACACCAGGATGCTCGCCAGGCCGAGGAAAATGCCGACCGAAAAATCCACGCCGGTAAAGCGTGACGTAATCAGGCCGACGCCGTAGATCTGCGCCACGACATAGGTGAAGGAGATGATCACGGTGGCGATGACGGCCAGTATGCGCACGGCATTGCTGCCGTGCTTGCCTGCATAGCGGGTGCCAAGAAAATCCGGGATGCTGTACTGGCCGAACTTGCGCAGGTAAGGCGCAATCAGCAGCGCCACCAGGCAGAAGCCGCCGGTCCAGCCGATGATATAAGCAAGGCCGTCAAATCCTGTCAGGTAGATGCCGCCCGCCAGGCTGAGGAAGCTGGCGGCGGACATCCAGTCGGCAGCAGTGGCCATGCCGTTGAACACGGCAGGTACGCGCCGTCCCGCTACGTAATATTCTGAAATATCCGAGGTGCGGCTCATCACGCCTATGCCGGCGTAGATGACGATGGTGGCGAACATGAACAGGTAGCCTATCCAGACCCGCGGCACGCCTTCTTTTTCCAGCACGGCCAGGCTGATCAGGAAAACAAAGAACAGGATGGTGTACCAGAAGTAATAGATCGTCAGCCTTCTGGTGAAACTTTTCAGCGCCATCAGGAATGGCTCCTTCCTGCTTTTTCCACACGCCGCATCGCCAGCGAGTAGGCCGCCAGTATCAATACGTAAAACAGGCTCAGGCCTTGTGCCGCCATGTAGAACGACAGCGACCAGCCGAAGAAGTAGATGCCGGATAATTCACGCGCAAAAAACAGCGTGCCGAAGGTCAGCACAAACCAGCAGGCCAACAGCCATGCGCTCAGTTTCCGGGTTTGCGGCCAGTGCCGGAAACTGGCGGTAGTGCTGGCGGTAGCGGACGTGGGTGCTTGTTGATCGGTGTCGCTCATCAGCCGAAGTCTCCTGGGTAGGCGGAATAGGGATTCATGCGGAAAGAGATACGGAACAGGCAACCGGGGAATTTGGGATCCTGGTTGCGGGAATTGTTCGCTATTTCTATGTTCGCATCATGCTGCTGTGCGATTTCGCGCACAATGGCCAGGCCCAGTCCGCTGCCTGCCACATTGCTGCCGAGGATGCGGTAGAAACGCTCGAAGACCCGGCTGCGTTCGGACGGCGGTATGCCGGGGCCGTTATCTTCCACTTCCAGCACGACCAGCTGCTCATCGTCCATTACGCGTATCCGGACGGTGACGCTCTGGCCTTTGGGCGTGTAATGCAGCGCATTGTCGATCAGGTTGTTCAGTAGTTCGCGCAACATCAGCGAATTACCGGCGATCATGACGGGGTAGCCGGGCTGCTCGAAACCCAGGTCTATGTTGTAGGTAAAAGAAGTCGGTATCCAGTCCTGCACGGCGCTGCGCGCCAGTTCCGCCAATTCCACTGGCACCAGCGGCTTGGTCGCGGGTGTCTGGTTTTCCGCACGGGCCAGCGTTAGCAGCTGATTAACAAGGCGGGTTGCGGCTTCCGAGCTTTTGGATAGCTGCAGCAGCGAGCGGTGGATTTCCGCCTGGTCGGTTTCTCGCAGCGCCAGCTCGGATTGCATGCGCATGCCGGCTAGCGGCGTCTTCATCTGGTGGGCGGCGTCGGCGATGAAACGCTTCTGTATTTCTATGGTCTGCGCCAGGCGGCCCAGCATATCGTTCAGCGAGCGCACCAGCGGAGAAATCTCTTCCGGGACCTGGCGGGAGTCGATGGGGCTGAGGTCATCGGGCCGGCGCGCGCGTATGCGGTATTGCAATTCGGCCAGCGGCGACAGCCCGCGTGATAGCGCAAACCAGACCAGCGCCAGCGCCACCGGCAAGATGATGAACTGCGGCAGGATCACACCCTTGATGATTTCGTTGGCAAGCACCGTGCGCTTTTCCAGTGTCTCTGCAACCTGCACCAGCGCCAGGTGCTGTTCACGGTTGTCTTTGCCCAGGCCGGGGCCGATGCTGGCGCGGCTGTTCAGGTCGATATAGCTATAGGCGATGCGTATCTCTATGCCGCGCAGATTTTCGGTGCGCAGTGATACCGAGCCGGGCAGCGGCTTGTCTTCGTCATTGGGCAGCGGCAGCTCGCGGTCGCCGTCCACCAGCTCCCCCTTGCTGTCCTTGACCTGAAAGTACCTGCTGTCCAGGTCGTCTGCACGCAAAATGTCGCGGGCCGGACGAGTCAGCTGGGTGATGATCTTGCCGTCCACCTCCTTGACTTGCTGGGCCAGCACCAGCACATCGTCTTCCAAGGCGCGGTCAAAAGGCTGGTTGGCGATCGATTTGGCGACCAGGTAGGTGATAGCGATGCTGAGCGGCCACAGTAGCAGTAGCGGCGCCAGCATCCAGTCCAGGATTTCTCCAAACAGTGAGCGCTGGATTTTTTCCGGCGGCTGGCTGTGAATCTTGTTGTCCGGCGCCAGCGGTGCCGCTGCTTCGTGCGCGCCGCTTTCCCGTGTCATGGCCGCTCTGTGTCGACAGCCGGCGGAGTTGCAGCGGTGGAGGCCGCGGGAGCGACGAAAAATTTCTCCAGGCAATAGCCAAGTCCGCGCACGGTGGCAATGCGCACGCCATCCACTTCGATTTTTTTGCGCAGCCTATGCACATACACTTCGATGGCGTTGTTGCTGACTTCTTCGCCCCATTCGCAAAGATGGTCCACCAGCTGTTCCTTGGAGACCAGCCGTCCGGTGCGTTGTAGCAGCACTTCCAGCAAGCCCAGTTCGCGTGCCGACAAATCCAGCATCTGCTCATGGATATAAGCAATGCGGCCAACCTGGTCGTAAGTCAATGGCCCGTGCTTGATGACGGTAGGGCCGCCGCCGGCGCCGCGGCGGGTAAGGGCGCGCACCCGCGCCTCCAGTTCCGACAGCGCAAACGGCTTGGCCATGTAGTCGTCCGCCCCCAAGTCCAAGCCCTTGACCCTTTGCTCGACGGAGTCCGCTGCCGTCAGTATCAGCACCGGCAGGTGCGAATTGCGTGCCCGCAAGCGGCGCAGGACTTCCAGCCCGTTCATCTTGGGCAGGCCCAAGTCCAGGATCAGCAGGTCGAAATCCTGGGTGGACAGTGCTGAATCCGCCTCCTGGCCGTTATTGACGCAATCGGTCGCATAGCCGGACTGCCGCAGCGAGCGGGTCAGTCCGTCTGCAAGTACGCTATCGTCTTCCGCAAGCAAGATACGCATAATTTTGGTTTTCTGTGCAAGCTGACCGTATGCAGCGCCGTCAGACGGGAAAACGGGAGGGCACCCAAGGTCAAACTAGTATTGTCTCTAGGCTCAGTCTATTGGTTTTTGACATTGGCAGCAAGCTACCATGGCGTCTGAATGCGGCCTTGCGTGTGAAAGGAACTTAACTGTCCGGCGGGCAGCGGACATCCACCGCTGGCCGGGCAATCGCTTTATACGGACAAGCGGCCAATTATGCTAATTGTTGCGATTGAAGAGCGATTTGCAGGCGCCTGCCTGCAAAATTATGGGGGATGGACTGATCTTGGTATTATCCATGTCGACGAGCAAGGCGAAGCGCCGTGTTGATCTTGTTAAATTTTTACGGAGAAAGAATGGATGTCCGCAATGTGCTGGTTTTCCCAGCGGGTACAGAAATAGGCCTGGAGATCTACCATGCCCTTAAATTTTGCAAAGAAGTAAAGGTTTTTGGCGCCGGACAAGCTGTCTCCAATCATGCCGAGTTTGCGTATCCGCAATACCATGTCATTCCCAATATCCATGAAGCGGACTGGTTGCCGCGGCTGGTGGACTTGTGCCGCGAGTTGTCCATTGACTATATTTTTCCGGCCTATGACGACATTGTGCTCGCCTTGAGCCGGGAGCAGCAGCATATCCCTGCGGCCATTATTTCTTCGCCATTGCAAACGTGTGAGATTACCCGTTCCAAGATGGATACCTACGCGCGACTGGCGGATATCGTCCGCGTGCCGCACGTCTATCCGCATGCGGATCTGGTTGCGCGCTATCCGGTATTCGTCAAGCCCGACCGCGGCCAGGGTTCGTTTGGCGCGAAAAAGATCCATGGCCGCATTGAACTGGATGCTGCCTTGTCCGAGGTGCCTGGTTCCATTATTTGCGAATATCTGCCGGGCGAAGAATATACGGTGGACTGCTTTTCGGACAGGGAGCGTGGCTTGCTGTTCGCAGGCGCACGCAGCCGCAGGAGGACGCGCAACGGCATTTCCGTCAATACCCATACCGAGAACATCGACGAAGCCAGCATGCTGGCTGAAAAAATCGGCGCCCGGCTAGGCTTGCGCGGCGCCTGGTTTTTTCAGTTAAAAAGGGCGGAAAGCGGAGACCTGGTGCTGCTGGAAGTGGCGCCGCGGATCGCCGGCGCGATGGCAACTCACCGGGTGATGGGGGTGAATTTTCCACTGCTGAGCATTTTTGAGCATGAGCGTCTGCCGTTGTCCGTTCTGCTGAACCCGGGGGAGATTGAGTTGGACAGGGCATTAAGCAATCGCTACCGGCATCAGATTTCGTTTGATACTGCCTATATCGACCTGGACGACACGCTGCTGCTGCGAGACAAGGTCAACGTATCGCTGGTGAAACTGATCTACCAGTGCCGCAACCAGGGCAAGTGCGTCAAGCTGATTACGCGCCACGCAGGCGATCTTGAGCGGACATTGGATATTCACCGGCTGTCAGGCATGTTCGATGAGGTCATCCATCTGCGCCAGCGGGAAAAGAAATCCGCCTATATCCCCGAACGCACCGCCATTTTTATCGACGACAGTTTTGCCGAGCGGCGGGACGTGGTGGAAGTGTGCGGCATCCCTACCTTCGACTGCAGCATGATAGAACTCTTGTCCGATGCCATGGAGGCTATGCAAGGCTGACGGCCGGCGAATTGCGCCTCTCCAAAGTTGTCCTCAGACAGCCGCACCCATTAGCAACCGGAAAGCAGGCACGATCTTGATCGTGGCTTCCGGTCGCTGGAGCGCAAAATCAAGGTTCATTTTGGCAGTTTGCACATGCTCCTCGGCCAGCGCCTGCGCGCGCGAACTTTGCCCATGTTCCATTGCATACACCAGGTTATGGTGCTGGCGGTGGGCAAAGCGCAGGCTTTGCGGCCCTTCGTCGATGGATGACTGCATCGGCAGCATTGCACTGGCGGCGGCAAACGGCAGGCGGTTATTGGTTTCGTTCGCTCGGGCGAGCGCCGCATTGCCGGCACCGTCAATAATAAGCTGATGGAAGCGGTTGTTCATGGCGATGTAGGCAGTGTAGTCATCGTAGTCAAGCGTGGGCTTGTTCAGTATGCGGTCGCCCTCCACCAGGCATTCATGCAAGGCCAGCGACAGTTGTCGCGGAACGCCATGCTCGGCCACCAGTTTTGCCGCCATTCCCTCCAGCGTACCCCTAACGTCGATCGCATCCGCAATTTCCGTCGCGGTAAGCTGCCTCATCAAATATCCGCCTGAAGCAGAGGGTTCCACGAGCCCCTCCTGTTGCAGGGTTGCGAGCGCGAGCCGCACCGGCGTGCGCGAGGCCGCCAATTTTTCCGCCAGTGCTATTTCCGCAAGCCTTTCCCCAGGGGCAAACTCCCCCTTCAGTATCAAATCCCTGAGCTGAACCAGCACCCGCTCCTGTTGTGACTCCATTGCTAACCCCGTCTGAATATGCCAGCTCCACGCTGGACTGATGTTTCGTCATTTTAGTCGATATGCATACATACATGACTTTTTCCCGCCGATCTGAAATACTAAATGTTCTGATTGCATACAATTTTTGAAAAACGTGGCTATTTTTGGATTTTTTAAAATTTTCCATATTTCGAAAAATATATAAATAAACCTTTTAAAACAATGAGTTAATTTTATTTTCAATAAAATTTTATGTTTCTATATAAATGATTAAAAATAAAATTGCATGCATTAATTTGAAAAATGAATACATTGAATATACAATGAGCTGGAAGGCTGCGGATAACGCATGCAGAGCGAGCGGTAAAAGTCTCCCGGCGGGCGGCTTGAATTGAAATTAATTGACACCCTGTAGAGAAAGTAGAGGCGCATCATGATGAGTTCTGAGCAAAACGATTTAATCACCCGTGTGGGCCCTGAGGCGTCGGCAGGAAAATTACTTCGCAACTACTGGCAACCCGCCGCACTTGTGGATGAGTTGCAAGGGCCGCGGCCGGTCAAGGCTGTGCGCCTGCTTGGCGAGGATTTCGTCATATTCCGGAACGAAGACGGCGGCTATGCGATGCTTGACCGTGATTGCCCGCACCGCGGCGCGGACCTGGCTTTCGGCCGGCTGGAGAATGGCGGGCTGCGCTGCGCATTCCATGGCTGGCTGTTTGATGGCAAAGGGCAGTGCCTGGAAACTCCCGCCGAGCCGCAGGGCAGCACTTTGTGCAAGCGCATACACCAGAAGTCTTATCCTGTTTCTGAGCGCGGAGGCATCCTGTTTGCGTACCTTGGCAGCGGAGAGCCGCCTGCATTCCCGGATTTCGATTGTTTTGTCGCTCCGGATCAATATACGTTCGCATTCAAGGGCCTGTTTGAATGTAACTGGTTGCAGGCGCTCGAAGTCGGCATAGACCCGGCCCACGCGTCCTATCTGCACCGGTTTTTCCAGGACGAGGATACCGATGCGAGTTATGGCAAGCAGTTTCGCGGCGCATCCGCCGATTCCGACATGCCGATTACCAAGGTCTTGCGCGAATACGACTGTCCGGAAATCCACGTCAATCCCGCCGACTACGGTTTGCAGCTGATTGCACTGCGCGAGTTGAGCGAGAGCCAGACGCATGTGCGCGTCACCAACGTTGTATTCCCTCAGGCTTTTGTCATTCCCATGAGTTCGGAAATGACGATCTCGCAATGGCATGTGCCGATTGACGACCATAACTGCTACTGGTATGCGATTTTCACGAGTTTCGGCGCGGCCACCAACAAAGAGCAGATGCGCCAGCAGCGCCTGAACCTGTATGAGCTTCCCGATTACAAGCCACGCAAGAACAAATCGAACCAGTACGGCTTCAGCGTTGAAGAGCAGTTGAATGAAACCTATACCGGCATGGGCAATGACATCAATGTCCATGACCAATGGGCGATTGAATCGCAAGGGACTATCCAGAACAGGACCCGCGAACATCTGGGTACGACGGACAAAGGAATTATCGCCTTCCGCCGCCTGCTGATCGAGGCGATTGACAAAAATGCGGCAGGCGAAAAGGCGCTGATGATGGTCAACGAGGAAAAAGCACGGACATTGACAGGCCCTGCATCGATAGACGGTATAGGTCCGGCAGGCAAATGGAATGAATACTGGAAAGAGGCCGACATGAAGCGCCGGCAAGCATCGGAGTGGGCCCAGCGCGGGCTTAAATAATCCCAGAAACTAATTGAGAGGAGCGCGGGTGACGGCCTTTGCCGTGAGTCGCGCACAGACATCTATGTCCTTCGTTGAAAAATTCGGTCTGTGGACTGAGGCGCAACATGCCGCCGCCCTGCATGCCCTTGAAGAACTCAAGGCCAGAAATATTGAAATTATCCGGTTTTCCTTTCCAGACCAGCATGGTTTACTGAGAGGGAAAACGCTGGTAGTGGAGGAGGCTGCCAATGCCTTGCGCAACGGCGTCACCATGACTACTACGATGTTCGCCAAAGATACTTCGCATAGGACAGTGTTCCCCGTCTTTTCGGCCGGCGGCGGCTTCGACATGCCGGAAATGCAGGGTGCGGCCGACGTATTGATGATACCGGACCCAACCACATTCAAAGTGCTACCCTGGGCGCCGCACACTGGCTGGTTCCTTTGCGACGTGTACTTTTCGAACGGCCGCCCTGTGCCTTTTGCGACACGCCAGCTGTTCAGGAATGCGCTGGATCGCCTGTCGTCTCAGGGCTATGATTTCATGGCGGGTCTTGAAGTCGAATTTCATATCTTTAAAGTCAATGATCCGCGCATGCAGCCGGCGGATGCCGGGCAGCCTGGCGAACCGCCGGAGGTGAGCCTGCTGTCGCATGGCTATCAGTTCCTTACCGAACTCCGGTATGACCAGATAGATCCAGTGCTTGAGCTGATCCGGCGGGATATTATCAAGCTGGGGCTTCCCTTGCGCTCGCTGGAAGTCGAATATGGGCCGAGCCAGGTCGAATTCACCTTCGCGCCCGCTGTCGGCCTGCAGATAGCGGATGACATGATCCTGTTCCGCAGCGCAGTCAAGCAGATTTGCCAGCGCAACGGCTATCACGCGACCTTTATGTGCCGGCCGCGTATCCCCAACGTGATTTCCAGTGGCTGGCACATGCATCAATCGCTGATTCACTCCAAGGATAAAAGCAATGCCTTCATGCCGATGACTCCGGGAGCAGACTTGTCCGATCTCGGCCGCCACTACATGGCAGGGCTGCTGGAGCATGCCTGCGGCGCAACGGCGCTTTCCACTCCGACCATTAACGGTTACAAGCGTTACCGTGCCTATTCGCTGGCTCCCGACCGTGCGATCTGGGGGCGCGACAACCGCGGCGTGATGGTGCGCGTTCTCGGCGGCGCCAACGACAATGCGACGCGGCTGGAAAACCGCGTAGGGGAGCCGGCTGCCAACCCTTATCTGTACTTCAGCTCGCAGGTACTGTCAGGGCTTGACGGCATTCACCGGGAACTGGAGCCGGGTCCGTCCGCCGATGCTCCTTATGAGACCCCGGCGCAGTATCTGCCGCATACCCTGGCCGATGCCATTGAATGCCTGAGAAACGACGCCTGTCTGCGAGAGGGGCTGGGCGCCGGATTTGTCGATTATTTCTGCAAAATCAAGGAAGCCGAGATTGCGAGATTCAATATGGAAGTAACGGAGTGGGAGCAGAAAGAGTACTTCAATGTGTTCTAGCATCGCACTCATTCGTATCTGCCCGCTCAATGAAAAGCTGTAAAGGAATTAGCCATGCCCCATATCACCTACATACTCAAGGACGGCGCCCGCCGCGAGCTTGAAGTAAAGGCCGGCGCTACCGTCATGGAAGCTGCCATCCACAACAACGTCAGGGGCATCGATGCCGAATGCGGCGGTTCCATGTCGTGTGCGACTTGCCATGTGTATGTGGCGCCGGAGTTCTTCGACCGTCTTGCCGCGCCGGATCCCACCGAACTTGCGCTGCTCGAAGGCGTGGCGGCGGAACAGCGGGCGACCAGCCGCCTCAGCTGCCAGATCGTTATCACCGCCGATCTGGATGGCCTGGTGGTGCATGTACCCGAACGCCAAGGGTGAACGGCATGGGCAAGACTTTGATCGTCATTGGTGCGTCGTACGCCGGCGTGCAGCTTGCGGTGTCCGCGCGTGAGCAGGGGTTCGGCGGCAGGATACTGCTGATCGGAGAGGAGCCGCATATACCGTATCAGCGGCCGCCGCTGTCCAAGGCATTTCTACTGGGCGATGTGGACAGCAAGAGTCCGCAACTGAGATCGGAAGCTTTTTTTGCCGAGGAAAAGATAGAACTTCTGCTATCTACCCGCGTTGTCAAGCTGGACCGGGATAACCGCCAGGTGCTGCTGGAAAGCGGCGAGAAGCTTGCCTACGACTTTGTAGGATTGACGACCGGTGCCCGTTGCCGCGAATTGAATTGTGTTGGCGCGGCGCTGGGCGGCATCCACTATCTGCGTAATCTGGCCGATGCGACGCGGCTGCGAACGGCGACCAAAACAGCCAGGCGTGCCGTCATCGTCGGTGGCGGCTTTATCGGGCTGGAGGTTGCCGCCTCCCTGCGCTCCGCCGGCTTGCAGGTGACGCTGATTGAGACCGAGCCGCGCCTGCTGTCCCGCGTATCGCCGCCGCTGATCTCCGACTTCGTGCGCGACGTGCACGCCGCACATGGCGTCCAATTCCGCATGGGGCGCCGGGTCACCGGCGTGCGCGGACAGAGCGGGGTCGTCGAGGCGGTTGAACTCGATGACGGCAGTTCGGTCGATTGCGACATGCTGGTCGTCGGCATCGGTGTCATCCCCAATGTCGAAATTGCGCTGGAAAGTGGGCTGGCCGTGAACAACGGCGTCGTTGTGGATATCCATGGCCGCAGTAGCGACGAACACATCTTCGCTGCCGGCGATTGTGCGGCCTATCCCAATCCATGGGCGTATCCGCAAGGAAGCGCTATTCGCCTTGAGTCGGTGCAGAGCGCCAATGACCTGGCCCGTGCGGCGGGCGCTTCGATTACAGGAAAAACAGAACCCTACCGCAACGTACCCTGGTTCTGGTCGGACCAATACGACCTGAAATTCCAGATGGCGGGTCTGGTCGCGCAGTGGGATGAATTCATCGTTCGCGGTACTTTCGAAAAAAAGTCTTTCTCGGTATTTTATTTCCGTACAGGCTTGCTGATTGCCGTCGATAGCATTAACCGTCCGCAAGATCACATGCTGGCGCGCAAGTTACTTGGCGCCGGGATTTCGCCGGCTCCCGACCAGATTCGCGATGAGCAGGCTGATTTGAAAAAACTGCTGGCTTAGCCGGGGGCCGGCAAGCGACAGATACGGTTGGCGTCTTACCATTCATTACAGTTACTAGAGGAGAGAGAAATGAAAATTCGAATGTTGATGGCCGTATGCATCATGGGGATGGCCCGGCTTGCCGTGGCGGCGGATCCGGTCAAGGTGGGGGTTATCGTGGAAGTGACCGGACCGCAGGCCGAATACGGTATGCAGATGACCAATGGCATGAAGCTGTATATGCAGGAACATGGAGACACGGTCGCCGGACGCAAGATTGAACTTATCGTAAAAGATGTGGGAGGCCCGGCCCCGGAAGTGGCCAAACGCCTGGCGCAGGAGCTTGCCTCTAGGGATAAGGTGGATTTCTTTGCCGGCTTCGGCTTTACGCCCAATGCGCTGGCTGCCGCCCCGGTGGCGACACAGGCAAAAATTCCCATGGTGGTCATGAATGCCGCGAGCTCCACGCTGACAGGCCGCTCTCCGTATATTGTCCGCACTTCCATGACCATTGCACAGAACTCCATGGGCATTGCGAGCTGGGCGGCCAAAAATGGCATCAAGCGTGTATTCATGCTCTATGCCGATTACGGCCCCGGCCAGGATGGCGCCAGCCAGTTCAGGAAGACCTTTAGCGAGGCGGGTGGAAGCATCGTCGGCGAAGTCGCGGTTCCCTTAAAAAATCCGGATTTCGGCCCTTTCCTGCAGCGCATTAAAGATGCGAAACCGGATGCTGCCTTCATGTGGGTTCCTTCCGGCGAAATGGCGACGGCGCTGGTGCACGGCTACCGTGAACGCGGCCTTGACAAGGCTGGCATCAAAATGATTTCGACCAGTGATGCAGTGGACGATGCCTTGCTGAACGTAATGGGAGATTCTGCGCTCGGCATCGTTACTGCAGGCCATTATTCTGTGGCCCATGACTCCGCCGAAAATAAGGCTTTCCTCAAAAGTTATCAAAACCAGTTCGGGGTCAGCATCAAACCCAACTTCATGGCGGTTGCCGGCTACGACGGCATGGCGGCAATCTATGAAGTCGTCAAACGCCTGAAGGGCCAGATGGACGGCGAAAAGGCCATGGAAATATTGAAAGGCTTGAAGCTCAATAGTCCGCGCGGCCCCATCATGATCGATCCGCAGACGCGCGACATCATACAGACCGTCTATATCCGGCGGGTAGAGCGGCGCGACAAGGACCTCTTCAATATCGAGTTCGACAAACTGCCCAACGTCAAGGACCCCGGGAAGTAGCGTTTTCGAGCTGCGCCGGCCGCATCTTGATACCTTCGCGTTTGCTCAAAAATTGGTATCGGGAGCGGTAGCACCGGCGCCAGAGTTTTATTTCCCCGCGGAGGCTTGCCCGTCCGCATAGCGACAGGTTCATGAGAGTAAGACATGATTGAGACATCAGCTGCGGCGCCGCTGGTCGGGATAGTGTGCGACCGTTTTTTCCTCGGAGAGCATGACTACCACGGCGTCAAGCACAGCTATATCAAGGCGCTGATCCAGGTGGCGGGAGTGATTCCGGTACTTTGCCCGGCAACGGAGGATTTGCGCGAGCTTGAACCGTACACCAGGGCATTGAGCGGCGTCCTGTTCCCTGGAGGGGCATCGAACGTCGATCCCCTGCTATACGGCGGCAGCGAGCCTGGGGACATGCTTCTCGATCGGCAAAGAGACCATATTTCAATGGAGCTGATGCGCCGGATGACAGAACGCGACATTCCCGTCCTTGCCATTTGCAGGGGATTTCAGGAAATGAACGTTGCGTTCGGCGGTACGCTCGACACGGCCATCCATCGCAAACCTGGCCGGCTTGATCACCGGGAAGACCCAGGCGAAAACCTGGCCGACCGCTACAGGTACAAACACCGGGTTGCCATTGCTCAGGGTGGAATACTGTCCGGGCTTACCAAAGAGTGTGCGGTACAGGTTAACTCATTGCATATGCAGGGCGTTGACAGGCTGGGAGCGAAGCTGTTCGTAGAGGCACGCTCGCCGGATGAACTGGTCGAGGCATACAGCGTTGAGGGGTGTGATTTCGCGCTTGGCGTGCAATGGCATCCTGAGGTGTCGGTATCGATCGATCCACTGTCGCGCGCGATATTTGAAGCTTTCGGACAGGCCTGTTCTCGCCGCGCGCAAAGGCCATTGACCTGAAATGACGGACGTATTTTTATCATATTTTGCTCTGGAGTCACCAAGAGCCGTTTCGCCTTCACCCTAACACTAACATTAACACCAAAGGACAGGACCTGAAAATGACATCGAACATCGTTCCCACCCGATTCACCGGAGCCCGCGGCTGGCGGCATATTCTGGCCGGCACTGCGGCTGTAGCCTTGGTCGCGGCCATCCCCCTGCTTGCCTCATGCAGTACGAATGCCACTGCACCATCGGCAACAGCAGCAGACACCGTGTACGTCAACGGCAAGTTCATTACCGCGGATAAGTCGTTTTCTCTTGCGCAGGCAGTGGCGGTCAAGGATGGCAAGTTTATCGGCGTAGGGTCATCCGCCGACATGAAGAGGTATGTTGCACCCGCCACCCGCTTGGTGGATTTGCAAGGCAAGACGGTTATTCCCGGCCTCATGGATAGCCATAGCCACATGAACGGCGCCGGTACCGCGGAAACTACCGCGCAAGTCATCAACGCAAAAACGGTGTCCGGGGCGCAGGCCATCATTGCGGAATTCATCAATGCCAAAAAAGTGCCGTCAGGGGCCTGGGTACAGACCAGCCGCTGGCATCCGCCGTCCCAGCTGAAAGAGCAGCGCTATCTCACGCGGCAGGAGCTGGATGCGGCTGCGCCGAATAATCCGGTATACGTGCAGACGGTCGGTCATTTTGCGATGGCCAACAGCAGGGCACTTCAACTTGCAGGCATAGGACGGGATACGAAAGATCCCGTGGGTGGAAAAATCTATCGCGATGCCAACGGCGATGCGACCGGTGTGCTGGAAGAAACCGCAATAGAGCTAGTAGAAAATAAGATACCCAGCCCGACCTTCGAAGAACTGGTGGCGCAAACCATCGCTGCGCAGCGTATCTACAACCGTTCAGGCATTACCAGCACGATTGACGCTGCGATGACGGAAGAACAGGTAGGCGTCTATTTTGCGGTTGCCGAACGCAAACAGGCTTCTGTACGCACCGGCACGATGTGGCTGACGCGCGCGGCGAGTTCTGCCGAATTCGAACAGATGCTCAAGGCCGCAAAGTTCAAGGACAATATAGGCAATGACTGGGTACGTACCGCAGGCATCAAGATGTTTGCCGACGGCGGCATGTCGCTGAAATCTGCCTACATCCGGGATGCCTACGCCGATGACCCCCATAACCACGGCATGCTGGCGACCGACCCTGAAGTCTACAAACGGAATGTGCGGCTGGCCAATCAATATGGCTGGCGGGTCGGCACGCATGTCGTCGGTGATGCAGCCATCGACCTGGCGCTGGATGCTTATGAAGAGGCGAGCAAGGACAGCAGCCTGAAAGACAAGCGTTTTATCCTTATCCATGCCAGCCTGATTACCCCCGAGCAGGTGGTCCGGGCCAGGAAGCTTGGCGTACGCGTCGACGCACAGAATATTTTCATGTGGGACAAGGCGGGAACCGTTGAACGCTTCATGGGCACAAAGCTTGCCAACCGGGCGGTTCCGACCAGGCTGCTGCTTGATACGCTGGGACTGGAGGGGACCGCAGCAGGCACCGATAACCCCGTCAATATGCTCAATCCCTTTGTCGGCATGTATGTGATGGTAACCCGCAAAGACCCGCGCGGACGTGTCTATGGGGCGGACCAGGCCGTAACGCGTGAAGAGGCGCTGCGCCTGTACACGAATGCGGGCCCGTACTACACCTTCGAAGAAAACAAAAAGGGTTCGATTGAGACAGGAAAGTTCGCCGACATGGTCGTTCTTTCCGCCGACTACCTGTCCGTCCCTGACGAGAAGATCAAGGATATCAAGCCTTTGCAGACGATTGTCGACGGCAAGCTCGTGTACGAGGCAGCCAACTGAAGCGTTCGCGCCGAAGAAAGCAGAAATACCGGCCCGGCCTGTAGTATTGCCGGGCCTAGGTGTATCGGGGAGCCGATATTTTCCCGCTACGGCCGCCTAAGCCTGCATCTTCCGCACGATGTCTGCGCCGGCAGCTTCGCATAGTTGGGCACGCAGCCAGCAGTGCGCCGGATCAAGATCATTGTGGGAATGCCAGACGAGATCCAGGCGCTGAAGGCCAACCGGATACGGTAGCGGCAGGATCGCAAGAGGGTAGGTGCGTGCAAAAACCGTTGCGAGCGGCCGCGGAACAATCGCTACCAGTTCGCTGTTTTCCAGCAACGACGGTATCGCAAGAAAATGCGGGATCGTCATCTGGCTGCGTATCTGTACATCGGCCTGCAGCAGGGCCTGTTCAAGCGCCGGCCTGTCGTACATCTCCGATTGCCGCGCGAGTCCCCGTTCCAGGATAAAGCCGCTGACCGCTCCATCTTCCTCCCCCCCCAGTGAAACGACAGCGAGCGGATAAGTGGCCATGGCGGCCATGGACATCTTGCCCGCCATAATCGGATGCCCATTTCGACATATCAGCACCTCGTCCTGTTGCATCAGCAATTGGGAGTGCAGGCGTTCAGGGATGCTACTGAACGTCCCGATGGCAATGTCGATGCGCCGAAGATCTATCTGTTCAGCCAGGTCAAGCCGCGTTGACGGCCGTATCACGAGGTCTATGCCGGGCGCCGACCGGGATAGCATGTGATTGAGGCGCGGCAGCAGGATGGCGGACACGTAGTCGTTTGCGGCAATTACAAATGTCTTGCTGATGCTTCCTGGCTGGAAAGGCGATGCTGCGCGGGACAGTGCGCCGTGCATGCTTTGCAGGGCAGCACGCAATGGATGGCTGATTTCCATAGCGAAATCGGTCGGCCTCACGCCGTTGCTGGTGCGGATGAACAAATCCTCCCCAACGCTTTCCCGCAGGCGCGATAGTGCATGGCTGACGGCAGACTGGCTTAAATGCAGGCGCTGGCTCGCCCGGAGAACGCTGCGCTCTTCCATGACTGCGTCGAATATCCGGAGGAGGTTCAGATCGAGCCGGTCAAAAGAGATCATTTTTACAGTTCCAAGCAATGAATAAGCCAACAATTGTCCACACAAGCTTACAGCATTTCATCCATTTTCTTCATGGAAAGTGCCAGGACTCTGCTGTTTCTCACCAGCACAAAGCCCTGGTCGGCAAGTCCCGGGAGGCCGGGGAAAGGTGAATTGAATTTTGTGCATATCTGTCTTGCAGAAAGGTCGCTTTCCATCTGAAAAGTCTCATGCAAAAATCCTGTCCAGGGTCGTAAAAAATCTCGATAAGAGTGGATGGTGTTCTTTTTTATATGCATTGCCTGCAATGATTTAGCCGCCCTGAAAAAAGCGACGATTGCTGGACAGCGCAATACCAGCCTGCTTCTTGAGAAAGAGAATCATGAATCAACGGGAAGAGATGGATGTGAGCGCGGCAGTCGACCAAGCGATTCGGGGGAGGCGGGCCGTTCGGTGTTTTCTGGATATTCCTGTGGAAAAAGAGCTGGTCGCCGAGATCCTGGATGTTGCGCGGGCAGCGCCGAGTAATTCGAATATCCAGCCCTGGCGCGTGTACATCGTTGCTGGGGAAGCCAAGAAAAAATTGAGTGAGGAAATTCTCGATGCGCATTGCTGCCGCGCTGCCGAGCACACTGCGTCGTACAAGCATTTTCCGGACACCCTTGCGCAAGAATTTTCTTGCAGGCGCGAGGATTTCGCTTCGAGATACTACGAAAGCCTGGGTATCTGCCGCACAGACCAGGCAGCGCGCGACGCACAAACCGGGAGGAATTACCAGTTTTTCGGGGCACCGGTCGGTTTTATTTTTACGATGAATAGCGCCCTTGAACGCGGCAGCTGGCTTGATTATGGAATATTTTTGCAGAGCGTGATGATCGCCGCAAAGGCGCGCGGCCTGGATACCTGTCCCCAAATTTCCTTTGCAAAGTATCACTCCATCATCCGCAGGCACTTGCATATTCCCCTGCACGAAGTCGTCGTGTGCGGTATGTCAATGGGCTATGGCGACCCCGCTGCGCCGGTAAATTCGCTCAGGCTTCCACGCGAAGAACTTGGATCTTTCACATCCTTTTTCGGGTTCGACGGGGATTAGGGCCGTAATGAGGGCGATTAATAGATATGTTATGGAGAATGCAGTGAACAAACGTGATGAACTTATAAAACGCAGCATAGGTTTTCTCGCCGAGGTCAAGGACATGACGGCCGGCATCGATGTCGAGCAGTGGCTGAACAAGACCTATGGACCGGGCAGCAGTCTGTATGACGAGCTTGCCGTCTTGATCAAGGCTGGTGTTGAAGAGGGGTGGGCTGCGAACATCGAAATCAATGGTCAACGCTACCGGCGCAGCAGAATTTGCGAACCAGCTGCAGAAACGTTTTATTTCAGCGTTACAGCGGTCTATATGGACAGCCGCGAACCTGGTGAATCTTTTTCAGGCATAGCGAAAACATTCCGCGGCGACTACCATGCCCACCCTTATGGGGAATTGAACATGGTTATTCCCATTACGAAGGGAGCCATGCTTGCCGGCCCCAGCGGCTGGTGCGAAGCCGGGTGGACAGCGCCTGCGCCGGGCAGCCACCATTATCCGGAAGTGAAGGGTGGGGCACTGATTGCGCTCTTTTTCCTGCCGGCAGGCCGTATCTCTTACGACATCCAGCCTCCCGCTGAATATTAGCGAGCGCAGGCCTGCTGATTACACAGAGAAGTAAGCAAGATCATAGAGGAGAAAACCATGGCAACGAACGACATTTTCAACGTAAAAATTCCTGACAGCAAGGTGGCACGCGAGGTGACGCAACTGATACGCGACACCGAAAGCGAACTGCTGTTTGCCCATTCTACCCGTGTCTATTATTGGGGCGCGCTGCTTGGAAAACGAAAGGGCTTGAGTTTTGATCCGGAGTTACTTTATGTTGCGGCGATGTTCCACGATCTCGGCCTGACTTCGGTTTACCGGGAAAGCCAGCTTCGCTTCGAAGTGGATGGCGCGAATGCCGCGCGTGACTTCCTGCGTAGCCATAAGATCTCCGAGGGAGACATAGAAAAAGTGTGGAACGCCGTCGCTCTCCATACGACGCCTGGCATACCGGAGCATATGCATTCGGAGATCGCCCTGCTGCAGGCCGGTGCGGGAATGGATGTGGCTGGACGCGGCTTTGAGCAGTTCACGGACGAACAGCGCGCAGCGGTAGTCACCGAATATCCTCGCGGGCCCGACTTTGCCCACAAAATGATTGATGCGTTTTATCACGGGATGGAACATCGGCCTCAGAGTACCTTTGGCACTTTCAACGATGATTTCCTTGCCTACAAGGATCAGAACTTCCAGCGGGTGAATCTCTGCAGCATCATCCTGAGCTCCCATTGGGAGCGATGAATTCTGTCTAATGCTGCAATTTAAAATATCTGAACCCCCACATCAAATGATCGGACTATAAAATATGGCTGGTGATAAAACCACGTTATCGAAAGAATTACCTGAAGTCGAGCAAATCATGATGAGCCGATTTGCCAATCGTTTCTATTTGAATCGCGAAGTCGATCTTGAGACCGTCACCGGCATTCTTGCTGCTGCGCGTTATGCGGGCACAGGTGCGAATGTACAGCCTTGGCGCGTCTATGCCGTGGCAGGAACGGCGAAAACAGGATTGGCAGACGCCATCACTGCCGCGCACGAAACTGCGCCCGGCGATCATTCATCCGAATATCACTACTTTCCGAATCCCTTGCCGGAGCCGTTCGTTTCACGCCGGCAGGAATTCGGTTCGGTCTTTTATGGCTCGCTGGGCATCTCACACGACGATGCCACCGCACGCGCGGCACAGACTGTGCGAAACTGCCGCTTCTTCGATGCGCCAGTGGGCCTGATCTTTACGATCGATCGGCGCCTTGAAAAAGGCAGCTGGCTTGATCTGGGTATGTTCATTCAGAACATTATGCTGTCGGCAAAAGCGCGAGGGCTGGACACCTGCACGCAGGAATTTTTTTCTCGCTACCATGCTGTTATCCGTGACAACCTGCCCCTGGCTCCGGAGGAGCTGGTGGTCTGCGGCATGTCCATGGGTTTTGGTGATCCGGATTGGGCGAAACGGCGCCCGCGCATGCCGAAAGCTTCCCTCGAACAATTCGCCTCGCTGCACGGCTTTTAAGTTTCACGGAGCGAGTTTCGTGAAAAGCTGTTGCACAGAATAATGTCACCTGTCCTGCTTTCCTGAAAGATGCCAATGCCCTGAGCGTCATCCTCTATGTCGTCGGACATGCCTAGAGGCTCAAGGTATTCGCGATCTTCGATTGTTGCGGATATGGGAACGATCTATTCTCATTTGCTATCTTTATCGAAAAGGGCGTCATGACTACACTGCAGTCATCGATGAGCACGACACGCCAGCCAGCAAAATTAAGCGGATAAGTGCACGACTCAACGAGGCCGGATGGATTGACACAATCTGCCGGCCTGTCGGAATGAATAGACGACGTAATGAGCTACTTATCTTATTTAACTATTTTGGAGAACGATCATGAAAGCAACCCAAGTTATCGCAGCAGCTGTTTTGGCACTGACAGGCGCAACAGCATTTGCCTCTGGTTATCAAGTCGGCGGTGAAGAATATGCCAGCTTCCCGATTCCCAATACTTTCAGCAAAACCGCTGCCAGCAGCAAAACCAAAGCGGAAGTGCGTGCGGAACTGGTCCAAGCCCGTGCGGAAGGCCAATTGATAGGTGGTGAAGAGTATGTCTCGACTGTCGGCAAAACAAGCAGCACCGTTAGCCGTGACGATGTCAAGGCGGAGGCAATCAAAGCCGCCAAAAATGGCAGCCACAATACTGAATACAGCTTCGGCGGCTAATGGCAGAAACCAGCTGCGGGACATGCCCGCAGCGTTAAGTGTCGGTTCAGTCTCATCCAGCATGCTCCTGGCCTCGTGGTCCGGAGCATTTTTTATTGTTTATTTTTTTGCCATGGCTACGACGGTGGCCGAGAAACCATTGCATCCGGGGCACTGCCAGCACGCATGCTGTGATTCGGGGATAATCCAGCTACTCTTTTAATAGCCTGGAAGGAAGACCATGAACGATATCTCCGTATTCCCTGTCACCGGGAAATGGCCCGCGCAACATCCTGAGCGGCTTCAACTGTATTCATTACCCACGCCCAACGGGATTAAGGTATCCGTGATGCTGGAGGAAATTGGCCTGGCATACGAGCCGCATCTGGTCAGTTTCGACAAGAACGACCAGATGTCCGCGGAATTCCTGTCGCTGAACCCGAACAATAAAATCCCCGCTATCCTGGATCCCAACGGTCTAGGCGGCAAGCCGCTGGCGCTGTTTGAGTCCGGCGCCATACTGCTGTACCTGGCCGAGAAAACCGGCCAGCTGATACCGCAAGATGCCGCTGGCCGCTATGAAACGATACAGTGGCTGATGTTCCAGATGGGCGGTATCGGCCCCATGTTCGGCCAAGTGGGGTTTTTCCATAAATTTGCGGGCAAGGAGTATGAGGACAAACGCCCGCGGGACCGTTACATCGGCGAAGCGAAGCGCCTGCTGAATGTGCTGGAGCAGCGCCTTAATGGACGCGACTGGATCATGGGTGAGCAGTACACCATCGCCGATATTGCGGTTTTCCCATGGGTGCGTACACTGGTCGGCTTCTACGAAGCCAGTGAATTGGTTGGCATGGAGAATTTCCCTAACGTAATGCGGGTGTATCAGGCATTCATGGCGCGGCCGGCTGTCATCACAGGGATAGATGTACCTAAGCGCGGGTAATTACCTGTTTTCAGGCTGACTGCGGGGGTGGAAAAGTAGGCCCGGGAGCGGTGCAACCTGTAAAAAATCTGCATGAAACAGAAAATGCCAATTTTTTTCATTTGGTGCTTGCATAAAGCACTGTTTTTTTATACAGTGTCGCCAGATGCAAAAAATTAGGGCGAAGCAGATTCGCTTATTTGATCGATTTATTTTAAATTGCATGGTCGACAAGTTTCCTCGATACGCCGTGCACCACACCTGAAAGAATTTATGGACGACAGAAAACCGGATAACTCTGAAAAAGGCAAGGCTTTAGCTGCTGCGCTGGCGCAAATTGAAAAGCAGTTTGGCAAGGGCTCGGTCATGCGCATGGCCGACGGCGCGGTTGTGGAGGAAGTGCAGGTTGTGTCTACTGGTTCTTTAGGACTGGATATTGCTCTAGGTGTGGGCGGTTTGCCGCGTGGTCGGGTTGTGGAAATTTACGGTCCTGAATCTTCCGGTAAAACGACGCTGACGCTGCAGGTGATTGCAGAAATGCAAAAACTGGGCGGCACCTGCGCATTTATCGATGCCGAACATGCGCTGGACGTGGGGTATGCGCAGAAGCTGGGTGTGAACTTGTCCGACTTGCTGATTTCCCAGCCTGACACTGGTGAGCAAGCGCTGGAAATTACGGATGCGCTGGTGCGTTCGGGCAGTGTTGACCTGGTGGTTATCGACTCTGTGGCGGCATTGACGCCGCGCGCCGAGATTGAAGGCGATATGGGCGATTCTTTGCCAGGCTTGCAGGCACGCCTGATGTCCCAGGCTTTGCGCAAGCTGACCGGCAGCATCAAGCGTACCAACACATTGGTGATCTTCATTAACCAGATCCGGATGAAGATCGGCGTGATGTTCGGCAGCCCGGAAACAACGACTGGCGGCAATGCATTGAAATTCTACGCGTCTGTGCGGCTGGATATTCGCCGCACCGGCTCCATCAAGGCCGGCGATGAAGTGATCGGCAATGAAACCAAGGTCAAGGTCGTCAAGAACAAGGTAGCACCTCCATTCAAGGAAGCGCATTTTGATATTCTGTATGGAGAAGGCACTTCCCGTGAAGGTGAAATTCTGGACTTGGGCGCCGATGCCAAGATCGTTGAAAAAGCGGGTGCGTGGTATAGCTATAACGGTGAAAAAATCGGCCAGGGCAAGGACAATGCACGTAACTTCCTGAAAGAGCACCCTGAGTTGGCTTATGAAATCGAAAACAAGGTTCGCGACGGCCTGGGCGTGCCTTTGTTACCGGAAAAAGTAAGCGCTTAAATCCTGTTTGGCTTAGGCCGCAAGCGATTTGCCTGCCTGATGCTACATTACCGTGCCGGCCATATCTGAGCGATATGGCCGGTTTTGGTTTTTGGGGCCGTAAATTTGATTTTATTTATCGTTAATCTAGGTGATTGATCCGGGAATATGGCCAAACTGCAGATCAGCCTGAAGGCGAGAGCCTTGCGATATCTGTCTATGCGGGAGCACAGCCGTATGGAGCTGGAGCGCAAGCTGTCTCGCTACGCAGAAGAGAAGGACGATATTCCGGCTTTGCTGGACATGCTGGAGGCTGCCAAATATTTGTCCGCGGAGCGTTTTTCCGATTCGCTGGTCAACCGGCGTTCGGCCCGATTCGGCAATAATCGTATTATCGCGGAACTGCAAAGTCATGGCTTGCCCGGAGAGGAAATCAGCCGGGTCAAGGTGGAGTTGGTTGAATCGGAGGCGGAGCGGGCCGTCGACACGCTGCACAGAAAATATCCGGTAGCACCTACCGAACACGTCGAGCGTGCAAAACAGGCAAGATTTTTACAGCAGCGGGGGTTTTCCAGCCGGGCAATACAGGCAGCCATGCGCGCTCCGCGTGAGGATGAAGAGGATTGATTTGTAGCGGAGTCTTGAAATCCCGGCAAATTTTCTATCAAAACTTAATCGCTACACATCGTTTTCTGCGGCGCAAAACGCGGAAAACTGACATCGCAGGTGAGTTGGCAGGCTAGCTGTGCTAAACTCCTATGGTTTTTTGCAGCGCCGCAAGAGCGGCTGTTATCGTAGAAACTGCGGTAACGACACGCAATTGTGGCTCTTTTATATTAATAGCCGCCTGCAGGCATCATGCCCTTATCACCATCCACATCCCGTCGTGCGTTAAAGCATACGCGCGCAATCACTATCGAGGCGTTTGCCCGTGACGACGGCTTGTGGGATCTTGACGCTCACATCACCGATACGAAAACCCGCGATATCAAACTCGCTTCGGGGATTCTTCCCACCGGCTCAGCCTTGCACGACCTTACCCTGCGCATCACCATCGATACCAGCTTCAATGTTGTCGATGCCGAGGCTGTGTCGGACGCCGTTCCCTATCCTGGTTTTTGCGACACGATAGGTCCGGATTATAAAAAGCTGATTGGTTTGAACTTGATGAAACAGTTCCGTCAGGGTGTTAAGGAAAGGATGTCTGGTATTCAGGGCTGCACGCATTTGTCGGAAATGGCGCAAGTATTGCCGACGGCTGCAGTGCAGGCTTTTGCCGGCGAAATTATTGATACGCGCGACGGGGCGAGCAGTTCAGAGCAAGCCAAGCAGCCGTTTCAGCTTGACCGTTGCCATGCGCTGCGCCTGGATGGGCCGGCGGTTGCGCAATATTACCCGCGGTGGGCGATTAAACCGTCCTCCGCAAATTAGTTAATTAGTCTAACTACGTTTGTTTTATTTTTACGATTAATTTTTATTATTACTACCTCAGTGTCTGAAGGGAACTCGTATGAAAATCCATGAGTATCAGGGTAAAGAAATCCTCCGCAAATTCGGAGTGACAGTACCGCGCGGTATTCCATGTCTGTCCGTTGATGAAGCGGTCAAAGCAGCAGAGACGCTAGGCGGCCCGGTATGGGTTGTCAAAGCCCAGATCCATGCGGGCGGTCGCGGTAAAGGCGGCGGCGTTAAAGTGGCAAAGTCCCTGGAACAAGTCCGTGAATACGCCAATGCGATTCTTGGCATGCAGCTGGTAACCCATCAGACTAGCCCTGAAGGCCAGAAAGTACGCCGCCTGCTGATCGAAGAAGGCGCGGACATCAAAAAAGAACTGTACGTCAGTATGGTGACCGACCGTGTAAGCCAGCGCGTGGTCCTGATGGCCTCCAGCGAAGGCGGCATGGACATTGAGGAAGTGGCTGAGAAGCACCCTGAGCTGATCCACCAGATTGCGATCGACCCGACTGCTGGCCTGCAAGACGGCGAAGCCGACGACATCGCTCGTAAAATTGGCGTACCTGAAGCCTCCATCGTCGATGCACGCACCCAGTTGAAAGGCTTGTACAAAGCCTTCATGGAAACCGACTGCTCGCTGGCAGAGATCAATCCTTTGATTTTGACCGGCTCCGGCAAAGTCATCGCGCTGGATGCAAAATTCAACTTCGATGCCAACGCGCTGTTCCGTCAACCGGAAATCGTTGCCTACCGCGACCTGGATGAAGAAGATCCAGCAGAAATCGAAGCATCCAAATTCGACCTGGCTTATATCTCCCTGGACGGCAATATTGGCTGCCTGGTGAATGGTGCCGGCCTGGCGATGGCGACGATGGATACGATCAAGCTGTTTGGCGGCGAACCTGCCAACTTCCTGGACGTAGGCGGCGGTGCAACTGCTGAAAAAGTGACTGAAGCCTTCAAGATCATGTTGAAAAACCCAGGCCTGAAAGCCATCCTGGTCAACATTTTCGGCGGCATCATGCGTTGCGACGTCATCGCCGAAGGCGTGATCACCGCATCCAAGGCCGTGTCGCTGCAAGTGCCGCTGGTGGTCCGCATGAAGGGCACCAATGAAGAGATCGGCAAACAGATGCTGGCTGACTCCGGTCTGCCTATCATCGCTGCAGACACCATGGAAGAAGCAGCGCAGAAAGTTGTTGCCGCTGCAGCCCAAGCTAAATAATCGCAAGGAAAAGATATGTCTATCCTGATCAATAAAGACACAAAAGTCATTACCCAAGGTATTACCGGCAAGACCGGCCAGTTTCACACACGCATGTGCCGTGACTACGCCAACGGCAAGAATTGCTTCGTCGCCGGCGTAAACCCGAAAAAAGCCGGTGAAGACTTCGAAGGCATTCCTATTTTCGCCAACGTCAGTGAAGCCAAGGCCGCAACGGGCGCGACTGTCTCGGTTATCTACGTGCCTCCTGCAGGTGCGGCGGCAGCTATCTGGGAAGCGGTGGAAGCCGACCTGGATCTGGCAATCTGCATCACTGAAGGCATTCCTGTCCGCGACATGATGATGCTGAAAGACCGCATGGCAAAATCCGGCAGCAAAACCAAGCTGCTCGGACCTAACTGCCCTGGTCTGATCACTCCTGACGAAATCAAGATCGGCATCATGCCTGGCCATATCCACCGCAAGGGTCGTATCGGCGTAGTCTCCCGCTCCGGTACGCTGACGTATGAAGCAGTCGGCCAGCTGACAGCATTGGGTCTGGGCCAGTCTTCGGCAGTCGGCATCGGCGGCGATCCTATCAACGGCTTGAAGCACATCGACATCATGAAGGCGTTCAACGACGATCCTGACACTGATGCTGTGATCATGATTGGCGAAATCGGCGGTCCTGACGAAGCCAATGCATCCTACTGGGTACGCGACAACATGAAAAAACCAGTCGTCGGCTTCATCGCTGGTGTGACAGCTCCTCCGGGCAAGCGTATGGGCCACGCCGGTGCGCTGATCTCTGGTGGCGCCGACACGGCACAAGCCAAGCTGGACATCATGGAAGAATGCGGCATTAAAGCAACCAAGAACCCGTCAGAAATGGCGCGTTTGCTGAAAGCGATGCTGTAAGCTTTTCAGCTAGGTGAACATGCAGGGAGCTCAGGCTCCCTGTTTTTTTATGTTCGCCGAAAAAACGCTTGCTGCATTGTGCTACTCATCGTACAGACTCCACGAGGCGCTTTACCTTTAAATAGATGGCGACCGGATGGCAGCGATAGCTGCTGCCGTAGTGCGTTATTCTTAATGTTTAAATAACATCCCGTATGCATGTCTATGGAGTTTTTCCTCGACCTTAACTGGTGGGCAGTCGGCCAGATCATCCTGATCGACATATTGCTGGGCGGCGACAACGCAATCGTCATTGCCCTCGCTTGCAGGAATTTGCCTCCCCACTTGCGCTTGCGCGGCATCGTGTGGGGAACCATAGGCGCCGTGGGCATACGCGTCGCACTGCTGGCGTTTGCCGTCACCGTGCTGCAGCTCGCCTACGTGAAGCTGGCGGGGGGAATATTACTGCTGTGGATTGCCTACCGGCTGTTAAAGGAAGATGGGAATGCGCACGATGCCATTCCTGCCGCAGGCCAGCTGCTGACGGCGATCGGGACGATCATGATCGCGGATCTGGTCATGAGTATGGACAACGTGCTGGCCGTGGCGAGCGCCGCACAGCAGGCCGAAGGACAAAACCAGTTGGTGCTGGTCATCTTCGGCATTCTGGTGAGCATCCCTGTCGTGGTCTGGGGAAGTACGCTGGTGTTGAAGCTGATGCAGAAATTTCTAATGATTATCACGCTGGGTGCAGCACTGCTGGGTTACCTTGGTGCAGCCATGGCGTGTACCGATGTGGCGTTATTGCCTTTTATAGCAGGCGCTTCTTCCTATCTGTTTATAACAATTCCCTTGCTTGGTGTTAAGCTTAGCGTACCTGGCTTATTGGGTGCATTTGCCATTGTGATTTGCGCCATAGGCGTGAGGCACAGGAAAACCGTCTAATTTTATTGTATTGTTTACCCATATCCATGCCTTTTCAGCACGTATTAGAGTTCAGCGGCCTCAGCGACATAGGACAGGTTAGAACGCACAATGAAGATGCGATAGAAATCTGCACCGAGTCGGGCTTTGTCGTGCTCGCCGACGGCATGGGCGGTTACAACGCAGGCGAAGTCGCCAGCACCATCACGACCGATGTCATCAGCAAAGCGCTCAAATCCCGGCTGCGCTCGCACTGGGCGCAGGTATTTCCTACGTCGGCCCACACGGTGAAGCGCTGGATGAGCGATGCCATCCAGTCTGCTAACGATACCGTCATTGAAGCCGCCCAGCTCAACTCTGAATATGCCGGCATGGGGACCACGGTAGTGGTGGCTCATTTCCACCAGGATCTGTTGCTGGTCGCCCACGTCGGCGATTCACGCGCCTACCGCTACCGCGCCGATTACCTGAGCCAGATCACGCACGACCATTCGGTGCTGCAGGCACAGATAGACGCCGGCCTGATCAGCGAGGAGCATGCGCAGTTTTCTCCGATCAAGAACCTGATTACGCGCGCCGTGGGCGTGCAGCATGAAATGGAAATCGACATCCTGGAGCATCCGGCGAAGGAGGGGGATATTTACCTGTTGTGCTCCGACGGATTGACCGACATGCTTAATCATGATGAAATTCATGCCATCATGACTGAATATTCATCCAATCTTGAAGAGTGCTGCCAGGCCCTGGTCGGTAACGCCAACGCCAACGGTGGACGCGACAATATCTCCGTCGTTTTATGCCGTGTCGTGGCACTGAGGCAGCGTTCCTTTATCGATCATATTTTTGCCAGTTAAGCTGCGGTTATTGAGAAAGTACACGTCACAGATAATGGTCAAAATCATCGTCACCTACAACGGACTGATCCAGCAAGAGCTGAGCCTGCTCAAGCCGCGCATTACGATAGGCCGGCGGCCATCCAATGATGTGGTTATCGACCACCTGACCGTCAGCGGCCAGCATGCGGCAATAGACACTTCGCTGCAGGGCTCGTTCATCCTCGACCTGGGCAGCACCAATGGCACGATGATCAACGGCCAGCCGATCAAAAAGCACATGCTGCAGAACGACGACGTGATCGATATCGGCAAATACAAGCTGCGCGTCAAGCTGGAGCCGGATCAACCTGTCCGCCAGGCCTTGCCGCCGCTGAAAGCAAATTCCTTACAATCTGCAGCCGCTCTGCCTGCCGCCAAAATCAAGGTGCTGACAGGTGCGAATGCAGGCAGGGAACTGGTATTGAACAAACCGGTCACCACCCTGGGTAGCCCGGGCGTGCTGGTCGCTGCCATTACGCGGCAGGAGCACGGCTATTACATCGCTCACGTGGAGGGCGCTGCCTTCCCCAAGGTGAATGAGCGTGCGATCGACGGGCAGCCTATGAGGCTGACGGATGGCGATGTGATTGATTTTTCCGGGACGCGGATGGCGTTTTCTCTAGAGGCAGCTTGATGGTACGTCCATTAGCCTTTAAACCGAATGATGCCATCGAATCGAGTTCCTTTGACATCCGTTGTCTGATGCTCAAATAAGTGTGTTCGCATATATGTCAGACGAATGACTTCTTCAGACACTGCCTGAAATGCGCTATTTTCTCTTCGTCTTTAGAAAGCAACTTAGCCCTGCCCTCGTCATAAAAATTGGGGGAAATACGTTTGCAAATCTCGTGGTCCTCTTTAAAGACCTGCCGATTTATCGCTGCTGACGATGCGAAAAAATGGTGTAGTGCGTCGGCCGCTGCGGGACTTTTTGCTACACCATTGAGTAATCTGCTATAGAAGAAGGTTTTATTTTTTTCTGCCGAAGGAAAGAAATTTTGAAGTGAATAAGAATAACCAAAAGTGGATGACAGCATCGTAAAAGGGAAGAGATAGATGCTCATATACCCTTCGAACTGTTCCTCAATACTGAATAATTTCTTTATTGAACGCATTTTTTTGTGAGTCGCTGCATCACCAATAGAAAAATAGACAGCGGAGTTCCAATGTGTGTATTCATTCTTTGGATCAGATAAATTCAATTGTCCAAGAGTATCTGCATGAATATAGGGCACATGTAAGGGCTCCAAGCCATTTTCAATGGCAATCCGCCAGTCGCACTCATACGTATAGGCGTCAAAATCAGATCGCCCGCCGATATCAAAAGAAATTGAAGCGAGGTGCTCAAATTCAGCGCCCAACTGCTCTTCAAGCGTGAAGGAGGGGCTGATGGAGACAAATAGAAAATCACCACACCAGTCGCTTTTTAGGAAATTCAAGCCTGCCTTGCTTATTTCCGCTTGATCGTATTGTTCTTTGCAGGGAATATGCATAGCGCCCGAACGATATGACCAGCCATGATAGGGACAGCTGATTGCTCCTGCGCCATGTAACTTTGTGAAAAAACGGGTGCCTCTGTGAGGGCAAAGATTATCAAATACGACGATCTCCCCTCCGTCATTGAACAAGGAAACCTCCTCGTCCAGCCAGTTCAATTTGAGGAAGTTTCCCGACTCTGGCAGTTCAGTTCTATGGCAAAGCAGGTGCCAAAATGAATCTCGTAGTTGCTTATTTTTGTTCACAGAGTTCTCGCAGGCGCAGCATAAACAGTAGCCCCCTCCTTAACGCGTCTTACGACAATGGCCCCTGCGCCTATTTTGGCAAATGCGCCTACTTCAACGCCAGGCAAGATTGACGCATTCGAACCGATAAATACCGCTTCTCCTATTTTTACATAGCCGGTGATATCTACGTGGGAGCTGACCGTCGTTCCTTTACCAAGCGAAGCGTCATGCCCGGCGCCCGAATAATTATTGATTGTCACAAAATCTGCAATGTGGCTGTCAGAAGAGGCCACTGAAAAAGGGCAGAGGATAATCCCTTTGCCTAGCTTCGCCGTTCTTGCAATAATCGCGGTGGGATGAATGAAGTTAAAAAATTCCGCTCCGCGCAACTCCAGGCTTTCAGCTATGGAGAGTTTGGCTTTCGGATCTCCGATGGCGATAATGAAAACGTCACCTTGGGCGGGTTTGTACTCGGTAATTTTCCCAAGCACCGGGTAGGGATAGCGTTCATTCAGCGCGGGTGCAGCCTGCAGCGTATCGTCTATGAATCCACCGATGCGGATATTTTCAGATACAACGGCAGATTCCAGCAAAGTAGCGATTTCTTTGCCGAATCCGCCCGCGCCAGCGATGATGATATTTTTCAATTCTTACTCCTTAACGAGCCAGGTAACCACCGTCTGCCGACCATGTGGCGCCGGTGATCCAACGACCGGCATCCGACAGCAGAAATGCAGCAATCTGGGCGATATCTATAGATTGACCAAAACCAAGCAAATGCTTATCTTCGTACGCCTGCACTGAAGCATCAGGACTGCTGGTAACCAAGCGCTGATGCATTTCAGTGACTACGGCACCAGCTGCGATACTGTTGACACGAATACGGCGTGGCGCAAATTCCACTGCTAAAGACTTTACCATGCCGTCAATGGCAGCTTTCGCTGCAGAATAGATGCTCATACCGGTTTGCCCGCTTTGTGCCGCGACAGACGACATAAAGACGATAGCCGAGTTGTCTTGCATTACTCCTCGCATTGCCGCGCCTCGAGAAAGGGCAAGAGCGCTTTTGACACTGGAAGAAAAAACTTCATCAAATTGCTTTGCCTTTGACAACTTCAAGGGACGTACCAATCCAATGCCTGCAGCATGGAAAACGCCGGTAAGTGGCTTCTCGTTGGCAGTGATCATTTTCATGAAATCCGAGATGTCATCCTCACCGGCCAGGTCAAATGTCTGTGCAGTATGTTCGCCGCCTTCAAGCGACGACAAAGTTTCTTCAAGACGCACTTGGTCCCTGCCGGTAATGATCAGAGTCGCGCCATGATGCGCTAATAGCGTGGCAGTAGCCTTGCCTATTCCAGAGGAGGCCCCGGTCACCAGGATACGATGATTCTTAAGGAGTTCGCGGTCAAAAATCATTTCTAGATTTCAATTAACTTATTTACTGCTAAAGAGTCGAGGTCAACAAGGGCGGCGGACCATGAATAGCCAACACCGAAGCCTATCATTGCGACTGGCCCCCCGTTCCCTGGGATGGAGGGTAGCTGGTCTGTAATCAGAAGTGGGATAGTCGCACTAGATGTATTGCCGAACCTGTCGATGTTAATGGGAGCGCGTTCAACCGGAAGCTTTGTTTTTTTTATGATGTGCTTCAGCATGAAGTTATTTGCCTGATGAAAAAGAAAAGCATTCACTTCAGCTTTATCTCGTCCGGAAAACGCCAGTAAATCATTGACCAGGGGCGGTACGCTTCTTAGCGTAAAATTAAAAACTTCTCCACCGTCCATAAATAAACGGGATGTGTCCGTGTTTTTTAACCGCGGATCGTCATCGTTATATTTTTTACTGGCACCCTCGGCGATCATCAGGTGCCGTTCACCGCCGCCGTCTGTACCTAGAATGAAATGGGCATCTTCAGCATCTTCGTCAAACTCAAGTGCCGTGGCAGATCCTGCGTCACCAAACAATAGGGCGGTCGCACGGTCATTCGGGTCGATAATCTTGCTTGGGGTTTCCCCGGCTAACAGCAGTACTCTTTTCACGGACTGGCTGTCCAGCAGTTTTGCTGCCAGCCATAATCCATACACGTAGCCTGAGCAGCCCAGATTGACATCAAATGCGATGCATGACTTGCTTAACTTCAATCGTCCTTGCAGTGCGCATGCAGTTGCGGGTAACCGATAGTCAGGCGTCTGGGTGACAAAAATTAAAGCGTCTACGCTGTCTCTAGACCATCCTAGATCATTCAACAGTGCTTCGGCGGAAGATTGACACAAGTCGGCGGCAGTCTGGTCGTCATGTGCTTTTCGGCGCGAATGGACCCCGATCATCTTGACGATGTCTGTTACAGCAGCTTCGCCAAATTTTTCGTAAAAGGCGTCATTCTGAATTTCCTCTTTAGGCACCGCGCATACGAGGCCTTTTACAGAAAAATTACTCAGCTTTACCGCGAGGCCGGACTCAAATTTTTGTCCCGACATGGCTACTCCTTCTTGCTTTCAACAAGGGCAAGAATATCAGCGATTCTTTCACATTTTGCCAAAGACTGGCCATCCAGCATAACGTTGTATATGTCGTCGACCAGCGCCATTGTGGATACGACCGAAAGAGAGTCCCATGCATAGTCGGCCAAGTTAAGTTCCGGGCTGACTTTGTCAGTATCAATCTCCAGAATTTCTGCCATACCTTCAAAAAATTCATTCATACAGGGCTTTCTTTAAAATTGACAATTCTTTAATTAATCTAAAACAATTCAGCAATAGTTCCTCCCCACGAATACCCAACTCCAAAACCTAATAGCAGCGCAGTGTCGCCTGCTTTTATTTGTCCGCTTTTCTTGGCGCGGGCAATGGCGATTGGAATGGTAGAAGAAACTGTATTACCTACAGTATCCATCTCTATTATAAATTTCTCTGGAGGAATTTTTATTTTTCTTCGTAATGCTTCCAGCATGAATTGATTGGCTTGATGGAATATGACGTGATCAACTTCGTCTATGGTTTTCCCCGCCGACTCAAGAAGCTGGCGAAAAACCTTGGGTACAGAGGATAAAGTGAAATTCATTACTTCCGGACCATCCATGAACAAATTCACCTTGCTGCGGGTGTTTCCCGACTCGTCCGTATATTCAGCAGTCGCCTCCAGCCTATGCCGTTCGCGGAACCCTCCGGACGGCACAATCAGGTTTTTTGCACCGGCCCCGTTTGTGCCCAGCACAAACGGGCCGAGCTTTGAATTTAGACTTTCGACAGAGGAAATCAGCGTTGCAGCGGCGCCGTCTCCAAATAAAGTCCTGACACTGCGGTCTTTAGGATGAATGAGTTTTGAATACGTATCAGCGGTTAATAGCAATACGTTTTTTGCGATACCTGTCTCGATCAACCCTTTGGACAGCGAGAGGCCATATACATAGCCTGAACATCCTATATTGATGTCCAATGCGGCACAAGATGTTGGTAGATTCAAACGGTCTTGCAGTAGGCAGGCGCTGCTGGGCAAAAAATAGTCAGGTGTCTGGCTGCAAAAAATCAAGAAATCGATACCCGATTTTTCTATGTTATTCGAATCAAAAAGTTTGTTTGCAGCCAAATAGGCTAAATCTGCTGCAGTCTCACCATCCGCTGCAATGTGTCGCTCGTATACTCCGGTTTTTTCAAGGATTTTTTCTGCAGACCATTCTTGGAATACCCCTGCCAGCTCCTTATTAGATAAGATGCTGGCTGGTAAGTGATATTCGACTGCCTGAATTTTTGCAAAAGCATGCATGTTATTTTTTGCAATTCGCCGTAAGTTGATTGTTGTGGCTCTCTTGGGCCAACTTCTATAGACCGATCTCTGGAAAATGCATTTTTAAATCAATTGGCTTTTAGGAAAGCTAAAAATCTATGAGCGACCAAGACTCGCTATCAGCCGTCAGGCGTGATGCAATGCTTAATTCCAATACATGCGGCATTCTATTTATATCTTACCCGGAGATTAGTTGATTGTAAGATAGTAAACCTATCCGGCGCCAAAAGGTGAATGACGCTGATCTAACTTGTGAAATGCGACTGCTCGCGTTTCGTTTTCGTGGACAAGACGAGACGAAAATCAGACAATCTTCTTCTAATCATTGCCAAGCGGCCATTTTTTACCCCAGTTAGCAAATGCGTATATCAAAATTGGCTTTCCTCTTGGAAATTTTAACAATACGGCGTGAAGGTCTGCCTTGTTTGTGGTTGCGATTGCGGTCGACTTGAAATGGCGATGACCTACCTATCCGTGTTTAAAATTATTTTCTTCACGCTGTTGTTCCGCCCATTTTATATACGAAAATTTGACCAAACGCCCGAGGGAATAAGGCCCATGCAATGACGCCACTGCTACGCAATATAGTTGCCAACTATACTAGTCAACTGTACGTAATTCTGATTGGTCTGGCAGTGGTCCCGCAGTATATAAAATACATGGGGATTGAGGCTTATGGCGTCATTGGCTTTTTTGCGATGCTGCAATCGTGGATGAGTTTGCTGGACTTGGGCCTGTCTCCGACGCTGGGCCGTGAGGCTAGTAAGCTAAAGGCGGGGGTAACACGTGCCGGCGTCCTGAAATTATTTCTGCGCTTCCTTGAAACACTGTTTTCGTTTACGGCCCTGGTGGTCGTTGCATTGTCATGGATTCTGGGGCCTTGGATTGCGTCGTCCTGGCTCAAATTGGAATCCTTGAGTCCGTCTGATGTCGCTCTATGTGTTGTTTTGGTCGCTTGCATCATAAGCTTGCGTCTTTTGTCGGGCATCTATCGCGGTGGATTGCTAGGGATGGAGCGTCAGGTCGTCGCAAACGTAATTGCCGTCATTGCTGCCACCCTGAAGTCCCTTGCAGTATTGCCGCTGCTGATTTGGGTGACGCATTCTATCCTTGCTTTTTTCCTTTTCCAGTTAGTGGGAGCGATAGTCGAAATTGTGTTGATGCGGATAGCATTCGTCAAAGCACTGCCGAGTGTCGCAACAGAAAAATTTCAATGGAATTTATTACGTGAACCCTTGCGTTTTGGCGTAGGCTTGGCATTTTTAAGCGGGGTCTGGATAGTGATCAGCCAATCAGACAAACTTATACTATCCCATATTCTATCAATGCAAAACTTTGGAGAATTTATGCTGGCTACCTCAGTGGCATGGGGGGCATATTCTTTGATCTCTCCGCTGCAGCAGGCAGTGCTTCCACGTCTGGTAGTGTTTTTTGAGCAAAACCAGCACGATAAATTCGTTTTGTTGTACAGACAGACGACGATGCTGATGGCTGCTATCTTGGCCGGCGTTGCCGGTACAATGGCCGCGTATCCCGAACATGTATTGTTTGCCTGGACAGGCAATCTCACGGTGGCCGCGCGCGCTGCGGACATTTTAAGATGGTATGTGTCAGGTAGCGGCTTCATGGCCCTCGCCGGCATGGCTTATGTGCTGCAGCATGCCAGAGGAGATGTGCGAATGCATATCAGAGGGAATCTGCTGAATGTATTTATCCTGATTCCTTCCACAATTGCGTTGACATTGAAGTTTGGTGCTATAGGAGCTGCGATCACCTGGGCCGTAACCAATCTTTTCTTCCTGATTTTCTGGACCCGCATCGTTCATAAAAAGTTTCTGCCGGAAATTGCCAACAGCTGGTTGACCAGGGATATTTCCCCGGCATTGTTAGTTGGAGCCCTACTTTGCGTTGCCGCTCATCAGTTGAATTGGCCGGTATCCTCCAGATTACTTTCATTTGCCGGCCTCGCCGTATTAGTCGTAGCCACTACCGGGTTCCTCTTATTCATTCAAGCGGAAACGAGAAGGATAATGTCGTTTTTCCTTAGGGGGATCGTGAAAATTTTATGCACAAAGAACGTTTAAAAATATCTGTCTGCATTGTTACGTACAACCATGCCGCTTATATTCACGATTGCTTATCTAGCGTCATCGCTCAGCAAGTCGATGCCGAGCTGGAAGTCCTTGTTGGAGATGATTGCTCTTCTGATGAAACCCGGACAATTATTAAACAGTTCTCCGATAAATATCCCGAGATGATCTACCCCATTTTTCATAAAGAAAATCTAGGGAGTACTCGCAATTATCAATATTTGATTAATGAAGCCAGCGGCGACTATATTGCTCAACTCGATGGAGATGATTTCTGGCTGCCAGGAAAATTGCGCGCACAGTTAGGTTTTTTGGAAGAAAACCGGGAATGTTCTGCTGCCTACACGAATGCAATTGTCATTAACAATTCTGGTGACCTGATTGCCAAATTTAATGGTGAGTTACCGCCGCAGTTTGATTTGAATTTTCTACTAGAAAAAGGCAATTTTTTAAATGCCAGTTCCGTGATGTATCGAGCGCACTGCAAATACCAAGTGTTGAAAGTCGATGGGCCGATATTGGATTTTCATGCACACGTTTTGCTTGCGA
Organism: Undibacterium sp. TJN25; assembly: GCF_049339885.1. NCBI lineage: Bacteria > Pseudomonadati > Pseudomonadota > Betaproteobacteria > Burkholderiales > Oxalobacteraceae > Undibacterium > Undibacterium sp. TJN25. Next base: position 196,382 of record NZ_JBMPPM010000004.1, on the reverse strand, counting down.
GTCAGGGATATCTTGGCTATGTTAATAAGGTATTGGTTGCTTATAGGCTCAATTCGACCACATCGATTACTACTGCTAGAAGAGATTTATTGATGGAACTGTATTGGAAAGGCATATTGAGTGCGTGGAAACTCGGAGCCGATGAGAATGCTTTGCGCCATTGCATGATAGGATTTTATAGAAGCCTGATCAGGTCCGCCCTGACACGGGGCAGACTTAAAGAGGCGCTGCTGGTGTCTGACAGAATGGCTACGGAATGCCCATTGGTAACGAGGAAATTATTTATTTTATCTGTAATGACCTTGCCGCTCTTTTTAGCCAAAGAAATGTGTCGCATGCTGGGGCGGCGCATTTTCAAGGGTGGGGCAGAAATTTTGTTTGATCGTTGACACGGGTATTGAGCTGGTTTAAGCACAAATATCTGAAATCAATTCTTGGAATTTTTATCTGCTACTAACAGGATATTTGATAAAGATATGGCATGACCTCGGAATTTTATTGAGCTTGCATCTAACGAACTTCAGGAAAACCATACCGCCAAAGCATGCTGAGCTTATATGGCATGAGATCAAATACTGAAAGGAATTTGTTCATGTCGATATGTGGACGCGCTTGAATTTTTTGACGGAGCTGCTGCAGCCTTTTTCGTTCTACCCACTGAGCTTTGATGCATGCCCAATAGATGTCTTTATATAGGCTGGGTTTGCCCTTCAGCATGGCTAAAATCATTCCCTCCATAAGCAATAGGGCGAGATGTATTGGAAAAATGAGCTGAAATACCGGGGCTGGGTATGTGAGGGTCATCACGAAAGTCTTATTTCGTTCGGAGAGGACGCGGCGGCTTAGTTTGGTTGTCAGGCGATTATTGAATACTTTCCCACCTCCTAGGCTTTTGCCCACCCAATGCCTGAAACCTGAATCAGGTAAGGCCTTTACGGTATGGCCGTAGAACCTTGCCAGGCAACATAGGTACATATCTTCTGCCAATGATTCGAACCAATCCGGGAACCCCCCTAGCTCATCCCATAAGGAGCGAGACAGCCACAGGCAGGCACCGATAATCATGCCTATTTGTGGCTCATCCCTATCGCGGTTGGGAATAGAATTGAGGAACAAGTCAAATCTACTCCCAATGTCTATCAATTCGTTTGTGTCAGCATCGTATTGAGGTAAGCCCAGAATTGCAGGCTTTCCTAGGCTTTCCGCCGCGGCATGTAAGGTAGATAGGCCATCGGGAAAAAGCTCGGCATCGTTATTCAGCAACAGGATATAACGACCTTTGGCAATATCCACCATGCGATTATTGGAGATGCAGAATCCGACATTTTCGGCGCTAGTGATCAGAACGATTCCCGGATAATTTTTTCTTATATGTTCCACCGAGTTGTCTGTTGATGCGTCGTCGTGAATAATAATTTCGACGGGGAAGCTACAATCCTGTGCCAGTACAGATTTTATGCAGGCATCAATAAATGCAATTCCGTTGTAATTGGCGATGCAAACGGAACAGAGGGGCGGGAAGGCATGTATCATTTCTGTTGATGTGTCTTGAGCCAGTTCCATGTTAATTCCAGACCTTGTTCAAGCTGAACCTTAGGGCGCCAATTTAATAGGTGCCCCAGGCGTTGCGTGTCGAGCACGATCGCTTTCACATCCAACTGGCGCGAGGGCATATACTGCGTTGCCAGTTTTATTTTACATACTGACTGGATAGCCCGCAGTACATGATTGACGCTATGTCCTTGCCCGTATCCCAGATTGTAGGTGTCTGCGAGCGATGGGTTTTCTATGAGTTGAACGCAAACTTCCACAAGGTCATCGATGAAGATAAAGTCCCTGATGACTTCTCCATCACCCCAAATTTCCAGTAAGCTGCCGTGCATCGCATGTTCCAGCATGGTGCGGATTATTCCAAAGCCAGGGCGGAACGGCTGGCCGGTGCCATATACGTTGGATGGCCTCAATATCGTCACGGCACCGCCTCCCTGACCCTGATAGGCTTGCAGAAACGCTTCGATAGCCACCTTACCGGCACCATAATACGACTGGGGAGAAAACGGCTGATTTTCGGATACAGGAGTGTTGGCTGAGGTTCCATAGAATGTACCTCCAGATGAAAAGAAAATCAGATGACGTTCTTCAAATTCCCGCAGCACCTCCAGCAAACGCAAGGTGGGAAGGATGTTTTGCATTGCTTCCATTGAGGGTTGTTGGATCGAGGTACCCGGAGTGGTTGTTGATGCCGCATGAATGATTGTGCCGCAGAAGGGGAGTATTTTGCGCAGCAAATTAACGTCGTCGATGCTACCTCTATGCATGGTGAGGTTGGCCACAGTGACGGGCTCTGCATGTCGTGCCAGGACGTGTACCTGGTGGCCATCTCGTGACAGGCGCCGTCCGAGTGCCGTACCTAGAAAACCTGTTCCGCCGATGATCAGTATGCCGTCTGGTTTCATGTGCTTATCACCCCGTTAGGCCTTGGCCAGATCCATATACGCTAGTTTATATCGCATTCCACAGTCGTCCCAGGTACCTACTTCTTTGGCGATCCATGCTTGGGCCGATTTCCCTATCGAAACATTGTTTTCGATCGAATCAAGATGCTCAAGTGCAGATTGCAAGCTTGCTCTTGAGGTGGCAATCCAGCCAGTTTTTTGATGCTCGATCAAATCCTTGTGTGCAGGTAGATCCGATGCAATTACTGGTAAACCTGCAGCCATCGCCTCCAGCAAGACCTGGGGACGGCCTTCATCGTGCCGACTCAGTGTGATCAATCCGGCAGCTTCAGGAAACCAGGTCTGTTGTAATTCCGTAGGGTTGGTCGGTCCGTGGTATTTGACCCAGGAGGGGAGTTCAATTGTCTCCTGCATCGGCCCGAAAAGGTGTAGTTCCCGCGCGCCATTGAATAAGCCCTCACCCCAGGTCAGCAGATTACCGATTTTCTTGTTGGTCAGCCGGGTTACCGCCAGCCATTTTTGAGGAGGTCCTTGTTCGATTTTCCTGCTTAAGTTAAACCATTTCTTTTCGACGCCAAACGGAATAGCCTTAATTTCCGCAATATCGCCGAAAACGGCTTGTAGTTTAGGTACCATCCAAGCTGCATTTGGCGCCATAATGCACTTTCGCTGCCTAATCACCATACGCAACAGAGTTATCATGCCCGGTGCTTGCAGCAGGCTGAAATCCGTTCCCAGGATGGTAATGAGAGCAGGAGTTTGGTTCCCCCAAAGAGGAAGTGCATTTTGCAGCCAGTTTACGTGAACGACGTCGGCTATTGATTTTTCCCTATAGACTCGTCTAAGGCCCAACAAAAGACCCGCGACATGACTTAATCCAGCCAGTTTCTTATTCCTGAGTATCTGCGCAATGCCTCCTAATGCAGTCATTTTTGACAGGCGTTCGGATTCCGCTGCAGATGCAGCATAGCGCACTCGCGCAGGAAACTCCCCGGGGGGAGACCAGACGGAGAGCTGGAGTTCCGGCAAGGCATCCAAGGCTTGAACCATATCGGCAATAAAACGGCCTTGCCAATCTTTCTCACTTTTAGGGTAGGAAGTACTGACCAATAAAACCTTCAGTGGTAGTGTCGTCCGGGTGCTAGTGCTGGGGCTCATCGTTCTGGCCCGCATTGTCGCTATCCTTGTAGTGCAAAGCCGACACTTGCTCGGACACGATACCTATGAGAAAGGTCAATATGGCAGAAATGAACATCAAAGCGCTCATATTGGTAAAGCGATGGATGGATAAAAATGTGTACAGGTAGTAACAGGCGCCTGTCAGGAAAAAAGAAAAACTAACAGGCAGAAACAATTTTTGTGGCGAGTACAAGGTGCCGATCTTGACAATGATCAACAGGAATCTCAACCCGTCTTTCCAGACGTTGACATGGCTTTTCCCTATTCGCTTAGGCGCGTGTATTGGTACATAGGCAATCCCGAATCCGGCTCGGAAGAAGCTCATGGTTATCGTTGTCGGATAAGAAAACGTATTTGGCAGCAGATAAAGGAATTTGCGGAATTTATCTGCCTTGACTGCGCGAAAACCAGACGTGAGGTCATGAATTTTCTGGCCGACCATCCAACTGGATAGGCGATTATAAAACCCGTTTGCGAAGGCTCGATGAACTCCTGCCTGCGATTCGTAATCTCTTGCGCCGACTGCCATGTCGTAGCCAGTAGAAAGTTTTTCCAGTAAGCGCGGAATATCTTCTGGCTTATGTTGCCCATCAGCATCCATAAAGACCAGGATTTTTCCAAGTGCATGTCGCGCCCCAGTCTTTATAGCGGCGCCATTGCCCTTGCTATAAGGATGGTTGATTATACGGACTAGATTAGTCTCACACACTGTAATGGTATCGTCCGTCGAGCCATCGTTGATTACGATAATCTCGGTATCCGGCATTACCCGTTTTAGCTCCGGTAACAAGGTAATAAGGGACAATGCCTCATTTTTTGCTGGAAGTATGATAGATAGTTGATCGCGCATAGATGTTCGGGAGTCCGTTTCCTAACTGTTTGGGAGTCGAATTTGACTAATTCAGTTGAACCGGTTTTTTAGTGGAGTAGTTTTTCTCAACGCTGGTTCGTCAAAGCTTCGGAAATTTTTTTACTTACTGTCTCAATTTGTTTTTTATATTTGTTTAAGGTGTCTAGATCTTGTAGCTTCAAGATCTCAATCTTTGCTTTTTCAAATTGTCGCGTCGCGGTACAAAATTCTATCAAGGTCATCCTGTATTCCAGTTGATTAGGAGCCACTTCGATAGCTTCTTGCATAACTTCCGTAGCTTTTGGATAATTTGCAGTTATGTTAACTAGATAATAGCTGTAAACCGTTAGAATTGAAGCTCTTGTGATCGTCTTTGCAGATGGATTGTCCAGGCTCGCTTTTAGTAAACCTTCGATTTCGTTATCGGAAAGCTTACAAATACTATCCATGCGGCAAGTTATTAGCGAAATTAGTGAGTCTGTTGTTGATGGGGCCGGAGGCGAATATCTCAAACGATGCCTTAATTCTTCAACCCATTCTGGCTGAATCGGTTGACTCCTGATCGCGCTCAATTTAATTAGACCGACCAGGGCGCTTGTAAAGTTTGGATCGAGTTTGCTTGTTTTTTCATAGTAGGAGCGTGCTAAAGTATAGTTATAAGCAAGGGCTTCAGGAACGGGTGTTTCGATGCTACCAAACATGGTGCCCATTTCAAGATTTGTCCTTGCTGAACTAGGATGATGCCTTACTTCACTCGAGTACAAATCAAAGGGATTAGCCCAATCATGCGACCGGGAATGTGTTACAACCCCAAATAGCGAAATTAGCATTAATGCGGCCAGTCGCCTGATTTTTAAAATGGCAATGTTTTCGAGAGGAAATAAAACATAGTAAAACAAAGCAAAAATAGGGCCGAACATTGGTAAATAATTACGATGTTCATGAGCAATTTCCAAGCCAAAGACAGTTGATTCAAGAATATGGCCGGTGAAGAAAAATAAGACGCCAAAAGAGAGAGCAGGGAATTTTTTTCTGGAGATGAACGCACCTGCTAGCATCAATATGATTGCAATAATCGATGTTAGCGTGCTGAAGGGATCGAGTAATCCATGCGATAGGGGAATATCGTCATGATACAAGCCTAGGTCGGAGATGCCTGGAAGCAGAATAAGCTTTAGGTAATAACAAAGCACCCTCGCTTCCGTCATAACGCGTTCAGCGAGCGTGAAGTCACGGATAGAATATACCCCGGTTATCCATTGAGGATGGAGCGCTGTGTATGCAAGTGCGATGGTAGCGGGAAGCACAACGCACGCTGCAAAGAAAATCGTCAAGAATATGCAGTTCGCCCGTGCTTTTGTTTTAAAATTTAAGAGAGTTAGTTCTGCAACCAAAAATAAAAGAGGTAATAAAGCACCGGTTTCTTTACTCAATATCGCTAGAGGAGCGAAAACGAGCAAGCTGATGACAATAAGGATTTCGCTAGAACCGCTTTCAATCTGCTTTAACCTTCCCCGCAGATAGATCACTAACCCCCATATGCAGAACAATGCTGAAAGAGAAGTCATTCGCTGTACAGTGTAGAGTACACTCGTCAAACTTAGGGGATGAAACAGCCACGCCGCTGTGACGAAAAGACTTACGATGTCCTGTTGATATGTCGCTAAGGATGAATTAGAGCGAGTTTGAAGGACTTTCAAAATTGAAGAACTTAGGCAAAAAATCCCAATTCCGCACAATATGTGGATGACGAGATTGGTTAGCTTAAAATAATAGCTATTGTAGCCAGTTACATAGTAATTTAATGCGAAGCTTAGCATGCTGACGGGGCGGCTTAACGGCCCGCTTGCACTTGAAAATGCAGCTTGCCAAAGCGTTTTCCAGTGGAGATTTTGAATGGCGATGCCACTGTTATTTGTTATGTTCGGGGCATCATCAAATATGAACGGACCCGATAATCCAGGCTTGTAAGCAAAATAAGTCAAACCTGCAATAATTGCTAATGCGGCCAATAAAAGAAAAAGTCGATGTTTAACTATTGGCATGAAATGTTGCTTATTTTCCGTAAAATTCGACACCAGATTGCAGGAATTGGAACTATGAGAAGCTATATTGCTATCCAAAAAAAAAGGAGCCGATATAGGCTCCTTTTTTTTGAGTGAGCGTAACTAATTAGGTTTTTGGCAAATATTTTGGTGCAACAGTACTATTTGTATCAACTGTCCAAGTCATACCGCTGCCTGCTGCACATGTACCTTGATAAATAATTGTGGCGTTATTGGCAACATTGTTACCAATAGCGTTATAAGTGATAGTGATAGTACCGCCAGCATTCGATGCTTTACCGATAGCATCAACTTTTTGAACGTATTTGTTATCAGTAATTGATATATTTTTTGGCAAACCCAACGAAGTATTTGCAAATGTACCAGTTAATGTACCTTCGCTGCAAGCAACGCCCAGCGCGGTCATTGCAGGGCTGGCTAAGCTTGGGCCTGCAGAAACTTTAGCCTTTACGGTGTAATCCTGGTAAGCAGGAATAGCCACTGCAGCCAGAATACCGATAATCGCTACCACGATCATCAATTCGATCAGCGTGAAGCCCTTTTGTGCCGCTTTTACTGCCTTCATGGAAAGGCTGCGTTGTCTTGTGTTCATAGTGAACTCCTAATAAGGTGATGATTGTGAAACAATTCTGGGGTTTGATAATGCCTATGCTGTTGAGCAAGTAATGTGCCTGAGAGTTTTTTTGCGAAAAAACTATATTTTATACACTATTATCGCTGAATCGCTCCGATAATTAGTGTTTCAGCACCATATTACTGACGGATTTTGCTGGTTTTGACAAAATTCGTCACTTTAAAGACAAGTGCTATCAATTTCTTGAAACCGTTTTAACTCTTCTGGGCAAATCTCTACCGCCCGTCACTACAAAAATAGTTCCAAACTAAAATTCCCTGCTTGCTATCATCCTGACTTCAGCTGTCATGATGCCCTTACCGTAAAATGCCCGAACAAAAGCAAATTCATCGCTCCCTATTGATCTTTGGGTTATTCATAATTGCCTCCTATATTAATCCGCAGCACATCCATCCGTTCCGTACTTATTACCACGACGCGCTGGCGCTGCTTGGATTGTTGTCGGCACTTGCAGTGCTGGCCTTTCGTGAAAAGTCGCAGCTGAATTTGCCGGGAATAATGGGTGTGCCGGTTGCCATTGCACTATTGATAAGTGCGCAGCTGCTATTCGGTCTGATAGAGCACCGTTGGGAAGTATTTATCGCCATGGCGTACCTGGCGCTGGCGGCGCTGGCGATGGTGTATGGGGCTACGGTGGCGGCGGAGCCTGGCGGGGATTTTAAAATTTGTCTGATGCTGGCGGCGGCGTTGTTACTGGCTGGCTTGCTGTCGGTGGTGATGCAAAATGCGCAATTTCTTGGGCTGGATCTGTCGCCTGTAGTCATGTATATCGCGCACAGCGCCAACATCGCTTTGCGACCGTACGCCAATGTCGCGCAGCCGAATCAACTGGCACTTCTATTATGTATGGCCTTGGCGGCGGTGTGGTGGCTGTATCAGCAATCCCGCTTGCCTGCTGCGGTAGCGGCGTTGCTGGCGGTGTTTCTGTTATGGGGACTGAGCCTGACGCAGTCCAGGATAGGCTGGATTATTTGTCCCGCATTTGTGGTGATGCTGTGGCCACGGCGGCGGCAAGAGAAGCCGGTGAGCGGGATATTGCTGATTGCGCTGATGCTGGCTTACATCGGCTTTGTGCTGGCAATGCCTGCTTTGTCCGCGATGGTCGGGGTAGACACCAAGTCGGTAGCGGAACATATAGGCGGCAGGTCGGAGCGGACCGTGCTGATGCAACAGGCTTTACAGATGAGCCTGCAGCATCCGTGGTTCGGCGTGGGCTGGTTTGGCTTCGGCTCCGAACAGGTCAGGATTGCCGCTGATTTTACGCCGACGACCTATGCCGAGCATTCGCATAACCTGATATTGAATTTTGCGGCAGAGCTGGGCTGGCCGGCAACCATTGCGCTGATTGCAGTATTGGCGGCATGGTATTTCAGTATGGCTCGGCAGGCAGGCCGGTCAGATTCATTCCGCTTTGCCAGCCTGGTGTTTGTGGCGGCATTGGTGCATAGCATGGTGGAGTTTCCGTTGTGGTATGCCTTTGTGCTGATCCCGGTGGCGGTGCTGATGGGCATGGTGCACCAAATGCATTGGCAAACAGAGCCGGTGCCTGTTGCACGCAAAAGCATGCTTGCAGTGGCAGTGCTGCCGATGATCGTGATGGCTGTGATGACGCTGGATTATCAGCGGGTGCAGGATGGATTTGCTGCGTTGCGCTGGGAGCAGGCCGGTTATACCTATGACAAAAAAGCGCTGGAGCAGCCTGAATTTACCTTGTATCCGTATTTCTTCGATTACTTCAAATTAATGAAGGTGCAGCCGCGCGAGGGCATGTCGGAGCAGGAAATTGCATTCGTTGAGCGCACGGGCTACCGCTTCGGTTTCGTGCACATATTAAATACGATGGCGGAAGTGTATGTGCTGAACGGGCAACCCCAAAAAGCGTTGCGCACCATGATTACGCTGCAGCGCCTGCACCCATTTTCTTATAACGCCTATTACGACTACTGGAAGGCCAAGGGGGCCGTCGATCCCGCAAGATATGGCTGGGTGTTCAGCCAGATGCCGCCGCGGGAACGGAACTAAGGGGTTTGGTTCAGCCGTCTATCAGGCTCACCCAATTCCCCGATTTCCCGCCATGCTTTTCCAGCACCCGCACATCGCCCATCACCATGCCGCGATCCACGGCCTTACACATATCGTAGATGGTTAGCAGGCCTACCTGGACGGCGGTTAAAGCTTCCATCTCCACGCCGGTCTTGCCGACGGTTTCTACCTGTGCTGTGCAGCTGACGCTGTTTTTCTGTTCGTCAATGCTAAAATCCACCGCGACCCGGGTCAGGGCGAGCGGGTGGCATAGCGGGATCAGGTCGGAGGTGCGTTTTGCGGCCATGATGGCGGCGATGCGGGCGATGCCCAGCACGTCGCCTTTCTTGGCGTTGCCCTGCTGGATGAGGGTCAGCGTTTCCGGCTTCATGCGGATGTGTCCGCTGGCAATGGCGACGCGGTGGGTTTCTTTTTTTTCCGCGACGTCGACCATGTGTGCCTGTCCGCTGCCGTCAAAGTGGCTCAGTTCGCCGGCGCTGGTGCTCGTGGTGTCGTTCTTTGATTGGGTGGACATCGATAAAAATATGAAACAATGGTGAATAAAGCAAGGAACATCCCGCCTCTGAAAGTATCATAGCATTGTGAAACCCCTATTCCTTATGCCCAGATTGAAATTATTGCCGGCGCTGCTGCAAAGCGCGCTTCTCGCGGGCTGTTGCCTGCTTGCGGGGGCTACGGCGCCAGGCACTGTGTTTGCGCAAAATCTTCCTACGCTGGGCGATACCGAGCGCGAAGAACTCTCGCCGTTGATGGAGCGCAAGCTGGGCGAGGAAATCATGCAAAGCGTCAGGACCGACCCGGATTACCTGGATGATGCGCCGGTACTGGAATACCTGAACAAGCTCGGCAATTCCCTACTGGCAACACGCCCCGAAGCGCGCGGGGAAACGCTCTACAATTTCGAATTTTTTGCAGTGCGCGATCCGGTACTGAATGCATTTGCACTGCCTGGCGGCTTTATTGGCATGCACTCCGGCCTGATCCTGGCGGCGCAGACCGAATCTGAACTGGCATCGGTGATGGGTCACGAAATCGGTCACGTCGCGCAGCGCCATATCGCGCGCATGATCGGCAGTCAGCGTGTGGATGCGCTGATCCCGCTGGCCTCGCTGATCCTCGCGGCGCTGGCCGCGAAATCCAGTCCTGATGCGGCGATGGCCCTTGCTGCGGGCGGCCAGGGGCTGGCCATCCAGCGGCAGCTTAATTTCAGCCGGGACGCAGAGCGGGAGGCAGACCGCGTCGGCTTCCAGATTCTGCGCGATGCCGGCTACGATACATCCGGCATGGTGGCGTTTTTTGGGCGCCTGCAGGCATCCAGCCGCAATTATAACGACGTGGTGCCGCCGTATTTGCGCAGCCATCCGCTGACGACGGAAAGGATTGCGGATATCCAGGCGCGCCAGCAGGGCCTGCGTTACAAACAGCACGTGGATGGGCTGGATTTTTTTCTGGCGCAGGCCAGGGTGCGGGTGTTGCAGGATCCGGGAACACAGGGCCTGATCGACACTTCTTACCTGTTTGATGCGCAATTGAAAAATCAGAAGGAAATCGATCGTATCGTTGCCCGCTATGGCCTGGCTTTCGTCGCCTACAAGCAGCACGATTTTGCAAAGGCGGGGCTGTTGTTGGATGAAGCCATGAAGCAGGTACAGCAGAACGCCAGGTATAAGGGCATCTTCAAGGAAACCAGCGCCTTCGCCGATTTATCCATCGACATCAAAATTGCCAGCAAGCAGCCTGCGCTGGCCGTCAAGGAGGCGGAGGAGGCGATGCAGCTGCTGCCTCTGTCGCGTGGCATTGCACAGCAATATGCAGAGGCTTTGCTGGCTGCAAAAAGGGAGGATGACGCAGCGCGCTTCCTGCGCGACCAGGTGCAGCTCTATCGGCAGGAACCCAGCCTGTACAAGCTGCTGGCCAAAGCCTATTCCGCGCAGGGCAAGCAGGCGCTAGAGCACATGTCTCTGGCGGAAGCTTATGCACTGAACGGCGCCTTGCCGGGAGCGCTGCAGCAACTGGACATTGCGCGCCGCGCGCCGGATGCGCAGTATTACGATCAGTCCGTCATTGATGCGCGTGAGCGCGAGTGGAAAGAAAAGCGCCGCCAGGAGCTGGAAGACGAAAAAAAGCGTAAATAGAGCCGCTATCCGGCAGCGTCTTCGTCTGGCTGCGGGGCTTGCACGAAGCCGTATCGCTGAGCCAGGCCAGCCAGCTCCGCATGCTGTATGGCTATCTGCTTGTCATAGGGCGCAGGCAGCCTGATGTACAGGGTGTCGGCTGACGCCGGCGTCTGTTCCAGCCATTCAAGTAGTTCTTCGTCCCCGGCAGGCTGACCTGCCAGCCGCATCATGCCCAGGCATCCGGCCATATCCCTGTCGTCCACTTGCGCGACAATTTCGCCGGCTCGTAGGACTAGTTTGCCGTCGCTTGTCAGCCACGCCTGCTCCACATCTGCCAGCGGCATGCCGGTATGCAGCACAAAGCCGAATTCCGGTGAGCTGTAGGCAATATAAGGCGTGGCATCCAGATTGACGTAGACCCGTTGCGGGCCGTTCTGGAAATACCAGCGGCCTTGGGCATCATGCAGGTAGTTGCGGTTGATAAAGCCGAGCAGGGTTGCATGGGCAATCTTGTCGCCCGGCAGCTTCAGCGCCTGCGCGCGCTCGTCCCGCATGCGCCAGGCGCCGCGGGCGTCCAGCGCCAACCAGCCAAAGCAATGCGGCACATTGGGCCAGCGGGCCATTGCCTGTCGCACGATGTCATCCATTTGCATCTCCTTGCCTTTTAAGATTTGCCGTCAAAGAAGTGCAGTATTTTTTGCGGCAGCCAGTCTATGCTGCCGGGCACCGATCCTGCCGCAAAGCCCACATGGCCACCGTATTCGGGATAATCCAGCACGACTGCGGAAGATGCCTTGCGCGGCAGGTGCCTGCCGGGAAGGAAGGGGTCGTTCAGGGCGTTCAGCACCAGCGTCGGCACCGTGATGTCGGTCAGTATATGCTTGGCGCTGGCGCGGTTCCAGTAATCATCGGTATCGCGGTAGCCGTGTAGTGGCGCGGTGACGACATTGTCGAATTCATACAGGTTCCGGGCGCGCATTAAAGCTTCGCGGTCAAACAGGCCGGGAAACTGTTCCAGCTTGCGCAGGCATTTCGGCTTCAGCGTTTTCAAAAACATGCGGGTGTACATCATGTTGATGCCTACCGACAAAGACACGCCGCCTTGCGCCAGGTCCAGCGGTGCGGAAACGGATACTGCGGCATCCACGATCTCTGCCTGGTGCTGCGATTCGCCTATCCAGCGCAGCAAGGCATTGCCGCCCAGCGACACGCCGCCGGCAAAAAAACGGGCGCCCGGGTGACGCTGCTGGTGGCCCTGGTGCAGCCGCCGGACTATCCAGTCAATTTCCTGCGCGTCGCCGGAATGGTAAAAGCGCGGCGCCTTGTTCAGTTCGCCTGAGCAGCCCCGGAAGTGCGGCACCGCGCCGGACCAGCCGCGCTCTTGCAGCAGCGCCATCAGTGCCCGCGCATAGTGGCTGTCGGAAGATCCTTCCAGCCCATGAAACAGGACCACGAAAGGCTGGCCGGGTTGGCCATCGACAAAGTCGACGTCGATGAAATCCCCATCTGGAGTATCCCAGCGTTCCCGGCGGAACTGGACTGCAGGCTTGCGGATGAAAAGGGCAGGGTAGATGGTTTGCAGATGCCCGGTCGGCAACCAGCGGGGCGCTTGATAATTCATTGTTCCAGACTATGTGTTACTTGTTGCCTGTTGCAAAAACGGATGCAGGCCGGCATTGCCAATACGTGGCGCCGGCATTGATGCTAGTGCAGTACACTGGCCTTCAAGATTTCAGGTGGCGGTTTGCCGGCCGCGATCGATGCATGGTGGGTCGCAATCCTCCAGCCGCGCGGTGTCTTGATATATACATTGGTGGCCAGGATATGGATGTCCTGCGATGCATCGCTGCCGTTGTCGACTTCTTCAACAACGCTATGTACCGAGCTCAGCATGTTATGCGTCGCGTGCAACTGCACTGGTCGTATATGCACGCTGCCCCGCTCAAAAATCGCTTCCCACGAGGCGCGTATCGCTGCATGGCCGATAAGCCGCGGTGCGCCGGGATGGATGCAGACGATTTCATCATCTTCGGCCCATAAGGCCATCAGGCCTTCCAGGTCGGCACGGCTGAGTGCATCGTAAAAGGCGCTTTCAACCTCATCGGCGCTTCCGTTCAATTGTTTCTTGACTGGCATGGTGGCCTGCTTTGCTAGGTTGGGCCGCATGCCCGGTGATGGAGTGAGGTGCGGCAAGTCCCGGGTCAGTGGCCCTTGATCACTTCGCCGGCAGCCAGTTTGTACTGGGTGCCGCAATAGGCGCAGGTCGCCGTGCCGCCATGCGACAAGTCCAGGTACACGCGCGGATGGGAAGACCACAAAGGCATGGCCGGGTTAGGGCAGTGCGCCGGCAGATCCTTGGCTTTCAGTTCTACAACGGCGAGAGGCGCGGTTGCTTGCATGGTGTTCTCCAGTTTCAATAAGTACGGTAAGTGCGGTAAAGACAATGCGCGGCGGATAAGCATGCTGATTTGTTCCCGCATCTGTCAGCCGCGCGATGCCATGATTTTAACGGATAGCCAACCGGGCGTCAGCATACAAGTGTTTTCCTAGTAAAATAACAAGCCCTCGTTCTGCGGCCGTCACGCGCTTTTCCGTGTTGTTGGCACACTTACGCAGGCAGACCGGCAAAATAAGGATGGGCATGACCGAAACAGCAAGTACGGAAATTGAAAAAGCCGCCTTCCGCGAGGCGGTGAAGACCGGGGGCGCGACGTTGTTCGGCATTGGCGCGTGGGGGTTGGTGGTCGGCGTGGCGATGATCAAAGCCGGCCTGACGGTGCCGCAGGCGCTGGGCATGACCTTCCTGGTGTTTGCCGGTTCGGCCCAACTGGCCTCCCTGCCGTTGATTGCTGCTCACGCACCTGCCTGGGTCATTTTTCTCACCGCGCTGGTTGTTAATCTGCGTTTCGTGATCTTTTCAGCAATCCTGGCGCCGCATTTTTCCTATTTGCCCTGGCGCCAGCGCGCCTGGCTGGGGTATTTGTCGGGCGACGTATCGGTTGGCCTGTTTATCTACCGCTACCCGGAACCCGGCTATGATCCGCGCAAGCTGCCTTACCTGAAGGGATTGCTGCTGCCTAACTGGACTTCGTGGCAGGTCGGCTCGGTCATCGGCATCCTGCTCGGTAGCCAGGTGCCGGCCAACTGGGGTCTTGGTTTTGCAGGCACGCTGGCCATCCTGTGCATCATGCTGCCGCTGGTCATGAACAAGGCGGCACTGGTTGGCGTGGTGGTAGCCGGGGCCATTGCGCTGGCTACCATCCACATGCCTTATAAGCTGGGTTTGCTGATATCAGTGCTGGCCGGCATGGCAGTAGCGATGGCGGTGGAAGAGTGGCTGGAAAAGCGGCATGCAAGTTCCACCGGCAAGGAGCAGGCATGAGCGACGTTGAAGTCTGGAGCGTCATTATCCTGCTGGGAGTAGCGACGTTTATTGCCCGCAGTTCATTCTGGCTGGTCGGCCACCATATCAACCTGCCGAAAAGGGTGCAGGAAGCCTTGCGCTATGCGCCGGCCTGCGCGCTGGCGGCTATTATCGTTCCGGACCTGATGCTGGCCAATGGCGAGATCGACGTTGCCATCAGCAATCCGCGGCTGGTGGCGGGGCTGGCGGCAACGGCATTCTTCCTCGTCAAGCGCAATATGCTGCTGACTATTTTCTTCGGCATGGCTGTCTACACTTATATCCGGCTTGGTTTGTAGGCTTGCGGGGCGTGGCCCGCGCCCAATGTTGATTTGTTGAATTTTTTGCAACAAATATTGCGGAGCAAGTACGAAAACCATGTAGTCCTGACGGTGGCTTTGGTAAAATACTGGTCTTATCTCTTTTTTACCAGCCACCACCTCCATGCAATTTAATCGACTCAGCGACTTAATCGCAGGCAAGCAGCTTCAGGGCAAACGTGTATTTATCCGTGCGGATTTGAATGTGCCGCAAGACGATAACGGCAATATCACCGAAGATACGCGCATACGTGCGTCCGTTCCCGCGATCAGGGAGGCCCTGCAAGCCGGCGCCGCAGTCATGGTGACATCGCATCTGGGGCGCCCGACGGAAGGCGAATTCAAGCCTGCAGACTCGCTGGCGCCGGTCGCCAAGCGGCTGTCGGAACTGCTGGGTGTCGACGTTCCTTTAAGGCAGAACTGGGTGGAGGGCGTGAAAGTGGACGCAGGCCAGGTCGTTCTGCTGGAGAATTGCCGCGTCAACAAGGGCGAAAAGAAAAATGACGATGCACTGGCGCAAAAAATGGCCGCGCTGTGCGATATCTACGTGAACGACGCTTTCGGCACGGCCCACCGGGCAGAGGCCACCACGCACGGCATCGCCAAATATGCAAAAATTGCTTGCGCCGGCCCGCTGCTGTCTGCCGAGCTCGACGCGCTGGGCAAGGCGCTGGGCCAGCCGGCCAGGCCGCTGGTTGCCATCGTCGCAGGCTCCAAGGTGTCCAGCAAACTGACCATCCTCAAATCCCTGGCCGACAAGGTGGATAATCTCATCGTCGGCGGCGGCATTGCCAATACCTTCATGCTGGCAGCCGGCCTTAAAATAGGCAAATCGTTGGCCGAAGCCGATCTGGTGGAAGAAGCCAAAGCCATCATCGACATAATGGCAAAGCGCGGCGCTTCAGTGCCCATCCCGACTGACGTGGTCTGCGCCAAGGAATTTTCTCCGACGGCAATCGCCACCGTCAAACCGGTCAATGCGGTGGAAGACGACGACATGATCCTGGATATCGGCCCGGTGACGGCAGCAACGTTGGCGGCACAGATCAAGCAAGCCGGCACCATCGTGTGGAACGGCCCGGTAGGCGTATTTGAATTCGACCAGTTCGGCAACGGCACCCAGGTGCTGGCGCAGGCAATTGCCGAATCCAGCGGCTTTTCCATCGCCGGCGGCGGCGATACGCTGGCGGCGATTGCCAAATACAGCATCACCGACAAGGTCGGCTATATCTCCACCGGCGGCGGCGCCTTCCTTGAGTTTTTGGAAGGCAAGACCTTGCCTGCGGTAGAGATACTGCTGCAAAGAGCGCAATAAGACGGAAGCAGCTATAGACAGCTATAGGCAATTATAAGAACCCCCAGGAGACTTGATGTTACGCGGAACAAAGATCGTTGCAACAATAGGACCAGCCTCCAGCGACCCGGCAGTGCTGAAGCGCATGCTGCTGGCTGGCGTCAACGTTGTGCGCCTGAATTTTTCGCACGGCAAGGCACAAGACCATATTGACAGGGCAACGATGGTGCGTGAGGCCGCAGCGGAATGCGGCCGTGAAATCGCCATCATGGCAGATCTGCAAGGCCCCAAGATCCGTATCGGCAAGTTTGAAAACGGCAAGATAGAGATCGACAAGGGCGACAAGTTCATCCTGGATGCAGAGTGCCCATTGGGAAACCAGGACCGCGTGGGCCTGGATTACAAAGCCTTGCCGCGCGACGTGCGTCCGAATGACGTGCTGCTGCTGAATGATGGCCTGATCGTGCTGATCGTCGACAAGATCGTCGGCAGCGAGATCCATACTACCGTCCGCATAGGCGGCGAACTGTCGAACAATAAAGGCATCAACCGCCAGGGTGGCGGGTTGACCGCGCCGGCGCTGACGGCGAAAGACATGGAAGACATCAAGACTGCGATGTCCTTCCAGGCGGACTATGTCGCCGTGTCTTTCCCCAAGAACGCCACTGATATGGAAATGGCGCGTCAGCTAGCCAACATCGCCGGTGAGGCCTACGGCCACAAGCCGATGATGATTGCCAAGATAGAGCGTGCCGAAGCGATTCCGCTGTTGCAGGAAATCCTGGATGCCTCGGACGGCATCATGGTGGCGCGCGGTGATCTGGCAGTGGAAGTCGGCAATGCCGCCGTGCCTGCCTTGCAAAAACGCATGATCAAGATGGCGCGTGCGTCCAATAAGATCGCGATTACCGCAACCCAGATGATGGAGTCGATGATCTTCAACGCCGTGCCTACCCGCGCCGAAGTATCCGACGTGGCCAATGCCGTGCTGGACGGCACCGACGCGGTAATGACCTCGGCGGAAACCGCTTCCGGCCGCTATCCGGTGGAGACGGTGGAAGCAATGGCCGCCATCTGCCAGGAAGCGGAAGCTTTCCAGGAGTGCAAGCTGGATGCGGATTTCATGAACCAGACATTCACCCGCATCGATCAGTCCATTGCCTACGGTGCGCTGTTCACGGCCTACCATCTGCGGGTCAAGGCGATTGCCGCATTGACGGAATCCGGCTCCACAACGCTGTGGATGAGCCGGCACATGATCGACATTCCCATCTTTGCGATGACACCCAGCATTGCTACCCAGCGCAAGGCCGCGCTATACCGCAATGTACAGACATTTGAATTGCCTGCGTCGACCGACCGGGAAGCCGTACTGAAAGCCGCAGAGAACCTGCTACTGGAAAACGGCGTCGTCAACAAGGGCGACATGATCGTCGTTACCTGGGGCGAACCCATGGGCGAAGTGGGCGGCACCAACTCCCTGAAAATTGTCAGGGTTGGCGAATAATAAAACGCAGATTGAATGCAGCATGTGCATGTGCGCGGAATGAGTGAAGCTGGCGCGGCGCCTAAACCGGGCGCAGGTCGCTGAGCAGCTTGTACCGGTTGAAAGATTTTTAATTGTAGTACCTTGGGAGAACCATTATGCCACTCGTATCCATGCGCCAATTGCTGGACCATGCCGCTGAAAACGGTTATGGATTGCCAGCCTTTAACGTCAACAACCTGGAGCAGGTTACTGCGATCATGGAGGCAGCCGATGAGGTCGGCGCACCGGTAATCATGCAAGCGTCTGCAGGTGCTCGCAAATATGCAGGCGAAGCCTTCCTGCGCCATCTGATTTCGGCCGCTGTGGAAGCTTATCCGCATATTCCTGTCGTCATGCACCAGGACCATGGCCAGTCGCCGGCAGTCTGCATGGCGGCGATCAAATCCGGCTTTACGTCGGTGATGATGGACGGTTCGCTGATGGAAGACGGCAAGAGTGTCGCCAGCTATGAATACAACGTGGAAGTTTCGCGCAAGGTCGTGGAATTCTCGCATGCAATCGGCGTGACGGTGGAAGCGGAACTGGGTGTACTCGGTTCGCTGGAAACCATGATGGGCGACAAGGAAGACGGCCACGGCGCTGACGGCAAGATGACGCGCGAACAGTTGCTGACCGACGTTGCGCAGGCGGCCGATTTCGTCAAGCTGACGCAATGCGACGCCCTGGCGATCGCCATTGGCACATCGCACGGCGCTTACAAGTTCTCGCGCAAGCCTACCGGCGATATCCTGGCGATAGACCGCATCAAGGAAATTCACCAGCGTATCCCCAATACGCATCTGGTCATGCACGGTTCTTCTTCCGTGCCGCAAGAATTGCTGGAAGAGATCCGCCAGTTTGGTGGCGACATGAAAGAAACCTACGGTGTGCCGGTGGAAGAAATCGTTATCGGCATCAAGCACGGCGTGCGCAAGATCAATATCGACACCGATATCCGTCTGGCAATGACTGGCGCCATCCGCCGCTACCTGGCTGAAAATCCAGGCAAGTTCGACCCGCGCGATTACCTGAAACCTGCGCGTGAAGCCGCCAAGCTGGTGTGCAAGGCACGCTACCTGTCGTTTGGCTGTGAAGGCCAGGCCGGCAAGATCAAGCCGCTGGCACTGGAAAAAGTCGCAGAGCAGTACAAAAAAGGTAGTCTGGCGCAGATCGTCAACTAAGCCCTGCAAGTATCAACCCGGCATTGGCCGGGCCGCATAGCACCCAGGGCGCGTCGAATTCAACCGGCTGCGCCCTCGGCACTTTTGGCAGCATATTGTTTTACTGAAATCATCTCCATGACTACGCAACTCCAATCCACACTCCAATCCTTGCCGCTGCTTGGCCGCGGCAAGGTCCGCGACAACTACGCCGTCGGCGAGGATAAACTGCTGATCGTCACCAGCGACCGCCTGTCCGCGTTCGACGTGATCATGTCCGAACCTATTCCCGACAAAGGCCGGGTGCTGAATCAGATGGCCAACTTCTGGTTTGAAAAGCTCGGTCATATCGTGCCCAATCACCTGACCGGGATTGCGCCGGAATCCGTGGTTGCCGCGGATGAGGTGGAACAAGTGCGTGGCCGCTCGGTAGTGGCAAAGCGTCTTAAGCCTATCCTGGTGGAAGCGGTGGTGCGTGGCTACATTATCGGTTCCGGCTGGAAGGATTACCAGGAAACCGGCGCCATTTGCGGCATCAAGCTGCCGGAAGGCCTGCGCCAGGCAGACAAGCTGGCGGCACCGATTTTCACGCCGGCCGCAAAAGCCGAAATGGGCGAGCATGACGAGAACATCAGCTTTGCCGACATGGAGTCACGCATAGGCAAGGAGCTGGCTGCCAAGATGCGCGACATCAGCATACAGCTGTATAGCGAAGCTGCCGATTACGCAGCTACGCGCGGCATCATCATCGCCGACACCAAGTTTGAATTTGGCCTGGACGACAATGGCGTACTGCATCTGATGGATGAAGTGCTGACGGCGGATTCTTCCCGTTTCTGGCCGGCCGATTCCTATGCACCGGGCATGTCGCCGCCGTCTTTTGACAAGCAGTTCGTGCGCGACTACCTGGAAACCATCACCTCGTGGAAAAAGACAGCGCCCGCGCCGGCGTTGCCGGATGACGTTGTGACCAGGACCGCGGCCAAATACCGTGAAGCGCTGGAACGCCTGACCGGCGAAACCCTGAAGGACTGATAATGGCAACGTCAAGCAATGCGCCGCTGGTCGGCGTGGTCATGGGTTCCTCGTCGGACTGGGAAGTGATGCAGAATGCAGTCGCTATCCTGCAGGAATTCGGCATCCCGTTTGAAGCGCAGGTCGTGTCGGCGCACCGCATGCCGGATGACATGTTCAGCTACGCTGAAACCGCGCGTGAGCGCGGCCTGCGGGCAATCATCGCCGGCGCCGGCGGCGCTGCCCATTTGCCGGGCATGATTGCCGCCAAGACGATAGTGCCGGTACTCGGCGTGCCCGTGCCCTCCAAATACCTGCGCGGCGAAGATTCTTTGCTGTCCATCGTGCAGATGCCCAAGGGTATTCCTGTCGCCACTTTTGCGATAGGCGAAGCGGGCGCGGCAAATGCGGCGCTAGCGGCGATTGCGATGCTGGCGACCACGGATCATGTGCTGGCAAGCCGGCTGCTGGAATACCGCGAGAAGCAGACACAGGTTGCGAAAGACATGAAGCTGCCGGTTTAATCGCCAGCCCAAAAAAAATAAAGTAGGGTGCAATAGCGCAGCGTATTGCACCGCCCTCAATAGTAATTACCCCGGGCCGTTTCAGGCGGGGCCGTGGTTTGGACCTCCGGTGAAAACGCTGCAATACGCTGCGCTATTGCACCCTATGGCCGACGGCATGGACAGCGACTCGTTTCTTGCGCGTATGCGCGAGAATGCCTTTACCGCTACTTTATTGTCCGCATGAACAAAGATTGAGAAAAATGGCAACACACCAAAACAACACTGCAAGGACTGCACAGCTGCCCTCGGAGTCCAAGCCAACCTGGCTGGGGATCATGGGCGGCGGCCAGCTGGGCCGCATGTTTGCGCATGCCGCACAGGCAATGGGCTATAAAGTGGCCGTGCTGGAACCGCAGGCAGACTGCCCGGCCGGCCAGGTGGCCGACAGGCATATCCAGGCAGCGTATACCGATGAAACGGCGTTGGCCGAACTGGCGAGTCTGTCGGTAGCGGTTACGACTGAATTTGAAAATGTGCCGGCGCACAGCCTGGCTTTCCTGGCCGAGCGTAGCTTTGTTGCTCCCAGCGCTGCCTGCGTGTCGATTGCACAGGACAGGGTGGCCGAAAAACAATTCTTTTCCAGCGTAGGCGCTGCCACGCAGGTATTGCCGGCACCGCACGCAGTCATCACCAGCAGCGGCGATATCGATGCTGCCGGTGCCGAGCTGCTACCCGGCATACTAAAGACCGCGCGCATGGGCTATGACGGCAAGGGCCAGGTCCGCGTCAAGACGCTGGAAGAATTGCATGCCGCGTATGCCGGCATGAACGGCGTGGTCTGCGTGCTGGAAAAAATGCTGCCGCTGGCTTATGAAATTTCCGTACTGGTAGCACGCGGCGTCGATGGCGAAGCCGTCGTATATCCGATTGCTGAAAACGTCCATCGCGATGGCATCCTGTTCACGACCACCGTGCCCAGCCAGAACGTATCCGCGCACATTGCCGAGACCGCTCAGCATGCGGCGCTGGAAATCATTGCCGGCATGGGGTATGTCGGCGTGCTGTGCATAGAATTTTTCGTGCTGCAGGATGGTTCGCTGGTTGTCAACGAAATGGCGCCGCGTCCGCATAATAGCGGCCACTACACCATGGATGCCTGCATCACCAGCCAGTTCGAGCAACAGGCACGCGCGATTGCGCAATTGCCGCTGGGCGACGTGCGCCAGCATTCACCGACAGTGATGCTGAACATCCTCGGCGACATCTGGTTTGACGAAGCCTCAATCGCTTCAGGCGCTTCCGCTGCAACGCGCGAACCGGCCTGGGACCAGGTGCTGGCGCTGCGCGGCGCGCATCTGCACCTGTACGGCAAGGCAGAAGCCAGGCCTGGCCGCAAGATGGGCCACGTGACCTTTGTCGCCACCACAATGGAAGCCGCGCAGGCGAATCTGGAACAGGCTTGCCGTATCCTTGGCATTCCTGTCTAGCCGCGAATGGGCATCCCATGAGCACAGAAAACGCGCAACCCGCCATGCAACCGGCCTTGCAGCAGGCAATACTGCATGCAGCCTGCCAACTAGAGGCGGGTCTCCTGGTGGGCTTTCCTACAGAAACCGTTTATGGCCTGGGTGCCGATGCTGAAAATCCCGCGGCGGTGGCCAGCATTTATGCGGCCAAAGGCAGGCCATCCAACCACCCGGTGATTGTGCATCTGGCCCCGGAGGCAGACTTGTCCTACTGGGCTCGCGACATTCCGCAAGAGGCGCATAAGCTGATTGCCGCATTCTGGCCCGGCCCGCTGACGCTGATACTGAAGCGCGCGCACCACATTCCCGATACGGTTTCCGGCGGCCAGGACTCCGTCGGCCTGCGCTGCCCTTCGCATCCGGTAGCGCAAGCGCTGCTGCGCGAATTCAAGGGCGGTAAGGGCGGTGTTGCGGCGCCTTCCGCTAACAAGTTCGGCCATGTCAGCCCGACCACGGCACAGCACGTCATTGATGAATTTCCGCAGGAAACCGCAGCCGGCGGCGCCATCGCCGCAGTGCTGGATGGCGGCCAGAGCGAGGTCGGCATAGAGTCCACCATCGTTGATCTGACAAGGCTCGCGACACACGGGCCTGTGCTGCTGAGGCCCGGCGACATCAGTGCGGTGCAGCTGGAACAGGTGCTAGGTGTGCCGCCGGCCGCGCCGGATGCTGCCGCGCCGCGTGCTTCCGGCACGCTGGACGCCCACTATGCGCCGAATACGCCCGTGGTGCTGATTGCTTCCGCTACGCTGGCGCAGACCATGCAGCAACTGAAAGCGGCAGGCCGTAGCTTCGCCCTGATGTCGCACAGCATCAGCGACGGCAGCGCTGCGCGGGCGCACCTGGTTTTGCCGGCGGAGCCGCACGGCTATGCGCATGACCTGTATGCGGACCTGCGCGCGCTGGACGCCGCGCAGGCGGATATCATTCTCGTGGAGGCATTGCCGGAAGACAGGGACTGGCAGGGCGTCAATGACAGGCTGAGGCGCGCGGCGTTCGATTCCGCGGGTGTGCTGGGCAAGCTGCTGACCTGACCCTATTTGTAAACAATCTTCATGCCAAGGATAAACATCGCCAGCATCAGCGTGATGAAATTGGCGATGATAATAGGCCACGAGTGCATCAGCACGCCGTAGGCCAGCCACATTGCCACGCCGCTGGTTAAGATGACGTACATGCTCAGCGACACGCCTTCGGCGCGCTTGCGTTTCCAGGTCATCCATACCTGCGGTATGTAAGCGATAGTCGTCATGCAGGCGGCCAGGTATCCCACCAAGTCGGATGTAAGTTCGTTCATTGGCCGGACTTGGCGGAGGGGAGCAAAAAATCGCCCGCATGGAATACCAGCGGCGGTTTTGGCGTGAATTCGCAATGTTCGACTTCGCCGACAAAAATGACATGGTCGCCTTCCGGGTAGCGGCTGCGGTTGTGGCATTCAAACCACGCTGAAACGCCATTCAGGATGGGGTGGCCGGTGCGCGATAGCGAAAAATCCACACCCTCGAAACGATTTTTCTTGCGGCTGGCGAATTGCTCGGCCAGGTGCATCTGGTCGGCGGACAGGATGTTCACCACGTAATGGGAGTTGCCGCTAAACACAGGCATGCTGCTGGCGACATTGCCCAAGCTCCACAGCACCAGCGGCGGATCCAGCGACACGGAATTGAAGGAGCTGGCCGTCAGTCCGAGGAAACTGCCATCTGCGAGGCGGGTCGTGATGACGGTGACACCGGTAGCGAACTGGGATAAGGCGTTGCGGAAGTGCCCGGAGTCGAAATCACGTTTGGCGGCGCGGGGAGAGCGAGTGTGCATCAGAATTCCAGATTTATTTTTGCCATTATGCCAAAGAAAGTATTATTTTGGCGATTCCGATGCCAAAAGCACCGAGGTGAAGCAATATCCCCGATGTGCTAAACTTGCGCCCTCAGGCGGCAAGGAAATGAGTCATAAGTGCCTGATTTGCCAGCGCAATTTTAAGTGATGGCAAATTTGCCGCCACGGAGTGCCTGATGAACCGGTCAATGGATTCTAATTATGCCTAAAATGCAATTGTTTCGCCGCTTCATTGTGTTGGGAATGGTCGTTGCCGGCATGCTGGCCGTACAGCTGGATGCGCAGGCCAGGCCGTTTCCCCCAAATACAAAGCGCGGGATATTGAAATGCGCCGCTGCACCGCAAATCGTGATCAACGACAAGCTGATGGCAACCACGCCGGGCACCCGCATCTATAACGACGCCAATCTGATTGTGCAGCCCGCCTACCTTGGATCTGCCAGCAAGGTCGTCAATTACACGCTGAACACGGTAGGGCAGGTGGACAAGATCTGGATACTGACCGATGCGGAAGCCAGCACGCCCTTGCCGAAAAAAGACGACAGCGCGCCGCTGCCGCGACTGAAGGTCGCTGCCTGACATTGAAGGTCGCTGCCTGACCTAAGGCAAGGCAATTTAGAATAAAGAAATACATGCAAAAAAAGATATACATTAAAACCTTCGGCTGCCAGATGAACGAGTATGACTCGGACAAGATGGCGGACGTGCTCAACGCATCCGACGGTATGATCAAGACCGACAGCCCGGAAGACGCAGATGTCATCCTGCTCAATACCTGCAGCGTGCGTGAAAAAGCGCAGGAGAAGGTGTTTTCCGACCTGGGACGTCTGCGCGAGCTTAAATTGAAGAAGCCCGGCCTGGTCATCGGCGTCGGCGGCTGCGTGGCATCGCAGGAAGGCGAGGCCATCGTCAAGCGCGCACCGTATGTGGACGTGGTATTCGGCCCGCAGACTTTGCACCGGTTGCCGAAAATGCTGGAGGCGCGTCGCGACACCGGCCGCTCGCAGGTCGACATCAGCTTTCCGGAAATAGAAAAATTCGACCACATGCCCCCGGCAAAAGTGGACGGCTCCACTGCCTTCGTTTCCATCATGGAAGGCTGCAGCAAATATTGTAGTTATTGCGTTGTGCCATACACGCGCGGTGAAGAAGTATCGCGCCGCTTTGAAGACGTGCTGGCCGAGGTGGCAGGCCTGGCGGAGCAAGGCATCAAGGAAATTTCGCTGCTGGGACAGAACGTCAATGCCTACCGCGGCCAGATGGCGGATGGCGAGATTGCCGATTTTGCGCTGCTGATCGAATACATTGCCGAATTCCCGCAGATAGAACGCATACGTTTTGTCACCAGCCATCCGAAAGAATTTACGCAACGGCTGATTGACACTTATGCCAAGGTACCCAAGCTGGTCAATCATCTGTACCTGCCGGCGCAGCACGGTTCCGACCGCATCCTGTCGGCGATGAAGCGAGGCTATACCGCAATCGAATACAAATCGGTATTGCGCCGCCTGCGCCAGGTACGGCCGAATATCTCGGTATCGTCCGACTTCATCGTCGGCTTCCCTGGCGAAACCGATGAGGATTTCAACGCGCTGATGAAGCTGATCGACGATGTCGGTTTTGATAACAGCTTCAGCTTTATCTTCAGCCCGCGCCCCGGCACGCCGGCGGCCAACCTGCAGGACGATACCCCGCATGAAGTCAAGCTGAAGCGCCTGCAGCATCTGCAATCGGTGATTGACGCCAATACCAAGAAGTACAGCAATGCGATGATAGGTACGGTACAGCGCATCCTGGTGGAGGGGCCTTCGGTCAAGGACATCAACGAATTGCAGGGCCGCACCGAAAATAACCGCGTTGTCAATTTTGCCGGTCCGGCGGAGCTGATAGGACAACTGGTGGATACCCGCATTACTGAATCTTATAATTACTCTCTGCGTGGCGAATTGTTGCCCACGGGAACGCAGCAGGCGGCCGCTTGATTGCTATGTACAGTGCGTATAGTGTGGTGAACCGTCAATCCCTTCGGGGTGTAGCATGAGCCAGTGGCTAATATTGGCGCTGGCCATCGTCGCGGAGGTAACCGCAACATCGATGCTGAAGGCGTCCGACGGTTTTACCAAGGTATGGCCTTCAGTGGTTGTGGTGCTGGGTTACGGCATCTCTTTTTATTGCCTGGCGCTGACGGTGCGTGTCATGCCTATTGGTATCGTGTACGCGATCTGGTCCGGCGTCGGCGTGACGCTGATCACGGTATTTGCGTGGCTGTTCTACAAGCAGGTGCTGGACTTGCCGGCGCTGCTGGGAATGAGCCTGATTGTCAGCGGTGTCATTGTATTGAACGTATTTTCTAAGTCCGTGGCGCATTAGGCAGGCCGATGCCTGGCCTGGCCTTTGGCTGGCGGGCTGAGCAAGATTTTCATTGAACCGACGTATCCATATTTATTATCCGAGCCCAATTCTTTTGAAAACCAAGTCCCCGGTCCCCGTACTGAATTTCATCCCCCAGCCCCTGGACAATACCAGGCTTGCGCACCTGTGCGGCCCGCTGGACGAAAACCTGCGCCAGATTTCGGCGGCGCTGGACGTCAGCATTTTCCGGCGCGGCGAGAAATTCATCGTCAGCGGCACGAATGCCGACAAGGCGCTGGAAATGCTGGAGCATTTTTATGCGCTGGCCAAGAAAGTGATCTCGATTGACGAAGTACAGTTGGCGCTGGTGGAGCAGCGCGCCAGCAATTCGCTGAAGCAGATGCCGAAAGTTGATACCGGCGAGGCGGTCGTCTCCAAGGATGACATCGACCCCGATGCCGACATCGAAGGTCCGGTGCTGAAAACCCGCCGCACCGACCTGCGCGGCCGCACGCCGCACCAGAATCATTACCTGCGCGCCATCGTCGAGCACGACATTACTTTCGGCATAGGCCCTGCCGGCACCGGCAAGACCTATCTGGCAGTGGCCTGCGCCGTGGATGCGCTGGAACGCGATGCCGTCAAGCGCATCGTGCTGACGCGCCCTGCGGTGGAGGCCGGCGAACGCCTGGGTTTCCTGCCCGGCGACCTTGCACAGAAAGTAGATCCTTACCTGCGCCCTTTGTACGATGCGCTGTATGACCTGCTGGGTTTCGACCGCACGCAAAAGATGTTTGAAAAGCAGGCGATAGAAATCGCGCCGCTGGCCTACATGCGCGGCCGCACGCTGAACCATGCATTTATCATCCTGGACGAAGCGCAAAACACCACGCCTGAGCAGATGAAGATGTTCCTGACGCGCATCGGCTTCGGCAGCAAGGCCGTGGTCACCGGCGACGTGACGCAGATCGATTTGCAGCGCGGCCAGAAGAGCGGTCTGGTGGATGCCTGCCAGATACTGGACAACGTGCGCGGTATCGCCTTCAACCGCTTTACCAGCGCCGACGTCGTACGCCATCCGCTGGTCGGCCGTATTGTCGATGCCTACGAGGCATCCAGCGCCCACACGGCCAACATCGGCATCCTGAAACAAGCTACCCCCCTGAGTTCCGCACACCATGGCCGTAAAAAATAAACTGACTTTGTCGGTGCAATATGCCGATACCCGCCTGCAGGAAACCCTGCCCCGGCCACTGCTGCGCAAGGCCGTGCAGGCCACGCTGTTCGCGCCGGCAGAACTGACGATACGCTTTGTCGCCGCAGAGGAAGGCCGCACGCTGAACCGCGACTACCGCGGCAAGGATTACGCCACTAATGTACTGACTTTCGCCTACACGGAAGATGAAGATGCGGAGGTGACTCAGGCGGATATCATTTTATGCACCGATGTCCTGCTGAAAGAGGCCGCCGAACAGAAAAAGACGGTGGAGCAGCATGCGCTGCATCTGGTCGTGCACGGCGTGCTGCATGCGCAGGGCTACGACCATGAGACCGACGAAGAAGCGGAAGAGATGGAAGGCATAGAAGTTGAAATCCTGGAAACCCTGGAAATAGCCAATCCGTACAAATAGGCGCCAGCCACGCTGAAATAATTTCTATTCGACAATGAAATTCCTATTTTTATATGAAATTTACTATTTTTTTGTCACAATCGGGAGCAATCTGCGATTTGTTGTATCCTGTAGGATTGAAACAACGGCGCTATGCCCAATATGCAAGAGCACTCTAGTAACGTCAGGACAGCTGACGTTAAACCCCACAGGTCATTGTTTGAACGCTTGACCGCACTTATCTCCCCTGAGCCAGAGAATCGCACCGAACTGCTGGAAGTCCTGCACGATGCGCACGAACGCAACCTGATCGACGCCGACGCGCTGGCGATGATAGAAGGCGTATTCCAGGTTTCCGACCTGTCCGCCCGCGATATCATGGTGCCGCGCGCACAGATGGACGTCATTGATATTTCCAAGCCCATAGAAGAATGGATGCCCGAGGTGCTTTCCACCGCGCATTCCCGCTTTCCCGTAGTCGATGGCGACAGGGACAAGGTCATCGGCATCCTGCTGGCCAAGGACTTGCTGCGTTATTACGCTGAAGAACCGTTCGAGGTGCGCGACATGCTGCGCCCGGTGGTCTATATTCCCGAATCCAAGCGCCTCAACATCCTGTTGCGTGATTTCCGCGCCAACCGCAACCATATTGCGATGGTCGTCGATGAATACGGCGGCATTGCCGGCCTGATCACGATTGAAGACGTGCTGGAACAGATTGTCGGCGATATCGAGGATGAGCACGACTTCGATGAAGAGGAAGACAACATCATTTCAGTAGAAGGCAATGGCCACGGCAAGCGCTGGAGGGTCAAGGGCTTGACCGAGATCGAGCAGTTCAACACCGTGCTGGGCACCAATTTTTCCGACGAGGACGTGGACACCATAGGCGGCTTCGTTGCCAACCACCTGTCACGCGTACCGCACAAGGGGGATGAGTTCGATGTCGAGCACATCCATTTTGAAGTGCTGCGGGCGGATGCGCGCCAGGTACAGGTGCTGCTGGTGGAAAAGCGCCAGTTGCTGCTGGACCTGATCGACGATAATGACTAGAGCGCGTCTCGCTTGGACTGATGAAATGAGTTTCACACATCCGGCGCTTCTGCCCCGGATTTAATATAAGCTTTCATACGAGCTTAGACTCCCCTTCGACCCCTCACTACAGGAAAGCCCAGCCTTGAAGCGACAGACTGTGCAGCCATCCCGCAATCGTTTTTCCCATCCACTGTGGTCTTATGCTGTCGCCTTCCTGGCCGGCTGCGTGAGCCTGCTGTCGTTCGCACCCTACAATCTGTGGCCGGTGCAAATCCTCTGCCTGGCGCTGGTGTTTCATCTCGGCTGGCGCAGCACTACCGTCAGGCGCGCGCTGCTGCTGGGCTGGTGCTACGGCTTTGCTTACCTGTACCTGGGCGTTTACTGGCTGCTGATTGCGCTGACGAAGTTCGGCGGCATGCCGATCTGGTTGTCCGCGCCCGCGCTGGCGCTGCTGGTGGCGTATATGGCGGTATATTCAGGGCTGGTGCTGGGTATTGCAGTATGGCTCAGGGGGCGCTGGGGCATAGGCGACCGCACCGGCATGCTGCTGGTGATGCCGGCGTTGTGGGCGGTGGGCGAATGCCTGCGTACCTGGCTGTTTACCGGTTTTCCGTGGGCATCGATAGGGTATGCGCATACGGCCAGCCCGCTGGCCGGCTATGCTGCTGTGGTCGGTGTATACGGCGTGGGCTGGATAGTGGCGCTGATCGCCGCCTGCATCGCGTGCTGGCAGCATAAAAAATTCACGCTGCCGTTAATCATGCTGCTGCTGGTCGCCGGCGCAGGCCTGCGGACCGTCCAGTGGACGCAGCCCATGGGCAAGCCGATTTCCGTACGCCTGCTGCAAGGCAATGTGGCGCAGGACATGAAGTTTGATGAAGGCCACCTGGTGCAATCGCTGGAAATGTACCGCGACATGATACTGTCCGGCCCGGCCGACCTGATCGCCACGCCGGAAACGGCGATACCTGTGCTATCTACGCAATTGCCGCCGGACTATCTGCAAGGCATACGGGATTTTGCCAGCGCCAGCAACAGCCATATTGTCGTCGGCATATTTGCCGGCGACGGCAAGGATCGTATTTCTAATAGCATCATGGGCTTCACGCCTGCCAAGCCGGGCGCTGCTGCTCCGCAGCCTTACCGCTACGACAAACACCACCTGGTGCCTTTCGGCGAATTTATCCCTTATGGATTCCACTGGTTTGTGGACTTGATGCATATCCCGCTGGCAGACCAGACCAGCGCCGGCCTGCAGCAGCCGCCTTTCCAGGTCAAGGACCAGAGCGTAATGCCCAACATCTGCTATGAAGACGTGTTTGGCGGTGAAATCGCCGCGCAACTGAATTCACAGCGAGCTTCCGGGGGCAAGGTCGCTAGCATCCTGCTCAACGTGTCCAACATGGCCTGGTACGGCCAGTCCACTGCGATACCGCAGCATTTGCAGATCACGACGATGCGCGTGCTGGAAACCGGCCGTCCGATGATACGCGCCACCAACACCGGCGCCACCGCCGTGATTGATGCCCAGGGCATCGTCCGTGCCAAGCTGGACTATGACGTGCTCGGCAGCCTGCGCGCCACGGTGCAGGGCACCAGCGGCATGACGCCGTATATCCTGCTGGGCGGGAACACCATCGTCATCGTGCTGGCTACGCTGGCGTTGTTGCTGGCGTGGTATCTGGGGCGGCGTACGCAAGGCCAGCGCTCATAGGCATCAATATCATGTTGGAAAAAAAAGGAGGCCTGGGCCTCCTTTTTGATTTGAACGTCGGCTCAAGTTACATGCTCGCCCTGAACTCCACTCCCACCATCCTCGGCGCCGTGATCGATGCAAACGGCGTGCCGAATGACGCCGTGATATTGCTGACGTTGTACACATAACGTTTGTCGAACAGGTTGTTGGCAAACAGCGAGACGCCCCAGCTCTGGCTGTCATTGGTCCAGCCTATGCGGGCATCGGTGCGCTGCATCGCAGAGCCGACGGTGAACCTGGGTGTGCTGAGGCAGGCACCTTGGGCAACGGAATCATCATTGCACCTGGTCGCGCCGGTATAGGCGTGCTGCAGGGTCAGGTTCAGGTGGCCGCCTGCGACGTTATGCCAGGTGTAGTCGAAGCCGGTGGCGGCAGTCCATTTCGGCGTGCCTACCGGTTGGCCGCTCAGGTTGGTGCCGTCATTGGCGACGTAATCCTTGTACTTCTGGTCGATGTATTCGGTGGTCAGGTACAGGCGCAGCGCGGGCAGCGGCTGCCAGCGTGCTTCCACGTCGAAGCCGTTGGCTTTCTGGTCGCTGCTGACAACCTGATAGGCCGGCACGCCGACCGAGTTGCCGCCGGCTACCAGGCTCAGCGATTGCAGGTTGGAGAATTTATAGGAGAACACGGAGGCATTCAGCACCAGGTGGTAGTCGCGCAGGTTGCTCTTGACGCCGGCTTCATAGTTCCACACCTGTTCCGGATCGTACTTGCTGCCCACCTGCAGCGTGTTGTAGCCGCCGGACTGGTAGCCCTTGGACACTGAACCATAGAACATCACGTCCGGCGTCAGGTGGTAATCCAGCAGTACGCGCGGGCTGGTGTCATTCCAGCTGCGCTTGGTTGAATATGGGGACAATGAAGCGCCCGCATTGGCGATCAGCTGATTGCTGCTCATCAGCGACTGTATCAGGCCCGCCTGCTCAGCCGAGATGGCGCCCGCCTGCACCAGGCCAGGGAAAAAGCCGACCTGGTTGAACAGTGCCAGCGATCCGTCCACGCCGGGGGAGATGCGGTTCGGGGCATACCAGCTGAACTCCTTGCTGTCGCGGGAGAAGCGTATGCCCGTTGTCAGGTTCATCTTCGGTGCCAGGTGCCAGATCGCATCGCCATATACCGCATAGGATTTATTGTCGCCGCGGTTGAACATATTTTCTTGCCAGCTGTTTCCGAACAGGTTCACCGGCAGGCCGAACTGCTGCGCGGCGCCGTTCAGCACACTGTAGACCGGTAGACCGGCCACATTGTTGAACAGCGTATTAAGCGAATCGGTATAGGTATTGATCTGGCTGTTCTGCCTGGCCCGCTCGGAGAAATAGCTGGCGCCGACGAGCCAATCCACCGTGTCGTTCTTGCCGGACAGCTTGAACTCTTGCTGCCAGGTGGTATTGCTTTCTATATTGGCCGTATCGAGATAGGTTTCTATGCGGTTGGTGCCGTCCTCATCTTCGCGGTTGACCGAATTGAAGTGGCGGTAGGCCGTTGTGGAATTGAAGGTCGCCCAACCCAAGGGTTTTTCTATGCGAAAGGTGACACCGTCGAATTTCTTTGCCTCCCGGTTGCCGACCCCATCGTTATACAAAGGACCGTTGCGTGGATCGACATAGGTGGAGGGATCAGATGGAACCGTGGGCAGCGTGCCTGGTGCAGCCGGATGCACGAGGGAGATTGCCGGGCGTGCCCTGTCGTTCAGGTATTCATGTTCCCATGATAGCAGCAGCTTGGTTTGCGCGGGGGCGTTCAGCAACAATGTGGCGCGTGTGCCCCAGTCGTTGTCGCCTTTGTATTTCTGGCCGGTGGCGGCATCGGTAATCCAGCCGTCGCTCTTGCTGCCGACGGCGCTGAAGCGCAACGCGGCCTTGTCGCCCAGGGGCACATTGATGACGCCGTCGAAGTATTTGCTGCTGTAGTTGCCCAGCCGTGCATGCAGGTCTGCCTCAAACGCCTGCGTCGGTTCCCTGGTGATGATGGAGATGGCGCCGGCGGCGCTGTTGCGGCCGAACAGCGTGCCCTGCGGGCCTTTCAGTACTTCGATACGCTGCACGTCATTGAAGCTCATCAGCGCGCCGCCGGTCTTGCCGGAATAGACGCCGTCCACATACACCCCCACCGGCGAATCGGTGCCTATGCCGAAGTCCGATGTTCCTATCCCACGCAAGGTGTAGTAGGGCTGTGTCGGCTGGTTGCCGTCCACGTTCAGGCCGGGGATATAGCCGTTCATCGAAGACAGGTTGGTCGCTGCCAGCTTGGAAATCTGGTCGGCACCGACAATCTGCATCGCAATCGGTACTGCCTGCGCCGATTGCGAGCGGCTCTGTGCGGTGACGACCACCGTGGCGACGTCATCGTCAGCCAGCGCCGTGCCCGCCGTCATTCCGCTAATGCCGCTGATGCCTGTGCCCAGCAAGGCCTGGGAGATGGCAAGGACCAGTTTGCGCTTGTTCATTTTCATGCGGTGTCTCCGATGTTGTAATTTGAAAATGCTGACGACGATGTTTGCTGCTTGGCCTGCTAATCGACTACAGATGGGGCTGAACCTGGTCTTCCTGCTGGCACTGTCCAGGCATGGCGGCGATCCATTCCTTGATCAGTTGCAGCCCCTCCTTGTGTACGCTGTTCCTGCCGAGCTCAGGCATCATGACCCCGGTTTCGCTGGAACTGAGCCGGAACGGCATGATGGAATGCTCAGGCTGGCCGGGGATGATGTCGAATTTGCGGTCGCCTGTGCCGCGTCCCGCTGCAACCGGCGGCTTGCAGATGCCCAGGTGCAGATCGGCCGGTGCGCCTATTTCCAGGTGCAGCGCCGTGGTATTGGCGGCGCCTTTGGTGTTATGGCAGTGCGCGCAGTTGATGTCCAAATAGGCTCTGGCCCTGGCGTCCAGGGTTTGCGTTGTGTCCTGCCAGTTGGCATTGTGCGGCACGGTCTTGATGTCGGGCAGGCCGCTCAGATAGCCTATCTTGACCAGGTGCTGCAGCTGGTTCTCTTCCACGCCGTCATACGAATAGCTGCGGTTCAGGTGCCGGGCCTTGGGGCCTATGGGCTCGAACTGGCGCAGCTTGATATCGGCAACGTGGCAGCCGGCGCACTGGTTCACGTTGGGCACGACATAGGTCAGCGGCAGCTTGGCGCCATCCGCCGACACGACCTGCAGGGGAATCTGGCCGCCCGTCCTTTGCAGCGTGGCATCGGTCTGTTCTTCATTCCAGATATAAGGCAGCGCAGTCCAGCCGTCTTCCCTGCGCACCAGCAGCCGGGTTTCCACCAGGCGCACGGTATCCAGGTTCAGGTCGGCGCCTTCAAAATCGCGCGCCGTATCGGTTGTCGCAGAGACCACGCTGGAGCCGCTTTTTTCTCCTGTCGAGCGAGGGTAGTAGAAGGTTTTGGAAATGATGGTGCCAACCGGGAAGTCGAAAGATTTGTCGGCATCGTAGCGTGCGGTTTTGCCCTTGGGCATCCAGACCGTGCGCAGCTTGTGCGCATAGTCGGTGAACAGCGGCGTGTTGAGTTCATATGGCGTTACGTCCGCATTCAATACCAGCCGCGAGCCCTCCCTGGCCAGCAGCCGCCAGTCGCTCAGGTGCTCGGGCCGTCCCTCCGCATGGAAGGCGACCGGCGCCTGCTTTTGCGAACAGGCGGCAATCGAAACTAAGGCTGCCAGGGCAAAAAATAGATGAAACCACTGTTGCGTAATACGACTGATGCGACCTATCCGCCAGAAACCATACTGCATGCTGCGCGCTAAACTTTTATACATGCATCATCCCTTTGCTGGCGCGTTATCTGCCGGCTTGGCCGAATTGTCCGACAGTTGCGGTATCGTGACCGGCTTCAGCTTCGGCAGTTCGCAGCGGTAGGCAGCGGCGTCGTTGGTGGGATTCTTGTATTTGTTGGGGCCGTCCACGTTGAGCACGGTGACATCGCCATTCTGTACGCATAGCCGGTCGCCGGCCGGTATGGCGCCATTGACTGCGGTCTTGGTGTCCACATAACCATCCCAGATCACGTCGGGGAAATGGCCGTTCAGGCCGAACATGGCAATCTTCAGCGCTTTCAGGTCCAGCCCATCCGGCGAATCCCCGCCGCCCTTGAAGCGGTTGCCATACACGTAGATGGCCCGAGGGTAAGGATCGTAATCCTTGCTGACGCCCTTGTCGCTGAAATAGCCTGTGGAAAAATAGCTGGAAATGATGACATTGGCGGTCTTGCTGTCCGATACATCGTTATCGAAGATCTCCACCTTGGAATTGGAGTTCACCACGATGCCGGATCCGGCAGGGACGCTGGCGACGGCAGCGCCCTTGGCGGCGAAGTTGCCGAGGTTGTTGGCGAATACCTTGTTCTTGTAGACGCGCGTGCCGTAGCCTGCCTGCGACAGATTGGGCATGTTGAACACCAGGATGCCGCCAGTATTATTGGTGGCGGTGTTTTCATACACGTCGGCGTCTATCGTATTTTCTATTTCTATGCCGGCCACGTTCTGTTCGGCGCGGTTCCTGCGCACGATGACGTTTTTCGACTGGCCGACATAGATGCCGGCGTCAGACGCGCCTATCGCCGCAGAGTCTTCAATCAGCACGTTGGTGGTCTTGACCGGGTAAATGCCGTAGGCGCCGTTGGTCACGTTGGGGCCGCCGGTCCACTGCACGCGCACGCCGCGTATCGTGATGTTCTGGCCGTCGTTGATCTTCAGCCCGTCGCCTTTGGTATCTTCTATCGTCAGGTTTTCTATCGTGAAATCGTTGGCATAGACCAGTAAGCCTTCCGGGCCGCTAGCCTGATCTTTGAAGGACAGAATGGTCTTTTCCATGCCTGCGCCGCGTATCGTTACGCCGTGTACCCGCAAAGTGAGGCCGCTGGTCAGGTGATGCTTGCCCGCAGGGATATCGATGACGCTGCCGGCCTTCGCATCCAGCAATTGTTCCTGCAAATTTTTCTGGAAGGCAGCGTCGTCGGCTGAGGAGGTTTTTGCGGCATCTGCGCCTGCATCGGGGGTTTTGCTGCAAGCGCTTAGCAGCATTGCCAAACTTAGGACGGCAAGGGATACAGGCGTGACGAATTTCCGCATTGAAGGTCTCCTCAAAATTCCAACATCTTCGGTTGGTGGAGCGCAAAGACCGGTTTCGTCATGCCTGCATTGTTGCAGCACAGCAAAGCAGGTCTTTGCGCAGGCTCAAATATATTTATGGTGTTTTTAAGCCTGTTTTGATTCTATGCTATTAATTTCCGAAAATATGAATCATTATCGGCCAATTTTGCGTTTAAAATCGGCCATGTCTTGCTTAAATGACTAAGCTAGCGCACCTGCAAAACCAGTTACACCCGATATCCTGGGAGGAGAGATGAGAAAGCCGGTACAGGTCACTATCTATGTGGATGACGGCTGCTGGGCGGGTGTCGCGATCCTGATCAAGGAGTTGCTGGTGATTGCAGGTACGCTTTACTCGCGCAGCTTTGATCTTGATAAAGCAGAACTGTTCCGTATCAGCCTACAAGGACCCACTGCCGGTGCGGTACGTTCATTCACCGGCACCATGATTACGCCCGACAGCGCGATACGCGCCAGCGGCCCTGTGCCTGACGTAGTAGTGATTCCTCCTTATTATTTCTCCAGTGTGCAACCGGCGCCGCTACGCGCAGCTTTCCGCCGTTGGCTGATACGTGCGTACGACAACGGCGCCATCTTGCTGGGTTTTGACAGCGGTGTAAGGATGCTCGCAGAATCCGGCCTGCTGAACGGGCATGAAGTCACCGGCAACCTGTCCGACCAGAAGGTATTTGCCGGCCATTATCCGCAGATTCGATTTTCACCGCATGTGCCGCTGGTCATTGATGGGCGCATTGTCAGCGCTACCGGAACAGCGCCCAGCATGGAAGCCTGCGCTTATCTGGTTGGCCAGTTTTACGGCGAAGCCGCTGCGCACAAGTTCACGCGCTATACCAACCCGGCACCGGAACCCGCTGCCGAACGCGCCGGTCTTGGCAATGCAGCGTGGAAAAATCATGCCGACCACAGGGTCAGGCAGGCACAGGAATTCATAGAGCGCCATTTCAACCAGGACATCTCCGTGGAAGATGCGGCCCGCCGCGCGGCGATGAGCCTGCGTAATTTCTCGCGCCGCTTTCAGCGCGCGGCCGGCATGTCTGCGCTGAATTATATTTTGCACTGCAGGGTCGAGCACGCAAAGAAACTGCTGGAATTGCGCGGCGGCCCGGTGCTACAGGTGGCGCTGGAATGCGGCTTCAACAATGAGGCGTCCTTCCGCCGTGCCTTCCACCTGGTCTGCGGGCAGACGCCGATGCAATACCGGAAATCCGTCGTCAGAAAATGAATTTTACGGCATTGCACGTGTGCAGGCCGATTGTCTATTCTTTACTTTCTGCTCTGGACGAAAAGCAGTTTAACCGCAATACTAATGCCTATTCCGAGCACCCCGATTGTCAGTACCAGCGCCATGATTTTTTCTCCGGTTGGTGAGCAGATAATGCGTTGAATGAGTGGGTTGACTGTAGCAGCACACCGGGCCTCCACTCCAATATCAAATATGGCGTCCAGCCATCTCAAAAAGGCATAGCGGCATAGGCATGATCTCTCTCAAGCAGATGAAGTATTTTGTTGAAATCGTGGATGCCGGCAGTTATTCGCGCGCGTCCGAGCATTTGTATATTGCGCAGTCGGCGCTCAGCAGGCAGATGAAGGAACTGGAAAGCGAAGTGCAGGCCCTGTTGTTGGAACGTGATTCAAGGCATGTGGAAATGACCGATGCCGGCCGCGTGTTTTACGAACGCAGCAAACGCATACTGGAAGACATT
This sequence comes from Undibacterium sp. TJN25, assembly GCF_049339885.1. NCBI lineage: Bacteria > Pseudomonadati > Pseudomonadota > Betaproteobacteria > Burkholderiales > Oxalobacteraceae > Undibacterium > Undibacterium sp. TJN25. The sequence goes on along the minus strand of NZ_JBMPPM010000004.1, from coordinate 158,889 downwards.
GCCGATACCGTGCGCCAGGCGCATCAGGTGGGTAAAGGAGAGCAGGGCACGATACGGCTGCTGCATTCCAGCTCAGTGACGCTGACAGCGGCGATAGGTGCGGTGCTGCATAGCCTGCTGCAGCAGTTTCCCGGCATTACGCTGGACGTGTCAAAGTCCTCCTCGGATCACCAGGCGGCAGATATGGAGGAAGGGCGCGCGGACCTGGGTCTGGTCAGGTTGCCGATACTGAAAAAATATCCCGGCGTCGTGGTGCAGGAACTGTTCAGCGAAAAACTGATGGTGGCGGTATCCGCCCTGCATCCGCTGGCGCAAAAAGCACATACCGACATTGCCAGCCTGCGCGACGAATATTTTGTGTCGGTGCCGCATAAGGACAGGGGCGGCCTGAGCTACCTGGTCACCGGGCTCTGCCTGGCGCAGGGATTTTTCCCGAAAGTGGCGCGCGCCGTTTCGCGCAAGACTTCCTTGCTGAACCTGATTGAAGCGAATATCGGCATCGCGATTGTCCCTGATAGCATGCGCGAGGTGGCGCCGCGCGGCGTGTGCTTTCTCAGCCTTCCAGAGCAGGAATCCATGTCCGTGGTCGGCCTGATCCACCGCCGCGATCCTCCCGCGCTGGTTGCAGGGTTTGCGCAGGCGCTGGCGAGCGAGATGTCGAAGACCGGCCGTTAGCCTGGCGCTGCGTCGCCAAGCCAGTAGCGGTTGATATCCTTCAGGCCCCATTTGGCGGCATCTTCACGCGCCACGATTTTGTCCTGCAAGCCAGGGCCTGCCAGGTCCAGCAGTTCCGGCGTGACATAGGCCAGCGATTTGGTCGAGAAAAATACCCGCACCTTCGGCATCAGCAGCGATTTGGCGGCCTGTTCCACCACCACGCCCAGCTTGCCGGAAGCAAGCCTGACCAGTGTGCCTACAGGATAGATGCCTATGCTTTTGACAAAAGCCTGGAACACGGATTCATCGAAATGGCCCTTGCTCCACTCGGCCATTTTTTTGACGGATTCCGCTGGGCACCAGCCCTGCTTGTAGGGCCGGTTGGAGGTAATGGCGTCATACACATCGCATATTGCTCCCATGCGCGCATACAGGCTGATCTGTGCGCCGGCCAGGCGGTCCGGGTAGCCGGTGCCGTCCATTTTTTCATGGTGGTGCAGGCAGACATCGAGCGCAATTTCTCCCACACCCTTGGCTTCCAGCAGCATCTTGTAACCGGCGGCAGGGTGCTCTTTGACGGAGACGAATTCGTCATCCGTCAGCTTGCCCGGTTTGTTCAGTATGCCTGAAGGCACGGCCATCTTGCCTATATCGTGCAGCAGGCCGGCAAATCCGGCCTCGCGGGTTTTTTCATCGTCCAGCTTCAGCTGCCGCGCAAGCGCAATCATCAGCGCGGCAACCGCCACTGAATGCATATAGGTATAGTCGTCCGCATTTTTCAGTCTGGCCAACCCGATCAGCGCGCCGGGATTGCGCATGACCGACGAGGCAATTTCCTCTACCAGTTCCATCGCCGCTTCCGAGTTCACAGCCTTGCCCATGCGGGCCTCGGAGAACATTGACAGCAATGCCTGCTTGGATTTTCCGACAATCTTGGCTGCGCGGCCGAGCTCTTCATCCATGCTTATCTGGGGAACCTGGTCATAAGACGGCGCTAGCGCCGCGGGAGGTGGAGCCGCGGGCTCGGGTACGGCAGGCTTCTCAGGTTTGCTTTCGTCTTGCTGCGACAGGACATCGAGGCCTTTGCTGGTATCTATCCAGGCTTGCCGGATTTTGCTCTTCCTTATTTTTTCCAAAATGGTCGGGTCTTCCAGCAGCAAGGATTTTTGCCAAAACGGCGTATCCAGCCAGGAGCCGCACAGTTCCTGGATATACATGCCTGTTCTTAACTGGGCGACGTCAATTTTCTTCAACATGTTCTGATTTTCTTTCTGGTGCCGAAGAGGGAAAGAAGAAAGCCAGTAGGGACTTTCGTGCTTTTGATTTTACAACGCCTGCACGGCATTGCGTGTGCGTTGCAATTAAGCCGCGCAGATACCGGTGGAGACTAAGATATGCAGCGGAAGACCGTCACCATAGGGGACTCACGATCAGAGTCAGTGGAAAAAAAGCTCGCGCAGCTTGCACTATTTAACAAAGCTCACAACACTTGCGGCCCCCATGGCAAGGTGAAAATAATATTATTAAATCTATATTATTCCATTTTTTTGAATGGATAAAACTAATTAGCGGTTATTGTTAATAATTTCGATCAGAGTAGGATTTATCACAGGCGGCGGGGAATGAAACCGGCCGTCACACAAACCACATCTGAACATCATTTTTAAAGGAATCATCATGAAAGCAGCAATCATCCTGTTGTCCGATCCGAAATCCGGCGGCGAAGAAGCGCTGGGCCGTACCTTCAACGGCCTGGCCGCCGCTTACGACTTCAAACAACGCGCGATCGACGTGGAAATTTATTTCCAGGGAACGGGTACGCGCTGGACCGCTGAAGTCAGCAAGGCAGGCCATCCATTGAATGCCCTGTTCAAAGCGGTGGAAGACAAGGTCGCCGGTGTTTCCTGCGGTTGCGCCGATGTGTTTGGCGCGCGCGAAGATGCGGTCAAAAACGGTTTCGACTTGGTCACGGACAATAGCGTGCCAGGTACCTCCGGTTTGCCCAGCCTGGGTCAGCTGGCGATAGACGGCTACACCGTCATGACGTTTTAACTGGAACGGCCTGTAGCGTGCCTGCGGTGCGCTACGAGGCATACCGGGCCAAGCCGGGCAGGTGAGGGAACACGGAGAAAATCATGGGCGCAAGATTTGAATTTCATGCAGGCGAGCGGGTGGTGCAGGACCTGGCCGGAGAAACCGCAGTGGCGGATCGCAACGGCACGATGATCGCAGCGACGGTGATCGCCGGCGCACGTGGTTTCATCGAAAAGCAGTTTATGGTGCTGCTCGGCAGTGTGGATGCGAGCGGCTATCCCTGGGCGTCGGTATTGTACGGCGCTCCCGGTTTCCTCCGCACGGAAGATGGTAGTTCCATCCTGGTGGATGCGCCGTTGGCTGCGCGCGACCTGCTGGATCCTTTGTGGGCCAATGTCGGCATCGGCTCCGCAATTGGCATGCTGTTCATTGAACTGGGCAGCCGCCGCCGCTACCGCGTCAACGGTAGCGTAGGGAAGATAGATGATAAAGGTTTCGTCGTCGAAATCACCGAAGCTTATCCCAACTGTCCCAAATACATACAGCGGCGCCAGCTGGGCGCGCTGGAGCAGGTGGCTTATGCTGCTGAAACGGTGGAAAGAGGGGTTGCGCTGACCGGCGGCGTCCGGCAATTGCTGCAACAGGCGGATACGCTATTCGTCGCAAGCTCCCATCCGCAGCATGGTGCCGATGTATCTCATCGCGGCGGCAATCCCGGCTTCATCCAGGTGCTGGATGAGAGCACGCTGCGTATTCCCGACTACCATGGCAACAGCATGTTCAATACGCTCGGCAATATGCATACCTATCCGCTGGCAGGCGTGCTGGTGCAGGATTTTTCCGGCAACCGGGTGCTGCAGCTGGCCGGTGAGGTGAACTTGCGCTGGGATGTTGCAGACGACAGCGGCCTTACCGGCGGCACCGGGCGATACTGGGATTTCAAGGTGCGGGAATGGCTGTTGCGGCCGGTGCCGCAGAGGCTGGCATGGCAATACGTGGATGCGTCGCCGTTCAATCCGGTGGCGGCAGGCCAGGGAGGAGTTTTATCATGAACCATATTATTTCAGCCATCGTTGATCACGGCGGTGCAGTAAAAGAATTCCGTATCCGCAGGCGGGACGGCAGCGCGATGCCCGCGTGGACTGCGGGCGCCCACGTGCAATTAACGTTTACGCTGCCTGATGGCAGCGAGGCGGAACGCCATTATTCACTACTGGGCCAGCCCGGCAATGTCGAAGAATACCGTATCGCCGTCTTGCTCGATCCCGAAGGCAGGGGAGGATCGCGCCATTTGCACACGCAACTGCGGATCGGCGATGCCGTCACGCTTGGTGGACCCTATAACAGCTTCCGGCTGGCTGCGGCAACGGGCCGCACCATCCTGGTGGCGGGCGGCATAGGCGTGACGCCGCTGCTGTCGATGGCACATGAACTGGCGCATGCGGGTATAAGTGTCGAATTCCATTACCTTGCCCGCAGCGAGGAAAGGCTGGTCTTGCTGGATGAGATCGAGGCGATTCCGCGGATACAGATGCACGTCCATCTGAGCGGCACAGGCGAGCGTTCCGATCTTGCCAGTATGATAGGCGCCTACACGCAGGGCGCCGCTATCTACGCATGCGGTCCGGTTACACTGCTGCAGGAGATCAGCCGGATCGCGTCGCTGCAGGGCTGGCCGCAGTCTTCGCTACATGTAGAAAGCTTCGGCGCCCGCAGTAGTGCCGGCGACGAGCCGCTGGAAGTGCATCTCGCGCAATCCGGGTTGACGATTCAGGCGGAGCCAGGCACTTCGCTGCTGGATGCGTTACTGGAGGCAGGTGCCTTCATGCCGTTTGACTGCAACCGCGGCGAGTGCGGCAGCTGTTACACGCAGGTGCTGGAGGGTGCACCGCTGCATCGCGACGTTTGCCTGACCGAACCGCAGCGCGCCATCGGCATGTGTCCCTGCGTATCCTGGGGCGGAGGAGGACGACTTGTGCTGGATATCTAAAGCGTCGCGCGAGTGCAATTCTTGGCGTGAGCTCATGGCCTGGTATACCGTCATACCGTTTTATTTTTTCACCTGAGCCGGGTTGCAGGGCGTAAGCACCGGCGCTGCGTAAAATGATCTCATCGTCGCCCGCAGGCGTGCTGTAACTACGCCGCAAAAAGCCCAGATCAAGCTGAACAAACGCATCACCGCTGAACGGGCGGACCAATAATTACCAGCTGCGATGGAAGGCGCGACTTCGGCCATCGCTTTTTCGTGTCGTCATATTCCTACAAATTGCTTCTCCTGGCGCTGATAGGATTAGGCAATATCCGCTTTTAAAATACTCCTGTGCGACGTACGTCCCGACCGATTGCTGCCGCGTTTGGTCGTATTTGGTCGTATTTACCATTTTCTGCATTGCAGGCAATTTAAAAAAATAAATGTAGCGATGATGCTGCGTCGCTTGTATGTCGCGTTGGCCGCGGAAAAATCGATGTCAAAAAATTTTCAGTTGAAGAGTGCTGAAACTTTAACCGGGCATTGATTTTTTTGGCCTAGCTTTGATCTGCAGCATGTTTTTTAGGCGACGCATGTCGAGTGACCGGTGTGGCGCAAGGCCGCTGCTTTAAATGTATTTTCTACTTTCTTAGTTTCTAGTCACAAACCATCTGGCTTGAGCCTATTATTTGGACAAAACCATGAGTCAACAAAATGGCAACAGCGCACAATTTCTGTCAATCGGCGTTCCCGGCCTGGACAACGTGCTGACCGGCGGCCTTACCAGCGACCGCCTTTATCTGGTTGAGGGCGAGCCGGGCACCGGCAAGACCACGCTGGCGCTGCAATTTCTGAACGAAGGAGTACGGCAGGGCGAGTCCGTCGTCTATATCACGCTGGCGGAGACGTCGATAGAACTGGAGGCCGTGGCGAGATCGCATGGCTGGAATATGGACAACATCCATATCGAGGAAATCATCCCGGATGAAGACATCCTCGATCCGGCCCAGCAATACACGATCTTCCATGCGGCCGAAATCGAACTCAGCACGACGACACAGCGCATTCTGGAAGTGATCGATAAAAGAAAACCCAGCCGTGTCGTTATTGACTCACTGTCCGAACTGCAATTGCTGGCCGAAAGCCCGTTGCGCTACCGGCGGCAGATACTGGCGCTGAAACAGTTTCTCTCCAGCCGCTCCTGCACGACGATCTTGCTGGACGACCGTACGGCGCTCAGCAGCGATCTGCAAGTGCGCAGCGTTGCCCATGGCGTGATTACACTGGAGTTGGTGGACCAGGCCTACGGTAGTGAACGGCGCCGCCTGCGCGTCGTCAAGTACCGTGGCATCGCTTTCCGTGGCGGTAACCATGACTATAAAATACAGCTTGGCGGCTTACGGGTGTTTCCTCGCCTGGTGGCGGCGGATTCCCGTGTGACGACCACGCGGCGCCAGCTTTCCAGCGGCATCCCTGAACTGGATGTGTTGATCGGCGGCGGCCTGGAGGAAGGAATGAGCACGCTGATCTCCGGTCCGCCGGGCACGGGCAAATCCACACTGGCGTCGCAGTTCGTTTTTGCTGCTACGCAGCGCAACGAAAAGTGTGCAATGTTCCTGTTTGAGGAGGCACGCAACAACCTGCTGAACCGCTCCGCGGGCGTGGGCCTGGATTTGTCGGCTGCAATCGACAGCGGACTGTTGACGATACAGCAGATCGATCCGGCCGAACTGTCGCCGGGCGAGTTTTCCCAGTCCGTGATTACCGCGGTGGATGACGGTGCGAAAATTGTCGTCATCGATAGCCTGAACGGCTATATGAATGCAGTGCCGGACGAGCGCTTTCTCACCACCTATCTGCATGAAGTGCTGACCTACCTGGGGCAGCGCGGCGTGGTCGCCATTGTCGTCGGGGTCCAGCAGGGCATGGTCGGCACCACGATGACGACCGCGGCCGATGCCAGCTATATTGCCGACAACATGATCATGCTGCGCTATTTCGAGGCCGAGGGTGAAGTGAAGCAGGCCATTTCGGTCTTCAAGAAGCGCGGCAGCCGGCATGAGCGGACGATACGCAGCTTCTGCATAGGCCGGCACGGCGTGGAGGTTGGTGAAACCTTGAAGAGCTTCCACGGTATCCTGACCGGTGTGCCTACCTATCATCCGGCAGGCAATGGATACTCCAATACGGCGAGGGCAATGGTACAGGAGCAATTGCCATAGCGTCCATCACGGCCCCGGCCATCGCCGGCATCCAGGGCGCAGCAGAGAAACCGGACTTTATGGAAAACCGCATACTCATTTTTGCTCCTACCGGACGGGACGGGCCGCTGACCTCCAGGATACTGACAGGCGCCGGCGTTGCATGCTGTATCTGCGCTTCTCCCTGGGATATCTCGCAGCAGCTGGAACAAGGAGCGGGCGGCGTGTTGACCGTTGAAGAAGGCCTGGTCAACGGAGGTTTCAAGGCGCTCAAGGAATATCTGGACGCGCAACCCGGCTGGTCGGACCTGCCTGTCATTGTGCTGACCAAGCATGGTCCGGATTCGCCGTCGGTGCGGCGCGCCGTCGCCGATCTGGGCAATGTCACGCTGCTGGAAAGGCCGGTGCGCACGTTGACGCTGCTCACTTCGGTCCATGCGGTACTGCGCGCCAGGTCCAAGCAATACCTGGTGCGAGAAGCGGACAGGCGTAAGGACGAATTCCTGGCTAGCCTGGGCCATGAATTGCGCAATCCACTGGCGCCCATCAAGACGGCGGTGTCGCTGCTCCAGCATTTGTACCCCGACGTGGCGCAGGTGGACCGGATAGGAGAAATCATCGATCGCCAGGTCAGCCACCTGACCCGCCTGGTGGATGACCTGCTGGATGTGGCCCGTATCACCAGCGGAAAGATAGAACTCAAGCTGCAGCCGATTTCACTGTATTCGGTGCTGACCCATGCCAGGGAGCTTTGCGAGCAGGCTGCCGAGAAAAAGCATATTGCCATTGCCTGGTATTTGCCTGACAGAGATGCTAGTTTGCACGGCGACCATTCGCGCCTGGTGCAGACGTTTGCAAACATTTTGTCCAACGCCGTCAAATTCACTCCTGCAGGTGGCAATATTGGTGTTCATGTGCAGGTACAGGGTGATGTTCTCACCGTTCGCATACAGGACAGCGGCATAGGCCTGGAACAGGAGGTCATACCCCGCATCTTCAGGATGTTTGAGCAGAGCCGCACCGTCTCCGGCGAAATCTTGGGCGGCCTGGGGATAGGGCTGAGCCTGTCCCGCCAGTTTGCGGAAATGCATGGCGGTCACGTCGATGCCTATAGCGAGGGCCTGGGCCACGGCAGCGAGTTTGTCATTTCACTGCCTATTGTTCTGGGGCAGCAGGCAGCTTTCACTGTCAATGCCGCAGCAGAATCTGAAACGGCGGAAAAAAAGGCCCTCCGTGTATTGATCGTGGACGACAACAGTGATGCGGCAGATACGCTGGGCATGTTGTTTGAACTGGAGCATTTCGATGTTTCCACTGTCTATGACGGCAACGCAGCAATTGCCGCCGTTGCCCGCCAGCGGCCTGACATCATTGTCATGGACCTGAGCATGCCAGGAATGGACGGCTACAGCACCGCTCGCGCAATGCGCGAACTGCCCTCCGGCGAGCGGATGCTGATTATTGCGCTGAGTGGATGGGGGCAGAACGATGCCAAGCAGCAGGCGCTGGCCGCCGGTTTTAATTACCACCTGACCAAGCCGGTTGACTACGGTGAACTTAAACGGCTGCTGAAAAGCGTTACCGAAATTCAGGCTTAGCGTGCAGTGGCGCAGCAGCTGGACTTGTCTCCTGCGGGTATATCAAAATTTTCATCTGTGGGTGCAATAAAAAAACTCGATGCGCGGCAAGCACATCTTGGCGATTGGGTGAATAATGTGTTTTTTTAACCGCCCCAGGCTGACCATGTCAATCGATAACCTAGACCATTACTCAGTCCGTACCGCGGATGTTGCGCGCTCGGTGTTTTTTTACGAAAACGTGCTGGGTATGCGCTCAGGGCCACGGCCTCCATTCAATTTTCCGGGCGCGTGGTTATATCGTGCGACGGCTGCGGGTGAGATTTTCGGTGGCGGTGTTGTACATATCATCGGTATCAAGACGGACGGCAATTCCGGCCTCGGCGATTATCTCGGGGACAAGGCAGCCTCGCGTGAACCAGGCACCGGCGCGGTGGACCATATTGCTTTTACCGCTTCCAGTATCGGCGACATCTATGCGAGGCTGGCGCAGCACCGGATTGGGTTCCGCGAGCGCAAGGTTCCTGACCTGGGCTTGCATCAGGTCTTTATTGAAGATCCGGATGGCGTGGTGATTGAACTTAATTACGGCGCACAGGATGATATCGATGCCGGACTGCGCTCTCTCGCTGCACGAGGCTAGGAGACCATAGCCGGCTATTTCGCTTTTTTACCGAATAGCGCGTCGGCGGAAACGATGTAAGAAACGATGCGGTCCTGTACGGTCTGGCTGATGTCCAGCGGGCCGGGCTGATTGTAGACCCACTTGCGTATGCCTATATAAAATATGCCGCCGTGCAGGCCCCACATCAACTCGTTCTCGCGCTCGCTGGCCTTGGTTTTTTCCGGTAGTCCCAGGTGGCGTCGGGTTTCCCGCAGGATGCGCGGGAACAGTTTTTCCTTCAACAGGCCAAGGTACTGGTCTGGAATGGAGCCGTCGGTCAGCCCTGAAAATATCAGGATGCGCACCCACTCGGGGGTGAGGATATTGGCGGCGTAGTCCTGGTAAAAGCGCGTCAGTTTTTCTTCCAGCCCAACCGACTTGTCGTCCAGCCATTCCTCCCACTGTGTTTTCCAGCGTCCCAGATACACTTCTTCATAGACCCGTTCTATCAGCGCTTTCTTGGTAGGGAAGTAATGGTAAAGCAGCGGATGCGTAATGCCGATTTCCTTGGCCAGGTCGCGCGTCTGTCCATCCAGCCCGCGTTCTGAAAAAAAAGTGATGGCGCCTGTCAGTATCTGCTGTTCCCGCTCTGCAGTGCTGAGCCGTTGTCTGGCCTTGACCGGAAACTCAGACAACGTGGGGAATTCTTTTTTTATTTTTGGCGGCATGTTCAGAGTGTGTACTTGGTCGGATATCTTGCATTGAAGCATCAACGATGGCTGTTATTGCGCACTGCTGGTGTTAATGCCGCAATGCGCATGGGCTGCCGGAAGGGGCCATCTTACCTTGTGTGCCGGTTTTGGAAAATGCTTTCATCAAACATTTGACTTAATTTACCACGTGGTAAATAATAAGTAAAATAACCGGCATGTATGGAAAATGCGGAGACTGTAGCAACGCGTAGAAGCGGCGGAACTGTCCAATGCTGTCCATCGCCATCGCTACCCATCAGCACCCGAAGAGGAAATCATGGAATTAACTGGAGAGCAAATAATTCGCGCGCCCCGGCAGACGGTATGGGATGCATTGAATGATCCGGCCATATTGGCGCGCTGCGTGCCTGGCTGCGAAGAAATCCAGAAAATATCCGATACCGAAATGCATACCCGCGTTGCGCTGAAGATAGGTCCGGTGCGGGCGCGCTTTGCCGGCAAGATACTGATGTCGGACGTTAATATGCCGTCCAGCTGCACGTTGACTTTCGAGGGCTCGGGCGGGGCTGCTGGTTTCGCCAAGGGCCGCTCCGGCGTGCGCTTGACGGAGGAAGGCCAGGGCACGCGGCTCAGCTATTCGGTAGAGGCGTCTGTAGGCGGCAAACTGGGACAGATAGGCGGACGGCTGATTGATTCGTCAGCGAAGAAAATGGCCGATGAATTTTTTGCGGCCTTTGATAGTGCGTTGACGGGCGGCATAGGCTCGGCCGCTGGCCTGACGGCAGAACAGGTGCCTGCTCCGGCTGGGGTTTTGCCTGCTTCTTCGCCTGTGTTTGCCTCTGCGGCGCACGCCGGTCCAGGCAATGCCGTGCAACCGCCGGCTTTTGGCGGAAGTTTCAGACCGGAGCTCTACCGCGCTTTCTGGTTCAGCTTCGGCGCTGCGTTCGCATTGCTGATTAGCCACTGGTGGCGCTGAATCTGGGTTTGGCTGTCGCATTGCTTATGCTGCAGCTGGAAGAATATGATTATAGGGAGCACATGTGAAAGCCCCGTCGTTTGACTATGCCAGGCCGGCTACGCTGGACCAAGCCTTTTCGCTGCTGGAGCAGTATGGAGACGGCGCCAGGATCATTGCCGGCGGGCAGACTTTGCTGGCGACGCTGAACATGCGGCTTTCAGAGCCGCAGATACTGGTCGATCTTAACGGCATCCGCGGTTTGAGCGGTATTTCGCTGCAGGAAGGACATCTGCGCATAGGCGCGATGACGCGCCACAGCGAAATCGAAGATTCCTTTCTGGTGGCGCAACACATGCCCTTGCTGGCAATGACTGCGCCGCATGTGGCGCACAAGGCAATCCGCAACAAGGGTACGCTGGGTGGTTCGATCGCCTTTGCCGATCCGGCGGCTGAATGGCCGTGCTGCGCAGTGGCGCTGGATGCCGTGATTGTGCTGGCCAGCCGGCGCGGCTTGCGGCGCGTGCAGGCGGCGGATTTTTTCCAGGAACTGTACACAACGGACATGGCGCCAGACGAAATTATCGTTGCCTGCGAATTTCCATTGCAGGCACCTGGCAGCCGTTGTGCTTTTGACGAACTGGCGCGCCGCCATGGCGATTATGCAATAGTCGGCCTGGCAGCGGTGGCGCAAGTTGCGGGCAATGTACTAAGCGGGTTGCGGCTTGTATTCCTTGGCACCGGGAACATCCCGCTGCGCGCGCGCGCGGCTGAAGCCGTGCTGGAAGGGCGAGAGCTTACGGCAGACTTGATTGCTGCTGCCAGGAAGGCACTGGCGAATGAACTCGCTCCCGCTGCGGACTTGTACAATTCCGCCGAGATGAAGCAGCACCTGGCACAGGTGTTGATGAATCGTTTATTAAAGGCATTGGCAGCATGAGTCAGCAACCATCATTTTCCGGAGCCGCACATGGCTGAACCTGTCCAGCTTACCCTCTACGTCAACGGCGTGGAACAGACCCGGCATGTCGAGCCGCGTACCCATCTGATCGATTTCCTGCGGGATGACCTGGGCATCAAGAGTGCGCGCACCGGATGCGAACATGGCGTCTGTGGCGCTTGCACGGTAAGGCTGGATGGCGACATCGTGCGCGGTTGCCTCGTGCTCGCCGTGCAGACCGCTGGCCAGGAAGTGGAGACCATCGATTATGCCAGCGACCGCGGCGATCTGGCAGATCTGCAGGCCGCCTTTCATGCGCACAATGCCCTGCAGTGCGGGTTCTGCACATCCGGCATGCTGCTGACGGCATCGGCGCTGCTGGACGAAAAGCCCGACGCCACGCGCGACGAAATACGCGAATACATGTCTGGAAATTATTGCCGCTGCACCGGCTACCAGGCGATCGTCGACGCCGTCTGTACAGTGCAGGCCAAACGCCGCGAACAGGCGTTGCAGCTGTAAAAAACGGGAGACAAAATGGGAATCATTTCAGAGAGGGAAGTGCTGCAGCCCGCAGTCGCGGCCAGCGCGGAACCTGCAGGCGCCTATATCGGCGCCAGAGTAGCGCGCCCGAATGCAAAACGCCACCTGGAAGGGCGGGGCACTTATGTAGACGACGTGGTGCTGGCGAGGATGGCGCACGTGGTTTATCTGCGCAGCCCGATCGCGCATGCACGTATCGGCAATATCGACACTGAGGCCGCGCGCACGATGCCCGGCATCATCGCGGTGGTGGATGGCAAGCAGATTGCCCAATTATGTACGCCGTGGGTGGCGACATTGGCCCACTTGCCAGGCATGAAATCGGCGCCGCAGTATCCGCTGGCGATGGACAAGGTCTGCTGGCAAGGAGAGCCGGTGCTGGCCGTTGTCGCGGAATCCCGCCGCCAGGCCGAAGACGCCTTGCAGACCATTACGGTTGACTGGCAGGAATTGCCGGCCGTATGCAAAATGGAAACTGCGCTGGATGCCGCCACGCCGTTGATCCATCCGGAGCTTGGCGATAACCTGTGCTTCAGCAAGACGATAGATACCGGCGGAGTGGACGATGCATTCGCCGCGGCCGATGTGGTAGTGGAAGAAACCTACCGCTTCGGCCGCCATACCGGCGTGACGATGGAAACCCGTTCTGTGCTGGCCGACTATAGCCCCGCCGACCACAAGCTGACCGTCTATCAGTCGCACCAGGCCCCGCACATGATGCAGGACCTGTATGCGCGCCATTTTTCATTGCCTGAAAGTTCCGTGCGTGTAATCTGCAAGGATGTCGGCGGTTCTTTCGGCATCAAGGTGCATTCTTACCCGGATGATTTTGCCACCGTTGCGCTGTCCATTCTGCTGAAGCGTCCGGTCAAATTTGTTGCCGACCGGCTGGAATCCTTTACCAGCGACATCCATGCGCGCGAGCATATCGTGCATACCCGGCTGGCGGCCAAGGCCAACGGCGAGATCCTTGCTTTTGAAATTGATGACGTGACCGGCGTGGGGCCTTATTCGGTGTATCCGCGTACCAGCGCCATCGAAGGCAACCAGGTGTTGAATATCACCGGCGGCCCCTACAAGCACAAGGAATACCGCGGCCACTTGAAGGTAGTGCTGCAAAACAAATCGCCGACCAGCCAGTATCGCGGTGTGGGTCATCCCATCGCCTGTGCCGTGACAGAGTGTATTGTTGACCTGGCGGCGCAAAAACTGGGTATCGATCCGCTGCTGATGCGCAAGATGAATGTGATGCCGGACGACGGCTATCCCTGTTCCGGCGCCTCCGGCATCAAGCTGGAGAAGCTGTCGCATGAGCAATGCCTGGCCAAGCTGGAGCAGATGATGGACTATGCCGGCCTGCGACAGGAGCAGGAGAGTTTGCGCAAGCAGGGCATTTACCGTGGCATCGGCCTGGCCGTGCTGGTCGAATTGACCAATCCCGGCGCTGCCTTCTACGGTGTGGGCGGCGCGCGCATTGCGGCGCAGGACGGTGCCACGCTGCGGCTGGATCCAACCGGCATTGTCACCTGCCTGGTGGGTGTCGGCGAGCAGGGGCAGGGAACAGAAACCATTTTTGCGCAGATCGCTGCGGATGCGGTCGGCGTCCCAATGGACAGGGTCAGGGTTATCACCGGCGATACCGACGTCACGCCTTATGGCGGCGGTACCTGGGCTTCGCGCGGCGCCGGTATCGGTGGAGAAGCGGTGTTGCTGGCCGGGCAGGCGCTGCGCGAAAACCTGCGCAAGCTGGCTGCCGTGGTGCTGAAAAAGGACATTGAGTTGATGGACGTGCGCAACGGCAAGGTGGTCGACAGCGTGAGCGGCGAGGTGCTGATCGAGCTGGCGGAGTTGGGGCGGATCGCTTATTTCAGGCCGGATACGCTGCCAGCCGGCGCGCTGCCGGAACTGGTGGTGTCGCGTAACTACGCGCAGCGTGACTTTCCCTTTGTCTTTACCAACGGGGTACAGGCCTCGTATGTTGAGGTGGATGTGGAGACCGGTTTTGTCAAACTGCTCAAGCACTGGGTGGTGGAAGATTGCGGACGTGTGCTGAACCCCATGCTGGTCGATGAGCAGATACGCGGCGCCGTCGTGCAGGGTATAGGCGGCGCCATGTTTGAGGAATGCCTGTACGACGACAATGGCCTGCTGCGCAATGGCAGCATGGCAGACTACCTGGTGCCGATGGCGTCTGAAATGCCGGATATAGAAATCAGCCACGTTGAAACACCGACACTCACTTCTCAGCTGGGCGCTAAGGGTGCCGGCGAGGCCGGCACGGCAGGTGCGCCGGCGGCGGTGATGAATGCCATCAATGATGCACTGGCGCCCTTGAATGCCAGGGTCGCGGAGCAACCGGTGACTCCTGAAAAAATCTTGCGCGCGCTCGGCGTGCTGTAGCGGAAAGCTCGGTAAAAAAAAGCGGCTGCCTTTATAGGCCGGCCGCTTTTTTATGTGTGCTCATTTTCTTTGGACTTGGTCGCACTTGTTTGCCCTTGTTTATACCGAGCAGTAGCGTTCCTGTATTTCCGCATCGTCGAGCAAGACTTGCGCCGGCGCTTCATGCACGATCTCGCCCTGGTCCATGATATAGGCGCGGTCGGAAATGCGCAGCGCATGTTCCACGCTTTGCTCTACCAGCAGGATGGTGACGCCCTTCTTCTTCAGCACTTCAAAATATTCAAACATCTCATCCACCAGCTTGGGCATGATGCCTTCGCTAGGTTCGTCCAGCATGATCATCTTGGGACTGGCCGCCATGGCGCGCGCAATTGCCAGCATTTGCTGTTCGCCGCCTGACATGGTCACGGCTTCCTGTAGCAGACGTTCTTTCAGGCGTGGAAAAGTTTCCGCAATTTCTTCGACAATGGCCTTGGTACGCTTGCGCCCGTCGGGTGATGCCATCACGCCAAGTTCTATATTTTCCAATACCGTGAGGCCAGGAACGATGCGGCGTTCTTCAAAGACGAAAGCCAGGCCATGGTGAAAACGCTCATGCGCTGGCTTTTCCAGCAGGTCCACGCCGTCAAACCATGCATGACCGGATGTGCGGCCCAGCAGGCCCATGATGCTCTTCATCGACGTCGTCTTGCCGGCGCCATTGCGGCCGATCAGCGACACGACCTCGCCTGCTTTCACATGGAAGCTTATGCCCTGCAGGATATGGCTGCGGCCGTACCACGCGTTCAGGTTGTCGACCGCAAGCAGCGGTGTTGGCTTAGTGTCTTCCATCAGTGCTTTCCCTTGCCTAGGTAGACGCGCTTGACCTCTTCATTGGCGCGTATCTCATCCGGCGTTCCCTGTACCAGCAGCTCTCCCTGGTGCAGTACGATAATGCTGTCGCTGACACCCATGATCAGCTTCATCTTGTGTTCCACCAGGCCTATCGTGCGATGTTCCAGCAGTTTCAGGATCAGGTCCATGATGACGCGGGTTTCCTCGGGGCTCATGCCGGCGGTGGGTTCATCCAGCAACAGTAGCTTGGGGTCGCAGGCCAATGCAACTGCAATTTCCAGGCTGCGCTGCTCGCCGTGCGCGAGATTTTCTGCGCGGTCGCGGCGGCGATCCTGTAGTCCGACCAGTTGTAGCAGGGATTCTGCCTTTTCGACCCATTCCGCATGCTTGCTGCGCGGGCTCCACAGGTCGTACACGCTATGCAGCGACTGCACTGCAACCCGCACATTCTCCAGCACCGACAGGGCTGGGAACAGGTTGGTGATCTGAAAAGATTTTGAAATGCCGACCTTGGCGAACTGGTGCTGCTTCAGGCCGACCACATTTTTTCCTTCAAACAGGATTTCGCCGGAGGTGGGCGCGAGGCCGCCGGATACCAGGTTGAAAAAGGTCGATTTCCCGGCACCGTTGGGGCCGATGATCGCGGTCAGCTTGCCGCGAGGAAAATCGACGCTGACATCCTTGTTGGCGGTAAAGCCGCCGAACTTTTTCGTGACGCCGCGCGTGCTGAGCAGGGAAGTGCCGGTCATTTTTTGTAGCGCTCCAGGACGGTGCCCCATATTCCTTTCGGGAAGAACAGCACCAGGATGATGAAGATCACGCCGACGATCAGCTGCCAGCGCTCGGTAATGCCTGTAACCACATGTTCAATACCAAGGAAGATGCCGGCGCCCAGGAAAGGCCCGAAAAAAGTGCCCATGCCGCCCAGCAGTGTCAGCATCATCACCTGGCCGGACGTGTGGTAGGACAATGCGTCTATCGACACCGTGGAGAGGTTGATCGCATTCAGCGCGCCGGCCAGGCCGCAGATCATGCCGGAGATCACCAGCGACAACAGGCGCGTGCGCTCGATATTGATGCCGCAGGCACGGGCGCGGTTTTCATTCTCGCGCAAGGCTTCCAGCACCGAGCCGAAAGGCGAATTCAGGATGCGGGCAATCAGCCACACTGCCACCGCGACGAAGCACAGCATGAAATAGTATTTGACCAGCGGGTTCAACAGATCGATCTGCATGAAACCGAGATTGACCGTATTGACGTTGACGCCGCGCAGGCCGTTGTCGCCGCCGGTGATGGACGCGTGGAAAAACAGGAAATATACGCACTGCGCCAGCGCCAGCGTCACCATCGCAAAATAGATGCCGCGGGTGCGCATCGCCAGCAGACCCATGAACAGCGCTATCAATCCGGCCAGCAGGATGCCGAAGCAGATCGCCAGCGGCCACGCAATACTGTATTGGGAGATCAGGATGCCGCAGCCGTAGGCGCCGCCGCCGAAAAAGGCGGCATGGCCGAAGGATAGCTTGCCGGTATAACCGAAGGTCAGGTTATAGCCGGCCGCGAACAGGCCGAACAGCAGGATATTGATGGCCAGCGAATGAAAAGGAAAAACCAGCGGAAAGAGCGCCAGCAGCGCAGTCACTGCCAGTGCCGGATGGCGCGCCAGCAGGCTGCCCCATTGCTTTGTCGGAGTCGTCTTGTTCGTCATGGTTCAGCTCATCAGGCCTTTACGGCCAAACAGGCCGTTGGGCTTAAATATCAGGGTAATCGCCATCAGCGCAAACATCGAGAATTCCGCCAGCTCAGGCTCAAACAAGGTGGTAAAACTGACCACCACGCCGACGATCAGGCCCGCGGCAATAGCGCCGCCAAGCGAGCCCATGCCGCCTACCACCGTGATGACAAAAGCCTGGATCAGGATGGGAACGCCCATTTCCGGCGATGCGCCCTGCATCGGTGCCGCCAGCAGCCCGGCCAGGCCGGCAATGCCGGTGCCTATGCCGAAGATGACAAGCCATACGGTAGAGACATTAACGCCCAGTACGCGCAGCACCAGCGGATCGCGCGCGCCGGCGCGGATGATGAGACCGAAACGGGTCTTTTCTATGAATACCCATAGCACCAGCAATACAACAGTGGTAACGGCAATCAGGAACAGGCGGTAGATGGGGAACATGCCTATGCCGATATCGACCGCGCCCTGTAATATCTCGGGAGTATCGAACTGTTCGCCCTGCACACCGAAGCCCATGCGGACCAGGTCCATCAGCACATAGGCCAGACCGAAAGTCAGCAGCAATGGATAGTCGATGCCGCGTCCATACAATGGCCGTATCAGGAAGCGTTCAACGACGAGGCCGATGGCGCCGGTGATCAGCGGCACGGCAACCATGCATATCCAGAAGTTGCCTGTCTTGGCGAACACGAAGACGCCCACGTAGGCGCCGACCATGAAAAATGCGCCATGGGCAAAATTGACGATGGTCAGCAGGCCGAATACCAGCGACAGGCCGACACCGACGAGCACGTAGATGGACCCGAGCGCAAGGCCGGTGACCAGTTGCTGTGCAATGAGATTAAGCGAAAGTTCCATGTTCAGGCGTGAGCGGAAATAAGTACTGCAGAAGCAGGCATGTGGCAGAAGCGGAAGGCAGCATACTGTTCTGCCTCCGCGATTTCTTTGCTATATCTGATACCGGCAGTTGCCAATGGTTGCCGGTCGTTGCTGATGCGTCAGGCTTTGAACCCGAGTTCGCTGCAGGAACGCAGCTTGCTCTCGTCGAAAGACTCGGTCGCCAGGATCTTGAAGATGTCCTGGTCGTTTGCCGCACCTGCCTTGTCTTTGGATTCGACAATCAGCACCGACTGCACCGCCTGGTGGTCGCAGGCACGGAAGAAGACATTGCCCTTGTAGATATCGCCCTTGATGGCGGCCAGCGCCGGCACCACTTTTTCGGTATCGGTGGTGCCGGCTGCTTTTGCCGCAGCCAGCACATTGCGCACGCCTGCATAGCCGAGACCGGCATAGTCGGTAGGGTAGAGCCCTTTGTGCAGCGTCTTGAAACTGTCATTAAAACGTTTGGATGAGGGCAGGCTGGCTTCGAGTCCCCAATAATATCCGGTTCCACCAATGATGCCTTCATAGGTCTTGTGGCCATCTACCAGGCGGCCGCTATGCATCAGCAGCGGCGCGATGATTTTCATCTGTTTCTTGATGCCGAAGTCGTTGGCCTGCTTGAAAGCGATCTGCTGGTCACGTCCGAAATTGCAGACGATCAGAATATCCGGTTTCAGCGCCAGGATGCGCGGGAAGTAACTGGAAAAATCGGTCGTGCCCAGTGGGTGGCGGATATCTGCCAGCACTTCCATTCCCAAGGCTTTTCCGGCAGTCTGGAAACCGCGCACCATCTCCTGGCCGTAGGCGTAATCGGCTGTCAGGAAGACCACCCGCTTGCCCAGTTTAGGAATCGCATAGCGTGCTACCGCACCGGCAGTCATGTGCGGATTCAGGCATTCGTGGAAGGTGTAGGGGCTCCAGTCCTTCGCCTCGTTGATCGTGTCGGACTGGCTGATTGAGTTATAGATCACCTGCCGCTGCTTGGTGACATTGTTGACCGATAGCTGCACCGCGGCGGATACCGAGCCTACGATGAAATTGGCCTTGTCCTTGTCGATCAGTTCGATGGTGCGGGTTGCCGCTTCCTGCGGGTTGAGCTTGTCGTCCCTCACCAGCAGTTCTGCCTTGCGTCCATTCAGGCCGCCGGCGTCATTGAATTCCTTGATGGCCAGCTCTGCGCCGCGTACGACGGCCTGAGCCTCAGCAGCAAAGGCGCCTGTCAGCGGCACGGGAAAGCCGACGCGTATAGGCGCATTCTGCGCCAGAACCAGGCTGGAAGAGGTCATGCCGACGGCGGCGAGGGAACTGCCCGCAGCCAGTGTTTTCAGTGCGCGGCGGCGTGATGTGTTGAACGTGGAATGATCCAATTTGTCTTCTCCAAAAAAGTGGCCTTCTTTTGAAATGAATATTCTTATTTTTATGTCCTGGCGCCGGCTGGCTGAAAGCCAGGGCTTACCGCACAAAGCGAGAAAAAACGGCTCTCTTTTTGTTGCGATGCACCGGTTTTCTTTGCCGTCTTCGCACTGCAAAACCATCGGCTTTTTTTATCCGATTCTGGATCATAGTACATTATTTACCCGTTGGTAAATATATTTTCGATTATTTCGGACATGAAAATCTTTGGGGTTTTCCGAAGGAAAATCGCTTGCGGATAAATTTCCGGCCGGGCAGGAGAGGCGTATTTGAAAGGGTAATATTTTTATGTATACAACGAATCATCGGAGACGCCTGGGCAAGCCGGGAAACAATTTTATCGTGCACGTGGCGAATAGTTGGAACTGCCGGATTAAGGCTTTAAAATGTGTGCCTTGAGAAAGCAACGTAACCTGAACCAGGCGCCATCACGATGAAGTTATCCAGCTTCACTTCTGGGAAGAATAATAACTTCAACCTTATCCGCATGGCCGCAGCGCTTGCCGTGCTGTTCGGCCATAGCTTTGCGTTGTTGCGCCTGCCTGAGCCGCTAGGGCAGCGCCTGGGCATGAGCATAGGCTCGATATCGGTGGATATCTTTTTCATTACCAGCGGTTTTCTGGTGACGGGAAGCTTGCTGGCAAAGCAAGGCATCGCTGATTTTATACTGGCGAGGGTACTGCGGATTTACCCTGCGCTGGCAGTCGTACTGATGCTGAGCGTACTTGTGCTGGGCCCGTTTTTTACTACGCTGCCCTTGGACGCCTATCTTGAGCATCCGCAGACCTATTCCTACTTCCTGCGCTGCATGGCGATGAGCCGGGAGATCGCTTATTATCTGCCCGGTGTATTTGACGGCAATCCTTATCAGGGCGCCGTCAACGGCTCGTTGTGGACCATGGTGTACGAGATCAGGATGTATCTGTTGCTGGCGGGGCTGTGGTGCGCTTGCACCCTGTTCAGGTATAAGGCTGTTGCCTTGTTCAAGGCGTTGGTCGTCGCCAGTGCGCTGGTGTCCGGCGTGCTGGTTCTTATCCGGCATTTCAATTCGCAGGATGGCGATCCTTTTCCCCAACTTTTTTTCATGTTCGCCAGCGGAGCAGCTTTCTGGGTGCTGAAGGAATATATCCAACTACGTGGAAAATGGATGGCCGCACTCTCCGCTGCACTGCTTATATCCGCGCTGACAAGCCCGCAGGTCTTTTTTGTGGCCTACCAGTTCAGCATTGCCTATGCGCTGTTCTATCTTGCCTATGTCCCTTCAGGGAATATCCGCAGATTCAATGCAGCGGGGGATTATTCCTATGGCGTATATATCTGTGCCTTTCCCGTGCAGCAGGCAGTCATTGCGCTGCTGCCAGGGATATCCCCGGCGTTGTTGACGCTCGCGGCGGTTCCGGTGACGCTGGTGCTTGCGGCGCTGTCCTGGCACGCCGTCGAGCAGCCCGCGCTGAAGCTGAGGCGCTTGCTGGCCAGGGCCGTCGTGGCGAAGGGCGTTTCGCCGCTGGAGAATCAGCGGCCCTAGCAAGTGCGCCCACGCTCAGTCTTCCGCCGGCAAGGGGATGGGCTGATGATGGTAATCGGCCTGAACGAAGCGATGCCCCCGTTTGACCGTGACTGCCAGCGTATGCAGCTTTGCAATGTCTTGTGTGGGATCTTCTTTCAGCAGAATCATGTTGGCGAACTTGCCCGCTTCCAGCGTGCCAAAATCGCTTTCCTTGCCCAGCGCCCTGGCCGCATTGCGGGTGGCGGCAACGATGGCTTCATACGGTGTAAATCCGGCATAACGCACTAGTGCATCCAGTTCGCCATAAAGCGCCGGATAGGGATCGTCCGGTACGGTGTCTGTATCTGTTCCGGCCACAACGGGGATGTCGGCCCTGTGCATCGCGCGCGTGATATCTCCGGCCAGCTGTACCGGGCAATGTGGATCCGGCGCCGCCGGCTTGCCTTCTGCCGGTGGCGGCGGAATATACACGCTCAGCGTGGCATCCATGATGGTGCCGGATCTGGCAAGCGCGGCAATGTATTTTCGGATGCCGGGATCGTCAGCAGTCAATCCTGCATACGTCGGTTCATTGGCATGGCCGTATTGGTCTTTGCCGGCATCGCGCACGTACCTGCCTATCATGCAGACATGCGATACGGTCGTCGCACCCAGGGAGTCGTAAGGTGTGGCAGGGTACACCTGCTGGTGTGTCCATACCGGGAAGGATTGTTTTTTGCCTTCCCTGACCAGGCCTCGCACCAGCCTGCCGGAAAGGTTGGCATAAATTTTCAGGCCGGTGGCGCCGGTGCCGCGTGCCTGCGCAATCACCAGCGGCAGGCTGCTGCGGCCCGTTACCGCGTATAGCCATGGCACCTGACCCGGCTGCATGCCCAGCGATGCCAGTACCGTACGCGGATCCGCAAAAAAACTGGGACCGGCCACCAGTGCGGAGTAAAAAATATCCGGCGAAGGAATTTCATTGAGCAGTGATGAACGCGACAAATCCGCCAGCGCCCTGGCGTCGCCGGCCATGTCGCGTACGCCGGTCAGTCCGCCATAGATATTTCGCCTCAACTCCGCTTCAGCGGTCACTCGCGACGGCTGGGTAGCGTAGTGCACGTGGGAGTCGATCAGACCCGGCAGCGCAAACATGCCATGCATGTCAAACACTTCGACATCATCGGCTATTTCTTTGCTGAACTGCGACATGGACAGGATGGCGCCGATGCGGTCGCCGTTGACGATGATCGCCATATTTGTGCGCACAGCAGGGCGCGGGCCGGTAGTAGTGCCGTCGATTAGCGTAAGGTTAGTATAGGCGGTTTTGGCGGTTGCCCGTCCGGCCAGCCTGGCCAATTTTTGCTGTTGCGCAGCGGCTTTGGCCTGGACATCGGCTGGCTGCGTGACGCCGTCAGCCGAATGTGCCCAGGGGGTGCTGCATAGCGTAGCGGCCAGCAGCATCTTCGTTATTTTTTTCAATCTCACTCCCGGTTAGCATTCGTCGGCATTGATTGCCGCTAGCAAATAGCCCGCGGGCTTCGACTGACTGCTGACTGTAGCAACCCGCTGCGCGGCTGTCAATTTCTGCTCAGCTACCTGTAGCCGGCGACATCCGGCGCGAGTGAAGTGTCCACCCTTGGCCTGCACCGGTATCAAATTTTCTTCACGCCACGCAGTTCTTGCAGGCGTTCTTCCAGATACTGTCCGGCTAGGTAAGCGCCGGAGAGCCTGACCTCGTTTCTGGGCTGGATAAACAAGGGCAATGAGATGCGTGACTGCGTGCGGCCGGCGCCTGCCGGATTCTGTACGCGGTGCGTCGTCGAAGGATAATAGCCGGCGGATGCCTCTTGCAGCATGTCGCCTATATTCACCACCAGCATGCCAAAATCGCAGGGAACGTCATGCCAGTCGCCTTTGCCGTCCTTGACCTGGAGCCCGGGCTCGTTTGCTGCCGGCAGCAGCGTGATCAGATTGATGTCTTCATGCGCGGCTGCGCGCAGGGCGCCTGGCGTCTCCTCTCCTTGCAGCGGCGGATAGCGCAATACACGCAACAGGGTAGAAGGGTTGCCGGTGATCATCTGCGACAGGGGCATGCTGAAAAGCGCGCTGACATCAGCCGGCGTTTCCTGGTCTATCCATTGCAGCAATTTCGCCCCCAGTGCTCCTGCCAAATCATAGTAGTCTAGCGCTGCCGGTGATACTTCGGCGGGATATTTTCCCCACGGGTAAATATGGAAAAATTCCTTCAAGTCGCGCTGCGTGCCGCCCTTGGCCGTTTCGGACACCGCGGTAGAAAAAAAGCCATCGTGGGTTTTGCCGTCTACTGCATAGGCGTGCTTGGCGTCGCTGCCGAAGAAACCCAGCCACTCGCGGTAGATGCGCTCAATGCTCTCCTGCGGTATAGGGTGGTGGGTCAGTACGGCGAAACCGGTCTGCCGCAACGATTCAACGAAACGTGCAGGCGCATCCGGCACGCGATAATCGACTACCTGGACATCCATGGGCTACTCCTTGGTTAGGGAACACAGCACGCACCGGTACAGTTCCAGCAAGCGTGGCGAATCGACGCTGCGGCATACCTGCAGTGAAGGCCTTTCGCCCCAGGCGCCAGGTCTGGACTGTATGGTGTGGCCGACGGCAAAGCCGTCGGTCACTACGCGGACCGGGCCGCTGCTGGTGCTGAACAGCGTTGGGTCGATGGCGTAGGCCACTGCCGATGAGTCGTGTACGTAAAATCCGTCCGCCACACCCATCGTGCGGTGGAAATTTTCGTATGCGCGGGAGATGTCCCAGATAAATTGCCCGGTCTCGCCTGCTTCTTCTGCCAATCGCTGCAAATAGGCGTTGCTCATCATCGTCTGCTGGGTCACGTCAAGGCCGACCACGGTAACGGGCCATGCTGCGCCAAACACTTCTTCAGCGGCGAGCGGATCGCCGATGATGTTCGCTTCCGCCAGCGGCGTGACATTGCCGGTGTGGCCGTGCGTGCCGAATGCACCGCCCATCACGATCAACTCCTTGAGCAGATGAGCGATGTCCGGTGCTTCGCGCAGGGCCAGCGCCAGGTTTGTCAGGCGTGCTACTGCAATCAGCGTGATCTGGTGCGGATACTGCCTGATCATCTGGATCAGGAATTGATGGGCCGGCAGTTCATGTACCTGGCCTGCAATGGCATCTGGCATTGGGATATCGCCCAACGCATTTTCACCGTGCACCCAGGTGGGTGGCGCAGAGGCCTCGCCTTCCAGCGGGCGGCTTGCACCCTGTGCGACGGGCACACCAAGCTTGAAGCGCTCATTCAGGTACAAGGCATTGCGCGTTGTCGCCTCGATATATCCGTTGCCTATGGCGGTAGTGATACCCACCAGTTCCAGTTCCGGCGCCCTGGCCAGAAAGAGCAGGGCCATCGCATCGTCAATCCCGGGGTCCGTATCGAAGATGACTTTTTGTGTGTGCATGGTATTGGACTCAAAGGTAAAAGACCCGCGCTTCGCAAGGAATGACGCAATCCGTACATCAAAACACTGCGTCGCTCAGCATTGGTTAAACGTTTAACATAGATGCGTTCATTAAACATGAAACCTGCGCAAAGTGTCAATCGCCTTCTTTTAAAATCCGCTTATCTTGCGGCGATATAGTGGCGCGCGGTAGCGATGGAATGGTGCAAAGGCCGGCGCCGTTCATGCCTGTCACATCTGCAATTGCCCTATAAAAGCGGAACTCAAAATGTTGCGCTGCAAGCCCGGTATTACGCGGTGCTTCAGGGGTCGTATGCTAGACTGCACGCGTGGTAGCAACGGCAAGCGCCCTTTGTCGCCGCATCCCTTTTCTTTTTTTTCTCTGCGCTTATGGCCGAATACACTAGCGTGACGTTGAAAGACGTTGCAACCGAGGCGAATATTTCCATCGCGACGGTGTCGCATTACCTGAACAAGACCAAGCCGGTGGGCGAGGAGACCGGGCAGCGCATACAGTTTGCGATAGACCGCCTCGGCTATCAGCGTGATTCGCTGGCGGCGTGGTTCAAGACTTCGCGCGCGCCGCTGGTCATCCTGGCGGTGGCGGTTGCCGAAACGTCGTTCTTTTCGGATATTGCCGAAACTATCGAAGATATCTGCGAAGGCCATGGACTGACAGTGTTCCGCGTACAGATCAAAACGCTGGAGAAAATGCGGCAAGGCAATTCGATGTCGGCCTTCCTGCGCCGCGCTACCGGCATTATCCTGCTCGGGCACTCGGAACAATGGATAGAGGACCCGGAGAGCATGGCTGCCAAGACGCCGATGGTGTTCCTGAACTGGGACGTACTGTCCGGTTTCGGGCAGCAGGGTTTGATCGACCATCTGGCCGACGGTAGCCACAAAGCCATGGAGTTCCTGGCGGAGCGTGGCCATCGCGATATCGGTCTGGTGACAGGACCGCTGTCCATGCCGCGCGGTGAGGAGCTGATGTCGGGTGTGACCCGCTTTACCGCTGCGAACGGGTTAAAGATCAAGCCGCGCTGGAAGCTGGAAACTACTTATGCCTTCCAGGACGCACATGACAAGGCGTATGCGATGCTGTCCTCAGGGCCGCGCCCCACGGCGATCCTGACTTTCGGCCTGCAGTTCGCCTTTGCCGTATTGCAGGCGGCATCGCGGCTGAACATACGGGTGCCTGAAGAGCTGTCGGTGATCAGCTACATCGATGCCAGGCAGGCCGAGTTCAGCAGCCCGCCGCTGACGACGATATCGCCGTCCATACCGCAACTGGCAGCGCACGTGGTGGACCAGCTGATGCATCTGGTTAACAGCGATCATCCCGAACCATCTACCGTTCTGGAGCTGATCGTCAAGGACCGCGGCAGCGTGCGCGATCTGCGCCAGTAGTCGCGGCCATTGCCTGATCGCCGTATAGCTAAATGGTTTGCAGCCTTTAGCCTTACAGCCCTATAGGCCTATAGCTCTACAGCCGGTAAAGCCCTTCTTCTTCACTTTCGTCGCCCCGCTGCACGCCGACGCCGTTTTTCTTCAGCCATTCGCTGCGGCGGGCAAACAGGCCTGGCGTCACCGCATTTGCCTGGTCGATCAGCGCGCGCATGCTGGCTGTCACCAGCTTGCCGTTGTCGACGCAGATTTTGCCGTTGACCATCGTCAGGTCCACGTCGCCTCCCTGCACGGCATGTACCAGATTGTGGTGCAGGTTGAGGAAGTCGCCGGTGAGTAGGGGTGTCATGCGGGCAGTATCGGTACGCACGGCGATCAGGTCGGCGGCCTTGCCCACTTCCAGCGAACCGATTTCATGCTCCAGCCCCAGCGCGCGGGCGCCGCTAATCGTCGCCATTTTGCAGATCGACCACGCGTCCAGTGCCTGCGCATCCAATGCGGAGAATTTTGCCAGCAGCGACGACACTTTCATCTCCTCGAACATGTCGAGGTTGTTGTTTTCTTTTTCGCCATCCGTCCCCAGGCCCACGGCAATGCCGGCCGCTAGCAGTGCGGTAACAGGCGCCGCGCCGCTGGCCAGTTTCATATTGCTGACCGGGTTATGCGCGACGCTGACACAATGCGCGCGCAGCAGTGCGATTTCGTTTTCGGACAGCCACACGCAGTGCGCGAGCATCACCTTGTGTGCATTCAGCAGGCCGAATTTTTCCAGTGCCTCCACCGGGCGCATCTGGTAGCGGCGCTGAGTTTCCTCTACATCGAAGCGGCTTTCGTTACTGTGGGTGTGTAAGCCTACCTGGTATTCATGCGTCATCCGCACGGCACGGTCCCAGGCCTTGGGCACCGCATAGAACATGTGCTCCAGCCCGACCCACACGTGGATGCGTCCGTCCGCCTTGCCATGCCATTGGCGCAGCATGTGCTCGTTGGTGGCCAGGGTTTCGAAGTAGTCGTGCTCGGGGTGTTCCGCGACATACGGCACTAGCACTGCGCGTATGCCAAGCTGCTCGGCTGCTCGCGCGGAGCCGTCCATATAGCGCCACATGTCGACGATGGTGGTCGTACCGGAGAGCAGGGCCTCTGCATAGCATAGCCATGAAGCGGCTTCTGCCTCTCCAGGCTGCAGCACGCGGTGCATAGGGTCAATATACTGCTGCAGCCAGGCCCAGACCGGCAGGCCTTCCGCGGTCCCCCTGAGCAGACCCGAGTGGCAATGGGTGTTCACCAGGCCGGGCATCAGCAGGCGATCTTTCATGATACGGGTAGGTACATCGGAGTGCAGGTGGCGCAATGCATCCGCAGCGCCGACTGCTGCGATGCGGCCGGCGGCATCCACGAGCACGGCGCCGTTTTCAATGACGGCGTTGTCGTCTGTCATCGGGATGACGTAGTCTGCGCACAAGAGAAGAGAGCTCATCGGTATCGTCCTTTAAGGGGTGCAGCGGTTGCCTATTTTCTCATCCTGAAAGCGCTGCTGCCAAAAAACAACAAGCAATTTCTTGCTAAGGTTAAACGTTTAACATAGTATCCAAAAAATACCTTAAACGAAATAAATAATTAAGGAGGAGGCAGGAATTCTCAACGCTGTGGTGAAAATCTCAGCGATGGAAGCCTGCGCCGGCGGAGACGAAGTTTTTCAATTATTGCCTGCATCACAAGAATACGACTGAAAAAATACGATTGAATTTTTTTATCACTTTGCTTTGATAGGGAATGGAAAATGGGGAAGAAATCGAGAGCACCGATCCGCACCGGCGCTGTAAAAAAAACTGCATTCGGCCTTGCAGTGTTGTTGCCTCTGGGCGCCGCATGGGCGCAGGAAGCGCCCGTGTCCAAGCCTGCACCGGTTGCCGCGGAAGCCAGCACCGAGCTGGAAACGGTTATTGTGACTGCGCAGCGACGCAGTGAAAACATCAGGGATGTGCCGCTGTCCGTCACATCGATCAATGCGGACAAGCTGGAAACCTTTACGGCCAGCGGGCAGGATATCCGGGTGCTGGCAGCCCGCATTCCCAGCCTGAACATAGAATCGTCAACAGGCCGGGTATCGCCGCGATTTTATATCCGCGGTTACGGCAATACGGACTTTTCAGCGTTCGCTTCCCAGCCGGTATCCCTGATCATGGATGACGTGGTGCAGGAAAACGTCGTCCTCAAGGGTGTGCCCATGTTCGATATCGAGAATGTCGAAGTGCTGCGCGGTCCGCAGGGAACGCTGTTTGGCCGCAATACGCCGGCCGGCGTGGTCAAGTTTGAATCGGCCAAGCCCGGTTTCGACGGCGTCTACGGCTATTACAGCTTGTCCGACGCCAGCCACAACACGGCGATTGCTGAAGGCGCTGTCAACGTGCCGTTGAACGACCAGTGGGCAATGCGTTTTTCCGGCCAGATGCAGCACCGCGACAAATGGGTGGAAAACACCGGCAACACGCAAGGCAATCTTGACGGCTATGAAGAGCGCGCCGCGCGCCTGCAGCTGCTGTACAAGCCCAGCACGACCTTCAACGCACTGTTCAACTTGCATGCCCGTGGCACGGAAGGCAGTTCCCGTCTGTTTCGAGCCAACCTGCTGGCAACAGGCAGCAACGACATCGTTCCCGGCTATAGCCCCGGCACTATCAGCATCAACGGTCACAACACGCAAAACCTGCACTCGGACGGTGGTAGCGTGCGGCTGAACTGGGACCTGGACGGCGTCAGCCTGCACTCCATCACCGGCTATGAACACGTCTCCAGCTTCTTTTCTCGTGGCGATATTGACGGCGGTACGCCCGGCGGGCCTGGATTCATTCCGTTCCAGGTAGAAACGGCTTCCTCCGTGCCTAGCCTCAAGCAATTCACGCAAGAAATCCGGCTGGAGTCGAAAAATACCGGTCCGTTGAACTGGCAGACCGGCCTGTATTATTTTAATGAAAATGCGGTGGCCGATTCCTATGGCTATGATACCGTCACCGAGGCGCAGAACAGCCTGCTGCGCAACCGCCAGAAGAATGAAGCGGTTGCCGCCTTCGGCTCGCTCAGCTACGACGTAACGGACCGTTTCAAGCTTCGCGGCGGTCTGCGGTATACGCGCGACAAGAAGGATTTCTCAACCGAGATCCAGGACAATGTCAGCTTCACCGGTCCCGGCGGCGTCAGCGAATCCAAATCCAAGGTCAACTGGGACGTCAGCGCCAACTATGCGATAACCAAGGATGTCGGCGCCTACGCACGCGTAGCGACCGGCTTCCGCGCTCCTAGTATCGCCGCGCCGTCTCAGGCCGCGCCGATCACGGTGGCGGATGCAGAGACGGTGACATCCTACGAGGCCGGCATCAAGTCCGACCTGCTGGACCGCCGCGTGCGGCTCAATGTCAGTGTGTATTCGTTTGATGTGAAGAACCAGCAGTTGTCGGCAGTGGGGGGAGGCGGCAATACGATCACGCTGATCAACGCCAAGAAAACAGCTGGCCGCGGGGTAGAGGCAGACCTGGAGGCGCGCATCACGCCGAACCTTCGCATGAGTTTTGGCGGTAGCTACAACTTCACGAAGATCGAAGATCCCAATCTGTACACGGCAGGCTGCGGCGCGCCGTGCACAATGCTGGATCCGGTCAACGCCAACGGCTATTACCTGATAGACGGCAATCCGCTGCCGCAGGCGCCGAGGTGGATTGCCAACGCGACAGCGCTATACAGGATACCGCTGGCAAACTACAACGAAGTCTATTTCTCCACCGACTGGTCCTATCGCAGCAAAATCAACCTGTTCCTGTACGAATCCAAGGAGTTCACCGGCAAGCCCCTGCTGGACGGCGGCCTGCGCGTGGGCTACAAATGGGATAGCGGTAAATATGAACTGGCCGGCTTCGTACGCAATGTGCTGAACAAGCAGGTTGTCACAGGGGCCATCGACTTTGATAACCTGACCGGGTTTACCAATGATCCTCGCCTGTTCGGCGTACAGTTCCGCAGCAATTTTTAGATGCCTGTTGTGCCGTAGAAAAATAAAACGCCCGGTAGCTGAACAGAGACCGGGCGTTTTTGTATATGGCGTACATTTGGGATATATATGCCATTGCGGCGAAGCTGCTGCTAGGCTGTTAGGCCACAAATTCCTTGATGATCAGCGCAGCATTGCTGCCGCCGAATGCAAATGAATTGGACATCGCTGCACGGATTGCCTGATCTGTACGCGCCTGCAGTGCAACGAAGTCCAGATCGAATTCCGGATCCGGATCGTCAAGGAAAGCGGTTGGCGGGATTGACTGGTTTCGCAGTGCCTGTATCGTCAGCACAAATTCCAGTGCGCCGGCAGCGCCCAGAGTATGGCCATGCAGCGCCTTGGTGGAACTGACCAGAGGTGCCTGTGTGCCTGTGCCGAATACCTGCTGGATGGATGCTGCCTCGGCCTGGTCGCCGGCGGCAGTGCCGGCCGCATGGGCATTGATGTAGCCGATATCGCCGGAACGCAGGCCGGCGTCCGCAAGGGCGGCACGCATCGCGCGCGCCTGTCCTGCAGCGTCCGGCTTGGTGATATGGGCGGCATCGTTGCTGGCGCCGTAACCGGCGAGCTCCGCCAGGATGATGGCGCCGCGTGCCTGGGCCGAAGACAGTGATTCGAGCATGACGGCTGCCCCCGCTTCGCCCAGCACCAGGCCGTTGCGCTGTGCAGAGAAGGGCTGGCAGGAACGTTCTGGGTGTGCTGCATTGGCAGGAGCCAGTACGCGCAGTGCATCCCAGGCGGTGACGACGCCATAGGTCAGCAGTGCTTCTGCGCCGCCGGCCAGCACGCGTTCGGCATAGCCGTGGCGTATGTGGCGGAAGGCCTCGCCTATTGCCTGCGCCGATGATACGCAGGCGCTGCTGTAGGTGTTGACCGTGCCGCCGAAGCCGGCGCGCATGGCGATCTGCGCTGCCGCTGAGTTATTCATGGTGGCAACGATGGACATGGGACGCACACGTTCCTTGCCTTCGACGAACAGGTCCACGTAGCCGGTTTCCACCGTCTGCGCGCCGCCCATGCCGGTTCCCCAGAACACGCCGCTGCTTTCCAGCAGCGCGGCATTGTTCGCCTGGTCGCCGAGACCGGCCTGCTGCAATGCTTCGCTGGCGGCGGCCCAGGCAAGCAGCGCCACACGATCGAACTGCGGCAGTTCCGTCTTCTTGACAAGATCCGGCAGGGGGAATTTGATCTGGGCCGCGACGTGGCCTTGCAGCTGGCGCAGGTCGGGCAGTGACAGGAAATCTATGCCGGACAGGCCGGCCAGCGCGTGGGAAAAATTGGTATCGGCGCCAAGTCCGAGGGCGGAGACGGCCCCCAGCCCGGTAATGACCACGCGCTCCAGGCTCATCCCTGCGCGGCCTTCTGGCTGACGTAGCGGTCGATGAAATCGGCAATGTCCTGCACCACGACGAGGTCGGGACGCTCATCGCCGAGCTTGACGCCGAATTCGTCTTCCAGGTCGAAGATCAGTTCGATGACCGTCAGCGAATCCGCGCCCAGCGTCTGGAGTTCGGTGGTCGGCTGGATGGTGTCGATCTGTACGTCGAGCCGCTCGGCCAGTAATTTGGCAACTGTAGGAAAAGAAGTCATAAGTGAATTAGCAATAAATAATGTAGATCAGGCACTCATCAGCTTGAGTCTGGAAGACTGCGAGTGCTGGTTGAAAAAGTCAACCGTTTCGGCTGCGACCTTTTCCTTTTCGTTGTCCAGGGTGATGATGTGGTAGCTATCGTGCAAGATGATTTTTTTCTTGATCGGCGAGCTGATGCGGCTCTCGACCATGTCGGCGCTTTTGGGGCTGGCGACATCGTCCTCTTCCGCATGAATGATCAGCGATGGCGCGGTCACGTCCTGCAGCCGGCGCCTGACCTGCTTGATCAGCCGGTGCGCCTGGAAGATGCCTTCGGCGGACAGCTTGGAAGCACCTGCTGCCGATGAACTTGTGACCTGCATTTCCCTGGCGATCCAGGCACGCAGGTTGGCGTTTTTGAGGCCGTAAGGATAACGCTCCTTATACGAATACAGGTAGCGAGCCGGCGTGTAATAGGCCAGTGGCAGCAGGAAGCGGTATTTCGGGATGCTCCAGCCGTCGTAGGACAGCGTGGTGGCCAGCAGCGATAGCGCCGATATTTCATCGCCACGATCCATCGCCAGGCGCAGTGCAAGCACGGCGCCTATGCACAGTCCGGTGACCGACACGCTGGCGTGAGTACGCTTCAGCGCATCAAACTGGCGCTGCACTTCGGCATACCAGTCTTCGCTGCGTGTCGACCGGTAGGATTTTCCTTGTCCGCTGGAGTAGCCGTAGCCGGGAATCAGAGGTATGACCACGCTGTACCCCGCGCGCTGTAACTTCTTGCCGACAAACTGCATTTCCAATGGATTGCCCAGCAGTCCATGCAGCGCCAACACTGCATGCTGCCCGCCGGGCATTTCAATTGTTTTCATTCATGTTCCCCAACCTGGTGTGTCTATGTCACCCTCAGGTTACTATCTTATTCTTAATTTATACTTAATTTGGCTACTGTAGGCCGCAACGGCTACCGCTTTATTGGTGCGTGTATGCAGTTGCTGCGGCAAACCTGATGCGTGTACGCAATTGCTTGCTGCGGCAAACAGTTTAGACTGATTGCAGGATGGGCTCAAGCTTATTCCGATGTGCAGTCTTGGCATCATGATAACCGATAAGCTTAATATATTTGGACTTGGCCGGGTGCTCATAGAGTGACTTTGGAAAGTCCGACAGCCTTATCGCCGTACCCTTTCCGCTATAATCCTGTACTTGAATTTGGGCTGCGCCCAGGAAAGAAATCTGATGAAGCCCGGATGGACCAAATTTGCCTACGCTTTACCATTTTTAACATTATCCCCGCCCTTGCTGGCCCAGGAATCGCCCGCGGAAACCGCCCGCCTGATCGGCGACATCGGCGTGGGTGCCAATATTGCTCCTACGATAGCGCGCTCCTCGACGTCCAATACCAGTGCCGTCCCTTATGCGAACTTCGACTATGGCCGCCTTTTTGCGCGGATAGATACCTTCGGCGTCCGGCTGGTGCCGGCCGGCTACGGCAGCCTGGAACTGGTGGCCCGCTATATCGGGGACGGCTACACGCCGCTGCCGACAGCGCAGGGTGGGCTGGACCGGCGCAAATCGTCGTTGCCGATAGGGCTGGGGACCTTGCAGACGACGCCGCTGGGTGCGGTTTTCCTGAACGCCTTCCATGATGCAAACAAGTCCGGCGGCAACCTGGTGGACCTGATTTATGCAGCCGAATTTGATACCGGTCCTTTTGCGTTATATCCGCAAGCTGGCGCGGAATACCGTTCCAGCGCCTATGTGCGGTATTTTTACGGCGTTTCAGCGGCGGAATCTGCCAGGAGCGGGCTAGCTGTCTACCAACCGCGGGACGCGGTCAATACCTTTGTCGGGCTCTTCATCGAGGCCAAGGTCAGTGGCCATTGGTATGTCAATGCCAACCTGCGGCGCACGTGGCTGAACAATACGATCAGCGCCAGCCCACTCGTGGCCCGGCACGCGTCCAATTCCGCGTTGCTGTCGCTGAGCTATCGTTTCGAGTAGGCGGCACCTGGGCCAGCAATTGTCCGCTATGGTCCGCCATTCGCCGCAAGCCTAAACATCGTAAAATATGTGACGTGCAATGCGATGCCCATTTAATTTGGGTATGCGCCAAAGCATCTGAAAATGTATCCCCAGGCTTCACCGGATGTTGAAACCGGCTGTGCTTTTTGCTTGACCCTTTGCTTGACCTTTTTATCCGGATTCTGCAGGTATGGAAAAATTCATTGTTCTCATCTTTCCGCTATTTTCCATACTGATGTGCGTTGAATTCGCTTACGGCTGGTTCAGGCAGCGCAATACCTATCGCCTGAACGATGCACTCAGCAGTCTCAGCCAGGGCCTGATCAGCCAGCTGGTGGCGCTTGTCACCCAGCTGTTCCAGATCGGCCTGTATGCACTGGTATTCGATTACGTAGCACTGTTTCCGCATGCGCCGCTGTGGGAAACCTGGTATGGCTGGATTATTGCCGTTGTGATGTTCGATTTCTGCGACTACTGGCTGCATCGCTTTGGCCATGAATGCGCAGTGATGTGGGCGGCGCACATGGTGCACCACCAGAGCCAGGATTTTAATTTTTCGACGGCGCTGCGCCAGGAGAGCACGGTTGCCTTCATCGGCTGGATATTTTATCTGCCCATGGCTGTTGCCGGCGTGCCGCCGGAGCAGTTCGCCGTCGCCGGCCTCATTGTGCTGCTGTACCAGTTCTGGATACATACCGAACATATCGGCAAGCTGGGATGGTTCGACCGCGTGTTTTCGTCGCCGTCCAACCACCGTGTGCACCATGCCGTCAACGACCAGTACCTGGACAAAAACTATGGCGGCATGCTGGTGATCTGGGACCGGCTGTTCGGCACCTTTGCCGAAGAAAACGAAGCTTGCGTCTACGGAACGCGCAGCGCGCTGAGAAGCTGGGATCCCGTCTGGGCTATCTGCGCGGAATACTGGACTTTGTGGAATGTTGCGCGCCAGACGGAGCGCTGGCCCGACAAACTGCGCGTCTGGTTCAAGCCGCCCGGCTGGCGCCCCGCGGATTTCCTTGCCAGGTTTCCCGGCTCGCAGGATTTTGACCTGGACGAAGCGCGGCGCCTCTACAACCCGCCGCTGACACGCACGGCAGCGTATATCGCCGTTGCGCAATTCGTTCTCGCGGTGCTTGCTTCCGCTGCCTACCTGTGGTTTGCGGATGATTTTTCCTACGGCAGGTCTTTGCTGCTGACCGGCATGGTCATTTCGGGTTTCTGGGCACTGGGAGCCTATATGCAGGGGCGGCTGTCCTTACTGCAAATGGGCTTGATCGACTTGCTGGGCCTGGGTTGTGCAGGCTGGCTGCTGTGGCCCGGCTTGCATTGACAGATTTTACGAAGACCGGTGTCTTTTTACATTAACTGGGCCAACTGAAGTCTGATTTCCCTGATCTCCCTTATCCACCTCATCCACCCTATAGTTGCCATCATCAGCGCGAATGCGCAGCTGAAGAGGGCAATAAAAAGCAGGGGAGATGCAGGTCAAACAGCTATTCCGCTCGTCTCGATCACGCTGCAGAAGGGCTGAATGACCGTTATTGAGCCTTGTTTTTTTGATGAGAGGTCTGACCGCCGCGTGGTCAGCGCCGTTAAAAAGACGAGCGTTTACAGTATTGCTCCTGGGGTTTCCGAAGGCTCTTTATCGGGCTGCCAGTGCGGAGTTGATCTCAGCGGCCGCATGCTGCAGCAGGGGCAGGTGATGTTCTATCATCTGCTCACGGGTATTGCGGACGACATGGCAGGCAACATTCATCGCAGCGACGATTTTGCCGGACTTATCCCTGAGCGGGACGGCAATGGCGGCCAGACCGTACTCCAGCTCCTGGCTGACCAGCGAATACCCATTTTCCTCCGACGCTTGTATTGCCGACTGCAGCGTCGCCAGATCTCCGGCCGCATTGCTTGAATGCTTGATGAAATCGCTATCGGCCAGCGTCGAGGCCAGCCGGCCTGGTTCCAGGCTGCCCAGCAGGATGCGCCCGGTAGCCGTGGCCCAGGACGGCAGCCGCGTGCCTACTGCCAGGTTGATGGACATGATTTTCTTGGTGGAAGCACGTGCGATATACACGACGTCGC
The DNA here is from genome assembly GCF_049339885.1 of Undibacterium sp. TJN25. Lineage (NCBI taxonomy): Bacteria > Pseudomonadati > Pseudomonadota > Betaproteobacteria > Burkholderiales > Oxalobacteraceae > Undibacterium > Undibacterium sp. TJN25. Next base: position 123,350 of record NZ_JBMPPM010000004.1, on the reverse strand, counting down.
TACCATCCAGTACGCAGACCGAGCACGATTCCCCTGTTTTCTCCGCCACGTCAACCACATAGGGTTCGACGATATCAGGCAAAGCCTGCCCAGACAGATAGGCATATCCCAGCTTCATGATCTTGGGCGTTAGCCTGAACGTGCGACCGCTGGCCTGTACGTAGCCCAGATGAACCAGCGTGGACAGCAACCGGCGGCTGGCAGCCCGGCTGATCCCGGCAATCTCCGCAACTTCGGAAAGACTGAGCTCCGCGTGGTCAGCGTCGAAAGCGCAAATAACCGACAGGCCGCGCGCGAAGGCGTCGACAAAATTTTCTGAATCTGGGTTTGTTGCGGGTTCGCTCATCGTGAAAGTCGTTCTGGCTCAGGTGACGGACTCTAGCATGGCGGGTTTTTGACGGCAACTGGGTTGACTGCAAACCGCTATCTCACTAAAATTAATTAATAGCGAACGTGTGTTCGCTATACGAACAAAATAAAATGAGCGCTAATAATGTCAAATGAGAAATCTATTTCGTTCCCAACGCAATTGAGCGGAGACGTCTTGTACCGTGTAGCGGGCCCGAAAGATGCGCCGGTGCTGGTTTTTGGTAACGCGCTGGCAACCGGCATGGCGCTATGGGATGAGCAGGTAGCGGCACTCAGGAAAGATTTCCGGATATTTACCTTTGATTACCCCAGCCACGGTAGCCCTGCATGGCTGGGCGCCACGCTATTGAAGGGCTTTGCAGGCAAGGTTGCCGGGCTGCTGGATGCGCTGGAAATCGGCGACTACAGCTATTGCGGCATGTCCATGGGCGGTGCGATAGGCATGGAGCTTGCGGAAATGCACGCCGGCCGCATGCAAAAACTCATACTCAGCAATACCGCCTCCGAATTCGGCGCAGCCGATTTTTGGAACAGGCGCATCGCCACCGCGCATGAGAACGGCATGACTGCACTGTGGGAAAGTTCGCTGCAAAGATTTTTTACTGCCGCATTTGCAGAAGCCAATCCCGCCGTGGTGGGCTTTTCCCGGGAGCTATTCATGGCAACCGAGGCTGACGGCTATATCGCATGTTGCGCGGCCGTCCGCGACTTCCGCTTCAGTGACGCACGCCTGACTGCGTTGCAATTGCCGACATTGGTAATTGCCGGTAGCTACGACGCTGCAACACCCCCTGTCCAGGCAAAGCATCTCGCTGGCGCCATCCCGCATGCGCGTTACTGCGAGCTGCCGGTAGCCCACATGGGCAATCTGGGGGCGAGTGAAGAATTTACTGCCGTGCTTGGCGCATTCCTGCGCGAAGCCGGCGCCAACGCATAATGGAGTTGCAATGACAGACCACATCAGCAATCAGACGGATTCGCAAGAGAATCAGCAAATGGGCGGGCAGCAGAAGCGGTACATCCAAGAGGCATGCATGGGTGTGCTGGACCGCTTCATGGCGGCGCTGAACGCCTACGACGCAGGAGCCATGGATGCCACGATGCATTTCCCGCACCTGCGGTTTGCCGGCGGACAGATGAAGGTATATGAGGCTCCCGGTTCAAACCCGATGGACCTGTTTTACCGCCTGCGTACCGAAGACAGCTGGAAGTACAGCCGCTGGGATGAGCGCGAACTGATCCAGTTCAACAACAAGAAGGCGCATTACGCGTTGAGCTATACCAGGTACCGGGATGACGACAGTGTCATCGGCGTGTACGAGTCCCTGTACATACTGACCCTTGTCGAAGGCGTCTGGGGAATACAGGCACGCTCCAGCTTCGGGCCCTGAAGCGCGCGTGGAATAACGGCATTAATAGGCAGTACCATTGAAGGAGACAGTAGTATGCAAACCTCACAACAACAAAATATCTCACCGGACGAACAAAAGCTCTTTGCACGCATAGGCTGGCGCATCGTACCGTTCCTCTTCTTATGCTATGTGGTGGCGATGGTGGACCGGCTCAATGTCGGCTTCGCCAAACTGCAATTCATGGCAGACCTGCACATCAACGAAGCTGTGTACGGCGTGGCGGCAGGCTTTCTGTATCTGGGTTATATCCTGTTTGAAGTGCCCAGTAATTTGATGCTGCACAAACACGGCGTCAGGCCTACGCTCCTGCGCATCATGATCTTGTGGGGCATTTTTACGATGACGCTGGCCTTTGCGTCAAACAGCTACCAGTTCTACGCGTTGCGCTTTCTTGTCGGTGCAGCAGAGGCCGGATTTTTCCCTGGTGTGCTGCTGTATTTTACCTACTGGTTTCCGGACCGCATGCGCGGCCGCGTCACCAGCTTGTTCGTCATGGCGCTACCGGTGTCCGGTATCGTCGGCGGGCCGGCCGCCGCCTGGATCATGACAGATTTCGATGGCGCCTTCGGCCTGCGCGGCTGGCAGAGCCTGTTTATCCTGGAGGGCATCCCGGCGCTGGTGCTGGGGGTAATCGCTTACATCTACCTGGCCAACCGGCCTGAAGATGCTAACTGGCTGACAGCAGAAGAAAGACGCCTGGTTGCGCTGCGGGTTGATCCGGCAGGCACTCGGCAGGGACCGCGCGGTCCGAGCAAGATCATCGAAGCGATGAAGGACAAGACCATCTACAGCTTTGCACTGTGCTACTTCGCATTTTATTGCGTGGAAAACGCACTGCTGCTGTGGATACCTACGCTGCTGAAAAGTGTGGGTGTCGGCAGTTTGATGAACATAGGCTGGCTCAGCGGCGGCATTGCAGTCATGGCCACGCTGGGCATGCTCGCCGTCAGCTTCAGCTCCGACCATTTCGCGGAACGCCGCTGGCACGTGACCGGTTGCGGCATCGTTGCGGCAACGACGTTTATCCTGTTGCCGCTGGGCGCGCATAACATCGCCATCACGGTCTTGCTGCTGCTGGTATCCAGCGCCGCAGTATTCGGTTTTCTGGCGCTGTTCTGGACCATACCCAGCGCTTATTTCAAGGACCAGGCAGCCGCAGGCGGCATCGCGTTAATCAGTTCGGTGGGTGCGCTGGGCGGCACCTTCAGCCCCGCCTTCATAGGCTGGGTCAAGGAATCCACCGGCAGCTTCTACTATGCGCTGGGTACGCTGGGCGTTTTCTTCCTGCTGAGCTTGGTTCCGCTATACCTGACGATTACACGGTCCCAGCCGAAGCGGATGGAAGCGGGGCTGGCTGCGGAAAGTATCTGAGCCGGAAGCTGCCCGGATAGCCGTCACGTAAAACTGAATCGGGTTGACGCATGAAAAGTTAAGCCTGCAGTAGCTAAGATACATGCAATAAAAATCAACGGTTTGCCGTCATTAGCGGCAGACCGTTGATTTTTTTTAGGGTATGGTCTAAGACCGTCGGTATTCTTGGAAATATGGTGCCGCATGCCTACCTTTACTTGCGGATCAGTAAGTTTTTCGCGTGTTTTGGTGTTTTCATCCATGGACTTAATATGGACAGAAATGGACAAAAAACTTTTTAGCATCGTATGCGCGGAGTGCATCCAACAAAAAACCCGCATCAGCACTGGGCTAGAAGCGGGTTTTAAGACGTTAAAGAAGCTCTTCAACGTAGATCTGGTGGGATAGGTGGACTTCGATAGTGGTTGTAAGTATTTGAAAAATAATGAATTGATAAATTTATAAAGTAAGCATGGATGCAAATATGGATGCAAAAACTTTGGATGCGGTTGGACGTGAAAAAACTCAATCAAGCAATAGAACACTCAAGATTTGTATCGTAGTTTTTTTGTTTTATTTTGGTGGATGATAGATTTTCGTGGCGAAATTGCCACGGCTCCTATTTATCTCCGTGCCTCACGATAAATTCTAACCAGTCAATTCTGCATTTTGCCCGCGCTAAAAAACCTGGACCGCGACCGGCGCGTGCTCCATTCGGGCACCTTCAGTAAGGTACTCATTCCCGGCATTCGGTTGGCGTATCTTGTGGTGTCCGAAACGCAGGTCGAGCGCTTTGAACAGATCTGCCGGGACCTTGACGCCGGCAATCCGCAGCTCGCGCAAGCGATCGTTGCCGCTTTCATCGCCGAAGGCCATTCCCCCCGCCATATTTAACGCATGCGCAAGTTGTACGCCGAGCGCAGGGACGCGACGATCGCGTACTGGGAAAACACATGTGCATTGCCGCAACCTGGTGGCGTGCGCCTGATCCTGCGTTTCAAAGGTCTACAGGCGGATCGTGATCTTTTCGCGCGCATGCACACAGAAGGCCCGTACGCGGAAGCGTTGTCGGATTGGTCGATGCTCGGCGACGGCGCCCCGGCCGTACTTTTCAATTTCACCGATGTCGATTTGCAACACACCGCCGAGAAACTGGGCCAGCGCATATTGAAGCTGTTGTGACGAAAGCCTGGTCGTGCCGATCATGGTCTACTTGCGAACACCGAACATGGATCTTTAAGATTGGGCCAAGATACAGCACGATGGAGTCCCCACAAAAGCAATCACAAGGACCCCATCATGAGCAATCGCATCGACTACGCCAGCGCCTCGCCAGACGGCTACAAAGCATTCGGCGGCGTCTACGTCACCCTTCAAAAAGGCGTCCTTCCAAAAGAACTCGTCGACCTCGTGTATTTGCGGGTCTCGCAAATCAACGGCTGCGCCTACTGCATCGACATGCACACACGCGACCTGCTCAGGCTCGGCATCGTGGTGGACAAGCTCGTGCTGGTGCCGGTGTGGCGCGATGCCGGCTCCGTGTTCAGCGAGCGCGAACGCGTCGCGCTGGCGTGGGCCGAAACCGTCACGCGCGTGGCCGATGCCGGCGTGCCCGATGCTGACTACGACGCCGTCGCAGCCGAATTCACCGACAAGGAACTGGCCGACCTGACTTACGCGATCGGCTTGATGAATGCCTTCAATCGTTTCGGCATCGCATTCCGCTCGCGCCCAGCCTTTACCGACAAAGTGGCCAACGCCCATTAAGTGCGCCCAAGTAGGAGTCGCTGTCGATTCCTCGACCGGCCATCACCACATCCCGCTTGGCGGAAAACCATTACTGATCAAAGGATCGAACCATGAAAGTGTTGCCCGCACACCCGCCGGTAGCCGGGGAAAACCCGCAATTCCCGCGCCCTGAAAATGCCCGCCTGTTGTCAGGCGGTCTGCTCTGCCTACCCCTTCTTCTCGCCGCTTGTCAGGACAAGGGGCCGGCCACGGCCGTCGCGTCGCCTCCGATAGTGGATGTCGCCGCAGCCCTTTCCGGCAAAGTTACGCCATGGGGCGAATTCAATGGCCGGATCGGCGCGATGGAATCGGTTGAAATCAGGCCCCGGATTAGTGGCTATATACAGAGTATCGCTTTCAAGGAAGGCCAGGAGATGCGCCGGGGCGCTTTGCTGTTCGTAATCGATCCGCGTCCGTATCGCACCGCTTTCAATAGTGCCGACGCCCGATTGGACCGCGCACGTGCCACCAGCTTGCTGGCGCGGGCGCAGGACGAACGCGCGCAAACGCTCTTGCAGACCAATGCCACGTCGATCGAAGACGCGGAAACCCGTCATGCCAACTACGTGCAAAGCGTCGCCGACGTACATGATGCCGAAGCAGCTGTCGCCATGGCCAAGCTCAATCTGGAGTTCACCGAAGTGCGCGCGCCGATTTCCGGTCGTGTGAGCAGAGCCATGCTCACGGTCGGCAATTTGGCCGTGGCCGATCAGACCCTTCTGACGTCGATTGTGTCGCAAGACCCGGTGTACGTTTATTTCGATCCGGACGAACACAGCTTCCTGGCCTACAGCGCGCAGGCGCAGCGGAGCCAGGGCGGCGCCGCTGCGCCTAAGGTGCGCGTAGGGCTGGCTAATGAGAACAATTTTCCGCACTTAGGCAGGGTTGAGTTTATCGATAACAACGTCAACCCGACGACCGGCACGATCCAGGCCCGCGCCACGCTGAGCAATGCGGACCGGGCGTTCACGCCCGGCCTGTACGCGCGCGTGCAATACGCGGGTGGCTCGGAAATCCAGGCGATCCTGATCAAGGACAAATCCGTGCTGACCGATCAGGACCGCAAGTATGTCTACGTGCTCGATTCCGGCAACAAGGCGCAGCGCAAGGAGATCGAACTCGGTGGCATGAGTGACGGATTGCGCGTGGTGAAAAAGGGCCTGGTTGCGGGCGACAAAGTCATCATCGAAGGGATGCAAAGAATCTTCTTTTCAGGCGCTCCCGTGACGCCGACTGAAGTGCCGATGAGCGCATCAACCCCGAACGCCATAGGCGACGGCACCATCGTAGCGGCGGTAGCGAAATGAAAAAATCGTCAATGGATTTCTCGAAGTTCTTCATCGATCGGCCAATCTTCGCGATCGTATTGTCTATCATCATATTCGCCGTCGGCCTGATAGCGGTTCCGTTGTTGCCGGTCGGCGAGTATCCCGATGTGGTGCCGCCTAGCGTTGTAGTCCATGCGAATTATCCGGGCGCCAATCCGAAGGAAATCGCCGAATCGGTGGCCACGCCCCTGGAGGAGGCGATCAATGGCGTCGAGGGCATCATGTATATGAAGTCGGTCGCCAGCTCCGACGGTGGCCTGCGGCTGGTCGTCACTTTTCTTCCCAAGGTCGACCCGGACGCCGCGGCCGTACGCGTGCAGAATCGTGTCAGCCAGGCACTGCCGAGGCTGCCGGAAGCTGTGCGCCAGTACGGCGTGAGCACGCAGAAGCAGTCGCCCACGCCGCTGATGTATGTGAGCCTGTCTTCTCCTGGCAACAAATACGATGCGAAGTATCTGCGCAATTACCTGATCTTGCACGTCAAGGACGAGCTGTCTCGTCTGAATGGTGTGGGCGATGTCGCCGCGTATGGCTCGGGTGACTACGCTATGCGCATCTGGCTTGATCCGGACAAACTGGCTTCGCGCAAACTGACCGCATCCGATGTTATCAAAGCTGTGCGTGAACAGAACGTGCAGGTTTCTGCCGGCCAGCTCGGCAGCGAGCCCTCGCCCAGCACCACGGATCTCCTGATTTCGATCAACCTGCGCGGACGTCTGAGCACCGAGAAGGAGTTCGGCAATATCGCACTCAAGACGGGCGCGGACGGACAGGTGGTGCATCTTTCCGATGTGAGCAGGGTGGAACTGGGGGCTAGCGACTACACGATCAGCGTGTACGAGGACCAGAAAAACGCGACGCTGGTGGGCATCTTCCTGACGCCTGGCGCTAACGCGCTGGGAGTAGCCAACGAGGTATACAAGACATTGGACGCGGTCTCCAAGAATTTTCCTCCCGGCATTGCCTATAACGCGGTTTGGGACCCGACCGTTTTCGTGCGCGATTCTATCAGCGCCGTGGAACATACGCTGATCGAGGCGGTGATACTGGTGGTGCTGGTGGTGATACTGTTCCTGCAGACCTGGCGCGCCTCGCTCATTCCCTTGGTCGCGGTGCCAGTCTCGGTGATCGGTACGTTCGCCTTCCTCTACCTGCTGGGCTACTCGATCAATACCTTGACGTTGTTCGGACTTGTACTGGCGATAGGCATCGTGGTCGATGATGCGATTGTGGTGGTCGAAAACGTCGAGCGGTATATCGCAAAAGGCCTCAATCCCCGCGATGCTGCGCACCGGGCGATGCGCGAGGTATCGGGCCCGATCATCGCCATCGCGCTGGTGCTGTGCGCGGTCTTCGTGCCGATGGCATTTCTCTCCGGCGTGACGGGCGAATTTTACAAGCAGTTCGCGGTGACGATTGCAATTTCGACTGTCATCTCGGCAATCAACTCGCTTACCTTGTCGCCGGCCCTGGCCGCCAAGCTGCTCAGAAGCCACGATGCGCCCAAGGATTGGCTGGCGCGCGCCATCGACAGTACGTTCAGTTGGCTGTTCCGCCCATTCAATCGCTTCTTTGAACGCAGCTCGAGAGGCTACCAAGGCGCCGTCGGGCGCAGTTTTAGCCGGCGCGGTGCAGTATTCATAGTGTATGCCGGATTGCTGGTTGGCACCGCGTTTCTGTTCCAGGCGGTTCCCGGCGGCTTCATTCCGACCCAGGACAAACTTTATCTGTTCGCTGGGGCCAAACTGCCCGAGGGTTCGTCTCTCAAGCGCACCGATGCGGTCTCCCACCAGCTCGGCAAAATCGCGCTGGGCGTCGATGGCGTCGAAGTGGTGTCCGACTATGCTGGCTTCAATGCCTTGCAATGGGTGAATACGCCCAACATCATGGCCAGCTTCATCACGCTCAAACCGTTCGATCAGCGTAGCCGTTCCGCCTCCGAGATCAATAGCGAAATCAACGCCAAGTTCGCGGCGATCAAGGACGGTTTCGCATACGCGCTGCTGCCGCCTCCCATCCAGGGGCTGGGCAACGGTTCGGGTTATTCGCTTTTCCTGGAAGACCGTGGCGGGCTGGGCTATGGCGCGCTACAGAATGCGCTGACCGCATTTCAGGCTGAGGTCGCGAAAACGCCAGGCATGACCTTCCCGGTCAGTTCCTTCCAGGCGAATATCCCGCAACTCGAAGTGAAGGTCGATCGCGACAAGGCAAAGGCGCAGGGCGTTGCATTGTCCGAGCTGTTCGAAACCCTGCAAACCTATCTGGGGTCCACCTACGTCAACGATTTCAATATGTTCGGGCGCGTCTATCGCGTCATGGCGCAGGCCGACGCATCCTTTCGCCAGCAGGAGTCCGATATCGGCAGGCTGCGCACCCGCAACGAGCGTGGAGAAATGGTGCCAATCGCTTCGATGGTCACTATCATCCCGACTTTCGGCCCCGATCCTGTGATCCGCTATAACGGTTATCCGGCCGCCGACGTAATCGGCGACTCCGATCCGAAAGTGCTCTCGTCGGCGGAAGTCATCGCCAAGCTGACGGAGATCGCCGATCGCGTACTGCCCCGCGGCATCAAGCTTGAATGGACCGATCTCAGTTACCAACAAGTCACGCAGAACCATGCAGCGGCGATCGTGTTTCCGCTGGCCGTGATGCTTGCGTTCCTGGTGCTCGCCGCCTTGTACGAGAGCTGGACCTTGCCGCTGGCGGTGATCCTGATCGTGCCGGTATGCATGTGCTCGGCGCTGCTGGGGGTATGGCTGACCGGAGGCGATAACAATGTATTCGTACAGGTGGGCCTGGTCGTGCTGATGGGCCTGGCGTGCAAGAACGCGATCTTGATCGTCGAATTCGCCCGTGAACTAGAGATCGAGGGCAAAGGCATCGTCGAAGCAGCGCTCGAAGCATGTCGGCTGCGCCTGCGTCCGATCGTGATGACTTCGATCGCCTTTATCGCGGGTTCGGTGCCATTGTTGCTGGGCCACGGCGCCGGCAGCGAGGTGCGCCACGCCACCGGCATCACCGTTTTCGCCGGCATGCTCGGCGTGACCCTGTTCGGCCTGTTCCTGACCCCCGTGTTCTACGTGGTGCTGCGTAAACTCGCCACCCGTCATGAAAAGAAAGAAGTAGTTTCCGATTTACAGTCCACCACGGAGTTCGATCATGAATAAATATAGACTCGTCACGACTGTCCTGCTTACCAGCATGCTGGCCGCCTGCGCGTTTGGCCCGGATTATCATCGGCCGGCCATGCCAATGCCGACACCCGCACATTTCGCGCGCGCCGAATCGGGCGCTGGAAGCACGGCGGCCGCGCCGACAGGAGATGCTGAATTCTGGCGCAGCTTCAACGATCCCGAACTCACTGCACTGATCGGACGGGCGCTTTCGGCGAACAACGATTTGCGCGTTGCCCTGGCGCGTTACGACGGCGAAAACGCACTGTTGCGCGAGGCCAAGTTCGACCGCTTTCCGACAGTGACCGCCAGCGCGCTTGCTGGTCATCAGCGCGTGAGCCAGGACCAGGCCTTCGGTTTTCCGCGCAGTGCCGATATCTACGGCGCGAGTGCGAACGCGAGCTGGGAGCTTGATTTCTTCGGACGGGTGCGTCGTGGAATCGAGATGCGTGGCGCAGAGACGGCGGCCCGCGCGGACGATTTGCAGGCATTGCAAATCAGCATCGTGGGTGAAGTCGCCAGCGCCTACGCCCACTTGCGCGGTACGCAGGAGCGGCTGCGCGTAGCGCGCCGTAATGCAGATAACCAGCGCGAGACGCTGCGCATCGTCAACGTCCGCTCGCACTCCGGGCGTGACTCTGATTTCGATACCGCGCGAGCACAGGCGCAATTCGAATCCACGACCTCGCGCGTGCCGGTGTTCGAGGCGCAGATCGCGGTAGACCAGCATCGGCTCGCGGTATTGACAGGCCGCGATCCGGGCGCCTTGATCGCCGAGTTGGATGCGCCGGCGCCATTGCCTTCGTTGCCGGCCCGCATCGACCCCGACACGCCTGCGGAGCTGCTGCGCCGGCGCCCCGATGTTGCGGCTGCCGAGCAGCGCCTGCATGCCGCTACCGCGCGCGTTGGCGTGGCTACGGCCGATCTGTTTCCCAGCCTGAGCTTGAGAGGCGTGCTTGGCACGTTCGCCTTCAGCTCCGGCGGCCTGTTCAAGAGCGCGAGCGAAAGCAATTTGGTCGCGCTTGGCGTCGACTGGTCGTTCCTGGATGTCGGCAGGGTCCGGGCGCGTATCGCGGCGAGCAATTCCGAGGCGTCAGGTCTGCTTGCACAGTACCAGCAGACAGTCTTACTGGCGTTAGAAGACGTAGAAAATGCGTTAGTGCGCTACTCGCGCACGCAGACGGAGGACCAGCATCTCGAACGCGCGGCCGCCAACAGCGCGCGCGCCACGCAATTGGCGCGTACGCGGCTCAAGGCCGGCACGATTGGGCTGTACGAAGTGCTTGACGCTGAACGGACCCAATTTGAGGCGCAGGACGCTTTCGCCGACGGTCGCACGCGCAGCGCCGTGACGGCTATCGCGTTGTACAAAGCGTTGGCCGGCGGTTGGCCACAGCACCTACCGCCGCGCGAGGAGTAGGGCACATCAATGGACGGCCACAGCCACGCAAGGAACTTTAGGCGCAGTAGCAGCCCAGCGGTGGGGCGGAACTCGGTGCAATGCGTGGCTCGCCGCGCCGACGAAAAAGCAACGGCAGTGCTCGTCGAGCAGGAGTTGGGACTCGATCCGTTCGGCAGCGCGCGGTACGTGTTCATCAACCGTGACCGCAACAAGATCAAGGTCTGGTACTGGCATCGCAACGGCTTCTGCCTACGGCTCAAGCGCCTCGAGGGCGAAAAGTCCGCCTGGCCGCGCGACGCTGACAATGCCAGGCAGGCGGTCACGATACAGCAACTTGAATGGCTGCTGGAGGGCCGCCGGCGCCCGAAATGCAGGCAAATGCCGAATGGTTATGGATGGATTCAAAATTTTCCACTTCGATCGAATAGCGTCCAACCGACATGTGGCTATTGAGTGCCAGGGCGATGTCTCGCACCATGTCTTCAACGAATTTAGGATTATCGTAAGCGCGTTCCGTGACATATTTTTCGTCCGCACGTTTCAGCAGCCCATACACCTCACATGAAGCGCTATTCTCTGCAATCGCGATCAGTTCTTCAATCGCCATTTTTTCCTCCAGAATCACTTCGATACGGATATTGGAGCGTTGATTGTGGGCGCCATAATCTGAAATATCTCGGGAGCACGGGCACAGGCTGGTTGCGGGAACCAGGACCTGCAACGATACCGTTTGCCGGCCATCTTGGTCAATGCTCGCGCGCCAGGTCACGTCAATATCCAGCAAGCTGGAGACGCCGGAAACCGGAGCGGTCTTTTTCACGAAATACGGAAAACGCATTTCGATAGTGCCAGCCGACGCGTCCAGTTTGTCCAGCATTGCGTGAGCCATCGTCATCAATCCTTGCTGGCTCAGCGCGCCCGTCTGCGCCTCCAGTATCTCCAGGAAACGCGACATGTGAGTGCCTTTGACGTGTGACGGCAAAGATACGCTCATCGTCAGATTTGCAATGCTGGGCATATCCCTTTCGGCCGAACTTATCGTCAGCGGGTAACGGACTCCTTTGACGCCGACGCTGTCGATGCCAAGATTGCGAATGTCGGCTTGCGCCTGGACATCGGGAAGCGGCAATTTGTCGGGTGCATTCATGATCTTTCCTAAAGCGTTAATTGATAGAGTTGGAATCATCATAGATTCCACTAGGATGGAACTGTAGCGGTACCTGCCGATACCCGCTACCGTGCGGTTTGTGTTTTGAGATAGGCAATGAGATCGGCCCTATCTTGCGCAGCCGGTATCGAGTAATTCATCTGTTGACCCGGGATCAATTTCTCAGGATTGGCAAGCCATTTGTTGAGAGTATCGTCATTCCAGATCACATGGGATTTGGCAAGGGCTGGGCTATATTCAAAATCCCTTACGCTTCCGGCCCTGCGTCCGAAGACGCCGCGGTGGGCAGGCCCGGCCAGGCTGGCTTCGATGGAATGACAAGCAATGCAGTGTGTGCCGTATAGGAGTTTCCCGTTGACTGCATCACCGGCGGCATCAGCGGCCGAAGTTGTCAGGTACAGCGCCGCGGCGAGCAAAAAGATGAGCGTTTTCATGGACGTTAAGGGAGAGTTGACACAACATCTGCCTGGCGCGAGCCTTGCAGCCTGACCTTGTGGGCCGCCGGAGGGTATGCGCCTCTGCAGCCCAATGGTAGTTATGCGCCGAAAGCCATGGCCTTTGGCAGAGGCATCCCAAGGGCATTGTTTAACACCGCCCAATGGGCCACTTCGTCTGCCGCCAACCGCGCCGCGACCTGTGCGAATGCGACATCTTTAAAGGACGGAATCACACTGATATAGGCGTTCGTGGCGCCGAGTTCCAGTGACAATGCCAGTCTCAAGATATCTTCCTGATTCTTAAGTTGGCTGGCATTCAGTGCTTTTGCGTACACGTCCAGAGATTTTTCTCCGACTGGTTTTCCGCCCAGCTTGGTGATGGCGCCAATCAGCAGATCACGGTGAATCTTATGGTCGTTCTGAAATTTCAGTGCGATATCCAGCACGGGTTTTTGCAGAAGTCCGCTTTTCGCGCCCAACGTATAGGCGTTAATGCCCTGATGTTCCAGACCGAGGGCGACATTGAGAATTCCTATATCGTTCGCAGCACCGTCAGGGCTTGTCGCAGCCCTCGATTCCTGTCCTCCCAGCAAAAGTACTGCGCCAGTTGACAGCATGCCGGTAGTGGTGCCGCGCAGGAAGCTGCGCCTTGAGCTTGGATTTTGTAATAGTTTCGTTATCATTTTTTCTCTCCAGAAAATACTTCCGCAACGCAGTCGAAGAATGTCCGACTTCAGGAAGAACCGTCAGCTTAGGCGAATAAAAATACTTTGTACAGTAAAATATGTTTTAAGTGTTTTAATATAGGAATGCGCTAAAATAGGGTTTGGAAAAAATTCAGTCAAACCCTTACCGCGTTCGCAGGAGTCATGCATGTTAGAGATATTGGGTGCGCGGCAGAAAGAATTGCTGAAGCTGCTATTGAAAAACAAGTCCGGGATGACCGCGGATGAGCTGTCCGCCAAACTAGCCATTACGCGTAACGCCGTACGGCAGCATCTGGCTGCCCTCGAAACGGACGGCCTGCTCAAAAAAGGCGTTACCCGCGCATCAGGCGGCCGGCCGGAGCAACTGTATGTGTTGAGCGACAAGGGCAGCGAATGTTTTCCGCGCCACTACGCCTGGTTCGCACAGTTGCTAATCGAATCCGTGCAGCAGGAGGCCGGCGCCGATGCGCTGGGAGACCGCCTGGTTTCAATGGGGACGCGGGTGGGCAATCAATTGCGCGCCCAGCACCCGGAGCTGGTAAGCCGCGGAGAAAAGGTGCAAAAAGTATCTGAAATCATGGAGGAGCTCGGCTACGATGCGCAAAATGCCAGCGATAACAAGGCAGAAGCCGTCGTTGCCGACAACTGCGTCTTTCATACGCTGGCGTTGGGAAACCCTAACATATGCAGATTCGACCTGGCCCTGCTGTCGGCTTTCACTGAAAGCAGCGTGGATCATCAGGCCTGCATGGCCAGGGGCGATAATATTTGCCGGTTCAAGTTTGGCGCGAAGATTCGGTAGCGATTTTAGCGACGCTCTGATTAAAACCACGGCCTTGCGTGGCGACGAAGCTTGAGGACTGCGCTAGCCGTATGTAATGGCTCGGATCCGAGTGCTCAGCGAAAAAATCATTCTATGTGCGGTCGCTTGTATCAGCCGATAAAACATCTCCCAAAAAGGGGCGCATGGCCGCTTCTTTGCACGAGAGTGGTCTCTTTGTTTTCGAAACATGATACTGCAGATCTATACTGCGACTGTAGACAATCTGCGGTCGATCACGATTTCGTGATATTTGAAGCGCCTATTGCCATCTGACATTCTCTATTATCAAGCCTCCGGCTACCGGTCGGAGCGACACAGCAATGCCAATTACCGAGACCTAGGAAGCGAGCGCCCGAGCGCGCTCGGGCCCACGAAACGAGTGAGAAAGCGTGTCAAAAGTAGCGCTTATCCGCATTGCCGCTCCTATGCCCTGAACCTCACGAGCACAATTCAATACCAGCACATTCGTGGTAATTCTGCAGATAAGCGAAGCTAGCGTGATGGCGGCAAGCCCGATTAATATCGTGCGCTTGCGGCCATAGCGATCCGCTAATGCGCCTTCTGGCATCACGTGTGTGGCACTGATCACCTACTCGATATCGGCGAAATCGGCATGCAATGACCGCGCAATCGATGGGAGAGATACCGCAACGATATTTGCGTCGAGGGTGATCATGAACGAAGGAACCGACAGGCACAACAGAATCAGAAAACAGCGCATTCGGTTTAGTGACGAAGAATCGTCTCTTGAGGCCATGGTATATCCCATCAAATGAAATTGAAATATACTGCTCGGTGGTAGAAAGCTTCGCACTAACTATAGAGGCTGCAGTTGAGCCAACAGCCGCGCCGCATTTGCTAGCGGCTGTAGCAAATGAAGCCCGCGCGCTTGTATTGCACACACGGGCGAGTCGTGGTTTATTTCCTGTGCTTAAGCAACCGTGGTGATCAGATTCTCTGAACCTTTACCCAGCGCTTGGCGGTGCCTGCGCAGCGCGTTCGTGAATGTGAGCGGTCGGGGTGCGATCAATCAGGAGACTAAGCAACTCCGGCCTGTTGTAGTGGCCGACCGAGTCCATCAACATTTTGCGTCGGTCGATCTGCGTGAAATCTAGATCGGGGTGACCACGCCTTCACCCGAGCGCAGGGGCTCGCCGATCAAAGTACCGTCGGGTGCCACGATCGTGGTGAAGCAACCGCCCGAGATTGGAGTGATTTCGCAGCCCGTGTCCTTCATAATTTGCGCCTGCTGGTCGGCATCCAGCCAGGCCGTTGCGTTGACGACAAAGCACTCAGACTCCAGCACATGCTCGCCGAGATTGATTTCCATCCTCTGGGCAAACCCCTAGCCGAAGGCAGAACCCGGATACGTGGCCGAATGGGTCTCCTCGCCGTCGGCAATCAGCGTGTAACGTGCCAGCGGGTTGTTATGCTCGAAGCATACCACTGACCAATGCGGTCGACCTTGCTGTCGGCGGCGCGCAGGCCCGACCCGCCGCCCTGGCCGCAGACCATGCGCTCGAAATGGGGGGGGCGAGATCTTGCGGCGTCGCTGGATCAAGGTGCAATCGGCTTCGAAGAGCAACTGCGTGTTGTACAGGATGCAGACGTCGCGCTCATTGACGCAAATGGAGACCACCATGCCCGCCTTCCGGGCAGCCTTGCCGATAGCGTCGGTGATGAAAAAGGGCATCAAATGACCGAGTTTATATGTTGCATATGCAACATAACTCAAAATAAGTGACTCCTGCGACGAGGCAACTCATCTGGAGTCCCCATAATTACGCTAACACTAGCCCCTTTCAAAAACGTCTTCGCTTTGGTTCGTGCGGCCGTCCAAGCAGAGGCGGCGCTACGTATTGGATTTCAGCTTTCCTCCTTGTGTCGCAGAGCGCAAATTCCCCAAACCTGCAAAGATAGGTTACGAGCAGATGCAAAGAATGGAAAAAGAGATGAGCTGTTTGCAGGGACAATATAAAGAGGTCGAGCAGGTGTATGGCCAGCAATTGCTGAATCTGGTCGTGGTTAAAGTCTATCTGACGACCCTGTCGCGCAATGAGCGGATCTCCGCCTACCTGAAGTCACACTATCTTGATGTATATCAGGGCATTGAAAGCATATTGGGAACTGTAGAGCAAGCGGAGCAATTGTCTGGATAACGCAAGCGCTTGACATTCGTGTTCTTCGGCTTATTGGGCGCTATCCCAGATATCGGCAACCTATGCATGTAGACGGCTCCTGCCTTGCCAAAAACTGCGCGCGCAGGTCGCTAATGGAGATAAAAGTCTTGGTATCCTTGATACTGAAGCAGGGCAGTTCTGTCCCACCGATCGTGTAGTAGCGCATGAGGTCTCGAGTCAAATAAGCGCACTTGAATCGGCTGGGCTTTCTATGCATTACCACCATTTGTGGGTAGCGATACTGATAGTCCGGCTTTGTCTGTAACGGCTGGACGATGTGCGTGAAACCCTCCCGAGCGCACCAGTCGGCGACTTTTTGAATGGATGGCGAGAGTGCTACGGAGTGAATGATTACTGTGACCGAGAATTTGGCTGCGTTGATAAACTCGATCACCCTGGGGAGATTGTATCGCCCGATCTGATTAGCCTCGTGTGGATCGAGCGTGTCGACGCTGACCCCGAGTTTCGAAAAACTTGCGGCAAAATGCTCCGGGTATTTATAGGTCCCGTTGGTGATGGTATAGGGTAGGGCGCCCACATCTTTAGCATACGCCGCCATATCAAAGAATGAATGATTGAGCGTTGGTTCGCCTTCACCTTGCAATGAGATCTCGACCGGAACTCCATATCGCTCGACATGGCGATCAATAATTGACTTGCATTGGTCCAAGGACATGTCTTTTTGTGGCATGTCCCGGCCTGCGCAATAAAAGCATCCAAAGTTGCAGCGAGTCGTTACCTCCACCTGAACGTTCATGATGTCGCCTGGGATTGAAGGGGTGTAGGGCAATCAATAGAAGTGTGACTTGGTATGGCCGTCAAGAGCGATAAGCAGGAATCGACCATGTTCTCCATTTGGCTCGATGTTGAAAAGCCGGTATATTTCCTTGCAAATGCTTCTGCTTTTTCCGCATAACTCGGATCATCAATCAGGCGTTTGATTAGCTGACGAAGGTCAGAGCGGATGGTTCCTTTTGCATTAATTCCAGCGCCGAGCTTCTCGATCTTTACGGCATTGCCGAATTGTTCCGTATAGATGGGAATGAGCAGCATCGGTTTTCCGGCGAGCAGGGCGGAGGCGATTGTTCCTACCCCTGCGGAGCAGATCACGAAGCGAGCCCTTGGGATGAGGCTATCCATGTGGATGGCCTCCTTGGCAAAACGGAGGTGTTTGCTCTCATATTTCTGTACCCATTTTTCGGGAATGTTGCGTATAAAGACAAGGGCGGAAATTTGTAGCGAGCGTAGAGCGTCCAAGACTCCTTCTGCCTCGATCTGACCCGCTTTCAAGTAACAAAATACCTGATACTCCCTTTCTACATCGCTCGATGTTTCGGCGCCGACTGCTGGAGCGAAGCACTCTCCCCAATAGAGTGTATCGGGTGGACGGTCGTAACAGTCGAGCTCTGGCCACGTGCATAGAAAATTCCTATCGACTTTGAACATATCCACGAGACGAGGCAACTCGGGCCTTTCCTCCCGTGCAAGTACAGAATTCACAGACCTTAGGACATCGAGCTCTCGCTGATTTTGGTCGTTTTTTTGATCCTTTTCCCAGTGCCGAAAACTGGGTAACGGAGTTGTCATGGGTGGATAGAAAAAACCGCTGCCGTACCAGGCAGATTTGATTCCACAAATTCTAGCGGCCAGCAGCGCCGTAGGTGCGAAATCCATCAATACCAGATCAGGTTGGATAAGGTCGAAAAGGCTCTTCCACGCAGTCACCAAAGAAAATAAATTTTGACTATTCACGTATCCCGACTCGATCAGCAAATCCGCGTAGGTCTCATGTTTAAATCTCGGCGCTGGTACTTGCGACAACGGCGCCTGTAAAACCCTGCAATTCAGTTTCTTAGCGGTTAGCTGCGGATGAGAGAGATCTCGCACTACCAGCGTGACCTCGCAGCCCTCATCCATAAATCGTTGTGCCAAAGGTGCCATGCGAAGGGCATGCCCAAGTCCGCCTCCAAGTTCCCATGCAATGAGAATTTTTCTTGTCATTTGCTTTTTGTGATTCACTTAAAACCATCGCTTGTAGGAATCAGCCAGCTCTTGCTTGTTGATAAAGATAATTCAGGAGGCTGCATCAAATGGGAAGTCGGAGGCGGTTTATATTGGGCAAAGGTGCCTTTACTGGATATAACGCTGCCGGCTACGCTGCATCGGACAATAAATGCTCGATTGCGAGCTGAATCATCCCATTTGCTTCTGGATTGTTTTCCATGGAGGTTTGAACCTCATCGATGAGTTGGTAGAATTTCGGGTCGTTGATCAGGTGGTCTCCGAAATGCGATAGCAATATAGACTCCAGGAATACCCGGAACGCTTTTTTTCCTCTTTGCGGGTCGTCCCGGTCAATCGCTTTAATCCTCTGTCCGATAACGAACTCAAGATTGTTTTGCCCATTGCTGTCGGCGTTCTTCGTGTTGGCCTGGGGCCGTTGCTTCGATGAGGGAAGTGGCGTGTTGCTGGAAATCAGTTGGGTCCTGATGAGAGAAACGAGTTGACCAACTGAACTGAGATGCGCTGACATATTGCTGCTTACCCTTTGATGAACAGATCTAACGGCGGCTAGTGTTAATGAATGCTATTGCCTGCGTATGCGGACAACAGAAGGCGATTTTCCAGTCCCTCATCAGAAGAGTCGGCATTTTCTCTATCTTTGAGTAATTCCGGAGGTAGTTTTCGGAGTTCCTCGACCATTTTCTGCATTTCCTGAGTTAGCGCGCGCTGAGCAGGATTCAATTCGATACCGCGACTCAAAGAGACGATAGCCTTGGCAAATTGTTCGGTGTTCAAGTAGTCGACAGCTTTGCCAAAATGGCTTAATGGGTTGCTCTCGCCGAGCCCGTACAGCGGTTTGAGGATATCTCCCGATCGCTGCTTTTCGCCAAGGGTATAGAGCAGCAGGCCTAGCTGGAAACGAGCGATGGCAAGTGCAGGGTCAATCGCCAGCGCCGACTCAAATTCTTTTAATGCACGGTCAAATATCCGGACCTGTGCATATTCGGCACCCAGCAAAAAGTGCGAATTGGCAGTCGCATCCGCGCGCGATACAGCCTCCTTCAGATAGGCAATCGCTGCTCCGGGCGTCTGGCTGCGGTTTGCAGCGAGAGCCAGTTGCTGCAGCTCTTCCTGATCTAGCAAGACAAGTGACGACGTATCCATAAAACTCCAGCTACTCATGGGAAAATTATAATTGCCAAATTATACATAATCGATCGCATTTAGAGCAAACTGGCCTATGGCTCGCTCATTAGCTTGTGGACATTCTACGAACGAGCGGCCCAAGAGGCAAAGAGTTTAATTTTTTTTACGGAAAGGCTAAACAAACGAAAAAATGTCTGGATAAGTTGTCATGGAGCGCGCAAACCGGGTTTTGCGCGTGATGATCACTTAAGACTAGAGAGAATCCAGCATGGTAGGGATTGTTAGCGGAAACAGCGTCGGCCTTAACTCAACGACAGCGGCAACACTTGGTCAGCGGGGCTCTCTCGGTCAAGCCAATGAGGGCACGAATGGGGAGCGTGACTACGTTAACATTGCTACCGGTGGGTTGGTGGTCCAGGATTTTGAGGGTGTGTTGGACAGTCGCGGGCAGGAAATCGGCGTAAATGCAACATACAACAGCGCTGGCAATGCAGGCGCCGGCGGTGATGTATGGCACATTGGTAGCTACGATCAATTGCTTAATATGTCCGGTACGCCAAATTCAAATGGAAGCACCATACAGAAAAATGATGCGGACGGCACGGTCACGACCTACGCCTTTGATACCGTCGCTCAGGTTTATCGATCGACCGAAGCCAATGGCAATTTTGATACGCTAAGTTATGACGCATCTAGCGATAAATGGACTTGGACAGATGCGAAGACTCAGAATAAGGAGGTTTTCGAAGCGAATGCGGATGCGAGCGGATGGCGCCTACATGCCGCAGTCGATACTAAGGGTAACGCCGTTACATATAACTATACAGGCAGCCTGCTCACTAGTATTCAAAATGCGAATGGGGATTCTGTAGAGTTCACCTACGAAAATAATAAAGTTGTTCAAGAGAGTATTAAGGGTGCGGATGGCGCCAGCATCCGGAACACGTATTACATATACCAAGACTCAGAATGGGTAGGTGAGCAACTCTATCAGGTCAAGGTAGACCTTTCGCCCGCAGATAACTCAATCGAAGATGGAGCGTTCTATACGACAACGTATACCTATCTTCCCGCAACAGATGCAACAAGGCAGCCTTTACTCACTAGCATGACACAATCGGATGGAACGGTTGTGACCTTTGGGTATTTATCATTTAGTGCTGACACTGATGGTGATGGTTGGTCTGACGGGCCTTGGGTTGATCTTTTATTTTCCATATCTGATTCCCGTGGAAATCAGGCAAATTTTGACTATGACTTTGACGATCACGTTACCAATGTGGCTGATCGCTTAGGCAATCAAAATACATATACTTACAACGATAAAAATCAAATAGTCAGTATTGCAGGGCCGGCCGTAAATGGAATTACACAAACAGTACAGTACGACTACGATGATGTCGGTAATATTATCAAGGTGACCGATGCGATAGGTACGCAAACTGTCTATACATACGATTCCAATGGCGATATTTTGACGCAGGAAGATAGTCTCGGTAACAAAATACAAAATACCTATACGGCCGATCATCATCTTCTTGTTCGAGTGTTGTCCTCTCCAGAAAAGCCCGATCAGGTAACGCAATATGTATACGACGGCGCGAACGTACGGTACGAGGTGAGTGCGGAAGGCCTGGTTACCGACCATCGTTACGATAGTTATGGGCAAGAAACGAGTACCGTCACCTATCCAAGCGCCAAGGTTAACGTATCGGTACCCGTTAATTTTTCTTTGACGCTGAGCGACTTGGACGCATGGGTGGCGAACCAAGATATTGGGCAGTCGAACCGCATTGATTATCAATATAACGCCCGCGGCCAGCAGATTATCGTTACAAGTTATCCACATGTCGATGCTTTCGGAAATGGAATCGCTGACGGAACGCAGTCGTCGTTGCACTATACGTATGATGCTAGTGGAGCGCTGTTGCAAAAAATCGATCCGAATGGAAATCAAACCAGTTTCACGTACGATGGCCTAGGTCGGATATTGACGTCCACCGACTCTACAGGTCAGGTTGTAACCACACAGTATGATGATTTCGGTCATACGATTCGTCAGACGCAGGCCGATGGGCGAGTGGACATATCGGTCTATAACGATGGCGGTCAGCTGATTTCACGGCTGCAAGGAAGCAACGCTCAAACCGAATATCGCTACGATGTCCTCGGCAGGCTGGCGCTTACCATAGACCCTACTGGCGCCAAATTGTTCTATTTATACGACGCAGCAGGAAATTTGAGCGCGCAAATTGACGGAAATGGAAAGGTGACGCAGTACTCATATAACGCGTTGGGTCAAAGAACGATGACCGACGTGCATAGTATCGCATTGTCATCGGCCCAAATGGAGTTGCTTTCCAGCCCTTACGACACGCACTATACGGTAGTTCCCAACTCGTTACCGACTGATGTGCCGGAATGGGACAAAACGGTGGCTTACCACAAAGGTGACAAAGTAGTTTTCGGTGGAAAGTTATATCAGGCACGTTTGGACAGTAGCGGAGAGTTGCCAGATTCATTTGTTCTAACGAATTCAGGCCCGTACCAAGTGCACTTTTGGACGGAAATCTCGGGGGTGAAGAGCTCGATAGCTTGGGATTCTGCTCAAATTAATAGTTGGATTGCGGCCCTTGGCACGTGGGCGTGGGAATGGGATGGAGCTGCTCACGATCCTCAAGGCTCATTTTGGACTCCTGAGCGGCTTTATCATCCTGGCGAGAGGATGGTGTTTAATGGCATTCTTTACGAGGCGAAAATCGATAGCCAAGGAGTGCAGCCGGATACCGATGTTGTTGGGTCCGGCACTTCTTGGGAGATTGTTTCATACGATCAAGCGCCTGTTGAATGGCAACCTGAAAGAGTGTATCTAATCGGAGATACGGTGATTTTTCATGGGCTAACATATGTTTTAGTTCAGAGAGATATGTACCGTTTGCCCCCGGACTCGGGAATCTGGCGGACTTTGATTGCGCCCGGTGCCACCCCGACATACACTTTTCCACAAGAATACATTAAAGGTGAAACCGTTTTATACAATGGCCATCTGTGGCAGTCACAGATGGATGAGAACACCTCTAACCCAGATTGGGGATGGCCCATTCCTGCATTGGATCCAAATTGGGGATGGCCGAATCCGTCTGCGGGCGAACCTTCTTGGATTGATCTTGGGGAAGTCGCGCCGCTGCCGACTTGGGATCCTTCTCACCTCTATAGTTCCGGCGAACTTGTCGTCTATGAGGGGCATTTGTGGCAAGCCGGGCAAGAATCCAATTCTTACAATCCTACGTCTGGTCTTAAATACAGAGACTGGGATGGGGCGGATTACTGGTTTGATTTGGGGCCGACCACAACTCCAGAGACGACGTTTAACCTTTCGTCTTTACCAGCACCAAATGTCAGTGATCAGGTCAGTTACACTCTTTACGATGCGGACGGCCGGCTATCGCAGACCATTGACCCTGCTGGGCACGTAACTGAATACCAATACGACGGCGCAGGCAATCTGATCGAGGCCACGCAATACAATACAACGATCGATACAAGCGTCTTAAACAAAGACTCACTGCCCCAGGATCTGTCTTCGATTGCGAGTACTGACGATCGCAGCACGTTCTATTACTATAATCTGGATAACCAAAAAATCGGCTTGGTGGATGCTGGTGGGGATGTCACACAATTTAAATACGATGATGCCGGCCGTCTGGTCGAAACCATCCGCTTCGCCACCCAAATTTCGAATGCTTCCATAGCCAGCGATTTCGCCAGCTTGCTGCCAGCTGTCGATCCTGCTGACCAGCACACCCTGGGATTTTATGATGGTGAAGGCAGACTGATCGGCAGTATTGATGCAGAAAACTATCTCACCGAATTTTCTTACGACCAGAATGGTAATCTCGTACGCACTACGCGATACGCGACAGCTATAAGCGCTCCCGTTGACGCCGGCGCCGATCTCGACGATCTCCGTCCTGCCGTGAACAGTAAAGATGAAACATCTTCCAATTCGTATGATGCCCTGAACCGCCTGGTTAGCAGCACCAATGCGGAAGGCACTGTCTCCACCTACCAATATGACGTCGCAGGAAACTTGAGGGCGGCAACGGTTGCTTATGCGTCTATCGATGCTAAGACAGTCAATCAGCGATTCGATCAAATGGGTCGTGTGACCGGCGTCTTGTCGCCTCAAGGAAGTGCGTTGCTGGTTGCAGGTCAAACACCCGCCCAGGTTGAGGCCATTTGGGCTCAGTACAGTACGACGTACACCTATGATGCCGCTGGCCGTAAGACCAGTATGACGGATGCCAATGGCAATAAAACACGCTATTACTATGACCAGATCGGACATCTCACCCACACCATTAACGCGTTGGGTGAAGTGCAGGAACAACGTTACAACGCACTTGGGCAGCTGACGGACACCATACAGTATGGCACGCGCCTCACTAACCTCGCATCGTTTAACGGCGGGTTGACCGATTCGATCTTCTTGACCGCACTCGCAGCCATTGCGGATCCTTCATTGGACAGCGTCAATAGTGTCAGTTACAACCTGGACGGAACCATCGCCACCACTACGGATGCACTCGGCAACGTCACCAGCTATGGTTACGACAGTTTTGGTGAGCAAACCAGCATAGCGTGGCAGCCGGACATTTACTCACCTGCCGTTGTGACCGATATAGCCTATGACAAGCGGGGATTGGAGACCGATGAGGTGCAGGATGTCGATGGTCGCGGCGTTACTACGCATGTTGACTATGATGCATTTGGACGGCCAATACTCAGCATTGATGCTAACTGGAATATCACCCAGCGCAGTTATGACCGTCTGGGACGCACGGTAAGGATCACTGATCCCGCCATGGATGCTTCCAATGGCGCTACTAGCACGAGTTACGATGCCTTTGATCGCGTACTGACGCAGACGGACCTGCGTGGCAATACAACTTCATATTCCTATGACGACGCCGCCCGAAGCGTCTCTATCACGACCCCTGACCAAGTAACGGTCACTACCGTGCATAACAGGGAAGGGCAGACTCAGAGCGTTCGCGATGGCAATGGAAAGACTACAACGTTTGTCTATGATACCAATGGCGATCTTCAGGCCACGAATCGCCCGCTGAGTTCGGCCGACAATTTCTACGATAAAGTAGGAAATCTCATCCAGACGGTCGACGGCAATGGCAACGCAGTCAACTATGCATACGACGCTGCCAATCGGGTACTGACAAGAACAGTGGACCCAAGCGGTCTGAATCAGGTCACATCCTATTCCTATGATGCCGAGGGACGTCGGATAAGTGTGACTGATGCCAATCATGTCGTAACGCAGTTTCAATATGACCTCAAGGGGCAGCTTGTCCAGCAAATAGTCGACCCTGGTCAACTTAACTTGGTGACGCAATTCAATTATGATAGCCAGGGTAATACGATTGAAGTCACTGATGCGAACGGCATCGTCACGCAATATACCTACGATAGCCAAGGTCATCGCAGCCGTCAAAACATCGACCCGGAAGGTCTGGGACTGATAACGGACTACTTTTACGACAGCAATGGCAATGTCACTAACCGCGAAAATCCAGACGGCATGTGGACGCGATTCGACTATGACGCTGACAACCGCCTGATAGCCCAGATTGACAACGAGGACGGCCTCGGGCTGACCACCCGCTACGCGTACGATGGCAATGGCAATCTGACTGATCGTACTGATCCGAATGGCGTGGTGACACACTTTGACTATGATGTTGACAACCGGCTTAGCGCGCAGGTTGTCGACCCGGTTGGTCTGCAGCTGACCACCCATTTCACCTACGACGGAAATGGCAATATTATCAATCGCACCGATCCAAACGGAGCAGTTACACATTTTAATTACGACGCCAATGGGCGCGTGTCCTACCAGGTAATCGATCCAACTGGGTTAGCGCTGACGACTCACTATACCTACGATGGTAATGGCAATGTCACGAATCGCACTGATCCGAACGGCGTGGTCACGCACTTTGACTATGATGTCAATAATCGCGTTTCCTATCAAATAGTCGACCCAACCGGTCTGGCCCTGACAACTCACTATACCTATGATGGGAATGGTAATGTTTCGAATCAAACCGATCCTAATGGCACACTCACAGACTTCACTTACGATGCGAATAATCGTCTTGTAGCGCGGGTCCGAGACCCAGGAGGTTTGTCTCTGACCACGCAGTACGGTTACGACGACAGCGGGAATGTCATCTATCGGATAGATCCTAATGGCGTTGCTACGAATTTTGACTACGACGACAATAACCGCGTTACAGTCCAAACCGTCGCGCCGGGCGAGCTGAATCTGACTACAAGCTTTACTTACGATAGCAACGGCAACGTCATTGATCGTACTGATCCCAATGGCGTCGTCACGCATTTTGATTACGATATCGATGGACGCTTGTCCGCACAGATCGTCGATCCAAATGGCCTTGCGCTGACAACGCTTTACAGCCGCGACGCAAATGGCAACGTGATTGACCGCACTGATCCGAACGGCACGATAACGCATTTCGATTACGATACAAATAATCGCGTTATCGCTCAAGTCACTGATCCCAACGGCCTCGCTATTAGCACGCTCTATGCCTACGACGGTATTGGCAGGGTGGCAGATCGTACCGATCCGAATGGCAATGTCACGCACTTTGATTATGATGCAAATGGCCGCGTCAAAAACCAAATCATAGATCCGACTGGTTTAGCACTTAAAACTAGCTATTCGTACGATGCCAACGGCAATCTCTCTGTTCGCACCGACGCGAACTCTTCTACTTTCTATATCTACGATAACGACAACAGGCTCGTTTTCACTAAAGATGGGAATGGGGCGGTTACCCAGCGGTTTTACGACAAAAATGGCAATGTCCTCAAAGTAATTGCCTATGCCAGCACCGCTTCTCAAACCCTAGTTCCTACCCTTTCGAATTTCTTGGCGAGTGTACCTGGATACAGAGATGTTGCACACGACGCGGTCACCATCAATGTTTATGACGCCGCAGGTCGCATGGTGGATCAGGTATCAGGCGCCGGACAAGTTACGACAGTCAATTATGACGCTAACGGCAACGTTACCGACAGAGTCGCCTACGCCAATCCAATCAATGTCAATCTTCTCTCCAATAACCCGTCTCCTGGCGATATAAAGACGCTTGTTACTGCTGATCCGTCACGCGATCACGAACAGCGCATGGTATACGATACGGATGGCCGCGTAACCGCAGTGGCCACCGCTCAGCATATTGATGGTTCAGGTGTATTGCAATGGTCCGTTGTAAGCCAGACTTACGATGGCAATGGCAACGTTTCATCCACTACGGCCTATGCCAATTTCTTGTCCTCGTCGGAATTGGTGGCGAATCCTTCGCAAGGTGATGTCGATGCTTGGCTCAGCTCAGTGGCAGCAGACGAATTCAGGGACAACACAACGCGGATGCTGTACGACAGTAATAACCGGTTGACCTTTACCGTCGATGCTTTGGGTGATGTTAGCCAGCGGATATACGACGCCGATGGCAATGTCACGCGTCAAATCACTTTCGTGACGCCGGTAGAGATCGATGGAAATCTCACGTTAGAAGGCTTGGCTGAAGCCTTGATACCAGAAGGAAACAGCTACGATCCCCGCTATGGTTATGGCCCGAATAGCTGGGATAACTGGAACGACTGGATGGACAATACGGTAGCGCGCGTATCGGCTACTTACTTTGATCGAGCCAATCGCGTGGCGTTCCAGATTGACACCATCGGCAACTTAACCGCTTACCAATACGATAGTGCGGGAAACTTAACGGCAAAAACGGCCTTTGCACAATTGCAGCTATCGCCGCAAGAGGACATGCTGTTCGAGGATCTCCAGAATGCTGCAGAAAGCTGGGGCTATCCGGGACAGGACAGGGTGCAACGCAATGTGTACGATAGCGCCAACCGGCTGACCTATAGCGTCGATGGCGAGGGCGATGTTACCCAGAGCATGTATGATGGCGTCGGCAACGTTCTTAGCACAATCCAATATGCCGAACGTTTCTTTAACGACTCCTTGAGTTTGGCCGCTGAGGATTTTTCCTCCCTTGATTCTTATGACGTCAATAATCGCACCACTTCTTATACTTACGATGCACAGGGAAACGTTCTTTCGACGACCGATGCAATGCAGCAGACGGAGCACAACTCCTACGATGCGCTGGGAAGAAAGCTCAGCTTTACCAATAAGGCTGGCAATACCTGGAACTATGCGTACGATGCGGCCGGCAATTTAGTCAGTGAGCTGGACCCGCCTGTCGTCGTCAGCACGCTGGTCCCCAATTCTGGCGCTAACTCAGACAATACTTACGGCTATAGCCTGACAACGCAACAATCCGTGCGCGTGCAGACCACCATGGTCTACGACACATTCGGTCACGTGATTAGCCGCACAGAGGCCGCGAATCAACCTGCGTCCACGAGGACAACGTCCTATCAATATGATCTGGTCGGCCGCCAGGTCAAAATCATCTATCCACCGGTTAGTGTTTACTCCTCGACAGATGACCTTGCGCATAACGGCGTCCTTGGTGTCGCCACACGCTCCGAACAAATCGTTACACCAACAAGCAGTGTCACCTATGACGCCCTTGGGAATGCGGTCAGCAGTGTTGACGTCGGTGGCAACGAAAGCTATAAAATTTACGACAGCATCGGTCGAGTCCGCTATGACATTGATGCGTTGGGCTACGTCACCGGATATGAACGTGACGCATTTGGTAATGTCACTGCGCTGACACGCTATGCGGTTCCGTTGAATCTGTCTACGGATCCTGCCACGTCGCTCAGCAAACAGAGAGTTCAGCTTGCGCAGCTCTATGCCACATTGCTAGGTCGACCACCGGAATTGACTGGAATGGCTTATTGGATTTCCAGCCTCGAAAGTGGCGTCTCATTGGAAAGCGTCGCTAGTGACATGTTGTCGAGCGATGAAGCGAAAGCGCTGTATCCGGCTGGCATGGATGTGACGTCGTTTGTCACCAAGATGTACCAGCTGGCGCTGGGACGAGCTCCAGATGCCTATGGACTCGCGTATTGGACGGCGAGCGCCAACGAACCTGGTAAATCCAGAGGACTCGTGGTTGAACAATTTATCGCGGGCATTCTGGAAAGGGGAGATACCGATACCCAGTACTTCAATAATCTGGTCAAGGGTAATTTAGCCGATATTACGACGACCCAACTGACCGTCGGCGGCATCGAAGATGCATTGGCTGACCAGGACCACACTGCAGACCGTACTATACTGACCAAATATGACTCCTTGGATCATGCGATTCAGGTGACGGAACCAGTCTTTCTTGTCTACGATGTTACGGCTCCGCGTTATCAAGGCCAGCTTGGGATGGGAGAGGCAGACAGAAATAAAATTACAAATATCCGGTATAACGCCTTTGGTGAGGCGATCGAGCAATCAATAGTCGGAGTCGCAGATTCGGATGACTTCAAAGACGCAATAGGAAGCGATACTCGTTACTATTACGATAGGAATGGTAGGAACACGGCGATTTTGCAATTTGCCACAGATGGTTTTGCGGAAAATGCCGCTCAGAGCGTTGGCGGTGGACTTCCTGCTGGCTATGGTGGCTATTATGGAATACTGAATGACTGGTATGTTACGACCATGGATTATGACCAGGCGGGTAACGTCATCAGGAAGACAGAATATGCGTCGATGGTGGATGAATCTAATGGTCTCCAAGATTTCTACTTCCAATACCCTGAGAGTAGCGCCGATGACCGCATTACAGAATACGGTTACGACCTCGATAATCGTAAGGTATCGGAAACCAAAGTCGGTGCCAGCTATTCAACTGTGGGTGGAAATTCTGTTATTACGCATACCAGCGATGACGAAGATTATATTGCGCCGACAACGACCTATACCTATGATGCAGTGGGCAATCTCACTAGTACAAGGGATGCGGACGGCGGAACAAGCTACAGCTATTACGACAAGATTGGACATGTGACCGCTACGGTTTCAAGTGCACACGCCTTGACGGAATACAAGCTGGATGTTTACGGCAATGTCGTGCAAAGCATCGCCTATGCAACCCGAGAAAATAGTGCGTCATTGGTAGGATATTCTCCGCTGCAATCCTCTGGTAATGACCGCAAAACAGAAACCTTGTTTGATGCAAGCGGACATGCAATTGAAAACATTGACGCCGAAAACCATGCATCGTTTGCTTCCTACGATGCGTATGGGCGCTTGGCCAAGCAATGGCAAAGGGTTACCAGTTCGACGGGCCCTGCACAGACGTCCTTTACGGTTAACAAGTACGATGAACTTGGCCAACTTGTTGGCGTCATTGCTCCAGCAGCGGCGCATGATATTGACGCTTCATATGGTGGCGTAGGATCGGTAACACTCTCCCAGCAACAAAATCTGATTAGTGGTTTCGGCGAGGTCGTTTCACGCGTCATGAATGGGCATCAGTTTGAGTACGACAAGTACGATAATGCCGGCCATGTCATCAATACGAATGCAGGCGACGGTATTGCTAAAGAATTGGCGTACAACCTTGACGGTCAGGTTACAAGAACGACCATTCATACTGCAGATGATCTCGAGACCGACAAAACCCTCGTTACGGAAACCTACTATGATCATCTGGGTCACGTCATTGCACAGGTAGGCGTCCCTCAAAAGATTGATCCAGATTCTGCATTATCCACCACAAATTTGACTGTGTCGGCGACTAACGTTCCTAGCGATCCGACTAAAGCCTATGTCAGTTCTACCACGACTGTGGTAGGAACAGGCGGGGATAGTCCTCTGACCAGGATTGACGTTTCTTGGACGCTTGCTCCTGCTAATCAGGTCAATGTCGATCTATCTTCGTTAAGCGATCTCGGTAGCGGCGATGTCAAAATTCAGATTGATTATTCCACCGTTGCCGTGCCCGAGAGGCCATATAGCCAGGAAACGAGTTATCCGGATAATAACTACACGATTGTTTATGATCAGGGGTACTCAGCTGTTCCGGCAGAGAACCTGACAACCAGCATGGTGTTCAGAGAAGATCAATTGACTGATAACAACGGCCGCACGAGCGCGACCGTCAATTGGTCATCCGGCGGCCCTGTTGATCAGATTAGTCACATCCAAGTTTGGAAGAAAGATGTCACTGGTCAGTGGGTCAAAGTCATTGATAACGGTGGCGGAAACCAATCCAGCAACTACATCAAAATGGCTGTGCCTGCATCAGCGAACGGACCGGTTACTGTGCGTTATCAGCCAGTAGGCGGAAGTTCAACGTGGACCGACGTGGATGTCGTAGGAAATTTTGGTGACATGATCCTGGTAGACGCAAGCAACCTGCCGGACGGTAAATACGACTTCCAGCTTGTCTATCAGGGTCTGGGCGACACTGAACCGACAGCGCATGGCGATGCACATGTATCCGTGTTATCAATGGACACCCAGATTACACGTCTCTACGTCACCCTATTAGGGCGTGTTCCTGATGCACCTGGATTGGCCTATTTCCGTCAACTCATGCGGCAGGGGGCGTCCCTTGCGAGCATTGCCAGCACTATCTATCATAGCGACGAAGCGGTGCAGGACAGGGTTGGCAGTACGACTGGTCTTGTCACCGAACTGTATATAGCGATAACAGGCCACTCACCTTCCTCAGGCGACTTGGCAAAGTGGAACGCACAGATTGCTGCGTTGCCAGCAGAATCCGTCGGACAGGTCATTGTTGGAATTATTAATTCGCTGGATTCCGTTGAATCAGGTGGTTCCGCGCTGTTCGACAACAAGGTTACCGTTGGCCGTCTTTACGCCGGCTTGCTAGGATTGAATGCAAACAATCTCGATATTGAGAGAAGCATACTGGGGTTGGTTACCGAACACGACACTGCTACTGCGTTGGCTTACGCTGTCGGCCTTGATCAATCGGCTCAAGTCAAAGCGGTTCGTACATCGATTGCGCAGCTTTACGTGATGTTGTTTGCGCGCGCACCTGAACGCGCCGGATTGGATTACTGGTCTCAGGAGTTGCTGACGGACGGTACCAAGACTCTGGCGACCATTGCCAGGGAAATGGTCAACGCACCTGAGTCGTTGGTGTTATTCCACGGCGACGATCCGCATATCATCGATAATGAAGCATTGATCGACAACATTTTCCAATTCAGTTTTAGATATTTTACTGGCAATACAATTGGACGCGAATACCAATGGATCGCTAGGCTGAACCAGGCCGCAGCAGACACGGACAACCCAGATGCATATGGTCAGGTCCTTTGTGACTTACTGAATGCTGTCGAAAATCCCAATGTTGATGACTATTACGGTAATCAACTGAAGCCGTTGTTTGATAGCGAAGTCAACGTAGGGATCGTCTATGCAGCGATGGGCGGCAACGATGCTTTTGGTGACGCGTTCGACATACTCGCGTCCGTGCAAGGTGGTTTTACATCAAATGCCATTGATGCTGCCGCCATCGACGTTCAGCACAAGAAAAATTCTCCGTATATTGCTCAGATTACACAGCTATATGTATTGATCTTCGATCGGGCTCCCGATGAGCCGGGCTTGATGCACTATGTCAACCTGATGGAGCAAGGTACTCAGTTATGGCAAATCGCCCAAACGCTGTATGCCAGCCCAGAAGGCACGACGATTTACGGCGATACGACCGTGGAGGATTCTTCTGTAGTCGTCGCAAGTATTTATAATAATGCGCTGGGCGGTAGCAGCTTGGGAAGCGTCGCCGCTGATCAGGCGAAATGGACTGCAGCCTTGAACGCAAAACCCTATCAAGAGCGTGGCAAAGTCCTGTTGCAGCTTCTCCAGGACATCGAGTCGCCAACGACGGCGACTTCACTTTCGATCGCACAAAAGACCTTATTCAATAACAAGACCACGGTCGGACAAGTCTACGCAGCCAACCTCGATGGAAGGGATCTCACCACTGAGCATTTTCTCATGGGGCTTGTTTCGACTGAGGACACTGCTACGGCACTGGCGGCTGCCGTCGATGCTACTGCTGCCTCTCCGACGCTCGCGGCGCAGCGAAGAGCAATCACTCAACTCTACACCCTGATCCTTGGTCGCACTCCGGAACTGGGAGGCGTCAACTATTATGTGAACGATCTCAATAACGGCCAGTCTCTTGCCGATATTGCCCAAAGTATCTATGACAGCGACGAGGCGCACAGGTCCTATAACCACGACAACGGAGCTCTCGCTGCCAACATTGTCACCCAAGTGCTGGGATACCCCGCAGATAGCTCACTGATCTCCGCATGGACCAGCTTGTTGAACTCGAACGCCGGCAACGAAGGTTCAGTGCTGGCTGATATCACCCAATATGTGACTACTACGGGTGGAACTGGTACAACGCTTTTCAACAACAAGGTCAATCTTGGCTTAGTTTACGCTATCGGCCTAGGCGGACAGGACGCGGTTTCAGATTCACATTTATTTACGCCGCAGGTTACTACTTCCAACACGGCAGTGGCAGTGCAAACAGCCATACGTTCTCTGCTGACTGCTTCGACCACGCTGTCCACAGTCGAACTAGTCAATGTGGATGATGCTGCTAACAACCCAGAAAATGCTGTATCGTCTGCCTCGCCGGTGACTTATCAGGCGATGGATCGCTGGGGTAATGTGACAGCTCTCGTCGATCCGCGCAAAAACGACTGGATTTCCACCTTTACGTACAACGTTAACAACCAATTGACTCATACCGTCAATCCGGTGGCAGCTGATATTACCGACGATCTCTCTGCGAAAGATCCGACCAACGGTGTAACTTCGTATTACGACGCCGCCGGCCACCTTGTAGCGACGACGGATGCAGAAGGTCATACGACACAGTACATCTATGATGGTGATGGCAATTTGTCTCAGGAGTTGCATCCGGACGGAGGTGTGGTGACCTACACGACAGATGTCTTCGGGCAGCGTATGTCGATGTCCTTGAGCACGGGCGAACAAACCAGTTATAGCTACGATCATCTCGGCCATGTAAAGTCAACCGATAGCGCGATAGTGCAAGTCTCCAACGTCACAGCGACAAATGCAGGTGGCGATAACTTATTGTCGAACGATCCGACCTTTTCCTGGGAGCGTCTGGAAGTCGACTTTACCTATGATGAACTGGGACGGCGTACGTCGGTCAAAAATGGCAGTACCAGCACTAACCCCGTGTCATTGAGCAGTACAACGACTGCTGTCTATGACTTGGCCGGCAATGTTATTGATACGACGGACGGTCTCAACCGCCACACTTACTTTGCCTATGACGATTTCCATAACAAGACTGCACAGAAGGATAATCTGGGAAATACGCTGTCTTGGGTCAGCAACGCCTACGGCCGAGTAAGCTCATCAACCGACATGGGTGGGAATGTCACCAATTACACATACAACCTGGCAGGTCAGCTGATTGAGCAATATGGATCTACTGGTAATCCATACGGGTCGTCGCCTAGCCCTGAAAATCTTTCCGCCAATTTCAATCCACGCCCACAAGATCTGGTTTATACCTACGACGGTAATTGGCTTGCCGAAATTTACGATACCGTAAGCGGTCAAAAAACTGACTACAGCTATGATTTTGCCGGCCATCGTGTTGCTGAAAAAACGGTTGCCGTGGTCCCGTCATACAATTCTCCGTCGGATACAACGACGCGGGTAGTGCAGGATATTCATACCCAATATGACGCCCTCGGCCGTATCGCGCGCGTCGACGATGGTCGTTATGATATTCAGTATGATTATGACCTCAATGGCAACCGCACGCATGTTGAAACCAAGTACGTTGCCGATGTGGGAGCGGTCGGTTATACAGCGTCGACATCGGATAATTCGGAGCCGGTTTCCGATCCTGTGGTGGATATTGATAACTGGAATACGTTTGATGCGATGAACCGGGAACTGATCGCCAACGGCATCAAAGACAGCGCCGGAAAAGTCGTGATCACCGCAACACAAGGCCACGCGATAACGTATTTCACTGACGGTAACCGAAAAACGGACACCTATGGAGGCATACATTATGGTGCGGATAATCCCGACATTGCAGATGTCATCCAGGGCCCCGCGAGTGGCTTCACTACAGAGTCCTACAGCTACGACGCCGCAGGCCGCCTTGGAAGTATTGTTCGCGATGGCGCGCTCATTGATACGGAACGTTACGACGCGCTGGGCGATGTTGCCATCAGCGGTATCATTCAGGACGCCGGATTTGTTGATCAAACCGCATTGACCAAGTTTGGCATTACTAATCAGTACCAGCTCAATGTCCACGACAACGGCGGTCAGTTGCTGTTCCAGACGATAAAGAGCTCGGTTGGAGGGGATCTCAGCGATATCGCTAATACCTTTGACGGCGTCGGTAATCTTGACCTGCATGTCCAAAATGTCCATGCCGGCGTCAATAGCGTCGTTTACTCGTATGACTATTCCGATCGGTTTTTGACGGACAGTTATAAACAAAGAAGCGTAGTCGGCAATGTCGCAAAACAAGGCTACATCCAAACCGAACATGCGACGACCTATTATCAGTACGATAGTAATGGGCAGGTGGTCGGCACGGTCGACAAAACGCTAGATTTTAGTCTGACGCATAATGGCACTGTCTCCCAATACCGGGATGCGACCGTCGTCCAGCGGAGCTTGATCAACAACGCACAAGGCCAGGTACTGCAAAACACGCTGTATGCGGCGCAGACGGTTGCGGATCCCTCGACAGTCATCAGTGACAGTGCGAATCCCTTGACGCTGGATCTTAGGGGCAGCACCGAGACCCACGGTCTGATTGTCAATGGACAAAGCCTTGGTTCATCTAGCGTTATCGGCGCCGCAAATGGATCTTCGTTTGGGGACAACGTACAGGCCTTAAGTGGCAATACGACAAGCACTGCCACGACTACTATCACCTATACGCTTACAACCAGCGACATTCTTTCTGGCATCACGCAGGTTCTACAAGACCAGGCCCAAGCGGCGTGGGGGGATTCTTCACTGTGGTACGTCATCGCCAACGCCAACGGTATTGGCGACGGCTACGTAGCGGCTGCAGGCAATACGATCACAATACCGGCAAAACCAACGACGGTACACAACAACTATCAAACCTATACCCCGTACAACCCGGCGAAAGCGATCGGCGAGACGGACCCGGTCCTGCAGGCGCCTCCAATCACGAATCCTGGTGGCAGCGATGGTTGTGGCATCGCTAATTTCATTGTTGCTGCCATTTCAGCCGTTGTGAGTTTTTATGCCGGTCCCGTGATTGGTAGCCTGGTAGGGCAGCTGGCCGGAAATTTGCTGGGCACACAAGATGGCTTCAGCGTAACAGGGTTGGTTGCCGGTGTAGTCACTCAACAGCTAGGGTTGAGCGGCGATTTTACTGACAGTGCGCCATTGAATATGGCCTTGAATGCGGCAGTCCAGGATGGAGTTGGGCAGGGCATTAACATGGCGATCGGCACTCAGCATGGCTTTAACTGGACGGAAGTCGGCGCCAGCTTTATTAGTGCGCCGATCGCCAATCAAATCGGTGCCACGATTGCTGGCGGGACGTCTAATGCATTTGGACAGTTTGTTGGAGGTGCTGCAAGCGATTCGATCCGTGATTTTGCGGGGCATGTGGTGCAAGGAGTCATTCGGCAAACCGTCGTGCGAAGCCTGGTGGGTGGAACTGTTAATTATCTGAACATCGCGACCAATGCGTTTGGGCAGGTGATTGAGGATCAGAGGATTTTTAATAGTCTGCCAAATGAAAGTGCGGCCGAACGGGAGCGTTTAGAAGGGTATGCCGGTGGTTCTCGACAATCTAACGCAAGTGACTATTCATTTGGCAATGCCCTGGGCGAGAGTTTGGCTGCGGCGGATAGGCCGACCACCTTTGCGGAGGATATGGCAAATAGGTCAGATCCTTCATGGCTGAAAAACTGGAGGGCGAATGATCCGATTGCGAATTTCGACATGGAGGCGCATTTACAAAATTCAAACCTGCTTGTTGAACGGAGTTCTGATGAAAGCATTCCATCTACGCTCTTGAGTGGGGGAACTCTATACGACGGAGACCAGTCCGGGAGATCGCCTGAAAATGGAGTTAGACAGCCGGACGTCATCATGACGGGTCATAAGCTGTCCTTCTTGGAAAAATTGGAGAGCTATGGCAGTGACGCGTTGGACTACCTCAGCAGCCAAGACTTCGGTAAATCGTCAGACGATCAACTGGCACGTCAACCATTTAGCAATTTTGCAGCCAATGCTGAAAAAGCAAGGCGTGCAAGTGTATCCAATTCTAATAATCCATGGGCTCAGCAACCAACCATGGGAAGAGCGTTAGCTGATCAGTTCTTTGTAGGTCCAGCAAAAGGGTTGGTGCAAGGCACGACCAAGTTCGCGATGAATACTCTCAACGTCGTAGCGCGTGGTTCGCAGATGTCTATGGCGATTGAAGGAGGTGTGGATCCAGTCGTGGCTGAACAAATGGCCAATGAGTCAGCGGCGCGGTTACCTTCTGGACAAATTTGGGACTACAATGGCCGCTATCAGCAAACGGGTGGGATAGCCGGGGAATTTCTAAGTCCTTCGGCTTATGGAAAGGTTGCCCAAGGCACCTTCTCCCTAGCTCGCGCGGGTGTAAATAGGTTCTCGCCGGTAGCAGAAGGGGTAAATAGCGAAAGGATTTTTGGAGCTGCAGCCCAGCCACGAGTGAAATGGGCTGAGAATCCAAATGGCTTGGTCCGGACCCCGCAGGAAGTC
Source organism: Undibacterium sp. TJN25 (assembly GCF_049339885.1). Taxonomy (NCBI): domain Bacteria; kingdom Pseudomonadati; phylum Pseudomonadota; class Betaproteobacteria; order Burkholderiales; family Oxalobacteraceae; genus Undibacterium; species Undibacterium sp. TJN25. The sequence goes on along the minus strand of NZ_JBMPPM010000004.1, from coordinate 86,251 downwards.
ATTGCCTTGGCGGAAAGCCATGGGGTTGTGATTTCTGAGGACGTCTCGATTCACTTCGTTGAAAACGATCAATTGCTAAATTCAGTTGGTGCGAAGGCCGAATACTCACAACTTCCTCGGAATGCGGCCAATCAAAAGCCTGGTGATCTAATGACTTGGGATAGTCTTAAGAACTCACAAGGAAAAATACCTGTACGGTTTAGTACGGATCTCCTTACGAGTGATGAAGCAGCCGTAGCGCATATTGGGCATGAAATGTTTGAGCTAAATAAGTTCGAAGATGTCGGTTCAATGAAGGTGATCGATTTCCGAAGAGCGATCATGGACAGAAATTCTGGCGGCGTACCCAATAATTGGCACGAGCAGGCTTGGGACTATGCAGATTTATTGATTCAAAAGATGCGGGGGGGAAATTAAATTGGCTAAAGTAGACTGGCAAAGGCGATTGCAGAGTTTAATTCGTTTATATGCTGATGGTGCATATACAAATGACGAAGTTATTCATGCTGCAGTCATTCTTTTTGAAGGCGGGGATTTGGGATTCAATGAAGCCCTGTGGGCTGAATTGCCGACATGGGTTAAAGATGGAATCTTGAACGTCATGAACGATCTTCATGAGGACTCGATTTTATTAGCCCCTGCACATAGCGATGGGGACGACGCCGTAAAAAAACGCTACCTCGAATTAAAGGAATGGCTATCGCTGAATCATTGAACGCCGTGATCTGACGGCACCAGCCGGCCGACAGGTAGAGAAATCAGAGGACGGACCACGGGGGATTGGTTGCTGGTCCGTGGCTCGGTGTCGGCGGAGCCCCCGCACCCCGTTTGACGCATCATTGGATTCTGATACTGTTCTAAACGCTGTTGTACGGTAGACGGCTTTGCCGTCTATCTGTCGCACGGTTCAAAACCGCACATCGGGGTCGAAAACTTCAAACACCCCAAAACTAGACAGGGCCACAGCCGCGAAAGCCCCGCCATGTCTGCGTGTGCGGAGTGTTAGGATACGGCGGTGCATCGGGCCAACCGCGTTTGGCAGCCTTGACCGACCAGTTGGCACGACAAAATGTGCCCGATCAGACTGATGCTGAATGGGCACGCTTACGACGGTATGACGCTGCCGCGCCGTACAACGCGGAGGATGCGAGCATCAATACGGCGAGAGAGATGACCCGGGTAGCTGGCAAGATAGTATGCCGGTGGGCAATCCGGCTTTGTTTGGTAGCGTCGGTAGTGGGATTGGTACTTGCAATGGGTGAACGCACAGGGCGCTTTGGGGGCGCTTGATCAGACAAGCGCTAACAGAGTCTATCCAGGCTACGATGGCGCAGATCTGCAAAAGAATGATTATCCGCGTAATGCCGTATTCATTGATTTGCCCACAGACCGGTTTGGGGAGCTATAGCACTGAAATCAAAGACATGCCGCTAGAGCATCCAAACGGTCCGTGGATACCTGGCTCGCTGAGCAATAGGGTCTCACGCCCGATGTGCCGATGGGACTAAGTGATGACACGAAGGCGATGCTTGAAGCTGATAGAGCCGAAAGGGAAGGTGGTCACGGATACGCAGGGTGTTTTTGAGCTATATATCCCGGCGGATCGACCTCAGGACGCGAAAGTAATAAGCTGCTCCAAAGTGAATCGGCTGACTGGCGAAGTCGAGGTCAATGTATTTTTGCAGCCGCTCTAAATAAATTTAGTCTTTACCCACAAGTCAAACTCCTGCTCAACGAGTGCGCGATTGAACTCGTAGTGTGTTTACAGTGTTTTTCTCGCAGCTCGCGCGTGGCGGTTGGTTGAAAATTTTTACCCATGATTAAATTGTGGGCATAACCACCGCGCCACAATTTGACTATGGGCGAGTAGAGCGAATTCGTCCAGGCAATGCTGATTTTACGCTTCATCTGCCTCCAACAAAAGCAGAGTAGACCGCCGAGTCTGCATTCTCAAAGGCCAATATTTGTCGATTCTAGTTTGGGAAAAGAGAAGGCAGCGGGGTTTAATAGGATTGATTTACAGCAGTGGCCTTCCACTACAGCGATGTTTGAAGCTTGCGTCCGACTGTATATTGCGGTTTCGGTTGTATCAGCCAATAAAGCATCTACCAAAAAGAGGTGCGTGGCCGCTTCTTTGTATGACTGTAGCCTCTTTATTTTCGAGACGCGATGCAGCAAAGCCATACCGAGATTTTAGGTAATCAACGGCTCGGTCAGGATTCCATGAATATTTGAGTCGAACTTTTGAAGCCGTGCCGATCATCTCGATATTTCCGTCTTTTGCGATTTGGATATCCCCAACGTAACTTATTTTTCCAGGTTCCGCTTCGAACGTCAGCATTTCCAATCCGTTACAAGCATGGAGTTTTTTAGGAATGAGATCGTTGGTAATCGGTGTAATTGAGACGAGACCGTATGTTTTTTGGCCTGTACGAGCGGGTATTTTTACTATCACGAAGCCATTTTCCGACGGGGTATTGCTCGTATCAAATTCGGGCTTTTCTTGGGTCCATTTGTAACCAACGTAATTGCCTGGTCCCAATGAAACTTTATATCCTTGCGGAACGCCCAATACAAGTATTGACTCTTCAACTGTTGGCAAAAAACCTTCCATGCTGTTGACATTTGATACGTTAGCACACCCCGAGATAGCGGCAAGCGCCCCTAAGCCAACCATAAATTTTAATCGCATGCGAAAACCTGAAATTGGAATTGCGTTTGAAAAATCGACAATCAATTGATAATCGTCCGATACTAATAAGTTCGAACTATTTGCTAAGCTTTTGCTTCAAAATAGCCAATCCGAAATTTTCCTGAAATTTCTTATCCTCTATGTCAGTCATTCCCGTCGCCTCCTGCTCCTTTCGGAGTTCCCATCCAAAGCAACGACCACTCTCCCAATGATCTGGGTTTCTGCAGGATCCCACTCGAAACGAAAAATATTGGGTTTCTCCTGCACGGACCTCGATGTCACCTTCAATTGCTTTGGTTGTTATATCCACCGGCCACTTTTGTTTCAACCGATATGTCCCAGCAGGTAGTGTGATCCAGGAATAACCGTTGCGGTCCAAATCAAAAACATTGACGTCGTTAACGTAAAAATAGGCAGTTCTGCCGCCTGCGCGAAACTGATTTTCTCGATAAAAGTATAAGAGCCCACTATTCTTTTCCGCTGACTTTACTGGGCTGAATGCGGGGCCGTTTGCGGCGCAACCGGTGAGCATGAAGATGCAAATTGCAAAGAATATTCTTTTCATTTTATCGTTTTTGTGAATAATGCGATGCTGTTTAATTCGTCTATCTAAGGGATAGATGGAAGCATCTGGCGCTCGGGGTTACGTAGCGTTTCGCATCGATGGAAACGTTCCACCAACTTTGCAAGCTACATTTTAAATCTATAAATACTCGGAGCAACTATAACTCCCTTATCCATGTTACCAAGGGTAAATTATCAAAGCAATACTATTTTTTTAAAAAACAGTTGTTCATTCCTGTATATATTTCAAAATGAATTGGCCTAGCCCAATAGTTGAGATTCGCTATGTAGATTTTTTATTTGTAAAAAGTAGAGCCACGCACTGAAGCAAAGGGCACGAAGTCAGTCGATGAGCTATGACGATGGTGCAATGGAATTGAAATATCGTGGAGTAGTGCGGGGAATTTATTGGTAGTGTTGACAAGGGGCGGCTGATGGGTGACCCACTTTGGAACTGAACCCTCGGCCTGGACCAAGATGGCAAGAAGAAATAATACGCTTGTCGAGCCTTCACAAGAGGAGGGACGTCATATAAGTCAAGGGTCTATATTGTCGACGCAGCCTGCAATTCAAAATATAGGGCTGCAGCGATATTCGTAGCTGTAGAGTCGGAGGTTGAGAGGCGTTAAAGACGCATAATCTATCATCCAGACTCATACCGATGTTGCTATCCCAATTTGATCGTGCTGAGTGGTCTGATCAGCGCATTCATCAGATTGTTGGGGCGCCTCTCGGACAGCAACAGCTTTTGCCGAAATATTTTCTATTTGGTGTTCAAACTTATCGCCAGCCTAAACATTCCACAAAAAGATTGGATAACTTAGGACGCAAACCAACTTAAATAACCGGATTTTATGCAAAAGATATATCGCGCTGTAGCAATTCCCTTGTTGTCTGCAATACTGTGTGCTTGTGGCGGGGGAGGAGAAAGTGGTGTTGGCATAGCGCCTCCAACGAACGGAACAGCGCCTCCAACGACTGGGACAGCACCCCCAACAACCGGAACATCACCCGGAGTAACGACAGTGATGCAACCAGGATCTTCTGTCGTATTGACTGCTGAGATGACCTTACTTGTTCCGCCTGGTACGGTGATCGTATTGCCTGGCGGTCGCAGCCTCACTCTTGATGCGACACCCAATATCCTGACACCGTTGGTGGGTTCAACTGTGACCGTCCCCGCAAACGCTACCGGCATTCCGACTGCAATGATTTATACAAATGTCTCAGTCGACTCCTTACCTACGGCAATAGCAAAGGTGTCTCTGATTGCCGGCTCCGCAAGTCGTTCGAAGCCTTCGCTCGACGTTGATGGTGTCGGTACCGCAGCGACTTTGTTTGGATTTGGGCATCTGGCGCTAGATCCTTCCGGAGACTTGTACCTTCAGGAGGGCGGAAGCTTCAGGAAAGTGACCGCAAGCGGCATAGTTACCCATCCTTGGGAATTCACTCGTGGCTATATCAATATGATTGAAGGAATCGCTGTCGATTCGAAAGGCACGATTTATGGCGTCGGGGCTGCTGCGCAACAAGGCAATCAAGGCAATCCGGTGCTTATCAACTATGTGAGCTCGGCGGGGATACTCAGCAGCATAACCAATTTTCTCTATGTCACCGGCGCGAGAAATATGACTCTTCCGTCAGATCCGCGCGGCGGATTAGCAGTCGATAGTAAAGGGAATCTATATTATTCTGATCGATCTACGAATCAGATATTCATGATAGCGTCGCCGACGCAATCTAGTAGACCAGTGTTTTCGGTGTTTTCGGGGACAGGAGCGCTTGGTATCGTCGATGGCAAGTTTGGCAGCATCAATGCGCCTAAAGACATGGCATTCGATGGCAATGATAATCTTTACGTGAAATGTGGTAATGCCATTCGTAAAATTGCGCCAGACCTGACAGTAACCACCTTCGCTGCACAGATTCCGGATATGGGCGACGCAATTGCTGTTGACCGTTCTGGAAATGTTTTCGTGGCGAGCCAAGTGGGGATTTTACGTATAGATCCTACGGGTAAGAGGACTTCGTATCCAATGGCGAGCGTCACTGGGAACAATCACACATTTGATCCAGGCAGTATTTACACGATGGTGGCCGACAACCGCGGTAGCGTGTATGTTGGCGTCTTTCTGGGTGTCGAAGTTCAGGGTGGGCAAATTTATAAGGTAACCTACTGACTCCCCCTCTGCTCAAAAGAAATTAAAATGGATATAAGAGCACGGCCGAACCCTAGTGTTCTTCTGACCGGAGCCTTCGGCTACCTTGGCAAGCATCTTCATTTGCATCTGTTGAGGAGCGGGTTCGAAGTGATCGCGCTGGGCAGACGGCAGCTCAATTCGCGAAACCCTTGCGCAAATGTGCTGGATCTATCTGATCGAGCTGCGTTGCGACGCCTATTCAATGAAGTCGAAATCGACGTGGTTTTCCATCTGGCTGGAAGCAGTGATCCCGCATACTCTCTGCTCGATCCTTCACCACTCTACATCAATAACCTCAGCCATACTTTGACGCTATTGGATGCAATGAAGGACGCCGGGATCAAAAAAATCATCTTTCCTTCTAGTGCAGGGGTATATGGCGATAACAGTGCGGAAAAGCTAGAGGAGAGCGCTCCGCTGGCCCCGCAAACTCCCTACGCCCGCAGCAAGGCCATGATAGAAACGATGCTCATTGATTTTGAAGAAGCATATGGAATAAGGCATGCCTGCCTTCGCCTTTTTAATCCAGCTGGAGTGAATTCGTCGGTGAATCCTCCGGTAAGGAATGCGTTGATTCCTGCATTGATGGATGCACTTTCGAATGATCGCGAATTCTCACTCTACTCAGGCTACAACACGGATGACGGATATTCATTACGTGATTTCGTTCACGTCGACGATGCCTGCATGGCCTTTCAGTCAGCGTGGCAATACCTGCACGAGACCGAATCCAGCATTATCGCCAATATCGGTCGCGGGGTTGCCACTTCCACAGCAGAATTGGTTCGGCAGGCCCAAACTGTATCGGGAAAGACAATGCGCCTGCGGCCTCTTCCACCGCGAGCCGGCGATCCTGGCCGGTTGGTTGCCAATATTGACAAGGCTCAAAGCTTGCTGGGCTGGCGACCGACGCTAGGTCTAGACGACATCCTGAAGTCGGCGTGGAGCCATAGTCAGCGCCTTCAGGCACCAGCCCTGGCATCAGGCGCAAACCTTCCGTCTGCCGCATGAAAAAAATTGTCATCGCCTGGGAGCTAGGTAGCGGCCTGGGACATATATTGCGCCTGGTCCCTTTAGTCGAAAGATTCATCCAGCAAGATTGTGAGGTCGTGCTGGTTCTTCGCGATCTGACCCACGCTCATTTATTTAGTCAGAAGCCTGGTTGCGTTGTCTTGCCAGCACCTTTTCTGAGCTCGTCGGCGCCGCGGTACGCACATGAGACTTATGCCGACCTATTGATCGAGTCAGGGTTCCGCGATTGGGAGAGCCTGTATGGACTTGTACGCGGTTGGCAGAGCCTTTATGCGTTGCTGAATCCTGATCTGATCTTGATGGACTATGCCCCATCCGCACTACTTGCTGCGAGGATCTGTGGCGTGAAAACAGCCTGGTTTGGCAGCGGATTCTTTTATCCACCGCCGGCAGATAGCCTTCCGAGTTTTCGTCATTGGCTTGATAACGTGAAGTCTGACGCAGCATTCCAGCGAGAGCGACAAGTTCTGGCGGTCGTCAACAAGGTGTTGGAAATGTCCCAGCGGGAGCACTTGTCATGCTTGCCCGATCTATTCCAGGTGGACCACAATTTCTTGTGTACCTGGCCTGAGCTCGATTGTTATGAGCGTCCTGACGGTACGGAATATTGGGGCGAATGTTTTGCACGAGAGCGTGGTGCGGAAGAGCCGTGGCCAGACGGCAGGTCGGAAGGTATATTTTGCTATGTCAAAGCGGAGCAAGCTAGCGCAGAGCCAATGCTGCAAGCGCTGCAAACCAGCTGTATTCCTACGCTGGTTTATATCAGCAATGTACCCAAGGTTTGGGTACAGCGCTACTCGACCAAGTATTTGCGGTTTTGCGAACAGCCAGTAAATCTGTCGGCATCGCTGAAGACCGCGCTGCTTGTGGTTTGCCCCGCAGGAGAGGGAACTATTGCGGCAACGCTCCTTGCCGGCAAACCGCTGTTGCTGCTTCCTTTTCATGCGGAACAATTTGGGAATGCTGCCAAAGTGGAGAAGATAGGTGCAGGAATTAATGCCCGTAGGTTCCATCAGCCGAATCTACCTAGGCTGCTTAACCAGTTATTGGGCGATCCATCCTATCGCCGCGCCGCGCAGGCATTCTCCTCAAAGTACGCAAGCTTTTCTACGGACATGCAGTTAGACCGGATAGCGGCTACCTGCCTGACCTTGGCGCGCAAAGCGCCTGTTTTTCAAAAGAAGGTCGCGCTATTAGCCTGATTCTGGATTGAAGAAAAGAACTTTTTGGTAACGTTGCTAAGTGGCAACGTTACTTTTTAATGATGTTATTCCGTTGATTTGAACCCGTAAACGTTGTTAAATCAGATAGTGATGTAACCAACTGTTGAGAAGTGTAACGCTCTTTCAAGCGATGTAAAGAACGTTTAAGCATGCTATTGGAGCATCCATAGGCGAGTTTTGTTATAAAACCAAGATCTTGTTTCAATATGTTACAAGATTAATGTGTGGCAAAATTTTTAACTATTTTGTACTATTGCCTTTAAGGCATATAAATAAAGCATTATTCTGAGGTGTGAGAGACTGATCGCCTGAATGTCCAACAGGCAACAAATAGATAGATTATTGCGTCCAGTATGTGAATGTCCCGTTTGATCTGGATCAGACAGGACTCAGCAATAGGCTGCGATGGCAATGCGTAAATTCTGTTTGCAAATTCTCACTTCACAAGAATAAGCACATATTCGAGCCTCGAGTGGTACCAGCCTATTCACAAATGGCGGCCCACTTGAGAATGCTCAGGGGAAAAGAAGTGAAATCGGATGTAGCCATACAGCTGCTTGCCGACGTCCTTTGGAACGCTTTGCTGATCTCTGGCCCGTTGCTTGCTGCAACGCTGCTGGTGGGTTTGATCGTGAGCGTTGTGCAGGTCGTCACGCAAGTGCAGGAAATGTCGCTCACGTACATTCCTAAAATCGTAGTAGCGATTGTCGTGCTAGTCGCGTTCGGCCCGTGGATGCTGAAGCGTTTGCTCGCGTTCTCTGCGAATCTCATCAACAGTATTCCCTCGTACTTTTAGCGGACAGCCATCCCATGATTCTGGACATTGATCCAACCTGGGCAGTTGCTGTTTTTCTGCTATCCCTCCGCATTGGCGTGCTGCTGATGTCCACGCCCGTCTTCGCAGACCTGGCCGGCGCGGTGACGGTGCGCGTGCTCTTTACGCTGGCGCTCAGCGTGGTCCTTGTGTCCGGCCTCCGTATACAACCTCTGCATAGCCCATTGAGCCTGGGCGCGCTCATTATTGCCTCCCTGCTCGAAATATCCGTCGGTGTCACCCTTGCATTCGGTGTGTCGGCCGCATTCGGCGCCTTTGCCGTAGCCGGAAAAATACTGGATGTGCAAAGCGGCTTTGGAATTGGCAGCGTGTTCGACCCGGTGACGCGTGCAGAGTCACCGCTCTTCGCGATGATGTTGAACATGCTGTCCGTAACAGCCTTCTTCAGCCTGGACGGCCACCACGCACTGCTGCGCGGTATCGCATTTTCTGCGCAGCAAATTGCGCCAGGCGCGGGATTTTCCGAATTGTCGCTGGAACCGGTGATCCGCCAGTTTGGATTGATGTTTTCGCTAGGAACGGCGCTTATCGCACCTGTGATGTTTTGCTTGTTTCTGGTGGAAGCTGCGTTTGCCATGATGTCACGTGTGCTGCCGCAAATGAACGTTTTCGTCGTCAGTGTGCCAGCAAAGATATTCGTAGCCTTGGTGATGTTTGCCCTGACGATAGGATCACTTGGTGCAGCAATGAACCGCGTGTACGCGTCGATTTTCAATTATTGGGAACAGGTGTTGTCGTAATGGCTGAACAAGATTCAGATCGCAGCGAGGCCGCCACCCCCTATAAGCTGGAGGAGGCGCGCAAAAAAGGCACCGTCGCAAAAAGCGCCGATGTGACGGCCATGGTCGTCCTGGCGGCGCTGGTGGGAACGGTCTACGCCAACGGATGGGAGTCTTTCAAGGACGCCGTCCGCCTGCAGTTGAGTGTACTAGGTCAGGTAGGCCGCCTGGACTGGCAGGCAGACGGCGTTGCTGCGCTGGTCGGCCAGCTTTGCTTCGGAATGCTGCATATCCTGGCGCCGTTGATGTTGGCGCTGGTCGTCGCTGCCGTGGTCGCTAATCTTGCACAGACGGGGCCTATTTTTTCGTTCACGCCAATCTCGCCGGATTTTGACAGGATTAATCCGGCAAACGGACTCAAACGTATTTTTTCGATGCGTACTCTGTACGAATCGTTCAAGAGTGTCACCAAGCTGGTAGTTCTCGGCCTGATTACCTATTTCAGCATTCGCGACACGATGCCGGGCTTGATGGGGCTGTCCACGCTGGATCCTAAAGGGTATTCAAAAGTACTACTCGGTTTGGTCGGCGGCCTGATGGTCAAGCTGCTGTTCGCCTTGCTGGTGATTGCGGCGCTTGATTTTGCCTATACACGATGGGAATTTGCCAAGCGTATGCGCATGAGTCGGCGTGATATCAAGGACGAAACTAAGAATCGTGACGGCGACCCAAGGATCAGGGCACGTATACGTGAAATTCGCAAGGAGATGCTGAGACGCAGCAAGGCCATGCGCAAGCTGCCGTCGGCGGACGTATTGATCACCAATCCGACCCATGTTGCGGTTGCGCTCAGTTACAAGCATGGCGAGAGCGGCGCTCCGACCGTCGTCGCCAAGGGCGCCGGTGAGCTCGCTCGCAAAATGCGGGAGATCGCCAGTCAGCATCATATTCCCATCGTCCAAAACCGTGAGATTGCCCGGACCCTGTTCCGCGAGGTTGATTACGACGGTTTCGTTCCCGAAAAATTCTATCCGCAACTAGCAAAGATCATGGTCTGGGTACAGGCAATGCGAGACGCCAGGTTGAATACCGGGAAGGTCGCATGATGCTCGCGTTACGCCGTGTCTTTAACAATAATACCGACCTAGTGATGGTTTTCCTGGTAGTGGGCGTACTCACTGTCCTGTTTGCTCCCATTCCGTCCGGACTGCTCGATTTCCTGATATTGACCAATTTCAGTTTCGGTCTGCTGATCCTGCTGCTGACGTTCTATATTCCTAAACCGGTCGAGTTTTCCACTTTTCCGTCGCTGCTGCTGATTGCCACGCTGTTCAGGCTTTCCCTGAATGTCGCCGCGACCCGCCTGATTCTTGCCGACGCCGATGCCGGCCGTGTCATTTCATCCATCGGTTCTTATGTCGTGGGCGGTAACTATGTCATCGGCCTGATCGTATTTCTGATCCTGGTGGTCGTTCAATACGTAGTCGTCACCAACGGTGCGCAGCGTGTCTCGGAAGTCGCTGCGCGGTTTACGCTGGACAGCATGCCGGGTCAGCAGATGAGTATCGACGCAGACCTGAACATGGGTTTCATCGACCAGGAAGAAGCCAAGCGACGTCGGAAGGGCCTGGAAAAGGAAACCGCGTTCTATGGCGCGATGGACGGCGCCAGTAAATTCGTCAAGGGTGACGCGATTGCCGGCATCATCATCTTGCTGATTGACATCGTCGGTGGCCTGGTTATCGGCGTCATGCAGATGGGAATGCACTGGGATCAGGCATTGCAGACCTATACCTTGCTGACAGTGGGCGATGGCATCGTGACGCAACTGCCAGCGCTGGTCATCGCGGTCAGCACCGGCCTGATCGTGACCCGCTCGGCATCCGACGGCAATCTGAGCGTGGAGGTCCTGCGGCAAATTACGTCCTTCCCGAAGACCATGCTGATGGTGGTGGCCGTGCTGGGTGCCATCCTGTTCATGCCTGGTATTCCACCAATTCCCGTGCTGATCCTGATGGCGATCTTCCTGTCGGTGACATTTTTCGTGAAGAAGAACGGTGAGACCGAAGCTGAGCCGCAAAAGGCAGAGGCGACCAAGAAGGCAGCTGAAGAAGAGGATGCGTACCAATTACTACAAGTGGACCCGATTGAGGTATTGGTCGGTGCAGGCCTGGCGCCGCTGGTGTCGGGAGAGCAAAGCATCTTCAATGACAGGATAGGCGCAATCAGGAAGCAGTTTGCGCTTGAGTCCGGCATGGTGCTGCCGCGCGTCCGTTTTCGGAATGCTCCCCAATTAAGTAACAACGCCTATGAATTGAATATTTTTGGCGTCGCGTCGGGGCGCGGGGAAATCATGACCGATCGAACGCTGGCGATACAGGGCGGCGCAGAATCCAAGCCTCTAAAAGGTATCGAAACCAAGGAGCCTACCTATGGGCTGCCGGCTGTCTGGATTGAAGATTCACAGAAGGAGGCTGCTCGGCATGCTCGTTATACGCTGGTGGATGCGACTACAGTGTTTATTACGCATTTGAGCGAAGTGCTGAAGCAGCAATCAGCCATGCTGCTGACACGGACGGAAACAGATCGTTTGCTGCAGCGAGTAAGAAAGAACCAGGCCGGCCTGGTAGAGGACCTGATCCCGACCGTGCTGACCATCGGCGATGTCCAGAAAGTGTTGCAGAACCTGTTGCGCGAAAAAGTCTCCATCCGCAACTTGGAAGCCATTGTAGAAACGCTCACGGATAGGGGAAGGACCAACAAGGACCTGATTTTCCTGACCGAAGCGGTGCGTCAAAAGCTGGGCGCCGCCATTTGCCAGTCATTGCTGGGTGAGTCGCCGGCCTTGCACGTGCTGACACTGGATCCCGCCGTCGAACAAAGCCTGATGCAAAGTGTACGTACGGCAGATGCCGGCAGTCGTCTGGTCGTGGAACCCAAATTCGCGGAGCAGCTTCTCACCCGCCTTGCTGGACAATCCGAACGGATGATGAAGGCAAATCTGATGCCTGTATTGCTATGCGCGCCAGATTTGAGGAGGCACTTGCGCTCCCTATCAGAACGCGTAGTTCCTCATATGCGTGTGCTGTCCTTGTCGGAAATCCCGAATACCTTGAATTTAAAGTCCTACGGGATGATCAGTCTCTCGTAGTGGAGTGAAATGAACGCAACCTTTTTAGTTGATGACCGGAGCATATAAGTGGATCCCCAAACGATTGCCAGTATTAGCATGCAAAATGATTTGTTGAGGATGAACGACATCAGCCAGAACCTGGCCAACGTCCTTACTCCTGGCTACAAGCGCCATGTCTCGGTGACGCGCTCTTTCGACAGTTTCGTGTCCGAAAATGCAGCGATAGACCCACATTCTGGCAATACTGGATCGTCTGTCATTGATCCGAGCTCGGGTACCTTGCGCGCGACAAAGAACCCGATGGATATCGCCATCGAAGGCGAGGGCTTTTTCGAGGTCACGACGGACAAAGGGCCTGCATACACCAGACAAGGGGCGTTGAAGATCGATACGCAGGGAAGACTGACGAACGTGCAGGGTCTCCCATTGATGGGGACCGGCGGGGAACTGTTCACGTCCGGAACCAGCTTCAGCATTGACGAGAGTGGCAATGTCAAGCAAGGGACTCAGACGATAGGCCAGATAAAAGTGGTTCAGTTTTCCAAGGCAGAGTCTTTGCTGCCGATCGGAGACGGCCTGTTCCAGCAAGGCGCCGCGCAGATCACGAATAAGAATGACACATCGAAAGTGCGCGGCGGATACCTGGAAAACTCCAACGTCAGCTCGCCGCAAGAAATGATACGCCTGACTGAAACTGTTCGTCATTTCGAGTCTATGCAGAAACTGATGCAGGGATATGACGATGTCTTTCAAAAGGCCATCACCAAACTCGGCGATTTTTAAGGAACATTGATGAACGATTCGCTCTATATCGCAGCAACAGGTATGCAAGCCCAGCAGTTGAACGTTAATACGACAGCGAATAATCTTGCCAACATGTTGACGCCTGGCTTCAAGGCCGGACGCGTGAACTTCCAGGATATGGTGCACCAGATGGGGCATCCCACCAGTGCCGACAATGAGGGCAATCTGCAGCAGGCACACGGCATAGGGGTGAATGTTTCATCCCTCTCTACGCTTTTTGCCCTGGGTGATTTACAAAAGTCGACTGGGCCTTTGGATATTGCCATCCAGGGAAGCGGTTTTCTAGAAGTGACGATGCCCGACGGTAGTCACGCCTATTCCCGTGGCGGTTCCTTGCAAGTCAACGCAGATGGGTTCCTGACGACGCCGGATGGCAGTGCCCTCAAGCCGAGTATCCATGTCGGTGCTGACGCGAAAGTGGTGACGATCACGGCGGACGGTAAGGTCCAGGTGCAGACAAGTGCGCAGGGAGCCGCGGTGGAAGTAGGCAGTATCGAGATGTCGAATTTTGCGGATCCGTCCACGTTGAACGCGCTGGGTCAGAACCTGTATAAGCCGACGGCAAAGTCCGGCGATCCGGTCTATGGAAAACCGGGTGACAACGGGATGGGTACCATTTCACAAGGATATTTGGAAGCGTCCAACGTCAATATGGTGAATGAGATGGTCAACCTGATGACCGCCCAGCGCGCCTATGAGATGAACGTCAAGGTCATCCAGGCATCCGATGAGATGCTCGGCATGAGCAATAACCTGCGCCGTTGAGAATGCTTGTGACTCGTCCACTTACTTTCCTGCACATGGCTTTCTTGCTGGCCTCTGGATGCATGGTTTCCATGGCCTGTGCAGCGGGTTCATCGACATCGGTCCAGGTGGACCTGTCAGCCGACGTCGCGATTTCCCAGAAACGTTTCACATTGGGGCAAATCGCCGTCGTCAAGACCGATGACAACGAGATAAGGAAGACGGTGGAGTCGCTGGAAGTCGGTCAGGCGCCGCGCGTGGGTTATGTGGAACAGTACACGAAAGAGGAGCTGGATAGACTTATCCACTCGCGCGTACCCTTGATGCGCGCGGCTCTGGATTGGCACGGCGCCAAGGCAGTCAAAGTGCGTGCCGCCGGCCACAGTCTGGACAATGCGAAAGTTGTCGAGAGCGCCAGGGAATACCTTGCAAAAGAATTGGGTGCGAAATTCAAACGCGTGGAGCTGAACTCCGCCGCCCCTGTCGCCGATATCGAGTTACCGACGGGGGAGGTGTCGATGACATGCCGGCCTCTGGAGATGGGACGCCTATATTCCCGTGCTCCAATCTGGGTCGACATCCGGGTCAATGGCGAAGTATATCGCTCGGTCGTGGTCACGTTCACCATCAAGGTGGCGCAAGAAGTTTATGTGGCCAAGCGTGACTTACCTGCGGGAACGATTGCACTCCCGTCGGATTTTGAGACCAGGACCGAGGACGTTACCGACAATCCCGAAGGCCTGGTGTCGGCGAATGGCTTGTCTGAAGCAACCAGGCTTCGTAAGGCTGTAGGACGCGGTCAAATGCTGAGGCGCGAACAGCTGTCGCCGGAAGGTTTGGTTTTTCGGGGAGACTCGGTCAAGTTGATATTGGCCGAGGGTGGTGTCGTCATTGAAACCCGTGCGATTGCGCAGCAAGATGGCGTCGTCGGGCAGTTGGTCAAAGTAAAACCTGAAACGAGTGCCGAGGCTTTTTCGGGAAGAGTACTGGTGGGTGGTGTCGTTCAAGTGGAAGGTAAATGATGAGAATGTTGAAGAACAGTTTCTTGACGGCGGTATTGGTTACGGCGTTTATACCAGCGACATTTGCGGGAGCCACGTCGCTATATCAGGAGAATTCCTATCAGTCCTTGGCATCTGATCGAAAAGCGCACAAGCGTGGCGACCTGATCACGGTGATGGTGGTGGAAAATTCGAGCGCCACCAGCACGGCGAACACCACTGCCGGGCGCGATGCCAATGTCGGACTGGATATTGAAGGCTTCGGGCGGAGCAGGGCAGGAGCCATCAAAACCACCAACGAAATGGACGGCCGAGGCTTGACACAGCGGGAGGGAAAGGTCGTTGCACAGATTACCGTCCGGGTCGGCGATGTCAGCCCGAACGGAGACTTGCTGATTTCCGGTGAAGAGCTGCTGGAAATTAACAATGAGCGGCAGCAAATCCGGGTACAGGGGACGATCAGGCCGCAGGATATTTCGGATGCGAATACCGTCCTGTCGACGCGAATTGCTGATGCAAAAATCAGCTATGTCGGAAGCGGGGACTTGTCCGACAAGCAGCGCCCGGGCTGGTGGCAAAAGATATTTACATGGTTTGGACTGTGAAAAAAATGAACAGGATTGTTACGGTTTTTCTGCTGATGATGGGCATATTGCTGTGCCAAGCCGGCAACGCGCAATCGATTCGCATCAAGGATATTGGCAAAGTCGCGGGCTGGCGCGAGAATGCACTGACGGGCTATGGCATCGTTACTGGTCTGGCGGGGACCGGGGACTCCGGTCGCAACAAAACCACCCGGCAATCAATATCTAACATGCTGTCTAGATTCGACCTGGCAGTGTCGTCCGAGGATGTCCAAAGCCGTAACGTGGCGATTGTCATGGTGACCGCCAATTTGTCACCTTTCGCGCACGAAGGCGACGCAGTGGACGTCACGGTTACCTCGATAGGCGATGCCCGTAGTCTGGTGGGTGGATCCCTGATGCTGGCGCCGTTGAAAGGGGCGGATGGGCGCATCTATGCGCTGGCCCAAGGGTCGGTCGCAGTCGGCGGATACAAGTACGATCTGAACGGAAACGTCATCCAGCTCAACCATCCGACGGTTGGTGCGATTCCGGGTGGTGCGAGCATCGAAGTAGGCATTACCAACCATGTCATGAGCCCGCAGCAGACGGTGACCTTCGTGCTTTCCGAGCCTGACTACACGACTGCCAGCCGTGTTGCGGCAGCGATCAATAAGGTTTTGGGTCAGGAGGTCGCGGATGCAACGGATCCTTCCGGAATCGAGATAACGGTGCCTGAAGGACGTCGCCGGCATCTGACCGACTTCCTGACGCAGATCGAGAACGTCAAGGTCGAACCCGATCGGCGGGCCAAGGTCGTCATTAACGAACGTACCGGTACGGTCGTGTCGGGCGGCGATGTACAAATTTCCAAAGTGGCGATATCCCAGGGCGACCTTAAAGTTTCCATCGTGACGGATAACTCTGTTTCCCAGCCAGGTTTTGTACGGCAAGTAGGGGAGAACGTTCGCACGGTCACAATTGCGAACAGCCGCATCAATGTTGACAACAAGTCTGAAACGGGGTTTGTCCCTGCCAACAGTAACACGGTGGCCGACCTGGTACAGGCGTTGACGAGAATCAAGACAAGCACGCGGGACATCATTTCTATTTTGCGTGCAGTGAAAGCTGCCGGCGCCCTGCACGCGGAACTGGTGGTCCAGTAATAGATGAGCAAAACACGACTGATAAGCAAGTAATTCAAACTCTTCAAGGACGGGGGCCGCAGAAATGATATCCATCATTGACAACAATACGACCAAGTTACTGAGCCTGGCGCTGGATGCCAGCACACTGCGGCATCAGGCGATCGCGCAGAACATCGCCAATGTGAACACACCTGGTTACCAAGCGATGGGAGTCAGTTTCGAGTCGCGCCTGTCGGAAGCCAGGCGAGACCTGGAGCAGGGGCAAAGCGTCTCACTTGATGATTTGACCACCTATCGCCCGACACTGGAACCTGCAGAAGAAAATTTCTCGACCGGAGGCGCGGTGACGCTGGAAATGGAACTGGCCAAGCTTTCCGAAAATACCTTGCATCACCAGGCGGTATTGAAAGCACTGACACGGCATTTCTCTATTATTAATTCTGCCATCAATGAAGGGAAATCCTGATGGACTACAACGCTTCGTTTCATATTAGTGCAACAGGAATGGTGGTCGAGAAGGCGCGACTGGACGTGACCGCGGCCAATCTTGCGAACGTGCATAGCACAGCGCCTGCCGGCGGCCAGTTATATCGCCCCATGCGCGTTGTGTCCCGCGAAAGCCCCATGACATTCTCTGACCAGTATGGCCAGGCGGAGATGGTGACCAATGGTGGAACGCAACTGGCAGGGATCGAGCCGATGGATGTCGCTCCCAAGATGGTCTATGAACCAGGGCATCCTGATGCGGATGACAAGGGATTCGTCTCCTATCCGGGAATAGACAACACGTCCGAAATGATGAACATGATGAGTGCGTTGCGCGCCTACGAGGCAAATGTAGTGGCAATGAATGCTGCCCGAACCATGGCATCCCATACCCTGGACATCGGTGGTCAATCGTGACGGTCGAGCCGGTAAGTGCGATCACTGCGCCGGCGCTGATAGAGCCCGACGCATTCGTTTTTTCGTCAAACGTCGAGTCTGTCGGCGGTAACTTCGCCGGTTGGTTTACGAAGGAGGTCGGGGCTGTCAACGACAACCTGGTAGAGGCCGATCACGCGATGCAAAAGTTGGCGGTGGGCTCTGAACAGAGCTTGCACGAGGTGATGATCAAGATGGAAGAAGCAAGGCTTTCATTCCAGTTGCTGGCTCAGGTGCGTAATCGCCTGTTAGAGGCTTACCAAGAAGTAATGCGCATGCAGGTTTAGGAGATTCAATAAAGTGGCATCTGTAACTGAAACGTGGAACGGCCTGACAAACCAGGCAAAGGTAGGCATGGGTGTTGGCGTGGCTATCATCCTGGCAGCGACCGTAGGAGTGGCCGTATGGGCTTACCGTCCTGATTACCAGGTCTTATTCGCTGACTTGTCGTCTGGCGACGCTGCATCAATGACCGCAGAGCTGGACCGTCTGAAGGTGCCTTATCAGCTGTCCGATGGAGGTAACACCATCCTGGTGCCAAAGGAGGCGGTCTATAAGACGCGCCTGAAGGTCATGGGCAAGGATTTGCCGTTGCATGGTGCTGTTGGCTTCGAGGTCTTTAACAATGCAGACTTTGGCATGACGGAATTTGTGCAGAAGGTGAATTATCAGCGGGCCATCCAAGGTGAATTAACGCGCACGATATTGTCTATTGACGAGATCCAGTCGGCCCGGGTTCACCTGGCGATTGCAGAGCAAGGCTTGTTCAAGAAGGCGGTTGCCAAGCCAAAAGCCTCTGTCACTCTCGTGATGAAGCCAGGAAAGGTCATCGGCCAGGAGCAAGTGGCAGGCATTCAGCGCCTGGTCGCGGCATCGGTTCCGGAGATTGTTGCGTCAGATGTCACGGTTCTTGATCAGCATGGTATTGCACTCACCCGGAATACCTCTGGAGAGCCAGGTGCGGAGACTGCAGTGACACAACTGGATTCCAAGCGTAGTGCGGAAGACTACCTGACACGCAAGGTTGCCAAGATACTGGACAGTACGTTTGGCGAAGGCGGCGCCGTTGCGACGGTCGACGTTGCGTTAAACATGGACCAGAACCGCGTGACGACGGAGGAAGTACTGCCTTCGAAAAATGGTTCAGTCGATGCGATACCCACTGGCGTCGTGGTCCGCGAAAAGCAGACAAGCCATGATGCGGGAAGTAACACCCAAACGATCGCTGGCCATGACACGAATTCCAATGGCATCACATCGACTGAATCGGACTACCAGGTTGGACGGCGCGTTGAGCAGGTCGTCACTGCGCCGGGATCCACCCGTCGTCTGACGATCGCCGTTGTCGTCAAAAAGTCCATGGATGAAGCACAGATCGCCAACCTGCGAGAAGTTGTCAGTCTTGCCGTTGGTTTCAATAGCCAGCGAGGTGACGCCGTTGTGATCTATTCGATGGACAAGTTGGTCCACGGCGGCCTGGAGGGAGCTCCGGTGGCAGTGGCGGGTCATGATGACGCGGAAACCCAGCAGGCTGCTACGGACAAGCCTCCAGGTACTGTCCACGCGAATTTATTACCGGGAACGGACAGGACGGAATTCTTCAAGTACTTTCTGTTCGTCCTGGGGGCGGTCGTTTTGGCTATAGCAGTCATTGTGGTGCTTGTTGCCATTGGCAGGGGCAAACGTCGGCCGGTTGCCAGACATCTTAGCCCCGCTGAAAAAGAGCAGATGTTGCAGAAGGTACGTTCATGGATCGATAGTCCATCAGTATCAAAGCCGCTGGCAGGAGCGCGTCAATGAGCGGACACCGCCAGGCGGCTGTTGCCCTTCATGGCTTGAGCCGGCAGGATAAGGACTGGATCCTGAACGAATTGCCTTCCGGGGATAGGGAGTTGCTGCAGCAATACCTGGACGAACTGGAGGAGCTCGGTTTTTCGAATGAGGATGCCTCCGGATACGATTTTGCTGAACAACTGGCTTTCACGGCGCCCAAAGGGGCGTTGTCGGCCATTGAGCATCTACGTACTGCATCTTCCATGCAGATGTTCCAGATATTGGAGGGTGAACCCGCTTCGTTAATCGGCAGAGTATTGGCCATCGAGGGATGGAACTGGGCAGATGCGTGTGTCGGAATGTTTTCGTCGGTTCGCCAGGAGCAGATTCGCTTGGCGAAATCCCAGCGCAGTGAAATACCCTTGGCTCAAAAGGACTTTTTATTGAACACACTGGGGGCTCGGCTGGCTGCACTGGCACCGGAAAGGCAGCAGGCAGATCTTGGCGCCGGTGAGCCGTCGCCCGTAGTGTCGGTCCGGCAGGCCTTATCAAGAATTCGTCATACGGTGTCCAGATGGAGCCAATAATTCGCAGGCCCACATTCTCTGCAGAGCCTCGTCGGCTGCAGCGCCATGTGGCACGCGTCGCTGTAACTCCACCTCCGGTTGCCGCTGACGTCCCCGTATCCGATGGGGAACTTCAGCGGAATGAACAGGATGAAATCGAACTAGAGCAGCGGGTGCAACAAAGGGTGCAGCAGGAATTATCACGCCTGGGCGCCGAAGCAGAAAGTCGGGGATTTGAAGACGGAATGAAAAAAGGAGAAGAGACAGCAAGGAAGGCAGCGATAGAAAAGTTGCAACATCTGACAACCATCGCTAGTTCCTTGATTGATACCCGTAAAATGATACTTGACGAGGCAGAGGATGCCGTCGTCGAGATTGCCTACGCTGCCATCTGCAAGATGCTGGGCGAGACTGCAGCTACTCGACAGGGGGTTGTAGGCGCAGTTGCGCAGACAGCGAAGTCCTTTCAGCAAAATGAAGACCTCGTCGTGCGGTTACATCCCGCTGACTTTGAAATGATCAGCGCATTGTCCGGCGAAGCAGGGATTCCATCGGTTGATACGCGTTGGGAACTGGCAGTGGACGCGTCGATAGAATTGGGTGGTTGCATCGTTGACGGCTCAAGTGGAACACTCGATGCCAGGCTGGAAACGCAAATGCAGACCTTACGCGAGGCGCTGCTGAAGGTAAGGGCAGGTAACCGCAGTAGCGAGGAGGCCCGCTAGTGCAAGCTTATCTTGATGCTGTGCGTAACATGGAACTCACTCGTCGAACGGGGAGGGTAATCAGCATTTCGGGTCAGAGTATTGAGTCTATTGGACCCAATGCAACTATCGGCGAAATGTGCGAGATCGTCCCCAGTTTTGGTACGGAGAGGGTCATGGCCGAAGTGGTCGGGGTAAAGCCTGGCAAGGTCGTATTGATGCCTTACGGTGAACTGCGCGGTATCGGGAGTGGCAGTGAAGTTATCGCCACCGGCCGCGCACCACGTACGCCGGTGGGAGCCGCATTGCTGGGGCGTGTGTTGGATGCCTTCGGTGACCCGCTGGACAATGGCCCCAAGCCAGTAATTGAATCTTATCTTCCGCTGCAGGCAGCGCCATTGAACCCGCTAAGCCGGCCTCGGATTAGCTCGCTCATCGAGACAGGCATCCGCGCGATCGATTGCCTATTGCCGCTGGGACGAGGACAAAGGATGGGTATATTTGCTGGCAGCGGCGTGGGTAAAAGTACCTTACTCGGCATGCTGGCGCGGGATGTGAAGGCGGATGTCAACGTCATTGCCCTGATAGGTGAGCGTGGCCGGGAAGTGCGCGAATTTGTCGAAAAACACCTGGGCGACGAAGGATTGAAACGTAGTGTGGTGATCGTGGCAACTTCTGACCAATCGGCCCTGGTACGCACCAGGGCCGCCTACGCGGCGACGGCGATTGCCGAGCACTTCAGGAGCAATGGCCAACAAGTTCTGTTGATGATGGACTCGGTTACGCGGTTTGCGATGGCGAGACGGGAAATCGGTCTGGCCGCGGGCGAACCGCCGACAGCGCGGGGATATACGCCGTCCGTATTTTCGGAAATCCCTGCTTTGTGCGAGAGATGTGGAACCACGGACTCGGGAGGTTCTATTACGGCTCTCTATACCGTCCTAGTGGAAGGGGATGATTTCAACGAACCGGTTTCCGACATCCTGCGCGCGACGCTGGACGGCCACATTATGTTGTCGAGAACATTGGCCCACGAGGGGCATTTCCCAGCGATCGATGTTCTGCAGAGCGTCAGTCGCCTGGCGGGTGACATCGTTAGTCGTGAGGACCAGTCGGCCATGTCTGCCGCCGTCGAACTACTGTCAGTGTACGAGCGTAACAAGCAGATGGTCGAAATGGGAGCTTACCGCGCCGGTAGCAATTCGGCGATCGACCGGGCTATTCAGCTCGCCCCAACGTTGAAGAGCATGCTGCGGCAAACCGTTCATGAGTCGACGTCGCGCCAGCAGGCAATGATGGCGTTGAACCAGATAATGGAAGTGAGGACTTGATGTCGGGAAATGCCCGTTTCCAGTACGAACTCGAACCTATTTTGCTGTCAAGACAATGGGCGCTGGACGCATTGAAGCTTGATTTATCCAAGGTGAACGAGCAACTGCGAGATCTTCGGCAGCAACTCAGCGACCTGGAGAAAGTGGCAGCGTTGACAGTCCAGGAGTGGAAGCAACATTCGGGGGGGCAAGAATTGATCTCCATTGAGCGTCATATGGTCATTGCCCGCTACATGGATGACCTCGCTCAACAATGTAGTGCCAAGGAAATATCGATCAAGGAAACTGACATGCAGAGGGAACAGCTGATCGACCAGATAGCCCATGCGCAACGCGGACTGGAAGCGATTGAAAAGCACCGCAGCCAAATGAAGGAAAACTTCACCAAGCTGGCGCTCAGTCACGACTTCAAGCAAGCAGACGATCACTGGTCCACATTGCAATCACGCGCGGAATACCATGGCAACTAATCTCGACTCCCTAGGTCTTTCTCCTGATATGTCAGGCGCTGCACGCGGTGTGCGCGCAGGCACGACGCCCACTGGAAGCTGGATGCTGGAGCTCGAACGCGCATTCCTTGCTGAGACTCCTAAAGCGTCTAGCGTGTTAGGGCAGCCTTCTGTCAACGTCGCTGTTACCAATCCGGCAATCTCCGATAGCCAGAGGGACGGTGGTGGCCAGGCAATGGGTGGCGATCGTACGGCCACATCGGAAAGCGAAAAACACGTTACCCCGCTCGCTAATAGCATCGCGACAAAATCCTTCTCCGACGCGACTGCCTCGCCAGATGAACCCAGTCCACAAGCTCGGTCCTCCGGATCTGTTAGCGTGTCAAAGAGGATCAACGCGCCCCATGACCAAGGCATGGATGCCGTTGGGCTCGGTGTGATGCCTGCAGCCACACTGTTTTCGGTCGAAACGAACCGACCACTGGGTGGTGATGTCGGAGTGCTTGCCACCTTGATTCACCAGCCAGGTATCTTGCCCATGAACGCCGGATCCACCGTCCCTGCCTTAACCGAAGAGGCCTTGGCCAACGACTATAGAGTTACCCCGCTGCCGGCACCGATCGACTCGACAAAACCCATCGCCCTGACGGAGGGTTCCGAAGAGTCTGGTATCGAGACCGAAGAGGCTGAAGCGGATCGAACATCACCTTCGGAGCCGTCGGCCGACGTAGATCAATTTGCTGCGCGGATCCTGCACTTATATCACGGTGCCGATGGCGTCCAGGCATGGATCCGGGATGCCGGATTGAATGACACGAGTGGGCAACAGGTTGGCCAGGCGCTGAGCGCCGAACTGCAGAATGCCGGATCCAGATTGAATTCACTGGTTGTCAATGGAAGGAAGATCGCTGGCGTATATGGCGAGGGTTTATATCAGGAAGAAGCGACCGGTGACTGGAAGGAGTCCAATGGCAGCACGGATTTACAGCCAGGCCCGGCTTACCAACAAAGATCGGAAACGGAGCGTAACCAATGAGTACTAGTGCAAGCCCAGGGGCCGCCGGCCAGGTCAGCGCCATTAACCTTCAGGATTTCCTGAAAATCCTGTCCAGTCAATTGACCAATCAGGATCCGCTCAAGCCTTTGGACAACCAGGAATTCGTGGCGCAGATCGCGCAGTTCTCGACGCTGGAGCAAAGCACGGAACTGAACGCGAAGATAGATCAGATGCTGTCCCAGCAGTCGGTCACGCAGTCCATCGGACTGATCGGCAGGACTGTCGGTGTAGACACGTCGACCGCAACGTCCAACGGCAGTCTTACCGGAAAAGTTACAGCGATTAATTATGTTTCAGGTCAGGCCCAGCTGACTGTCACCGCCTCGGATGGATCTCTCCATCAGGGGATTACTTTAGCTCAGATTACTTCAGCAAAATAAGGAGTGCACGTATGTTAGATACAATCTTCACGGGTATGTCGGGGCTGATGGGATACTCCAAGGGCCTGCAAGTCATTGGCAATAACCTGACCAACGTTAACACGCCGGGCTTCAAGGGAGTCAACGCGGAGTTCGGCGATATGTTTGCGCAGCAAAACCAGCAGGGTGCGGCGGGCGGCGGTTCGACTGCGGGCATGGGGACCGGGCTGGATACGCTGGCGACGCAGATCAACTTCCAGCAGGGTGTTCTCAATCAGACGGGAAATCCACTAGACCTCGCAATCAATGGCCAAGGCTTTTTTGTGCTTCGCGAGGGATCGGACATCACTTATTCGAGGGCGGGGCAGTTCACTTTCGACAAGGACGGCTTTTTGATCAACGGTGCGAACAACGGCCAGCGGGTTGCCGGGTTTGACAAAGTCGGTCAACTGGCCGATATTTCACTCTCTTCGTTACAGACCAATGCGGCAAAAGCGTCATCCTCGGTGAAATTCACCGGGAATATTTCCAGCAATGCGACGACTGATGTTACGCTGGGCGGTATCAGTATTTTCGACCCTGCCGGCGGTACGCACACCTTGTCGCTGGTATTCCATCAGGGAACTCCGAATAACTGGACCGTGACAGCGACAGATGAGACTGGCACCACGGTGGGTACAGGCTCTCTTCAATTCAGTAATGGCAATCCGGTGGTGACGGCAAATGCAATCCAGTTGACGTATTCCCCGAGAGGCGTGTCGCCATTTGCGTTGTCACTGGATTTCTCCAGTAACGTCACTTCTTCATCGAACGGCAATACCTCGACGATCGCCATTGCATCAATCGATGGTAATGCGACCGGTGCGTTGACGGGTGCGACGTTTGATTCGACCGGCACGCTGGTGGCCACCTATTCAAATGGGGCAACAGCCAAGGGGCAACATCTGGCCATCGCCTCCTTCAAGTCAGACCAGTCGATTTCCGAAGTGAGTGGCAACCAGTTCGTCAGCAAGAATCCAACGGACGCCAATTATGGCCAGGCCTCTACAGGCATGTATGGCACTATCTCTGCGGGAAAAATCGAAGGGTCGAACGTCGACCTGTCTCAGGAATTTAGTAACCTGATCGTCATGCAGCGTGGCTATCAGGCTTCGTCGCAGGTCGTCAGCACGGCGAACGACATGATACAAACGCTCCTCGATATGAAGAAACAATAATGAACGTAAGTCCTTTCGCGTTGCTTTCTTCTTCGGTGCTGGAGGCAGTCGCACAAAAAGTCGCTGCAGTAGTCAAGAGCTGGGCAGTGTCCTGGGGTGTTGACACGCTGCAGGTCGATACCTCTTGCGAACGTGTGTGGGAGTCCAATGCGCAACGAATCGCCGAATGGCCATTGCAGTATCGGATGGGTGCGCAGGCGATCTGGATCTCCCATGCTGCTGACCTTGGCAAATACCTGCAACGGCAGATGTTTCCCACAGACACCCGGCATGGGCCGATGACGGGTTTGCAGTCCGTGATTGCCGTGGAGGCGGGGCAGGCCGCACTGGAGGCTCTGGGTAAAAGGATGGCCATCGAGGCAGGAATTTCTTCCGCGATGCATCAGTCCGAAGAAAACAGCGCTCCTGGTCCTGGTGAATTTCGCTACGGCTGCGGTGGCGTCCTTATACACGTTCGCCTGGGGGACCTGAGCATTTCTGTGTTACTCAATCACGCGTGCGTGGATGCGGTGGGTGACAAGATGCCTGTTGCCAAGGACGTGAGCGCCAGAGGTGACTTAATGGAGGCGCTGGGCAAGGTACCTGTGACCTTATCAGTATCCGCAGGCCAGGTAGAAATCGACATCACCCAGTTGATGACGCTTGGTATCGGTGATGTAATTTGTCTGCCATCGTCCGTTGATAGGCCAATTGAAATACTCGGTCCGGACAAGCAGCCGCTGTTCGCAGGATATCTTGGCTTGTCCGGGGATTCCGTCGCCATTGAAGTAGTCCGTCGAACAAATAAAATGCATGGAGCAAGTCTTTGAATAACTTATTGCAGCAACAAAACGAAACAGCCAGGACACAAGCGCTTGAGCTGACAGAAATCGAGACGCAGCCAGCGGCAGGGGAAAGCCTGCTTGGCACCAAGCTGGATATCCTGCACGGCGTCAAGGTCATGTTGAATGTCAATGTCGGCGAGATTGAAAGTGACCTGGGCGAGTTGATGGGCTTGAAAGAATCCACGGTCCTGAAAATCAACAAGCCTGTCGACTATGTGGTTGACGTGACCTTGAACGGTAAAGTGGTCGCGCGCGGCCAGCTGGTCGTGGTGGACGACAATTTTGGTGTAAAAGTGACCGAAGTTTTTACTGCGACCAAGTCATGATGTTAAGGCAATACCTGTCCGCGTTTTGCCTGGTGCTGGCCGGACTTGCGATGGCGATTCCTTGCCAGGCTGCTGGTGAGGAATTACACAGCAACTCAATTCCGTTTAAACGGGAACCTGCTGCATCGGGAGGGGACTTTTCGCGTATGGCCGGTGGCATGACGCTGGTGTTGCTGATATTGGCTGGCGGCGTCTACGTGGTACGCCGGCGCCTGGGCTTCGCAGTGAATTCCACTCGTGCGAAGCAACTACGTATTGTTGAGTCCCATCGACTGACTCCCAAGTCATCGTTGCATGTCGTTGAATTTGCCGGTTCTCAATATATGCTGGCGCAAAGCGAACAGGGTGTCCAGTGCCTGGTAACTGTGCCGCTCACGGCTCCCAATTCATCGGAGCCGCAATGACATTACCTCGCTTTTCATTGGCAAACGTCATGGCAATCACGGTGGCATTGATTTGCAGCGCAGTATGCTGCTCGTCTGCCTTGGCCGCGGACTCGGCAATTTCCATACCTGGGATGCAAATTCGGATAGGGGGTGGTGCCGGCAATCCCGCAGAAATTTCCTCCGCTATCAAGATTCTTTTGGGTCTGACGGTCCTGAGCCTGGCACCGGCCATTCTGATGTCGATGACATCGTTTGTGCGGATTGTCATCGTCCTTTCGATGTTGCGTCATGCACTGGGCATGCAGGATACCCCTCCTAATACGGTGATCGTAAGCCTGGCGCTGTTCCTGACCATGTTCACCATGGCGGGACCTCTGCAGGAAGTGAATTCCAGGGCGCTCCAGCCTTATATGGCCGGCAAGCTGCAAACTGACAAAGCCGTGACCGAAGGCATTCGGCCTATCAGAGAATTCATGGTGCGTCAGACGCGTGAGCAGGATCTGGGGTTGATGGTGGAGCTCTCCAAGGCGGAGCAACCGAGTACGATCGACGATATCGGGTTGCTGCAGCTGATCCCGGCTTTCATGCTGTCGGAATTGCGGTCAGCATTTCAAATTGGCTTCGTGATTTTCTTGCCCTTTTTGTTGATCGATCTGATTGTCTCCAGTGCACTGATGTCGCTAGGGATGATGATGGTGCCACCGGCATCCATTTCGTTGCCGTTGAAGATACTGATGTTCGTACTGATCGACGGCTGGAATATCGTCGTGCGCGCGCTGGTCGGAACTTTCTCCTAGAGCAGGGGTAAATGACCGTGAAGCCGAATCAGCTCCTTGCGTCCGATCCTGCAGGGGAAAAGAACGAGGAGCTGATTGTCCTTTGGAACGCGCTACAACATGGCGCGGGCCAAGCGGCCAGGGAGAGACTCATTGAACATTTTCTTCCTTACGCGCGCGGGCTGGCCGCGAAGTGCTATGCGAAGCGTACTTATCTGGAATTGGAGTTCCATGATTATTTTCAGTATGCATCGATAGGCCTTATTGAGGCGATCGACCGGTACGATCCTGAGCGTGGTATCAAGTTTGAGACCTTCGCGTTCCCACGGATTAACGGGGCAATCCTCAACGGCATCGAATCTCTCAGCGAAAAGCAGGAACAGGTCAGTGCGCGCAAGCGTATCGTCGCCAGCCGCGTAGAATCCGTTAAGAACGATGCTCCGGCCAAAAAAACGCCAGAGGCAATTTTTAGTTACCTGGCCGAGTTGGCGATTGGGCTTGCTGTGGGGTTTGCGCTGGAGGATTCTGGAATCTTCCAGGCGGACGCCGCAAGTTACCCCGACAATACCTACCAGAGCATCGAGCTCAAACAACTGGTCCAGCGGGTAAGGGCACTGGTATCGACATTACCAAATAACGAAAAAAAGGTCATCACCTATCATTACCTGCAGCAACTCGCTTTTGAGGAAGTCGCCAAGATTTTAGGGTTGACGCGCGGGCGAGTGTCCCAGATTCACAAGGATGCAATCCGCAGGCTTAGCGAAGCAATTTCCTGCGGCAATGATGTCGACATTAGTTATTGAAGCATCCCATAATTTTATTTTGCTTAATATTTCAGATTACTTACAGGGCAAACTCATGCAAACCCAATCGTCCGCATTCGTTGAGTCTCCGATGCAATTGCAACGCGTAGAAATGTACCTGGCAAGTGATCCCGGCAACCGGGATCTTCTTGCCGCAGCCGTTGACCTCAATCTTGAGAGTGGCTCGCCAGAAAAGGCGCGCACGTATGTGGACGCTGCGTTGAGCCTCTATCCCGATGACCCTTTTTTTCATCATCGACATAGCAACGTATTGATCGCGGAAGGGAAGCTGGACGACGCCGAGAAAATATTAAAAGTCCTGCATCGTAGCGGCCCAAACCCCGGCATTATCTATAATTTGGCCTACATTTCCTTCCTGAAGAAAAAATACGCAGAGTCGGCTGACTTGCTCCTCCCGCTTCTTGGTACGCCCGGATTGAGCCCCATGGGTCTTATGACCTTGCTTCGCGCACTCCATCACATTGGTGACCTCAAGAAAGCCATTGGGATTGTGGAAGCGAATATCGACGTGGATACTGCCAGCGCAGAACTACTGTCTGCGGCGAGCTTGTTGTACCTGGATGACGGGCAATTGGAGCGCGCGAAAGAGATGGGGGTTGTGGCCAAAGCGAAGGGGCCGGACTCACTGGAGAGTTTGGTGGTAGACGGCAATGTGTCCCTGGGTCTCGGGGACGCCGCTGCCGCCGAATCCCAATTTAATGCCGCCCTCAAAATAAATCCTGCCGACGGAAGGAGTAGAGTCGGTCTGGGCGTCATCAGCATGATCAGGCATGACCTACCTGCCGCGACGGTTCAACTAGAGCAGGCAGCGGCATCCATGCCCTCCCATGTCGGTACCTTGCTTGCGCTGGGTTGGTGCAAGATCTTTAGCGGGGATATTGACGCCGCTGAGCTAATCTATGAAAAGGCAGTGTCACTTGATCGCAACTTTGGCGAAAGCCATGGTGGCCTTGCTGTGGTCGCAGCGAAAAAAGGAAATCGAGAACTTGCGGAAGAATACATACGTCGTGCTCAACGATTGGACCGGGCAGGGCTGTCGGCTCGGTACGCGCAGATGATTTTATCGGGCGTGGTCAATGACCCCGTGAAGTTCCGCGAACAGGCCGGCAAGCTGCTTTCGGCGAGGACAGGTCCTCTTGGGGGAACTCTGGGCGAACTGATCCAGAAATTCGCACGGAGCTAAATCATTATTGGGATTGGATCAAGATTTTTGTATCTATCGTCCCTGTGTCGCGTGTCGGGTCACTTTTTCGTACAAAGTCATATATCGTTGAAGCAAGGCACGTATGTCATTGAGTCTTCTTTCGGTTGCGTCGATTTGCTTCTTCGTTTGTAAATGCCAGCCTTCGTCATCAAGCGTATTTGTTGCGTCAATGTGAGTTTTCCAGCCAAATATCTGTTGTATAACACCCCTGGCATGGTGAGCGTCGATGAGTGCTAGTTGGGTTAGCCGCAAGGATCTTTCCAGTTCTTCTGTCCTGTATAAATAGTCTTCCATGTCGCGTCGCCCATCGGTAGTGGAAGCACTATTTTTCTGTGAGCTCTGACTGGCTTGAGGAGTAGGGAACGAAGTGTGTGCCACTCTGAGTTGTATCTCCGATATTGACGGCAATTGGCGAATTTTGTCATAAACGGCCGTTCCAAGTCCTCTTACTGTTGCACACCTTTCAAGGAGCATTCGCACGGTAAGTCTGGGCCGAAAACCAAACCCGAACATCGCCAATTCCGCTCGCCTGATATAGCCGAGGGCGACTAGGTGTCTAGCCTCGGAATTTCCGTCCTTTATTTCCGATATTTCTCCGACGGTGCGTGCAAATCGCGATTCTAGCAGTAGCATCGTTACTTGTTCGGGTGCGAATCCACCGTACTTGAGTGCGTACCAGTCAAGGGCTGTTCGTATTTCCTGTATTAGTTCGAAGAGGCGGCTGGAGCTTATTTGGGTGAGCCGTTCCTCGTTTGTCCGGAGAATTCTGACGAGCTCTAGACCAGAGCGCGCAAGGACGCGTAAGCCCAGGGGGGTTAAATGAGGCTCGAGTTGTGGAAAATTCGAGCCCCTGCCTTCTTCTCTAATTTTTTTTGCCGTCACGGTAGCGGTGTAAGCGGCAAGCGCGTAGGCACCACGTTTTTTTGTATTTTCCGTATTCTCATTCCAGTTTCCGCTCTTGAGATAGGCTTGGCTTTGTTCGTATAGAAGGTCTGCATACCTCGAAAGCCAATCACTAACCTCCTCAACTTCTTCGATCGCGCGGCATGTTGCGATTACCCTCTTTGCACTGTCTTCAATTTCGCGTGATAGAGAGGGATCGCCAATCATCAACTGGGAATTTTTATTGAGTAAATCCTCGATAAATCGCAAATCGATGTGCTGATCTTCTAAGTGTTTTTTACAGAAGTCTAAGGCAGCTAGGCTGCCATTTTTTGCATCGCGTTCGAAATAACCCAGATTTTCAAATTCGAAGTCGGCGATGGTTTTGTGAAGCCGATTTCGGAGGCCAGTTTCCATCGGATCATCGCGAAATTCCTGTAGTCTTTCCACGACGAATCGTCCATCGTCCTTCGCGTATTTTCCGATGCGACGCGCAGAAATACCCGCAGATACGTAGTGATCGATTAAGAATTTTTGACCGGGTTGCGTCTGTGTGTTTGCCCATGCAGGATGTTGCTGGAAAGGGGATTGATTGACCTGATCTGAAAATGCCGAATGGGCCAGTCTTAATAGATCTAGGCGAACCGCATCAAAGCCAAATTGACGGCTTAATCGATGGGCTGAATTTCCATCCAAAATTTCCCTGAATAGTATTTCGTAAAGCATCTTGAAAATCTGCTCAGGCGTTCCTGAAAAGCCGGCGGGCCAGGTTATCTGCGGCCAATTCTCGCTTGCGGCGTGCAGCGAAAATGGCGGTAGGCTAAGGAATCCGTTGTAGAGAGTTTCAAAAATTCTTCTAAATGTGGATGGGTCTATGCTTTGGTTGATTGCCCAGATTCGGCGCTGGATAACGTGCTGCCGTAAACCCTCAGCTGCAATGATTTGCCGAAGCAGATATGGTTCCCATTCGTATTGCTGTCGTTGCTTTCTTGTGTGAGACGAAATGTCGCTAAGAACCGCATCGCGAATTTCAGGGTACATGTAGCTTATGGAGTCGGTAGGCGCATTGATAAAGTTGGGATTTTCTAATGCGCTTTGAGCGATGGAGCTCGCTCCATTTGGATATGATGGATAGGCATAGGGGTGAAATCGCGACTCGATACCACGTTCGGCGCCACGACCTCGTGTAACCACTAGTATGAAGCGGTAACGCCACAAGAAGTCATCGACCGAACTGTTCATCTGCGAATATAGCTGTGCCTTATATTCCGCAAGCTCAGAGGGAAGACTAAATGTCGATTTTTCTACAGAATCAATCCAGACCATTGTCCATAATTCCAACGTTTCTTTCTTTACGCCGGACTCTGACAATGCAATGAAACGCAAACGAAGTAAATCCAGTTCGCTCGTAATGCCAGTAACCATTAAATGGATAATATTTTCATCCCACTCCAGCTTTTCTCCACGATTCGGTATCGGAGCTATTTGCCCCACGCTGAGTCCTTGGCAAAACGCAGCTAGTTTTGATTCTCCAGGGACGCCCGATGAGCGATCCAGCAATGCACTTTTGAATTGATTGATTCTATTCTCGGCATTTCGTGCGCCTCGCATTCTATTTTCTGCTGCGCCTATGTGCAACGCAAGGATAGCTGCAGAGTGCTTGGCGTCGGGCTGCGTGAATAAAATTTCCCTGCGCCGATAGACTGGAGATATGTCAAGCTTCCCTCCAGAAAGAATGGCGATGTGAGTCCGCTGATATGCCTTCAAAGCGCTGTCGGGCGGAGTATCTGAAATCAACGGATGAACGAGTATGTCCAAAACGAGCTGCAGCGAGGACGAGTGTCTTATCGCTCGGACCAGGTTGGGGTAGAGGCCAGAGACGGGATCATGCCCAACAAATACGATAATTGCGCCGTTTGTTTTTGCGAGTAGCGATCGAGCAAATAGCAATTTGTCGGTCGCTCCCGTCGATTGAAATGAGGTAGATCTACGATCATTTGAGGCAGAAAATTCATCTGGCAGATTATTGTCGGAAGGGTTTACCTTTTTTCCAGATAAGAATTGGATAAGGATAGTTGCGATGTAATCGACGTCTCTGCGAATATCGTGGGGGGCTTCTTGCGTTGAGACGGGTATTAATATGCATGGACGAAAATCTTCCGGGTCTGCATCCACACGTGCTGCGATTTCATGGGCTATCGCGCGTAGCCCTTGCGGCGCATCTTGCAAGGTCACGCCGATAATGGGCTTTCCGTCATGCGTTACCTTGAGTTCATTCATTAAGGCCGCCATTGCGTCATGCTCTTGCGAGCCTGATGACCGTTCCTGAAAGTAGGGGGTTGGGGCAATCAGACTTGAGTTGGAAGAGATGCAGTTTCCACCGTGAATTAGCATGTTGAAGAATTGCAGATAAGCTTTTGCTCCAGTAACGCGGCATAAAAACCGATCTGTCGTCATCCCTATCTTTGGATATCTCATGCGATGCTGCTTGCACAGCTCTCGTAGATTCAGGGTATTGGTGTACGCTTTATGAAGGAGAAAAGGACTTTTTATGCTGTCCTTTGTGCCTAGTTTGAAAATGTTCCGAATGCTGCAGACTTGGCGGCCTACACTATCGCAAAATTGAGAGAACGTCAGAACGTCTATATCCTCTATCATCTGGTCTCTGGTTGGCGGTTTGACCGGAAAGTCATGCACGTAAAGAGACGCCAAGAGTAAGAACCAGCGAAATGCGAGACCCAGTCCTATCTGGTCGTCAGAAATTGACTCACTCAATCTCTCTACTTTTTGGAAGCGACCTTTTTTCTTATTGCTCGGTTGTTTCGGTGCGGGGGTACTGGGAAGGGCCTCATCTTGGTGATTTTTATCGAACGTATTTGGCCGGCAATGATTGATCCAATAGCTATTCCAGGCGATGAATTCAGGCGCAAGGCTAGATTTGCTATTGATGCCGAACTGTAGCAGCAGGGCATTGGAATAATCTTTAACCTGTGGATCCCTCATCACCGCCCCTTTGCTGTTATTGTCGTAAATGCAATTAATGATGGTAAGGAAAAACCTCTGTCCTGTCTAATTTATTTAGCCATTAACTTATGGATGTGCAGTTGTTGTTTTCAGGAAAAGTCGAAGTATGAAAGATACGGCTGCGGATGAGCGGTATTGTCTTATGACCGTTTAGCTTTTCAATGCAAAGTGTCGTCCGATACATAAATCGCTTATCCATAAACTCATGGACGGAAACGCTCATGTCGAACGAGTAGACAATCTATAGTGAGTTTCATGGTAACTATCGGGGGAGAGCACCATGAACCAATTGTCGAAATATGCAATGCAAGCTGCCGTGGCTATGATTTCTGTCGCGGTATTTTTCTTCTTGTCCTGGACAGTGTCTTTATTGGTGGCACCGGCAAAAATTAATATGCTTCTCGGCGTCGACATTGCTGCCAGTATATGTTTTGCAGTCTCGGGTGCATATGGATCCATTAAGCATAGAAATTGCTGGTGGCTTTTCGTGTCCGCGCTTCTCGTCGGAGCCGGGGGAGGGACTATTCGCAATGCTTTTTTGATGCAGAAGCCCGTCTGGGCTACCACCGCTCCGGCGCTCATTCCATTGTGCATTTTGTCCGGTGTGGCAGTGTTCATGCTGCGCCTTAGCGTGAAAGACGGTAAGCCTGACGCTCGAGTATCGTTTGCCGTAGCAACGTTGGATACCATTGCGATCGCTGTTACGGTGGCGCTGGGAAGTGAGGCTGCGAAGTCACTGGCTGGTGCCGGGCCTCACCTCCTACCGAGCGCTTTATATTTTTCAATTCTCACTTCAGTAGGCGGTGGACTTATCCGAGACTTGCTGCAGATGAAACTCCCTAGTTGCTTCATCAACGGCGATTTTTTCGCCAGCGCTGCTGCCGCGTGTACTGTTACAGTTGCGTCGGGTATGTTGGCTAGCATGCCTTTCCGAGTCGCCGTAGCCTTGGTAACTATTTTGGGAGCGAGGGCAATTTTTTCTCGACTTAAACGCTAATTTTTCCATCTTGCCAGGAGCATTATCTAGGTCTAAGTGGTTTCCAGAAGGCAGACAGGCTTAGATTAAAAACTTGAGAGCAGGCATATTGTGTTCTCAAACAGTGACATACCAGGTCGGACTAAGGTGTTGCTGCTCTTCGAAGGTTATGCATTTGAGCAGCAACCAATTTCCTACAACGGCAAGCTATCCTGAATCGGTAAGGAATTCATCGACCTGCCAACTCGCTTCTTAGGCAACGCACGATAAAGCTCCGACATAAACGATAAACCACTCCAGTCCGACGCACTCCCGATCACATACAGTCGGCACTTCGCCCGTGTCATTGCCACGTTCAACAGATTTGGCGTCTGAACCGCCCAGGAGCGCGCGCCGGCGCCAGCAGGGCCTGGTGCCGTCCCCAATACCAAAAACACGATATCGGCTTCCTTGCCCTGGAACGTATGGACGGTCCCCACCTCTACATTTGATATACCCGCCTGCCTGACGCGCGCCGAGCACGCACCGATCACCTTGCGAAACGGGGAGATCACATAGATCTTGCCGATCTTAGGTGTTTGACCTGGTTTGTCGGCGACGGTAAAAGCAGGGTGTTGTTGCAACTGACGGAGATGATTGATCAATATGTCGATTTCATCTTCGACCACAGGATGCTGGAATTGCTCGCCCGATACATCAAACCAGGTGCTTTCCCCTAGGACAGATGAGAAATTGGAGGGGACGGACACCCCTTCTTTATTGACCTTGCCTTGTACCATCTGGCCGGAATAGGCGATGCGGTTCGATACAGAGAACATTAGATCGTCACAACGTCGGTGCGTGCGCAGTGGCATACCTGTCCAGATACGGGATGCACTCTCGTCCGTTTCATCACCACCAATCCACGAACCGAATCGCGTAATCCTGTCCGCCAGGGTTTGTACCGATTCTGACTTGGGAGACCAGGTCGGTGCCGCCGCGTTCAATTCTCGTAAATTCTCGACGATATCCAGAGGCACGGTAAAGACCGGCTCTATCTGTAGTGGATCGCCGATCAATACCACGCGCTGGCTGCGCCAAATGGCGCCCGCCGCGGATTGCGGTGTCGCCTGGCCCGCTTCATCAATTAACAGCCATCCAAGGCTATCCTGCCCCATGCCTGCGAACAGACGGTCAAAGGAGGCGAGGGTGGTTGACACGACCGGCACGGCAAAGAAAAATGCATCCCAGACGATTTTCCGGTGTTCAGGCATTAGACTATCATTGCCTTTACCTGTCAGCATGCCAAATACGAGGCGGAAGTTGCTGATAAATTTGCCCGCATTCGCCAGTATCGTCAGCCGATGCAACTCCATCGATTGCAAAAATATGCGAGAGCGCAGGTGATCAATCTGCGGGCTCACCGCAATTGATGCGCGGTGGCGGACGTCGTTGGGCAGTGCCCAGAAGCGCTCATCCCCAAAATGCCGCGCACCCAGCGCAAAGCCAGCCTTTATTTCTTTTTCCAGCTTTAGTATCTTCTTCTGCAGAGCATGTTGTTCCAGCTCCATCGCACGTAAGCGCTCTTGCAAATTGCTGGCCTTGGCTTCCAGCGACTTTTTAAGGCGCGATGTTTCAGCGAGTTGCTCACTCGCTTGTGACAACAGCCTGGTTGGTTCTTCGAGCAGCTTTCGGGCGTTCGTTCGACGGCCGCTTTCGATACCGAGCATGGCCAGCAGACGGTCCCACAGATTTGGGAGATTGGCCGCCTGTAGCTGCATCAGGGCTGATTGCCGTGCATCGACCAGGCGGCGCAGATCCAACACCGTCTCCGTGATCGCATTCACTTCCAGCACGATGCGCGCATGATCGTCCTCGATCGCCTGGACCGCAAGCCGGTGCTCCGATAGCCGACGACGTGTATCGTCAATGGTCAGTGCAGATTTTTCTGCTTTGGCCAGGATTGCCCGCTTTTCGTCGAATTCATTGACTACTTCCAGTAACTTGCTCTTCGCCGACTGCCACTCTGCCTGATAGCGAGCGAACTCATTCGTCGCCGCTTCCAGCAATTGTTTCATCGTGGGCGGAAGGGGGACCAGGTCGCCGTTGACATGCTCTGCGTCCGCGATTGCTATTCCACGACGAGCGGCAGGCGCAATAGACTGGCTGGACGATACATCGTCGGGAAGCAGGGAAGTCTGTCCACTACCGAATGACTCCGCATTCCCATTTTTATCCGCTGTCGCCCTCTCTTCCGGTAGTACGTAGTCATCCCGGAAGAAGGCCTTGGCGAAGCTGCGCCGATTGCCAGCATTGCCCAACGCCGCAGCCACCAGGCCCCAGCTGTCAACCGGCGTACCTTCATCATCGGTGACTTTTTGCGACACGAAGATCTCCCGGATCACTTCCTCAAAATACTCCGCATCCTTATATTCGCCAGCGATCTTCTTTCGGGCAGGGAGTTCCTGCGTGATATTTTTAACCGCGGCGTTGTTTGAACTGGTAACCACAATGGCGCTGGCGCCCATCACACTCGCTTTGAGCGGGAAGAAGTTCTTCCCGCCAACTTGGCGTTTTTCTTCGAACAGGTCCACCGGCCGCTTGAGATTCGCTATCCTTAGGGCGCGCTCGGTGACCACCTCTGCGATCACATCGCACAGCAGAGTCGTTTTACCCGTCCCAGGAGGGCCGTTGACTCCGATGGTGCCGCCTTTTTGTCCCACCTCGGAAATGATTTGCGCCACCACTGCCTGCTGTGCCAGTACCAGAGGGTGATGCGGCGAAGCTGGCCAGCGCGCCCTTGACAACCTGGTCACGCTGGTCAGGGCTGTCATGGCATCCTGGCGCTGCAGGATGTCAATGCGCTGGTCATCAGGTACCGGCAGCCCAAGGTAAGCGCTTAATGCCTTGCCGAAAGGTTTGTTTTTCTTGGACTGAGCGACAAGCCGGTCCAGGTCTTCCAGATAAAAGGAGTTCAGGTATTCGATCGCTGTGGCAGTATCCGCTTCCAGATACTGGCGATTGACCTTAATGACCTTGACGACGACTTTCCAGTCGATGGAGGCGCCTTGCGCTTCCTCACCAAGAAGACTTCGTACAACACCCAGTTCGCGGTCAAGGTCGGACCAGGTAAATGCCTCAAACACGACTTCCGTGTCCTGGGCATTCGCAATGCCGGCTTCAGCGCCCTCAATCTTGTGGCATCGCTGCTGGAATTCCTCGACAGCGCCAGCAAGGCGTGTTGACAGACCATCCATTGGTAAAGAGCGCCGGCGCATGTCCGCGCCTAAGGCGAAACTGGCCGGTAGATAGGTCTTACCCTTTGGACGCCCGTTTTCGTCGGCGACAAAGGTTGCCATCCAGCCCATGCCCTGCATCCGCTGCAACTCTCGTTCGCTCAGCTCTTTATCCTTGTGAATCGCCCGGAGCAGCAGACGGGATAACGCCTCCATATCGGTTACGCCAAGGTGGACAACGTGGACAAAGCCAAATTGTGCATTTCCTTGATACTCTTGCCGGCGCCAGGGCAGAGTTTCGCCTGGCTTCAAGGTAATGATCTTAATGCGGTCCGTTTGATCTTTTGTAGTCGGAGCAGAGGGGATGTTAAAGATTTCGACGTCGCGCCAGAAGCTGAGTACTTGCGTAATAGTGTTAGCCATTCATTTCTACTGAAATTAATTGTGAGTGGCGGTAAGTTTCGCCTGTCGATTCAGTCCTGGTTGCCAGGCCCCGAAGGGGCACCATTATCTGTATTTCGTTGAAAGAATGCAATGTATATGCTTTGGCTAGCAAAGAATCTCACCAGCTTGAAACAAAGCACTTAGTGCGCGCGGCGGTCTGCTACGCGAATGGACTGCCAACCTGCGAACGCACAGCAGCAACGGCATAACTGTCGAGACAAGCCCTCCGTGCAGCGGAGCAATCGCTTGTGGAGTCGAGCTAGGCACATCGAATGGACAAATGTGGCTAGCGTTTAGCGCATTACATGTCCTAACGCCAGCACCTCGTCTCGACGTGGTACTAGTGGCTCGGCTGCCATAGAGTTATCGGGGGGGGGGGCCATCATTTGCCAAAGCACCCAGTATGCAGGGTGTCTACACTGGTAGATTCAGCGAAAAAACCTTAAGTCGATATTGTAGCTGTCGGCTCGTGTCTGCTGTTTTTTTATCTTATTTCGCGTGCTCATTCTTTTTCAGCGTCTCGGTAAACTTGTCCAGAGCATCGCTAAATGACGCAATCGAGAACCCGCCGATGTGAAGATCTACCATGTGCTTTCCGCCATCATAAAAGAGGGTGGTCGGCAGTGCCGATGAGCCGACTGCTTGTGGAATCTGTCCTGCTGGATCAAGTACGACATTGTCGATGACAAGATGGGTGTCGCTAATGAATTGCTTCGCCGCCGCGACGTCCGTGTCTTGATTTACAAAGATGAATACCATGTCCTTGTGCCGGCGCTGGGCTTCCGCGAGAGCTGGCATTTCGCGCCTGCAGGGTGGACACCAGCTCGCCCACAAGTTGACGATAACAGGTTTCCCATGTGCAAGCTTTGCAAGTGTCGTGGGTTTGCCGTCTAGCGTGTTTAAGTTATACGCAGGCAGGTCTGCCTCTTTGGACATGGCGGAAATATGGGATGCGCCAGCCATATCACCTACCACAAAAGCAGCGAGCAGGCCGGCAGTGAGAGGGGCGACGAGTTCCTGACGTTTCCAGCAACGCCAGGCTCCGAAGGCAAGGCCTGTTACGACGCCGGCCCACATATGAAAGCCGCCGTCACGGATGTCCAGCATCGATAGCGGAGAAGCAAGATACAAAGGGAACCAAATGGCGACGAACACGATGCGCGCGACAACGAGGCCTGCTAGTGTCATTCCCAGCAGCAGGTCTAGAACGCCGACTTTTTTTGGCTTTCCCACGATGTGGCCGACGCCGGCGGCCAGTAGGAGAGAGCCCAGCATCAGCAATTGGGTGGCAGAGATGGAGAAGAAACCTAAAGAGATACTATGCATAATGATACAACCATTCTGGAACATCTGTTCTGGCAGGGCAGACCAGGTGTTGTAATTTAATTTTATTGAAAGGCCTGACTAGTCAGGTTACTGGTTGCTTCTAAGGACATCGCACTTGCATGAGGAAGGCGATAAACGCTCGATCAGATATTTTGGTGCGTGCGTCTGACCCGTACTTTTCCTTCCACGTCTTGCCATGACCGCACATTTGACGATAAGTCCGGTGCGGCCAGGGTACAACTGCTGCTGGGTATGCCACCTAGAAAATTCCCGAACAGCAAAACCCGAGAATCTCGCACATTCATCCTGGCCATGCGCGCGTCGCGTACAAAATAAGTGGAGGCGAACGTCGACATTTTTTTTGACTGTGCAATTAGGTCCATGTGCTGCATTTTTTTTCCACCCTGAACCTACCGTTCACACTCACGAGTTCGCCATTTTTTGCGCTGCCGGTGTCGGAGTCAGCTCCATTATTACGATGTCACACCTGGTGACGGCGGCCAAATGCATCCAGTGCGAACCTAGCGGATGATTGCAGGGTTGTTACTGTCATGCCACATTGCCCTTCGTAAGTGGCTGCTTCGTTAATGATGAATGCTCGGCTTGCATGGCTATGGTTCTGGTTGTAGAAATTGAATATGTAGACTTTAATGCGAGAGTAGGAACGATAACTAGTTTTTCTGTCGTTTCGGATGCATATCCTCCATAATAAGCAACCGATCGTCTAAAAATGCACTCTGGGGGCAATATGGATCATACTTCGACGCTGCTAGTGCAGTTTGGTGCTCACGCAGGCACTTTTCATAGTGGCGGCCATTGCGGCATCGCCAATTTTGATGAGGGCGTGCCATACGGACATATCCATTTGCTGCGTGCCGGGCGCATGAGGCTAGTATTAAAAAACGGGACGGAGATAGAGATTGCGGAGCCTGCGTTGATTTTTTTTCCCGGGCCTTATCATCACAGGCTGCTCGCAAGCCAAGAGGACAAGGCAGAACTGGTTTGCGCGTCGATACACTTCGACGGTGGTTTCGGCAATCCGCTCGCGACAGCCTTGCCGGAGTACATGGTATTGCTGCTGGCAGACTTGCCAAGCCTGAGTAACACGCTCAACTGGCTGTTCCAGGAGGCGTTCAGCGATGAATACGGCAAAGTGGCGGCGACCGACCGTTTATTCGAGTTACTGATCATTCAGTTGCTGCGGCATATATTGAAAACAGACAAGCTCGGCAAGGGCATACTGGCTGGACTGGCGGACCCACGTATTGCACGGGTGCTGGATCTGATGCATGCGCGGCCTCAGCACCCTTTTAGTGTTGAGGAACTGGCCGGCGTGGCGAACATGTCACGGGCGGGCTTCGCCGCACATTTTAAGGCGGTCATCGGCAATACACCTGCAGACTATCTGGCAGGCTGGCGTATCAGCCTTGTGCAGCGACGTTTGCGTGACGGCCATCCTATCTCCATCATTGCGGGGCAGGTCGGTTACGAAAGCCCATCTGCGCTGGCTCGCGCATTCCGGCGCAAGACAGGCGTGAGCCCGCGGGAATGGTTGGCGCGACAAGATGCGACCTGATTCGGCTTGGACTGAACCCCTCGAGCTGGACCAAGATGGCGAGAAGAAATGATACGCTTGTCGAGCCTTCACAAGAGGAGAGACACCATGTCAGTCAGGAGACCATATCGTCGGCGCAGCCTGGAATTCAAAATCCAGGTCTGCAGCGATTATTCGTAGCGGTAAAGTCGGACGTCGAGAGGCATTAAAGACGCATAGACTCTCGCGCCAATATCATGCAGATGTGGCTAATCCAATTTGATCGCGGTGAGTTGGATCTGGAAGAAGCTGCTGCCACGACAGTGGTTGAATACGAAGTCCACATTGCCCCCTTGGAGCGTAAAGTAGGCCAGTTCATGGAACTGGACCTTCTTAAAAAAACACCCCGGTTGCGATTCGTGAGCGACAACGAGACACCATCTATAAATTGTTTAGCTTCATGCCCTTTAGATTTTTACTAGCACGGGCATTTCCGCGAGGCACAGGAAAGGGCGCCGGGGAGTGTTCAGAGACCGAAATTGGACTTACTGCAAATATGCGTTGGCTTTCCGCGTGACTGCCTGTATCGCCTAATTTGAATTTGCTGACCAACTGAGAAAGCCACTTTGCTTCTTCTTTGAGGGACTCCGCAGCGGCGGCAGCCTGTTCTACTAGAGCTGCGTTTTGTTGAGTGAAAGTATCCATTTGACTAACGGCTATCGTAATTTGTTCTATGCCCGTTTCCTGCTCGACGCTTGCCTTTGCTACCTCCGTAATCCGGTCGGAAACTGACTGTACGCTTTGAACAACCATTTTCATTGTGTCGCCCGCGCTGTCGGCCATCTCAGTGCCGGACGTAGTTAGCAAAACTGACGCACTGATTAATTCTTTGATTTCCCGCGCAGCGTTTGCTGCGCGTTGTGCCAGACCTCGTACTTCTGTAGCGACCACCGCGAAGCCACGACCCTCTTCGCCGGCCCTTGCGGCTTCCACCGCCGCGTTTAGTGCAAGAATGTTCGTTTGGAAAGCGATCCCGTCAATAACACCGATGATGTCTGACATTCGTCGAGACGAGCTGGCAATGCCATCCATTGTGTTGATGACCTTTGTCACCGCAGAACCTCCAGTAGTTGCGACGTCCGATGCCTGCTGGACCAGCAAGTCAGCTTGGCGCGCATGATCTCCATTTTGACGTACAGTTGCAGTCAATTCTTCCATGGATGAGGCCGTTTCCTCAAGCGAGCTTGCCTGCTGTTCAGTTCGACTGGATAAATCTTGGGCGCCGTCGGAGATTTCTGTGGCCGAATGGAGTACACGATCGGTTCCCCGGCGAACGTCGCTAACAATGTTCGCCAGATTGTCGCGCATCGTCGCTATGCTGTGCAACAGGCTAGTGTGATCGTCTGTTTTGATCAGAATATTTTGTGAGAGATCGCCATTGGCGATAGCACTGGTTACTTCTACAGCGTAAGTGGGCTCTGCGCCCAACTGGAGTAGGATTGACCTGGTAATCAGGAACGCGATCGAGACAGCGGCCACGAGAGCCAGAAGCGCCGTTCCGCTTACCAAGTCGACAGTGGTCTTGCTACGCTGTTCAACGGCTCCGGCCATCTTATTGATTCGCTGTTGTTGATATTCCCGGAGCTTAGTAACTGCGTTGGAGTAGGCTGTCGCATAGCCAGTCAATTCATTGTCGAAGAAACGGCTGGCCTCGCTCTCGTCGCCGTACTGTTTCTGCATGAAAGCCTGCTTGCGGGCATCTTGATAAACGATGCGAAGCTTGATTGCTTCCTGATAGAGTTTTTTTGCAGCATCGTCGCTCAAGGACTCGAGCACTTGTTTCTGCAGATCCGTTGCGTGGGCACTGCCAGCTATTATCGCGTCTTCGAAATATTTCTGGACGTTAGGGTCGTCGGACTTTCCCGCGGCCAACGCGCGTTGTAAGCTTACCTCGATCAGCGTTTGCCACTCATTGATATTTCGTTCAGAGCGCAGTTCATTCTTTAATACCTGCTCCGTTTCTGATGCCGTCTTGCGGATTTGGTATCCGCTAACGGCCGCCAGCGTCAGTAGCAGAACAAGCATGAATCCAAATCCGACCGCTAGTCGCGTCCGCACATTCCAGTTCGAGAAGTCCATTTTTTTATCTTTCGTGAGTGCTACTATTGAACAACAGGGACAATTAGCTGTGGAGGAGAAATCAAGGCAATCCATGTTTATCGATAAAAATTGCCAAAGCCGAACACTTCTTTGGCAGGAGAATTAGAGATTGAAAAAGTGTCAGTCTTGAATAATTTCGAATTTTTTGGACAATCTGACGTGCTCGAATTCGACGTAAATTTTCGCAGCGCTGAATACAGGCCATGATTTCCCGATTGCTGCGAGCGCGCGTTGTTACAATGACGTTCGCCACTCCATGTGTTTTATACTGACTTGATTTCGCCGCCATCTATACGCAAAGCAGTTCCTGTCATCCAGCGTGCTGCAGGAGATAGAATGAAACCGATCAGGTTTGCAATTTCTTCAGGATTTCCGTAGCGGCTAATGCCGGCCTGTACCGGAAAGTGTTCAATCGCGTCAGAAATGGTCATCCCTTTTGTTATCGCGTATTTCTCTAGATAACCGCGGCGGCGGTCAGTCATCACCGGACCTGGCAGCACACTATTTACCTGAATGCCATCCGAGATGCCCCGGTCGGCAAACGCCTTGGCGAGTGCGACAATTGCAGCGTTGACTGTGGCTACGGCGGCGAACCCTGACTTTGGAGTGAGAGCGGAATTGCCGGACGTGAATATGACAGAACCTTTGCTTGCCTTCAAAGCTTCCCACGCTTTCAAAGTCAAACGTCGCGCTCCATGCAATTTCAATGCTTCGCCGTCTTCCCATTGTTCATCCGTCATCTCAAAAAGATCAATTTGCGGCACAGCGCCGGCAATATTAACGACAGAGTTAATGCTGCCAAATTGAGCCAGCGTGCGTTTCACGATCATCTCCGCGACATCCGGCTTTCGTAGGTCGCACTCAATCGTTAATGTCTCGGAACCAGCCGAGCTTATCGACGCTGCAGTTTCTTCCAACAGATCTCCACTTCTGGCTACCAATACGATTTTTGCAAAGTCATTTGCTAATCGAATTGCCGTCGCTTGTCCGATTCCGCGACTTGCGCCCGTTACGATCACCACACCATTTTTCATATTTATCTCCCAGAATTGTCTGTGGGCAATCTCGAGTTTGACCCATCATTTCGTTATTATTTAGTTCTCCATACCACGATCGTTGCACGTATCTAATAACTTGTCAAATGTAGTTTGAAGGGTTATTATTTAATTTTTTAAAAAAGATTTTTTGAATTAAAAATAAGATTCTTGATTTTAAGAAATTTAGTTTTACAAGAAAGCATGTGTATGGTCGATGGAAGAAATGTCGCGTTTGCTGGCGCTATGCGCCAAGGTCAAGGAAATTGAAATGCACGTATTATCTTCAGCGGTATCTAAATGCGATGTGCCAAGTCCCCATGAAAATCTGTTGGATCGATTTCAGAGGGTGCGGAATTTCACCATTTCACTGGTTAGCGAGTTGAGCGAAGCAGATGCAAGTGCGCAATCGATGTCAGATACCTCGCCAGCGAAATGGCATCTGGCGCACACGACATGGTTATTTGAAACATTTGTGCTTTGTGAATACGTTCATACGTACCACCTTTATGACAACCGGTTTTCCTTCTTGTTTAACAGTTATTACGAGGCGAAGGGAGCGCGTATTCCGCGCACGCAACGGGGGCTGATAACCCGTCCGAGCCTGGCGGAAGTCATTGCCTATCGGTTTTATGTGGACCAGAAAATGAAGGAGATGATTCCGCTTTTGCCGCCGGCGGCACTGGAGCTCGTATGGTTGGGTTGCCAGCATGAAGAGCAACATCAGGAGTTACTCGTCACTGACATCTTGCATTTGTTTTCTATCAATCCGCTGGAACCGACGGTTTGGGCAACTCCTGGCCAGGCAATGCCAACAAATCCTAGACTTTTGCAGTGGATTACCATGGCTGAAGGGCCAGTTAGGATTGGCAATAGTGGAGATGGCTTCTCATTCGACTGTGAGAA
Source organism: Undibacterium sp. TJN25 (assembly GCF_049339885.1). Taxonomy (NCBI): domain Bacteria; kingdom Pseudomonadati; phylum Pseudomonadota; class Betaproteobacteria; order Burkholderiales; family Oxalobacteraceae; genus Undibacterium; species Undibacterium sp. TJN25. The sequence goes on along the minus strand of NZ_JBMPPM010000004.1, from coordinate 41,374 downwards.
GCCCGAACATACAACCTGGCTTGCACCTCATGCAATCGCAGATCGTGTGGTTACGAATAGAGAGTGGCAAATCTTCATTGATAATGGAGGCTATCATAATCCCGCGCTATGGTTATCAGATGGCTGGTCATGGGTGAAAGAGCATGCTATAGAGTCGCCGCTATACTGGCGCCGTGACCAACATGGGGGCTGGACGAAGCATTTTGGACTTGATGGAGTAACGTTGCTGGATTTAGATGGACCTGTCCGGCATGTCAGCTATTTCGAGGCAGATGCCTATGCACGGTGGGCGGGTGCGAGATTGCCAACCGAAGCGGAATGGGAGCATGCTGCATCTTCGTTAAATCCAAGTGCTGGCGTGTTTATGGACAAGGCCGGGGTGGTGCAACCGTTGTGTGCGCCGGATGATGACGGGTTGCAGCAGATGTTTGGCGATGTGTGGGAATGGACTGGATCAGCTTACCTGTCTTATCCCGGATTTGTCCCCGAACCTGGTGCGGTTGGAGAATACAACGGGAAATTCATGTCGGGACAGTTCGTGCTCAAAGGGGGGAGCTGTGCGACGCCACGAGGCCACGTCCGTGCGACATATAGAAATTTTTTCTACCCACACCAGCGCTGGCAGTTCACCGGCGTTCGACTAGCAAAGGACCTATGATGTTGATTTCCCACGAAGATACGCGGATGCTAATAAAAGGAACTGTCGACAAAAATTTCCGTGCAGACGTGCTGGAGGGAATGGCGAGTTCCCCAAGGGAAATACCTGCTCGCTGGTTCTATGATAGGCGAGGTTCTGAGTTGTTTGAGGCTATTACCGCACTGCCAGAATATTATCCAACGCGTAGTGAACGTTCGATATTGCTGAAATACGCGGGCGAAATTGCTGCAATGGCGGGGCCTGGTCGCGCGGTCGTTGAATTTGGTTCGGGCTCTTCCGCCAAAACGCCTTTGTTGCTGTCTGCAATCTCTCCATCTGCCTATGTCCCGATCGATATCTCTGGAGACTTTCTGAGGGAGTCGGCGCAGAACTTGGGAAAAATGTTTCCATCGGTTCCCGTATTTCCTATTGAAGGGGATTTTACCCATCCAGTAGCGCTTCCACCAGGGATACAGGGCACGAGAAGTCTCGGGTTTTTCCCAGGTTCGACAATCGGAAATCTTTTAGTTCCAGCTGCGGTGGATTTATTAAGGGCGATGGCGGAAACGCTGGGTGAGGACAGCATGTTGTTGATAGGTATCGACAGGATCAAAGATCCTGCGATTTTGATACCAGCCTATGACGACCAACAGGGTGTGACTGCGGAATTTAATTTAAATTTACTCTGCCGCATCAATCGTGAACTGGACGGTACGATTCCGGTTGAAGCGTTCAGGCATCTCGCAAAATGGAATGACGATCACGCTCGCATAGAAATGCATCTGGAAGCTTTGTACGACGTGGATTTCACGATAGAAGGGTATGATTTCTCGATGCGGAGAGGTGAGACCATCCACACTGAAAACAGCCATAAGTATGGGCCGCGTGATGTCGACGTGTTATTACGTGCCGGAGGATGGCAGCCATTGGCGGACTGGACAGACGTGGACGGTCAGTTTGGCGTGATCTTGGCAGCAACATCGCGAAGCGGTGCATCGTTGGATGAAAGTGTGTAGGTAATCTGCGGACGCAGAAGTCAGATTAGGCAGCACTGGGGAGGAATGAAAATGAGCACCGTTGTGTCTGTGAATGTTGGGCTACCACGTGATGTCGAATGGCATGGGCGGATGGTGCAAACGGCGATCTGGAAATATCCGATTGCAGGCAGAGTAAATGTTGGACGCCTGAACATTGCGGGTGACGGCCAGGCGGATACTGTAGGGCATGGGGGGGAGAATCGCGCCGTGATGGTCTATCAGACGCAATCGTATCGTTATTGGGAGAAGTATTTGAAGAGGCCTGCCTTGGAGATAGGGCAGTTTGGAGAAAACCTGACGGTCGACGGTCTGGCAGACGACGAGGTTTGTATTGGGGATCGATTCCAGATAGGAGATTTAATTCTTGAGGTGACCCAACCCAGGGTCACTTGTTATAAGTTGGGCATACGGATGCAATATCCCGAAATTGCGGCATTACTGGTGTCGCATCGCCGCCCTGGTTTCTATTGTCGCGTCATTCAAGAGGGGTCGATTGCTGCGGGAGACCATATCCAGAAAATTGCGGATGGCGCAGAGCGAATGACGGTCGCCGATATAGATTCGTTACTGTATTCCGCGGATCATCCAGTAGATCTGCTGCAGCGCGCGATGAAAATCTCTCCACTAAGTATGGGCTGGCGGGAGTCGTTCAGAGCCTTGCTAGCGACAGACGAAGAGCATCATCGTGTCGGGAATGCTGCCTTGTCTCCTTCGGCGGCTATTCCTGCGGCCTGGTTGGGCTTTCGACGTCTCAGGGTTAAGTCGGTAAGTAGTGAGACTGCAAATGTTAAATCGTTTGTATTGGTCAGCCTCGACGGTACGCCGCTGCCAGATGCGTTACCTGGCCAGCATCTTACTATAAAAGTTAGTTTGCCTTCGCAAGCCGCGCCTGCGACGCGCAATTACTCTCTTTCTGGGCCAGGGGGAACCGGTGCTTATCGGATCACTATCAAACGCGAATCGACTGGTGGTGTCAGCCGATTTATACATGAAAGTCTTGGCGTTGATGAGCTTGTCGAAGTGAGCGCGCCGCGCGGGACTTTCGTCCTGCGCGCCGATAAACGGCCAGTAGTTTTGCTGAGCGCAGGTATTGGTGTAACGCCGCTGCTCGCGATGTTGTATAGCATCGCAAATGCTGAAAGCGAAGACGAACGTAAATTGTGGTGGTTCCATGGTACAAGGAATGGCGAACATCATGCGTTTTCGAAAGAAGCACAGCAAATAGTCGATTTCCTGCCGGATGCTAGATTTAGTATTTTTTATAGCTCTCCTAGGGATGACGATATCCTTGGAAGAGACTATGACCACCGGGGCCGCATCGATCTAGCGGCGCTCAAGCGAGACGGCGTCCCCCAAGATGCCCATTTCTACCTCTGCGGTCCGGAGAATTTTATCGCTGAGTTGAGTGCTTCCCTTAAAGACTGGGGAGTGAACGGAGCACTGGTCCATTCGGAAGCGTTCGGAGCGGGTAATCCTTCGAATCTTCCTGGGCTGGAAATGACATTCCGGTCCCCCCATTTGCCGGAAGGCGAACCGGGAACCGGACCTTTGGTCACGATGGTCAAGAGTGGATTGACGCTGCGTTGGGATACTCGGTTTGCGTCTCTGCTAGAACTGGCTGAGGCATGCGACGTTCCAGTGAAATGGTCATGCAGAAGTGGGGTGTGTCACAACTGCGAGTGCTCGCTGATCGACGGTGACATAGTTTATTCCCCCAACCCGCTAGACCCGCCGTTGATGGGAGCTGCACTCATATGTTGCGCAACACCGTTGACCGATATTCAACTTGATTTGTAGAGCTGCAGCGACTTGCGAAGGGTGGTGGCGCCGCTCGATATTGGTGAACTGGCCAGAAATTAATGCACTATCAGTTCCCGGCGAGTTTACAACGGGACTTTTTGCGTCGGCCGCTATGGTGAAATCAGCTTAGCCAGGGGCGGATGCAATAGTAATTGCCTCCGCGGATTCGAGTGGGACAGCTGCTATCCTCGGGAATTTTTCCTGGGCAGATTTGCGTATGGGCCTTGGCTAAATCTTTTCACGCCGATAGCCGTCTCGTACTCCGTCCTTAGAAAGAACCCACTGCCAAAGCTGGATGTCTCGAGCGCGGAAGGCTCCTGCGCAAGAAAGCAGGTAATATTTCCACATGCGATAAAATCGCGGACCGAGGCGCTCAGCAAAAAAAGGCCAGGAATCGTGAAATTTCTTGAACCAGGCCATTAAGGTTTTATCGTAATCGGCGCCAAAGTTATGCAGGTCTTCAACCCTGAATAGATCATCGGCCGCATCGCCAATCTGTCCAATGGAAGGTAGATCGCCATTTGGAAAAATATATTTATCGATCCAGGGGTCTGGTGCGGAGCGACGCATGTTCTTGCCGATTGTATGCAGCAAAAATAAGCCGTCGTTTTTTAGAGCTTGGTGTGCCACTCGCATATAAGTCCGATAATTTTTTCTGCCGACATGCTCGAACATGCCGATACTAGCAATCGCGTCAAATTGCTCATCGATGTCGCGATAGTCCTGTAGGCGAAATTCAAGGGGAAGGTGCGGATACCGTTGTTTGGCCCAGGCGATTTGCTGCTTTGAAATGCTGACACCGACTGCTTCCACGCCGTAGTGCTCGGCAGCATAAGCCATAAAGCTACCCCAACCACAACCAATGTCCAGTACCCGCATGCCCGGCTTCAGTCGTAATTTCCTGCAGACCAGGTCCAGCTTTGCATTCTGTGCCTGCTCAAGATTATTTGCGTTTTCCCAGTATCCGCACGTGTAAGTCATGCGCGAGTCCAGCATGTGTTCATAAAAATCATTGCCCAGATCATAGTGAATTTCTCCGACTTTTCTGGCGCGCTGCACGTTCTGACGGTCTAAAAATTTTGAGGCAAGAACATGCCCCAGAAGGCGAATGGGTTGGATTTGGTCCGTCAGCTTTGTGGCCAGCAATCGACAAAAAAATTCATCCAGCTGGTCCGCGTCCCATTCGCCTGCCATATAGGCTTCACCTAACCCCAAATTACCTCGTGCAAAAGCCTGGTCAGGCACTCTCGTATGGTGCAACTGCATGTCCCATGGATTTTCGCCATTTATTTTAATGGATGCTTTGTCGAGTAAATCGACTGCCATTCGGTAAGCAGATGATTCTTTTGGCGCAATACGAGTTTCATTTGGCTTAAGAAAATAGGTTTGCATATCGTGCTCCATATCGAATATGTGAGGAAGGTAATCGGTTGATCTGTGCTGTACGTTGTGTTTTCTAGGTTGTCAGTCGTGGCGAGCGTTAAGCTTGCTTATTCGATGATTTCTAGTTGCGCGGTCGACGAAATGAGCCGTCTCGTGGCCGTTGGAATGGGCGTAGTTCAAAAAATTCCAGCGATGGTGGAGCTGACGTCCGGTAGCGGCCCATGATGGGTGCGCTGGACTTTCGTCAGTCATTTTTAGATGCCATGGGGTGGAGCTCAAAATGATACAGGTCACAAGAGTCGATCCTTTGACATCGGTGTTAGCGTTATAGGAAACTTCTACGTTTTCTCTCTACATATCAACCTTGGCTAGCCTGTACATAATGCTAAGAATTTTCGCTCGAGGCGAGTTGGACGTTGCAAATTGATGTAAATTTCTGCATGGCTCTGTCGTCACGAAAATATGGGTCATTGTGGTGAAAATACATCCGGCCACACAACTATCCGATTTTTTTTCTTCGACTGTAGCGGCCAGCAATTCGGTAAATTTTAATTCGACGAATTGATACATTTTTCGACCTTTTATCTAAGGCTCTATTCTTTGTACGCTTACTTATTTCGGGGTTAGCATAATGTGCTTTCCAAACGCATAATTTGTACTGGGGAGCGCCGCCTCATCCCGATCGGCATATGCTTGCCGCCAGTGCGGAAAAAATCGTTGCGCCGGACTTTCCTCTGGCATATAAGGATTTCAAGATGAACTCAATAACGCCACTAACTCGCTCCTACAATTCGCCTGCAGCAAATGCCCTAAGCGCCGCACAGCAAAAGCGTGCCGTAAGCTTTGGCGATACGCCGATTGATACCTCTGGGACCACAGTCGCCCAGGCGCAGGCTCAATCCGCCTTGCAAGACCAGCAGGATGCGAGCATAGAGGCGCAGAATGCCGCCTCCTTCCAGCAGCTGGAGGCAAAGGGAATCAAAGTCTTTACGATTTCTTTTGACGGAATTTATAAGAGTAAGATGCTGTCTTCCGTGGATAAGGATGGCGATAAATCGGTTTCTCAGTCCGAGTTATATCAACAGGTTCAGGCAGGCGGAGGAACCCTTGCTCAGGCAGAAGCGTTATATAAAGCGATGGATATGGACGGCGATGGCACTGTCTCGGCAAAGGAATTTGAAGACAGCATTCCCAACCCTTTTGCTACTCCCGTGTTTAGGGACAAATTGAACGGAATGTTTTCGGACATGTTGGCAGGAAAAGCAGATTTTACGGATCTCACTCGCCTTACCCAGCCGAGCGTTGATCCAACCGCGATCCTTAGTAGTCTGGCCAAGAATCTCGGCGCTTAATGTTTGATACTTAATGATGACGCCTGAAGGCCAAGGAAGCTCCGACGAGGAAAGTAGATACCTAATCATTCGTGATATCGGACTAACATGCCATGAGTTATTCGCCGGATACTAGGAATTTTTCTCATTAATAATCAACAACCGGACCTTGTGGTGCTTGTTGACTCATGTACGAGCTTACCTCGCTTCTGCACTTCCGAGCTGGATGGTATCCATGGAATGCTCGAGTTCAGTAATGAGGCGAGCGGCGGCTTGTAGATCAATGGTCTCGAAGCCTTCGGTAAACCGCTCATAGACCCCGGCCAGTATCTTCCAGGCATCAGCAGTACGTCGCTGTTCTTGCCACAATCGCGCCAATGCCATTGTTGCTCGCAATTCGAGGCTAAGCGCGGATTGGATTCGAGCACAATCTATCGATTTTAGAAGAGTCTCTTCTGCCGCTCTTCGATCTGGCCTACTTGAAGCCATCAGGATCACGCTGCGCATACGCAATAAATCGGGCATATCCAAGATGGTTCCTTGACCTTCCGCTCCCGCCAATGCATCTTCAATTATGGTCGATGCCTCGTCGTATCTTCCCGATTGAATAAGCCCTTCCGCGAGTGCGCGGCTAAATCCAGTCGATAAAATGTCATGCCTCTCAGAATGCAACACAAGCAGAGCTTCTCGTAACTGTTTAACTCCTGTATTCGAATTTCCGAGGGCCACCTCAAGTTCTCCCCGGAGCGCCAATCCGACGGACTGATAGGGCCGCAGCGAATGCTTTGCCGCAAAGGTGCTCAGCAGATCAATACGCTCCTTGGCTTCTTCGAAGTCCCCATTCCAAAGGAAAACGGACGTTGTGAGGATCATTGCGGCGCAAAAATCTGCTGAGTGATAGCGTTTTTCTGCTTTGTCAGTCGCTTCACGGGCCACTTTAATCGCTTGAGTAGGCCGACCGTGTAACCATAAGACCCGTGCAAGAATAATGAGCGCGCGCACCTGATGGTCATACCCGAAGATATCTATTCTTCCGACTTCCTCGACCGCAGCACGTTTTAGTCCAAGCTCACAGTAGCGCCGGGCAGCTTCTTGGTCTCCCATCAAATGGTAAGAGCAACCAAGCATCCAGTCAGCGGCGACCATTGCTGCGGAGGAGCCTGTTTCTTTTGCTCTCAAAACGTTTCGCTTGGCAACGATCAATGCTTCACGAAAATCTCCCGTCCGTGTCAAAAAAATATGGAGTCCGGCGAGCAGGTGTACTTGACGCTCGACCTCACCTAGCAGCTCTGTGAGATTCAATCCACGCTCAATTGCTGCTCGAACGGTTTCGCAGTTTCCTTGTGTAAGCATTTTTGAGATGGCGAACGCTTCCTGCAGTTCCAGTTCGAGCTTTGTCCCTCGTTCTAAAAGCCCCAGAGCGGCCAGGCCCTGGGCGCACCATTTCTGGCATTCACTTAACATCGATAGTTTCAACAATAGTGGGGCCGCCTGTGCTGCCAGCTGTACGCCGATGTGCCTGTCTCCTCGATTAGAAAAACACCATTCCAGAGCGGCCTGAATGTCGCTGACGGGCAGGGCGACGCTCGCCATATGCGGTAGTACAGAAGCACCCCTGTCGACTTCTCCTGATCTCAGTAATTCCAAATAGTAAAGTGCATATCGCATTGCGACTTCCCTGGCATCTCCCGATTCGATCAATTTTCCTGCTGAATAGACGCGAGTGGTATCGAGCAAGCAATGGAATGTTTTTCCCTCAACCGACAGGGCCCGCACCAACGATTTTTCGATCAGGCTCGCAAGTGCCTCGACTATTTGCCTGGCATCCATTTCTGAGTCACAGGCGACCGCTTGCGCAGCCTCAAGAGTGAAGATCTCCACAAATACGGTCAGCCGGCATAAAGCGCGTCGATCACGATCCGACAAAAGAGCATAGCTCCATTCAAGCATCGCGTGTAGTGTCTGGTGACGTGGCACGGCCGTGCGCCGCCCCTCCCACAACAGCCTAAATCGTGTATCTAGGAGATCGGCGGTTCCGTAAATGCCGTAGATTCCTACCCTTCCTGCGACGAGTTCAATTGCCAGTGCAATTCCATCAAGGCGGCAACAGATGGAAGCAACGACCGGCGCGTCGGCATCGTTTAGCGCCAATCGATGCCCGCCGGCAGCGGCACGTTCCATGAAGAGTTGCACAGATGGCGCCGCAAGAGCTTGTGCCGCGGTCAACTCTGCACTCGCGGGGGGATTGCCCAGAGGAAGCAGCCGATACACATGTTCTCCCTGCACACGTAGGGACTCGCGGCTGGTAGTGATAAGGTGCATGCGAGGAGCTTCGCTGAACAGACGTTCGACGAGCTTTGCCGCGGCATCAATGACATGCTCGCAATTGTCGATGAGGAGGAGCGTTCTCTGGTCGGCAACAGATGCGACCAGGCTTGCAAGAAGGTCCGGAGCTTGAGATGATACTCCCATCGCTGATGCAATAGCTGCAGGAAGCATGGCAGGGTCGGTAAGCGTGCCTAAATCGACAAAAAATACTCTATTTTCAAAATCATTGAGCAGGATATGGGCAATTGACACGGCAACCGTAGTTTTGCCCATGCCTCCCGGCCCGACTATGCTGACAAAGCGTCCGGTTCTAAGCAGTTCCAATACGGTGTCAACCGTCTCTTCGCGCCCAATCATTCTTGCCAACGCTATAGGCAAAGCAGTCACAGTCGTTGCTTTTACACGTTCCAATACCGCTTTGTCGGATTTCAGTTCCGGAGTGGATCGTTGAACCGGCGCGACGAAACAATAACCCCGACCTGGTACATTGGTAATGTAGCGTATTTTATCCTCACCGTCCCCGAGCACTTTTCGCAAGGCGGCGATGTGGATGCGAAGGTTTGCCTCTTCCACGATGAGCTTAGGCCAGGCGCGTGCTATTAATTCACGCTGCGACAGTACTTCGCCTGCGCTCTCGACGAGCGCGGTCAGAATGTCGAGCGCTCGACTCCCTAATACGATAGGAATATCGCCTTTATGAAGGAGTCTTTCAGCCGGAGCAAGGCGAAAGGCGCCGAATGCTGCTATCTCTCCTGTCGTGAAGTTGCTATTAGTGGTCATGGAAATGTACTTGTCGAAAATCGCCAAACCAACCATACCTGTGCATCAGGGCTGCCAGAAGGCTTGTTGCGGATCCGGCCTTGCCTTATTCAATTTTATTGATTGGCCGACCGAGGAGTGTTCGATAATTCAACTACGGGAATTGTGCCCTCTAACGCACAAATTCTATCTAGGCAAAAGACGCGTCCATCGAGTAGCTCAAGGTACTCCGCACCACTTCGGCGGTAGACGTCTCTAACCATTCCAAAGGCTTGTCCAATCTGCCCGTCCCGGCAGAGGAACGCGATACGACACGCTTGTCGTAATGCAGCCAGTGCGAGCAGCTGGTAATACAAAGTGCAAGAGGTGGGAGGGGGTGGCCGATTGATTTGGTTTTCGGCGTGAGTCCTAGCGTTGAAATGATCGGGTGTTACCCATGGTCCCTGCTGCGTACCAGGTTTTAATATATGTTCGCTGTATTTCATTTTTTAGTTTTTTTTCATCACTAATCAGGTCATTCCGTTGTATTGGCCATCTGGTCGCTTGACCTCGGAATGCCAGACGCGCTGACCAAGGTTGGTCGTTCCCCAACGGTGCTTGGTCCAGCGTCGAGTTGGAGTCGAGCGCTCGATTAGGTATTGCTTTCGGATGTTAAGTGTTCCAGGGGTTGTAAACTGTAGTTCTTTGTGTATGTGGCTTCTTGACTGTGTTTATTCTTGTAAAGAGACGCGATCACTGTTTGCACGCGGAGGCCGTAACAGCGACGGTGATGAATAGGTCAGTGCTATCGCAGCGTAAACGTACTCACTCAGCTTGGCGAGTCATCCAACCAAGCTGAACGCAGATTCAGGCGGCGATAGAATGGAGATTCTTTTGTCGACGCATCACTTTGTTAGAGCTTTAGCCGTAGTTGTGACGAAGTCATTTGACGAGTCGCGATATGATTCATGATAATGTCGATTTTTGAAATCAGCGTATAGGCCGTAGCATACGTTGAAGTAAGGAGATTGATAAGGTCTTCGCCACTCAATAAAATACTCATTCGTCTCACGTAATTGTGGCATACGTTTGGGCCGCCTATCTAAGCGGGTGCCTCGCATAAAGTGTTTATCATGTTGCCGAAGGAGGTTGTTCGCATCCTTGTCGCGGTTGAAGCGGATTTTGCGATGCGCTTCAACATTCGGCAAGTGACGGATGAAATCGGCACGCGGAGAGACTAGCAATTGTTCCCAGAGTTAGTGCCGCCAAGGCGCAAAGATCTCAACTACCCGAATTTGCATGATATAAGGTGGGAAAGAACTCCTGTTCCGTTTGTGACGATGGAAAACACTCATTACAGAAAGCGGGGCGATTCTGTAAAAATTATTGCCCCCCATTTTTTACGCGACAGGGTAATCATCCTAAACGGATCTATTGCAATCTATGGACTGGCTTAGTCACCTGCTCAAACTTATACAAATCAGCGGCCGCCTAGACGTCCGCTGCGTCTATGGCGCCCCGTGGCGTGTCGTCTATGATAGGTCGAAAGAAGGCGAGATTCCGTATCACGTCGTCTTGCGCGGGACTGCCTTTTTAGAAGTAACAGGCGTCTCATCACAACGTCTTACCGCTGGAGACGTCGTATTGTTGCCACATGGCGCGGCGCATATGCTGCATGACGGTAGCGGGGAACCTCCGGCGGAAGTGCGCAAACGTGAGACCATGAGCCTCACCATCAGCGAAAATAACGGGATTGGGAATCGTCTGGACATGCTGTGCGGCCATTTTTTGTTGGCAGCATCGCACGATCGACTTATCCGTGATTATCTCCCTCCAAGATTGATTGTGCGGGCCGGTGGTGCGCAGCTCTCAAATTTGACGTCGCTGATGCGCACAGAGGCGAGTCTGGATAGTCTTGGTGGTCATGCCATGCTTGACGCCCTGTCTGCAGCCTTGTTTGCCTTAACGTTACGGCTGTCCAGTGAATCGGGTGAAGCACCGGCAGGACTGTTGGCACTTGCCAGCCAATCTCGTTTGGCTCCCGCATTGACGGCTATGTTTCGCACTCCTACCTATCCATGGACACTGCCGGAACTGGCGGGGCTATGCAACATGTCTCGCGCAACGTTTGCCCGTCACTTTCAAGATAAGATAGGGCGGTCCGCCAGCGACTTGCTCATGGATGTTCGCATGACGATGGCGATTAATGAATTGAAGACATCTGCCTCCGTAGAGACTGTGGCAGAGGCAGTTGGCTATCAATCTGTAGCGGCATTTGTGCGTACTTTCAAGCAAAGGAATGGTATGACACCTGCGGCATGGCGCAAATCAAAACTTGAGTGATCTGCTATGTAAATGTCGGACACGTTGGGCGAGGCTTTCTCGAATAGTCCTATTCTTTGCTCTGCCGGCGCCTTCTATAATTGGCAGCTTTATGGCGGTTGCCACAAATGGCCATGCTGCACCATCTTCGGCGCCGCGACTTAGTTTTATCCTGAAATAATAACGAGCATTCAGGATTTTCACACTTACAGAGTGCGCTGGGCGCGCTCTTTGCGAGCAATTCCGCTACTGACTGTGCAACCGGTGTTAACAACTGCTTAGGTGTCAGCACGTCGTACCGCTCCTCCACACCGAGCCCCTTCCCGCATCGCACAACTTGAACATGCCGTCGACCACAGGCCAGGAAGCAGTTTAGTGCGACCATGTTTGGCATTATTCCTGCTTTGAATTGGGCGACTACCACACCGGCAATATCCCTCAGAGAGTGCGCCGTGTCTCGGAGAGCATTGACTTCATATTGCGGAACTTGACGTCCCTTCAGAAAGCCAGTTCGCTCTAGCCAGGACAGAACCGCTGCATCTGTCTGCAGAAAATCATAAAGCTTGCCGTCAATAAGCGCTGCTGTATTTAACAGGTCCAACGCAGGATGATCGGCGATGATTGGTGGCTCCAGGAGGTTCATAGATTGGCTAGAGCTTTAGTTGTGGTCGCGACGAATTCGCCGCGAGAATCGCGATAAGTGTCATGATCATTTTATTGTTAAGTAACAGTTTATTGATCGATAGAATACGGAAGAAAAAAGAGGCTGATAAGATCTTTGTAGCTCAATAAAATACTTATTCGTCTCACGTAATCGACAGACTCGCTTTCCTGTGCAAGCTGTCTTTTCGTGAAAATACCTGCTGTCCTAAGAAGTGCTTGCCGGCAAGGATGTCTTGCACGTGTATTCGCGTGTGGCACTGGCCGAATCACGTTGCTTCCGCAATCCACGACTAATATTCATTACATCGATTTGTAGAAATCGTGGATTTATCGCCTGTAAATATTGGCGCATCAAGAGGACCAAGATACGGGCACGGGCAACTCCACGAGAAGCACAATTCTAATATTCTACAATAATTGTAACCTGTTGAAATTAATTCAGCAAGTTACTAAAAATAAAGAGAGCATAAACTTTTTTGCGCGTTTTGACTCAAGCGTTTAAATCGCAAAGGTTTTTACAAGAGCAGGCTACTATCCCGCGACTATAATTCAGTGGATAGCAGTCGGCGTTGAGATGTGTGGTGCCGAAGGTGGAGCACTAGCGAAGCGGAGGTATGCTGTAACGAATGCCGCGACTGCCTGTAAGTTCGGCGGATATTCAGCAAGAAAGGTGTAAAGAGAACGCGGATGCCGATGTATAGTACGGCCTCGATTGCTTAGTGACGCTTAGTATCGCGCCAATAAAGCATCTCCGACTTACCAACTCGGCGACGACTACTTTAGCAATGTTAGAGTGTGCGTTCTCTTGTTGTGTTGCTAGTCGTCGTTTTGTACACGCGCACGATGCGCGGCTTGCTTTGCACGGTTTCCGCATGTGGCCATACTGCACCATCGGCGAGCCCGGCGGTTAGTGCGATCAACGAACATTAGCGAGCATGTCGGGCTTTCACATTTTTTAACGTAGGTGAAGTCGGCAGTGCATACCAGATTGGCCATTGCCCGTGCGACAGGCAACAGTAATGAATCCGGCGAACGCCAGCGCCGTTGCAAACGCCATTCCAAGCCGGACGTTTTTGATTCACCTTTCACTTTTGTCACGACCACCTGACCGAACTCTTCATCGCGCGCAAGTACCTGGTTCAACACCGCGAGTTCATCAATGGCCTTGCCGCGCAGTGGTTTTCCTTTATGCGCCTGTACAAATTCACGAAACCATTCCCTTAACGCCCGGGCTTGCGCTGCCACGGCATCTAATTCACCCGGTACTGCATCTTTTCTGAAGGAAGTCAGCACATCTAACGGCACAAGCTCCGCCTGTTCAAGCCAACCGAGCAAGCCTTCACCGGTATCAAGCCAATCAATGGGCGTATCAACTGGGGTCGCAATCGAATTTAGAAAGTCCAGCCCCATATCGTCGGCAAGAAAAAAAGCCGGCATTCGTTTGTCGCTCATTTTTGTAAAATCCTTTCCCGGGCCCTTTTTATAGTACCTACACGGCCTGAATTGATAACTCGTTAAAACTATATTGACAAGTTATGGTGGTGTCCATAAAATACAAAGCAGAATCGGACAGGTAAAGTGCAAAATTTGAAATTGCCGCACTTGTTTTGTATGCTAACCGCAAGCGTTAAAGGTGTTCTGAAATTTCTAGCATTGACATTCCTTGCCCATCGGATTTTACTTTCCGTTGGGTGTGTGGTGCTGTGCTGGCCATTTTGACTTGCGTCGTAATTCAACTTCGTTGCAGATTTTTTGCTTTGAATACATGCTGCAATTTCTGGCTGTACTCGAAGCAAGGTTATGCTATTGCTCGATATTGAAAAAATACAGGTGGCTTGTCATATTTAAAGGTCTAGCGACAATCATTACTAAAAAATGTCGATGCCAGAAACTACCGCAGTTCCGATTCCTGGCCCATTGCCTTATACCGAGTTTTTGTTGAGTCCGCGCGAATTTTCGATTCTGTGAAATCCAATTATTTCTTTCAGCCAGTGCTTTATCCAATAACTTTCAGTCTTTATTCCAGACAGTTAGCCAAAGCGGCCATATACATAAATTATAGCATCTGTCCTGTTTGCACATCATTCCATCCCCCCTTCTTAGAGGGGGCATTCAACCCTAAGTTAACTGTTTTCTGAGGTTTTCTTCGAGATATCAATGCACCGACGCTTTGAAGGTCGACAGGTTATCTTGTTTTTAATCAAAAATGGAGAAGATGCCTTGCGCACTTCATGACATATGCCCATAGCAATTTTGCTGTTCCTTGGGGTAAGCGATGAATACTGTAGGTGAATCAAAATTTCCGGTAGCGCCCGGTTCCGGTGTCCTCGATTCACTCCAAAGCAGAAAATCGAAACCTTCGAGGCGCTTGCAGCCCTTGCACCGCGCAATGGCTAAAGCTTCTCGTTGGGCCATTTTTGCGATGTTGCTAAGCGTTATTGGTGCAAGTATAGGATTGTCTATTGTGCTGGAGACGACGGCTAAAGCAATTCGCCGAAATGCAGACCCCGCAATACAGCAGAACATTCCACAACTGCGACATCTTCTGAATTTTGAGAGTGCGGTGCTACGCTACCAATTGGTCCTGGATAAATACTACACCCACGCTATTGACCAAGATCGATTTCATATGCTCGAGAGTATAGAGCGGACCGAACTTGAAAACAGTTTCGATCGCTTGGCGCCACAGCTGGAAAATAGCCAGGAGATTGACCAGGTGCGTGACAATTACCTCAAAATTGTCAATCGGACGCCAGAGGTAGAGCACAACCTGATGGCTAATGGTGTGTCTAACCGCGAAGCAGCTCGTCGAATTATTTTCGATCAGAACCAGGATGCGAAGATATTGCATGGACTGATTAATGAACTGCAGGAGCGGGCACAGCATTCATTGTCCGGGAGTAGTACCAAGGTTGATGGGAATATTTCTGGGATTGCTCGCCTGGTGCATTTGTTTGACGTCCTTGCCTTGCTCACTAGCGGCTTCATGATGTACCACGTTTGGGCGCGTTTTCGGCTTGAGAAGGAACTGGAATATCAGGCCGGGCATGATCCTCTAACCGGATTGGCGCATCGGAGATCATTTGTCACTCGCCTACAGAGTCTCTCGGGACAGAGATATGTCGTGGTATTGGGAACCATAGATCGGTTTTCCCGTATTATCGGCGGCTTTGGTCACGCGTTTGGTGACAAGGTGATGGTGGGACTCGCCGACCGTATCAGGCAAGGTGCGGAGTACAGCGGAGGCGAGGTCTTCCGCCTGGATGGTGCTAACTTTGCTATTTTGTACCAGCTTGAACGAGATACGCGTTCTTTCGACGATGCCATTTTTGCGCTGCGTGAGGAAGTGCGCAACCTGGAAGACTATGAAGGGCACGAAATATTCACGACACTCAGTTTAGGCGCTGCAAGTTGTCCGGATGATGGTACCAATCCCGACCTTTTATTGAGAAATGCTGATGCGGCCTTGCAGGCCGCGCGGAAGGCCGGCGGCGATACCTTGACTGTCTATACGCAACGGCTCAATGCACAGGCGGCTGCGCGCCTTGACCAAGAGGCCCAACTGCGGCGTGCGATCGACAGAGATGAGTTTGAACTCCATTACCAGCCCCAGCAGGATCTGAGGGATGGAACACTTGTGGGATTCGAGGCCTTGATTCGCTGGCGGCGCAATGGCGAGCTTGTCTCACCAGGGGAATTCATCCCCCTGGCGGAAGAGTGCGGATTAATCGGTGCAATAGGTGACTGGGTGTTGCAGGAGGTGTGTCGTCAAATCCAGGCATGGCACGCGATCATTGGCTCTAATGTTGTCGTTGCGGTCAACATATCTCCCCGTCAATTCTCTGACGCAAATTTTGTGCGTCACTTGGAAGTACTCTTGACAACGACCGGTATCGACCCTGGTTGCTTAGAGCTGGAGATCACCGAAGGGGTCATGATGGAGGAGGCTGAATGCGCGATTGAAGTGTTGCATCGTCTAAGAAAGATGGGATTCAAGCTGTCCATTGATGACTTTGGTACAGGGTACTCCAGCCTGGCTTACCTGGCTCGATTCCCGATCAACAAGCTAAAGATAGACCAGTCTTTTATTCGGCACATGACTGCCGCAACTGAACAAAATGCCATCGTTCAAGCCACAATCATCCTGGGCCATAATCTCGGCGTGACGATCATCGCGGAAGGTGTGGAAACCGCATCACAGCTTGCGCTGCTCAAAGGTTGGAAGTGCGACGAAATCCAGGGTTACTTTTACAGCAGGCCGTTATCCGCTGAGGCTGCTCTGGATTTTCTGCGTGAACAGCGATTGCTGTCAGTGTGATTAACATTTTTGCGTCGGCCTGAAGGCCGGACTCAACATTGCTTTCTTACCTGGATAATTACGGGTACTGAACAGCTTTAGGGCCAGAGCAGTTCCGCAAGCCACCTATTAGTTCAGGACTTGAAACAAGTTGTTGATATCCGCCCTGCCAATATACAAGGGGAGTTTGTCTGCTGAATATTCTAATTGCCCGGACTCGTCCAATGACGATTGCATGGTCATAACGCTCAATAACCTCATCAACTTCGCAATCGAGTGCAGCCAGGCTTGCTGAAAGGATTGGGGTTCCGCTATACATTGTCGTCCATTCGGCGTCACCATAACGTTGAGCGCCTTTAAGGCCTCCTTTACCGGCGAATTGGTCAGCAATTGCCTGGTCGCCGCTACCGATGATGTTGACGGCGAACGAGCGGTTTGAATCCAGAGGCGTAAATGACGATGATCCTTTGCTGATACAAACAATGACGCGAGGTGGATTTGCAGATAGTGAATTGACCGCCGTCGCTGTAAAGCCAGTAATATCATCCCCCTTGCCAACGGTAACAACCGTCACGCCGCCGGCCAAGTCACGCATCGCGTCCCTAAACGCTTCAGAGCAAACTTCTTCTTCGCCTTGGGCTGTGACACCACAGCCGTCAGGCGTGACACCTTTTCGTCCTACGAAAAAATCGTTGGCCGGCATGGCATGCGAGCTCGCGGGGAGTGTGGGGCTAGTGATCTCTGAAACAACCAAATGACCCGCCTCGCCGCCGTTAGAAACGACCATCACTGTGCGTTTTACTACATTATTGTTGCTGTCCATATTGATCACCTTTTTCGTTAAATAAAATAACCACTAAAATGTCAAATAATAGGTTATTACATGTGCCGATTGACGTCAAGGAGAAAGAAGCTTGAGATGGTGGCGCATGAAGAGTTTCCTTGCGCCCCCTACTCGTTGAATAGTCGTTCGCGTAGTATAAGAATAAAGAAAGAGGGAATTTTAGTGTGTAATCCCGGTCACTTGATTTTCTGTTGTGCGAGAACAATAAAATTAAAAAGTAACTTCATCAAATTAATTTGTAACCTACGGATATTAACTTGACAAGTTACTATGGGAATCGTAATCTTCTGAAGATCGACCGCGGTGAGTAGCTAAAGATACGATAGGGTGTGTGAAGTAATAGCAGAAATTCTCAAGGTGAGCATGGCGCCCTTGTATCGGGTTTGATAGTTTGATTGTTGTAAGGAATAGCGCCATGAGAATTGCATTTTATTGTCGTCCTGATTCTCACAGTCGGGGTTCGTTCGATGTTTATAATGGATCCACTAGAAGGTATCAATTCATCATTGGTTTGTTCACGTTATGTTAGATCAGGGAAACGAGTTCGCCTTAGGCGAAAGGCGGCTTGCCCCTCAGGACTGCGAATATTTACGGCAAATTCTGGCCCGAGTTGGCGATAAGTGGACGATAGTGGTGTTGGATATCCTAGGGGATCGATGCATGCGCTTCAACGACTTACATCGATCTATCGCAGGCATATCGCAACGTATGCTGGTCGTGACGCTTCGGCATCTCGAACGAGACGGCCTTTTGGCAAGAACGGTGTACGCAACCGTTCCTCCTCGCGTCGAATATAAACTCTCTGAACGAGGTCATGCGTTAAGGCATTTTCTGGAGCAAATGGGAGCGTGGGCGCTTATCCATCGACACGCCATTGACGAGTCAAGACGCTGCTTTGATTTGAACAACAAAAGACCGGGAAATCCCAGCTGAACTGTAAAAGTTTTGCTGTTCCAGGAATTGCCAAACGACCTTGACCCTTTAATTTTTCAATTTCAACCATACCACTATCTCTATGCCCTCTCAGATCGACTGGCTAAGTCACCTTCTGGAAATGATCACTATCACAGGTCGGCTTGAAATCCGTTGTGCCTATGGAGCACCTTGGCGTGTCGCTTATGGCCAATCCGCGGCCCGAGAGATTCCTTATCATGTCGTTGTAAAGGGGCGAGCGATCCTGGAGGACCCGGAGGACGAGACGATCAGAGAGTTAGTGGCGGGTGATATCGTGCTGCTACCACATGGGTCTGCACATGTGCTTCATGATGGTAGCGGCGTTGGGCCCGCATCGGTGTATAACCGGGAGGGTTTTCATCTGACTGTTAGCGAAAACGCCGGTACAGGTGAGTATCTGGACATGTTGTGTGGACGATTTTTTATTGCACCGCCTCACGATAGGCTGATGCGCTATTATTTACCTACTAAGCTGGTAGTAAATTCTACTGACGGCGCAGGGGTTGCTAACGATGCGTCCACCTCGAATAATTTGGCTGCGCTCGTTGGATTGATGCGGGTAGAATCCAATAAAGACCTGTTAGGCGGGTCTGCCATACTCAACGCACTATCGTCGGCGTTGTTTACTCTAGCAATTCGTGCGGCAAGTGAATCCGAGCAAGCCCCGATGGGGTTATTGGCGCTTGCTGGTCATCCTCGCCTTTCTCCGGCTATCTCGGGAATGTTTAGTGATCCTGCGAGACCATGGACCTTACCTGATCTTGCTGGACTATGCAGTATGTCGCGCGCCACTTTTATCAGACATTTCCAAGAAAAAATGGGTGGGTCGGCTCTGGATTTGTTAATGGACATTCGGATGAGCCTGGCTGCCAATGAGCTGAAAAAGACGGCAATGACCACTGAGGCTATTTCTGAAACGGTAGGGTACCAATCTGTGACGGCATTTCGGCGCGTGTTTACTCAATGGGCAGGAATGACGCCGGCAGAGTGGCGACGTTTATACAGATCTGACAATAGCCACGCGAGCGCAGCGGCTGGATAAGCCGTAGCCGCCAGGTCGACTGCTCCAAACATATCCTTTACACCGGGCATTGGCGAGGCGCATTCAGAGGTAACCTATCCTGTACGCCTCAAAGACGACAGGAATTCTAGTTGATACTTTTGAGGCGAATTTTGGACATTTTGAGACTTATAAAAATCAAGCTTGGCACGTAAAGTGAAGACTCCAAACAACCACTGAAGGAGTTTCATCATGAGCCGTATCACTATCCCTGCACTCGACCTGGCAACCGGCGCAACCGCCGACGTTTATGCTCAAGTACGAAAAATTGCTGGAGGCAGTGTTCCCAACCTGTTCGCCGCCATGGGTCACCTGGCACCCGCAATCCTGGCTGCAGCATTGAACGCCGAAGGTGTCTTGGCGTCGGGCAGCCTGAGCAAGCAAGACCTGGAAACAATCAAGCTGCTGATCAGCGAACAGACCGGTTGCGACTATTGTGTTGCGGCACACACTCTACTGGGCAAGATGACAGGTCTGGCACCAGAAGCCCTGAGGCAGATTCGTGCCGGCCAAGCGACAGGCGACGTCAAGCGGGACGCACTGGTGAAGTTCGTACTGAACCTGCAAAAAACTAGCGGCACCATCAACGAGAGCGAACTGGCTGCTATCAGTGCTGCTGGTTATAACGACAGGCAGTTAGTTGAGATATCAATGGCAATTGCCATGACGATCTTCACAAATACATTTAATCGTATCAATGATACGGATATCGACTTTCCAGCTGTTAAATAAGTGGTGCGTCGTGGGCCAGCATCATATCAAGCGACTGCGAAAAAAATCTGTTGTTGTCCCAATAGTCCGCAGATTGACGGACTACCACCTTGCATGTTTTTAGGAGAAATAAAATGGATCGAAAATATGTTCCAGTTTCTTGCGATGTCTACGACGAGATACTGTCGCTGGCGACCTCGCGAAAAACCTGCGAAGTGGTAGTCACTTCTTCAATTGGGAAAACCGAGCGATTCCGCGGGGCTATCGCAGATGTGTTTAGCCGGGATGGGGTCGAGTATATCGAACTCAGTCAGGGCGAAATCGTTCGTCTCGACCGAATTCAAGCACTGGATGGGTATCTACCCAAACAGAACCCGATTGTTAATTATGCCTTCCGTATCGGTGAGGCCCTTCTGCCAGCAATGGCCGTACTTATTATATTTTTATACTTCTACACGGAGATCTAAAATGGAGACAATGGACAAAAAATTGACAGGGATTGGCACGGATAGAGTGGCAGAACTCGAGATAATTGAACCAGGAAAAAAAGGAGCAAGCTGGTCAGTACCCGATGGCATTTATAGACTGGGTAGCGGAAAGCACCCATCAATGATGCACATGAAAACTCCTGCCATAGAAGTCATTCGTAGCGCGAGGTCTCAATCTCATCTCACTGTGGATTGGTCGCTCCGACTCGATGACGCCATTGATATACTGGAAAATCTTGATACGCGCTATCTTGTGGTGACAGGCCAGGATCAGCGAGTCCTGGGAGTACTTCATATGTCCGATGCGATGGGAGAAAAGCCGATGATGCTCGTGAATGGGCGTGGGTTGCTTCATTCGGACATCGTCGTAGGAGATGTAATGGCGCCACTTACCGAGATGCATGTGATCAACTGCACCAACGCGCTAAAAATGTCTGTCAGTGATGTAGTGGACGAGTTAGATCGGACGGGAAAGACTTGGGCCATTGCTGTAAGCCGACAAGACGAATCAGAGCAATGGATAGAGGGAATATTCTTTGCCCCCGATATTGTACGTCGTCTCGACCCAACAGCGACCTGGGCGCCGGCACGTCGTTCGTTTGCCGATATAGAGGCAGCGATCAGTCACTGATATCAGGAGCTACACATGAAATCGTCTTCCACTCATGCGACGAACAGCCAGGAAAAATGGTTGTATATTCGCTCGGTAAAAGTTACTTTGAAGCCTTCAATCCTGGCGCTCGCGCTGTTCACTGTCGTGCAGTTTTTCGTGGCGATGGGATACAACCTGGTGTCGTCTACGGTGGTGCCCATCGCTGCACAGTTTGGGTTTTCTCAAAATCGCTTGCAGTGGATGGTGAGTGCCTATGCCTTAGCTTTTGGCGGCTTGTTGTTAGTTGGCAAGCTGATTGGTGAAGTGATTGGCTGGCGCCTGACATTCTTTGTGGGACTTTCCCTGTTTGGGTTTGCGTCTGTAGTCGGTGGATTTGGGGAATCACCAGCGGTGCTGATCACCTCACGGGTATTGCAAGGGGCGGGTGGTGCACTCTTGTTTCCTGCCACGGTCTCACTGATTGGGGTATTTTTCACCGACGAGTCTGCCCGGCGTTGGGCACTAACTTTGATTGGCACGGTGAGCGCTATTGGTGGCGCGTCAGGAGCGTTCGCGAGCAGTTTCCTGACGAATCATTTTGGCTGGAGCTCCGCGTTTTTTGTCAATATTCCGTTCTCTGTGGCGGCCGCTGCTGCTGCCTTTATACTTCTTCCCCGTATCGAGAGTGCTTCCGCCGGCGCGCTACGTCGGATGAGTTTGACAAGCGCCCTCACTGCTACCGGCGCGATTGCTTTGTCTGTTGTTGCCAGCGCCCTGGGATCGGAGCGTGGCTGGGGAGATATACAAGTACTTGCGATGCTTGCCGGTGCGGCAAGTTTACTTGTGTGGTGCCTGATGATTGAAACAAAGGCATCTCGTCCGACGCTTTTTCTGTGTCAGTTGCGCGAACATACTCTGGCCACCGGCATGCTTGTGGCTGTGCTATTCGCAAGCTCGTTTGGCGCGCACTATTATTTATTGACGGCGTTTTTGCAGGACGTGTTGCTATACAGCCCTGCGGTAGCAGGCATCGTTTTCCTACCACTTTCGCTTTCATTCATGTTGGGAACTCGCCTAACGACGGTCATGGTCGTAAGAGTCGGGCAATCATGGACTTTAATGGGGAGTCTAGTCGCCGGTGCGATAGGGCTGTTGTTGGTTGCGTGGAGTTTGACTGGGGGAAGTGCTTCGGTTGTTCGATTGCTTCCCGGGCTTTTTCTTGACGGTATGGGGCATGGTTTTTTATGGGCACTCATGCTGGCGAAACTTGGTATGGGCGTCAATGCAGATGGTCATGGTGCCGCATCGGATCTGACAGGTACGGTACAGCAAATCGGCAATCCTCTAGGGCGTGCGCTTCTGGCGGGACTGGCTGCCAGTGGCGCGTTGTCGGCGAATACTACAACGAACGTCGCATTGGTTGGACTACAGCATGCTTTTGTTGCAGCAGCATTATTGGTAATGGTGACAGGATTGGTTTTGATGGCGTCAATAAAACTTCCGTTAATTTCGTCTTTTCAGAGAAAAATCAATAGCGTATGTCATCAGAAAGGGTGAGAGCCTACCCCGCTTGTACGGGGCAGGCATCTTATTTCGCCCAGTTGCGCGAAACATGGGCCCTCCATATCAATGCAAATTTTCCAAATACTTTCTTTTTTTGCGTCGTTTGGATCGAACCTGTTAATGCGGGTCCGAATACTTCGCAGAGGAAGGTAGGAAGTGTTGTCTGGCAAAGTGAAATATCAGAGGCCTTCGCCAGAAAAAACCGCGTCATGCGATAGCCTGCATGACGCGGTGGACTTAATTGACGGACCTAGAAGGTATATTCGAGAAGAGTGGACCAAGCCCTTCTGCGATCGTCAGATGTGCTATCACAGCGTCGCGTAGAACCGGATACGGCAAGGCTGCCAGCATCGCCGTTTGTACTGCTGCTAAAACTTCGCCGGCCTCTGAGCCGATCATCGTAAAGCCAAGGATACGATCGTCGTTTTCCGCGACGACAACTTTCATGAAGCCTTGGGTTTCGCTTGTCGCTTCCGTCCTCAATACGGCAGCCATGGGCAGTTTCGCAACACGGACGGCAATACCCTTAACTTGTGCTTCCCGCTCGCTTAGGCCTACCCGCGCGAGTGGAGGATCCGTGAACATGCAGTAAGGTACCAACCGATCGCTGGTACTGCGCTTGCCTCCCACCAGATTGTCCCTGATGATCCGGAAATCGTCGACAGATGCATGCGTGAATTGGGGGCTGCCGGCACACTCACCAATTGCCCAGACACCTGGTGCACTAGACTCCAGGCGGTCGTTGACGCGGATATAGCCGCGACTATCTAGTTCAACACCTGCATTTTCAAGTCCGATTCCCGCGGTGTTCGGCAGGCGACCTGCCGCGACCAGGATATCGGAGCCCTCGATCATTTGTTCGCCTGAAGAAGTTTGGATGGTTATGCCGACCTTGGTGCCGGATATTCCATTTACATTGAGAATTTTCACGCCAGACATAAATTCAATGCCTTCACCGGTAAGGATTCTTTGAATCTCGTCCGCAACATCGGAATCCTCACGGCTCATTATCTGAGCATTTGCTTCAATTACGGTCACTCGGCTGCCAAAGCGCCGAAACGCCTGAGCCATTTCTATCCCAATATATCCACCTCCAAGGACAATCAAATGCGCCGGCACGTAGCCAAGTTCCAGTGCGCCGATATGTGTCAACGGCTGGGCTGCCGCAAGCCCAGGAATATCTGGAATCGCAGCGTGTGTTCCTACGTTAAGATATACGTGGTCTCCTGCCAGCAGGCGTGTTGAGCCATCGTTTAAACGCACTTCAATGGTTTTTGGCTTTACGAAATGGCCGACTCCCATAATCAATTCTGCCCCAGTGCCTTTATAAGCACCTATGTGGAAATCAGTTGCGCCGCTGACCATGTTGCGCTTTCGTTGCCGAACCTTGGTCATGTCTGTGGAGACGGAAGTAGCTGTGGTACCGTATTCTGCAGAATGGCGAACCAGATGAGCGACTTTTGCGCTCCAGATTTCATTTTTACTTGGCAGGCAGGCGACACTGGGACAGGAGCCGCCGACCCACTGGCGCTCGACAACAGCAACTCGCTTCCCTGATTTAGCCAGGTGCCATGCTAGTAATTTTCCACCTTGTCCACTTCCAAGGATGAGATATTCGAACTTTTCTATTTCGGGCATGGTTCTTCTCCATTTACTATTTTGCAGTTAAAGGGTCAACGCCAGTCACCTACAGTTCTGGTCGGATAGTGTTGACGATATGGGCAATTTATTTAGTCGGAAACAATCGACATCGGACACTATCACGAGCTGAATATGCCTCACAAGAAGGCACTTTTTCCGCAGTTACTTATCATTTCGTAAGTGCTGGATATTTAATGACTCGAGGTGTGATGAACGCACAGGGATTCGCGATGATCGCGATCTCTATGAATGAGAAAGGAACTTGTTCAGTCGGAGGGACGCTGACCATGTTTGTGGGTGAGATCCGCAATCTCACTTTGAAGCGCGGTGAGGAACGTGTTCACCCGGTTAGGCACGTATCGCCGACTCGGGATTATTGCCCAGACCGAAAGGTTTTCCATCGTGGCGTCTTGCAAGTGAACCTGCACAAGCGATTTGTCGGTTAACTGCCTGAAAACGTCCCAGTAAGTAAGCATGGCAAGTCCCAGACCTTGCACAGCGGCGATACGTGCAGCTTCAACACTGGTGGTTGTGATTAATGCTTCTACACGCTTGCGTGCCAGTTCTCCTCCAACAATGAGGGGCCATGGCCATACTGCAGACAGCTTGATGCAGGCATGGTCGTCCAAATCGGACACCGTCACAGGACATCCATGTTTCTTCAAATAATCGGGCGCAGCACAAATAATCCGTGGATTAGGTGCAATTTTCTTTGCCACTAGTTCTGAATCCTTTAGTGGCGCAATTCTTAACGCCAGATCCAGCCCCTGTCCGACGAGATCAACCTGGCGATCTGACAGGTCAAGATCAATACGAAGGCCAGGGTTTGCTTCTAATAGCCGGGGGAGCATCGGTATTACGATAGATTGTCCAAAGCCACTAGGCGCTGTCATGCGCAGCATTCCTGAGACAGCTTTAGGCAATGGACTAAGTTCGGCGCGTGCTCCTACTTCTGCGTCAGCCATCGCTTTAGCATATGGGGCAAAAGCTTCACCTTCCGCGGTCAAGGTAAGGGATCGAGTCGTTCGGTGAAAGAGGCGCACGCCGAGATCTTGCTCAAGCGCAGCTATCCGGCGTGATACCTGCATCGGATCAATGTTGAGTTGGCGTGCCGCAGCGGAAAAGCCGCCTGCCGACGCAACGGCCAGGAATGTTCGTACGTCTGGAAGAAGCATGGTTTATATCCAAAAATGTTACGGTGGCTTCACATCGCGTGCACTGTTTTTCCCCCATTACGACGCCTAATATGCAGCAACTAACTTACCGAAAGTGGCAAAATGACCGACACAAATTCCCAAATTCTATCCCCGTACGATAAAAAAGGCATCACAGTGCGCAATCGCGTGGCTGTCGCGCCCATGACACGTATTACAGCCACCGAAGACGGCCAACCTACGCAAACCATGTTCGACTATTACATGCGTTTCGCGAAGGGAGGCTTTGGCCTCGTGACAACCGAAGGCATTTACACTGACAAGGCATTTTCACAAGGATACCGGTTTCAACCAGGGTTGGCAGATGACGAACAGGCAAGGGCTTGGACTGCGTTCAATCAGGCAATGAATGCTCAGGGTACACTGGTGTTCGCACAACTTATGCACGCTGGCGCGTTGAGTCAAGGCAATGTCTACCGAAATCACACCGTGGGACCTTCGGCCATTCGGCCAAAAGGCAAACAGATGGAGTTTTACTTCGGTGAAGGTCAGTATCCCGAACCGAAACAAATGACGAACGCCGAAATTGACGAAGCTGTTCAAGGTTTCGTGGATGCTGCGCAACGCGCAGTGAAAATTTCCGGATTCAATGGCATAGAGATCCATGGCGCCAATGGTTACCTCCTTGATCAATTCCTAACGGCAGAGACGAATCATAGAACTGACCGTTGGGGTGGGGACACGAAAGCGCGCGTCCAATTGCTCGCCAACGTAGTGATGGCAGTCAAGCTTAATATTGGTAACGCTGTCCCGGTTGGTATTCGAATTTCGCAAGGCAAGGTTAATGATTTCACATCGAAGTGGCAAGATGGGGAGGCAGACGCTGAAGTTATCTTCGGTACACTCGCTGCAAGTGGCGTGGACTTCATTCATATTACGGAGTTTGAAGCCTGGCAGCCTGCCTTTGATGGCACAAAAGATAGCCTGGTAGCGCTAGCTCGCCGCTTTGCACCCAACGTAACGCTCATTGCGAACGGCAGCTTGCACACAGAGGAGAGAATGGAACAAGTACTCTCGACTGGTGCGGACATCGTGACAGTTGGACGCGCGGCGTTGGCTAACCCCGACCTGCCAAAAATTCTCGCGAGCAAGAGCGAACCCAGGACATTTGATGGTTCGATTCTTCAACCGATTGCCCACATCAAAGAGCAAGAGCTCGCTATGCGGTTACATGGCTAAGCGTGATGATTAGGCGGACACACGGTGTTCGCCTAACTCTGTACTCATCAGGGGCGTTTATGGCGGTTGTCCTAAATGATGATTTAGACGATAAGTCCATCGTTCACGGTACTCGTTAGCGAGTTAATGCGTGATTAACATTGCCGTTGAACTAGGAAAATTCGTGACCGTGCGAGCCAAATTGCATGACGTGATCTTACATAGTTATCCTGCGCGATAACGTGGTCGTCGTCGGCGGTGATTCGGGGGCGAGTTTTCGCACGAACTGCTTCCCATTGCTATTAAAACTTCTCAGACCAAGGACGAACGTCGATCTCTTGAGACCAGGCGCTGCGCTGCTGCCGGTGTAGTTGCAGGTATGTCTCCGCGATCGCCTCCGGCGCGAGCAGAGAGTCTGGGCCACGCTCATCGACGAGGTGTCGGTAGGGTTCAGACTCGACTTGTCCGTCAATGACTGTGAATGCAACGTGGACGCCACGAGGCCCGAGTTCACGGGCCATGCTCTGTGCTAGCGCGCGCAGGCCGAACTTCGGTACTGCCAAGTTGACGAATCCGGCGCTGCCCCGAAGCGCAGCAGTCGCACCCGTGAATATGATGGTCCCATGCCCACGCTTTACCATGCGTTGCGCGGCAGCTTGTCCAACAAGAAACCCAGCGAAACAACCGATCCGCCAGCAGCGTTCGAAGTCGGCAGGATCGATGTCGAGAATGCTGCCTCGCTGGAAAGCACCGGCATTGAATACGACAAGATCAGGTTCCCCGAGATCACGTTCGACGCTATCGAACACGCGAGCAACGTCCTCGGCCTTTGAAACATCGGCTGCATAGGAGCGAACGTTTTGCGATGGCTTAGACTTGATTAGGGCCTCCAGCTTAGCCTCGTTCCTAGCAACCGCTCCCACACGTAGGCCCGCTGCCACGAAGCGATTCACTAAGGCCCAGCCCAAGCCTGGTCCCACCCCGAAGACGATTGCAGTCTCAAGTGCATTCACGCAAGACCTCCTTCGCCAAAACCCTCCGTCTCTTCGTCCTGACGCTCACGATAAGCGAGAAAAGCGGCGGGTACGTTGACGGTCTTGTGTGCCCAGTCGAACAGGCTGTAGGAGCAATAGTGCGGCATGGCGGCGACGTCGAGCGTAGATTCAATTGACCGGCCAGCCTTGATCGCCGCCCGTACGATGCTATCAAGTTCGCGGAGGTAACGAAGTGGAAAGTCTAGGTCGGCGGGACGCATCGGCCGGCCGTGGCCAGGAATGATTGTGGCGTCTTCCGGCAGAAATTCGCGCACTCGGGTCAAGGTAGCGATTGTCTCTTTATGGCGGCCTTCGAGAAGCCAAGGAAGAGCGGGCGCCGGTGCTTGAATCATGTTACCAACCCACAGAACCTTGGCATCGGGCGCCCACACAACAAGATCACCAGGTGTTTGAGCGAAGCCAAAATGTTTCACCTCGATGCGGAGGCCGCCGAGATCAACACTGATCATGTCGGAGACTGCGATGTCGGCAGTGCGCGCCTGCACACGCTCAATGCCCTTACCTTTGCCCATGAGACCAATCATGAAGCGGCGATCTTCTTCAAAATTTTCTTCCATGTACTTTTTGGTCGCCGGATGCTGAATGACAACAGTGCTTTCCGGAAAAAGATAGTTCCCGTAGGCGTGGTCGCCGTGATAACTCGTATTGACAAGGAAGCGAATAGGCTTCGTCGTCACTTGGCGTACAAGCCCAATCAGTTGAGAGGCGAGATCGCCATTTAACATCGACTCGACAACGAGAACGCCTCGCTCGCCAATTAGGAAGCCTGCAGTGGTACCAACATGGTCCTTGGCAAATACGTCGTCAGGCATCACTGCGTACACACCAGGGGCAAGCTCTTTCGAAGTAAGGTTTACTCGCGCTGCATCCCAAGGCGGTGTGGTTTCATTGTCGCTTTGCTGCGTCATATTAGTATCTCCCTCGGGTTGGCTCTACTGTCCGCCAGACAAAGGGCGAAGCGAGAGGTTGCAGGGGTGAAGATCGCAGCGGCCTCACCTACATTAAGGAGCGTTCATAAAGCACCGCGATCGCTTGCCTGTATATTTTTTTGCAAGCGGCATTTGAAGGCTATCACTTTTTTTATCGCGTCGTACGAAGAAAAATAAGCTCGGAATCGAGATGATACTTTTGAGGTGAATTTTGGATATTTCGAGGCTTATAAAAATCAGGCTCGGCACGTAAAGTAGAGGCTCCAAATAACCACTGAAGGAGTCTTACCATGAGCCGTATTACAATTCCCGCCGTCGACTTAGCCACTGGCGCAACCGCTGACGTGTATGCTCAAGTACGCAAAATTGCTGGAGGTAGCGTGCCCAATCTGTTCGCCGCCATGGGTTATCTGGCGCCGGCAACATTGGCTGCAGCATTGAACGCCGAAGGTGTCCTGGCGTCGGGCAGCCTGAGCAAGCAAGACCTGGAAACCATCAAGCTGCTGATCAGCGAACAGACTGGCTGTGACTATTGCGTCGCCGCACATACGCTGCTGGGCAAAATGACCGGATTGTCGCCTGAAGCGCTCAAGCAGATTCGTGCCGGTCAGGCAACAGGTGAGGCCAAGCGCGATGCGCTGGTAAAGTTCGTACTGAACTTGCAAAAAACCAGCGGAACTATCAGCGAGAGCGAACTTGTCGCGATTCGCGCGGCTGGTTACACCGATGAACAGTTAGTCGAAATATCGATGGCCATCGCCATGACGATCTTCACCAATACGTTCAATCGTATCAATGATACTGACGTCGATTTTCCCGCCGTTAAGTAACTCAATTGTTGATAGCTCAGTGCACCGCTGGGCTATCGACAGATAAGCATGCGCCCGGGTCAACGGGCAGCACGGTCTTTGTGCTTGGGGATTTATATGCCTTTGATGTAGTCCACTTGATTTACTCGATTACGACAATGAGATTTGGGTTGAACGAAGGATTTTCGCGCCTTCCGTCATTAGTCCGGTAGCCACAGGGATTGCAGACAACTCTGCATTTCCCGATGTGGTAGTCACTGGAATTGTGCATGTGCCCATGTATCCATAAATCGGCTCGCATGACCATTTTATCCAGTCGTGACGCAAAGGCAGCAGAGACCAGATCTTCGGAGTAGCGCTTGACTACCGACGATTTCGATGGGGCCATGTGTGTGATCACTACGGTAGATCCAGGAAAGGATTCGTCCAGTTTCTTATCCAGCCAAGTTTTTTGGGTTATGTGGACCGATGCGGTATCTTCGGCGGTGAGATATCTTGGCCCTTTGCGGATGCGCCGATAGTCCGCCAATGCGTCTTCGCTCGCGCGCATAGCGGCAGGTTGAGCGTTTGGCCCAAATAGCTCAAAATCTGTCCACAGTGTGGTGCCAAGAAACCGGACGCCGGCAATAATACTCTCGCTGCAACTCAGTAATTGGATGTTGTCGGACGCCTGACAGGCAGCGGCCACCTCCGATTCGGCCTGCCCCATATCGTAGCCATACGCCTCATGATTTCCCTGGACGTACAGGACTGGCAGGCCAGAAAACGTTGACGAAGCCCATTTAATTGCATTAGAACCGTTGTTGATGTCTCCGGCCAAGACAACGACATCTGGCAAGCTGATGGATGGGTCTATAACAGGTGCAAATTCGCGCCACTGCTCATGATGAAGATCAGAAAGAACAAGGATGCGCATCGTGTGAATGGCCCATATCAAAGGTTAGATTGGATGTAAGTTACCATTTTTTAAAAAATGGCGTTCTTATGTCAATTTATTTTCACGAAATGATCAAGCGCGGACCGTGTGCACATCGGCATGAAGGGACGTGGTGTAGCAGAAGCAAGGAATTAGGGAGGGGCGCCGTGAGGTAGCGATTATGAAGGTCTGTCGCGATGCAGGTCGCCAGCACGCCTGTAGTGCCGTTGATCTCGGTGGGTTGACCGAACTTGCAAACTAGGGAAGACGTTCGGCTGAAGCACCTGCCTCCTTGGCGAATGTTGGCTCTTGATGGAGTAGCGGGTCTGCAGCGCTCCGGTTTTACACAGCTATCATCGCACTTTACGCCATTGGCGCCACAATATTTCTTCGGCGATAGTCTGAATTAGGCGGGCAGCGCGACGTGTAGAGAATGCTCTGGTAGCAGGCGGTAGTTCTGGATTTGAGCCAACAAGTCGCCATACCGCCCCGAATCCCCTTGGATTTTGTGAGGGGACGATCTGCACAAACGAGAACCAGAACGCCTCCAAACACTTCGGAATTTGCGATTCCAGACAAAAGCTCCTGGAATTATTCCGTTTTGCCGAACACGTTATTCGATTTTTCTTTTTCGATAAAGCTGACGACCAACAGTCGAAGTGGCTGTGAGCCCTTGTTACGACCGTTGTGCCAAACGTTCACTGATTCCATGTAGCCTTGTCCCGTCTTGAACTCGCGCTTTGTACCATCAAGCATCTCTAGTTCTAATGTTCCTTCAAGTACATAAATGTGGCTGGAATGGAGGTGATAATGCCATCCCGTTTCGCCACCTGGCTGAAACACTTGAACTACCGAAACTACCTCAGGAGCGGTAGTTTTTGTGTAATCAATCGGCTGGCCAAGGACAGTCGTTGAGGTCTTGAGGACTGGTTCCACGGCTAAACCGTGGGAAACCGGCGCCTCTAGCAATCTGTTGCGTGGAATTGGAGGTTCTTGCGCACTTGCTCCCATGCAGACAATACCGGATAGGAAAACCGTTAGCGCAGCCAATCGAATACTTGAATTCATACAGAACCTTTAAGTTTGGGTTTGATATAGCAGAACATACGTGGCCCTGGTCCTGCTACCTATCCAGGGCATGTGCCTGACAATTTAAATTACATGCATACAGTGAAAGTATCTGGGCTTCGTTCGCCGAGAACTCATTGCATCTAACGCGGTCTAAATTTGTAACCTAATTGACAGATTCAACAGGTTACTTTTTACATTGTAACTTGTCAAATTATTGTTAACTGGTTATTTTGATGAAAAATTCTCAACTTAGCTGACTAGCCTGTCGCAAAATGGAGGTGGAGAGTGTTGATATGAGAGATGCTAATAAAAAAAAGCCTTGCGATATCTGTTTGATGCCAGTGATCGCAAAGCCTGAGCAGATTGTATTAGGAGGTCTATTGCGCCAACGAAGCTACCAAGCCGTCGCCGTTCTCGCCTATACCCAATACAATAGACATTTGGATACTCAGTTTGCGAACGGGATCCTCTTTAAGTGAAACTATCCCTGTTAACATTGTGGATTACGCCACGCGCTGCTTCCCATGCTCTCTATCTCGCGGCATGGACACTCCACAAGTTTGCGTTGATCCGAGCTAGCCGCGTCTTCAAGAAATAATTTGCATCCATAAAACGATCACACTTCCAGGTATTGCTTTTCCTTATTATGGAGATGCAGGTCATTTTTGCAAACATCTAAGTATCTTAAGATTTTTCCGGCTTGAGAACGCAATAAACAGGAAAAAATATCACTACTTATTCACTGGCAACTTGCTAAATTGATTCATAGGGCGCGGTAGCCCCAATCTATCCCTGAATGTGCCGTCAGCGTATTCAGTGGGTGTGAGACCCCTGCGTTGTAATTCTGGGATAACCAACTTAGTAAAATTGATCCAATCTTCCGGAACAACCGGGAACATCAGGTTGAAGCCGTCGCCGGCACCCGCCGTGAACCATGCTTCCATCTGGTCCGCAATGTCCTTCGGCGTGCCTGCCATCACCGGTGCAGTTCCAGCTGTCGACACGCGCCGGGCAACTTCACGGATGGTCAGCTTCTCTTTAGCAAACGATCGAACCCGGTCAAGGTTGGTGCGCTGGCCGTTAAATGTTGCATCTTCCGGTAAAGCTGGCAGTTGGCCATCAATCGGGAATTTCGACAGATCGACACCGCACCAACTAGACACCAGGTCGATACCAACCCGTTCTGGCGTTAATGTATTGAGGAACTCCTGCTTTTCCTTTGCCTCGGCCGCCGAACTGCAAACAAGCGGTAAAATTCCAGGAAGTATCTTTAGACTAGACGGACTACGCCCGTTTTGGAATAGTCGTTCATCAAAGTCTTTCCGGTAGCGCTGACCCTCCTCGATTGTCCGTACTAAAGAAAAATTAATGTCGGCATGTTTGGCTGCCAAGGCTTTGCCATCTTCGGATGAACCAGCCTGAACGATAACGGGATGGCCCTGCACAGGGCGAGGGACGTTTAACGGACCGCGCACTTTGAAATGCTTACCTATGTGTTCAATGCGATGAATCTTTGACGGGTCCGCGAAGAATCCAGTTTCCTTGTCAAATAAAAGCGCTTCATCTTCAATGCTGTCCCACAATGCTTTGGCCGTGTCAAGGAACTCGCCTGCACGTTCGTAACGGAAAGCATGCTCGATATTCCCGTCTCGTCCGAAATTCATTGCCTCTTCATTCATCGCAGAGGTAACTACGTTCCAGGATGCCCTGCCTTTACTGAGATGATCCAGCGATGCGAACGCGCGAGCCAGGTTGTATGGCTCCGAGTACGATGCTGATGCCGTTCCGATCAATCCGATATGCTTGGTGACCGCAGCTAACGCTGATAAAAGGGTAATCGGTTCTAACCTTGCATTTGCATAATGCGCCACGTTACTTTCGAAAGTGTCCCACATGCCCACATGGTCGGCGATAAAGATCGCGTCAAGTTTCGCGTACTCCGCGGCTTGTGCCAGCTCTTGATAGTATTCGAGATCAAAAATTTCTGGGCCGCGAGCTTGTGGATGACGCCAGGACATCCGGTGATCCCCCTGGGGATTAAAGAAAAATGCGGTGAGGATCATCGGGGTCGTCATGTTGATTCTCTCTTGAAGAATTGATTAAGTAATTTGCTGGTTGCACCGTGCTAAACAAACTGGGTCGTGCTGGATTTTTTCGCTGTTGACACGCGAAGCTCGCGCAGCAGAAAATCGTCGATGATTTCACCGATTTGCGATGCATGTGTTTCCAGCGCAAAATGTCCTGTGTCGAACAAATGTATCTCAGCTGAAGGGATATCTGTTTTGAACGCTATAGCACCGGCAGGCAAGAAGTACGGGTCATTCTTCCCCCACACCGCTAGGAGGGGCGGCTGGTAAGTTCTGAGATATCTTTGGAATTCGGGATACATTGATACGTTCGTTCCATAGTCCAGGAAGAAGGCTAACTGTACTTCGTGTGCACCCGGGCGAGCGAGATAGTAATCATCCATGACGATGCCATCGGGAGAAACGGTTGAAGGGTCGGTTACGCCCTGCAGGTATTGATAACGTGTCGAGTCGATTGTGAAGGCGGATCGAAAAGAATCACGAACCTCCCTGGTTGGTGTCCGCCAATACTCTTTCATCGAATTCCATCCAGCACTTAAGCCATCTTCGTAAGCGTTGCCGTTCTGAGAAATAATGGCGGTGATACGCTCAGGATGATTAACGGCCACACGCAATCCTACCGGCGCGCCATAATCAAAGACATACAAAGCGAATTGATCCAAACCTATTATTTCGGCGAATCGACCAATAACCTTGGCAAGATTTCTGAACGTATATTCGAATTCAGTTTCGGAGGGCATGTCCGATTGCCCGAATCCTGGCAAGTCCGGCGCAATCACATGGTAGCGGTGGGAGAGCGTCGGAATCAGATCTCGAAACATATGCCCAGCACTAGGGAATCCGTGCAATAGCAATAGCACCGGAGCATCTGCCGGACCTGCTTCTCGGTAAAAGATGCCAAAGCCATCTACATCAACTTTACGATATTGCGTGATGTCCATTTTAATTCCTTGCGACGACAGTTAATCAATCATTGATTTAATCAGTATAAGCAAATAAAGTAACTTGTCAAGTTCATTTTAACGGGTTACTATGTATTTGTTGAAAGGTTAATACGTGCACTCGTCGTCGTCGCCTAGCGTCCGAGAATGGTCCAGATGTATAAGTTCGACGGTCTTGGAATGCTTGCTTGCTAAAGGTCGTATCGAATACTGACGTCTGGTGATCGATGGAGGCCTGCATCACATTTTCCATTAAGCCAGGCATGAGAGCTGGGCGCCGTGATGTTTAAGGACGAAGGTAAAGGAGCAGGCAAATACTTATTAGCGCGATTCCACAGAAGGGAGATATGAGAGATACACCTGCTGCGACGGCGAAGAGGATAAGAGTAGCAATAGAACGCATACGCATCATGTTGCGTATGTTCTCAGGGACATCTACTTCCGGCGACCGATGAACGGCCTCCCAGCACAAGCCTATATAGGTTGCATTGACCAACACGAAAACCGTCGCGTAGAGCGCTGTCGGAACTGCAGCAAGATGGCTTTTGGCCATCCAGGATGTAGAAAAAGGGACGAGCGAGACCATGAAAAGGTGTGCAAAGTTGACCCATATCAACCGATATGTCGCGGTGTCGGCAAAGCGGAACAGATGATGGTGATTGACCCATACGATCGCAACAAAAAAATAGCTGATCGCGTAGCTGAGGCCGGTAGGCCATAAGGACAAGAGGTTGCTGAATGTCTCTGTTGCGGGAACTTTGAGATCCAGTACGAGAATCGTGATGATGACTGCAAACACGCCATCAGAAAATAGACTTACCCGCTCAGAACTTACTTTCTGTTGTCCCATGATACGACCTCTTCAGCATTTGTTTGCAACACAGTCGTTTTCAAAAAAACAGGTTGCCGTATGTCTATTAGCTACTATGATATTCCTATCAATTTCGTTTTAACAGGTTATTAAATCTGATGATGAAAAAGTGAAAAACCTTCAGGAAACGCGCTAAAAAAGAAATAATTTCGGGAAAGATGCTGTTCCTACGGACAGTGTATGTAATATTTAGTAACTTGTCAATTTGTGTTTTGAGGGTTACTAAATGTGATTGTCATAGATGAACCAAATATGCTTTGTAAGAAGGAGCCAGCCGAGATGACAGATGTCCGCGAGCCTGCAATTATTCTTGCAGATGATGTCGCTCTTGATTTTCTCAATTCCATTGCGATCCCGGGTGATACGCCGATTGACTGGCTAGGAACGGGAGGAGGATTGGTGGATTGGCTCAAGCAATCGAAACTTGTCCCAGAGGATGTGCTAGCGTTACTTAAGCGTGGCTCCAATCAGCGGGACCTGGACGCTATCGCTGGACAAGCGCGCAACCTGCGTGAATGGTTCCGGCGATTTGTGCTCGATCACAAGGGTAGGGTGCTGGATGCTGCGGTGATCAATGATTTGCTCCCCCTCAACAAGATCCTGGAAAAAGACCAGGAATTTGGCCAGATCCTGGTTGATGGCACGGCCTTCGGCGAGGCTGCCGGCTCTGCATTGCGATGGAATGTGCAACGGCGATGGCATTCACCAGGCGCGCTGTTGTTACCAATCGCAAGAGCAATGGCGCAACTTATTTGCTTTGAGGATTTTGCGAGGGTGAAAGGATGCGAAGGGATAGCATGCACAATGGTATTTCTGGATCGCACGCCACGGCGAAGTCGTCGCTGGTGCAGTATGGCGACTTGCGGCAACCGAGCAAAGCAAGCTGCGCATCGAGCTCGTTTGGGCAAAGCAGACGATGGAGCACCTAGCGCCAAAAGAATATATAAGCGGATCAGCTAAAGCAAAAATATTATAGATTCTGTGACAAGGAGGTATTTGGATCAACTTGGGCAACTGCATAGTTCTTGACCAAAATGGACGGAAATTTTCTTATCCATATTGCTGCAGCTGAATTGACGTCCTTGACGTGTATTGGCAGCTACGCTTACTGCCGTCGCTCCTAGCCGGTACCCCGCCACCTGAATGGGGCGATGCACCGCCAGAAGCAATATCGTGACCTGCAGTTAGACTGACTTTACTTCACCACCGTCTATGCGCACGACAGAACCAGTCATCCATTTTGCGGGTGGAGAAACCAGGAATCCAATCAGATCTCCAATCTCCTCTGGTTCCCCGAAGCGACTCACACCAGCTTGAACCAGGAAAGCATGTTTGGCCTGTTCTAATGTGATGCCTTTGGCGGCAGCCGCCTTCTCAATCATCCCAAGCCTGCGACTTGTCATGATTGCGCCGGGAGACACACTATTGACCTGCACCCCATCCTCAATTCCTTTTTCGGCAAAGGCCTTGGCTAGCGCTTCGATGGCGGCGTTGATTGATCCCACGGCTGCAGCGCCTGCTTTTGGGATGACAGCAGCGTTGCCAGAAATAAATACTACGGAACCTTTAGACGATTTCAATGCGTCCCATGCACGAATCGTCAGTCGGCGCGCGCCGTGAAATTTGAGCTCCATCCCTGTGTTCCACTGATCGTCGGTCATCTGGAACACGTCGAGTCCGGGTACAGCTCCCGCGACATTGACCAATGCGTCGATACGGCCAAAGCGCTCGATGGTTGCATTAACCACCGTTTCGGCCGCTGTAGCTGCCATCAAATCAAGTTCCAGCACGAGAGGCTCCGCGCCCAGGGCCTGGACCTGCTCTCCGACACTGGCCAAGCTTTCCCCATCCCGTGCGGCGAGGACAATGGAACTAAAATCACGAGCGAGGCGAAGGGCCGTAGCTTTTCCGATCCCTGAACTTGCGCCAGTGACAATTGCGACAGATTTTGACATGGTTTTTCTCCTAAAAGCGTTAAAAAGTAAGGTGATGCATAAGGACGACGGCGTCCAGACCTAGCCCTTGTCGCCAGGCTTTCTGTCGCGGGACAGAGGTAAACAGCGAACCTCCAGAACGTTTATGGGCTTCCTCTACGCAAGTCTCCGGTGCCAGGCGTCTGGCGCCAGAGAAGTCATTGAGCTGTGAGAAATCGTTCCTGCTCCCGACTACACGGTTACGATAACTTTGCCTACCTGAGTATTCGACTCCAGAAACAGATGCGCTTCTTGAATTTGATCAAGCCGGAAAATTTTGGCAATCAATGGGGCCAGCGCGCCTGACTCCAGTCCGCCATTGATGAAATCCTTCGCACGTTCAAGAGCGGCGTCGTCAGACACCACCTCGCTGTAAAGATACCCCCTCAAGGTCAAGCTCTTACCAAGAACCGTGAATGGCGGAAACGGCGTCGGTTCAGGGCTAAGAGCACCGTACTGGATGAGTGTTCCGCCGCGAGCCAAACTGGCGGCCAACTTGTCAAACGAAGGCCCGACCACCGGATCAAACGCTAGCCTGGCACCAACTCCACCGGTGATTTCCATGACCCGTTGAACAATATCTTCCTCGTCAACAGCCACGACATGATGCGCGCCGGCATCAATCAGAGCCTGGCGCTTGTTGCTGGTGCGCGTCGATGCGATCACTATTGCGCCAACCATCCGTGCGATTTGAATTGCCGCCAACGCGACGCTACTGGAGGCCGCGGTTACGATGAGGAAGTCACCCTTGGTGAGCTTGCCGTAATCCACCAGCGCGCCCCAGGCAGTGACGTACTGCATCCAGACTGCCGCGGCTTTTTCGAAAGACAGGTTTTTTGCATGCTTGACCACGAGCCGCGCAGGTACATTGACGACTTCACCGTAAGTACCCCAACGGGCAATATCAAGTGGTGGAACGATACTGACTGCATCGCCTTTGTTGATATCCTTAACGCCACTGCCGATTGCTGATACAACGCCTGCTGCCTCATATCCGAGGCGACTCGGAAATTCTGCTTCCTGCAGATACGCGTGATTACGGAACATTACTTCTGCGCGATTGATCCCTATCGCCTTGACTGCAATTTGAACTTCGTCGGACGCAGGAGCTGGTACCTCTAAGTTCTCGATCTTAAGAACACTGGCGTTGCCATATTCATGTATACGTACAATGCGGCTCATGCTAATTCCTTGTAAAAATGACTTTGGATGGAGGGCTTGGATACCGCTCCATGCGGGTGAGCGGTATCCGCCGACAGCAAGGATTGGGTAGCGACCCTCACTATCTGCTTTGATGACGGTCCCTACGCCTTGCTGAAAACTTCGCTGATCGCTTCAGCAATTTCCCTGCTATGCGTTTCTAGGGCAAAATGGCCTGTGTCGAAAAAGCGCACATCGGCATTTGGAATGTCTCGCTTGAATGCTTCTGCGCCAGGAGGTAAAAAGAATGGGTCATTCTTGCCCCATACCGCCAAAAATTTCGGTTTGTGCGTACGGAAATATTTCTGAAAATCCGGATAGAGTGCTACGTTGCTCTTGTAATCGCCGAACAGATCAAGTTGAACTTCGGCGGCACCTGGACGCGCAAGATAGAAGTTGTCGAGGCCTTGGCCATCTGGGGACACTGCTTTTGTGTCACTCACTCCGTGGGTATATTGCCAGCGAGTTGTTTCTGGCGCGAGGAACGCACGGAGTGCATTGCGATTCGCTTCTGACGCATCCTGCCAGTAAGCTTTGATAGGGTTCCAACCATCACTAAGTCCTTCCAGATATGCATTACCGTTCTGAGAAATGATCCCGGTAATCCGTTCAGGATGCCGCATCGCCAGCCTGAAACCCACAGGTGCGCCGTAGTCAAACACATAGACCGCAAAGCGATCAAAACCGACGGTCTCCGTGAAACTCTCGATCACGTTGGCCAGGTTATCAAACGTGTAGGCGAATTTGTCGTGAGCCGGCATATCTGACTGGCCAAAACCAGGCAAGTCGGGCGCAACGATATGGAACCGATCAGCCAATAACGGGATGAGGTCCCGAAACATATGCCCAGCACTTGGGAAACCATGCAAAAGCAGCAGTTTTGGGTTGCCGGAAGTCCCGGCTTCGCGATAAGAAATTTTGAATCCGTTTACGTCGGCGGTTTGGTATGTGATCGTGGCCATGGTGATTCTCCTTTACGAGCGTTATGAAACCTCTTTGGATACAACAACGCCAGTATCTTCTTGATTAAATAACCTGTCAATATGTTTTTAACGGGTTACTTAAAAATGTGCGAGATTAGTTTGAATCAAGAAATTTCTTTCAGGATAGGAGAGGCACTGTGGGCCTCTCACTATTGCGGTCGTTGATTGCTAGGTGGGAATCGTTGCGAGGATTGCATCGACGATGATGTCGACGACGACAGCGGGAGCAGTGACGCTCGGAGAGTGATCCACGCGATGGGACCGTATTCGCGCTTTCATACGCTCAGCCATGAAGCGCTGAGTCTCCGCAACGATCATCCGGTCCTCCTCGGCAATCAAGAACCATGCGGGAACATCCTTCCAAAGTGGCCTGGACACAGGAACCATTATGCAGACAGGTGAAATAGGTCTCTGTACTGCAGCGAGTATCGCCAACTCGTCTGCCGAGGCGTTTTGCGCAAAGGCTGCCGGGAACCCATCTTCGGGCAGCCATATGAGGCCGTTTTGATCGGGTGCGAGTTTAGGCGCTAGAGCGTGTGGTTCGGCTCTGTAAAATACATCTGCGACCTTCTCTCCTTCATCGGGAGCTAGTGCCGCAACATAAACAAGCGCCTTGATCTTCTCAGACCGGGCTTCAGCGATAACGGCGCCGGCGTAGGCATGTCCCACCAAGACAACAGGTCCCGCAGCCCGCTCAACCGATCGGAGGACTGCGGCTACGTCGTCTGGCAGTGACGTCAAAGGAAGCGGGGCAACTGACGCTTGAATTCCCTTCGCCTTGAGCGCAGTAACGACCTTGGCCCAGCTTGATCCGTCAGCCCACGCACCATGGGCCAGCACTACGTTCACATTTTCAATCGACATATTTTCTCCTTAAAAGGCCAAAGGGCCGCATACCTTGTAATAAGAATGGCACATTACGCCTTAATTAAATAACCTGTCAAATAAATCTTTTAAGGTTACTTAATTAAAATATTTAAAATTGAAATTAGAGCTGATGGGAGGCGAATTTGCATGAGACATTACTTGGCGCTCGGTTGTTTTATTTGCGCTTGCCATTGAGTAGCTTTGTAATTTCGAATGCCCAGAAAATGAAAGATGTGTGTATTCCCCGTGGGATGAACAGGTAGTGAAAATTTTGTACGAGGGAATATCAGATCGACTGAGGTATCTAGAATGGGGGGGAAGTCCAGCGAAGATTGACTGTTCTTTTGCTTGCTGAATTGACCCGGTCAGTTTGATCCACCTTCCACTGCCTGGCAAAGGCTGCCACCCGGTCGTACGACCCCTCGAATCCCAATTCCTTCAGATCCAAGTGCAGTTGTTTCAGGCTGCGTCGTTGCTTGCGGTTTTTGCCTGCCTCCGTCTTTAACCAGCCCGAAAGCTGGAAAGCATATTTATCGATGGCACTGGTTGTTTGCCGCTCCGCGTAGGCCGGCTCTGTGATTTCCGAGCGCAGATAGCGCCGGACGGTGTTGCGTGAGATGCCCAGCCTTCTGGCGATCTCTCTCAAGGGGACCTGGTCACGAATGTGCCAGCGTCGAATAATGCCTAGTAATGCCACGTCGATCACTCCAATCTCCTACTCATCAAGATAAGTAGGATTGTGTTCTAAACGTGGGTCAGAATTACGTGCAAATTTCCCAGCAAATGGACTGAACCCCTTGGGCTGGACCAATCGGGTTTCCAGATTTAAGCCGCTTGCCGAGCGAGTTGTGCTTCGAATTTATTGGGTGATTGATAGCCTAGCGCCGAATGCATTCGCCGTTCGTTATAAA